>CBFDCR010000068.1:0-27300 GCA_965603365.1 uncultured bacterium
CATTTCAAATTTTGGCACCTTTAAAGTTTTAAACCGCCATAAGAAAAAAGTCTTGAATCCCAACAATCAAGAGGCCATGGTGATTCCACCCAAAAAAGTGGTTAAATTTTTTCCCTCCAAGAACTTGAAAAGGTTATTGAAGTGAAAAGCGATTAAAATGCAAAGGAATCATTTTATGATCAAAAACATTTTGTGGGCCACCGATTTCTCCAGGGAGAGCAGGTCGTGCCTCCCTTATGTGAAGTTCCTTTCCCGGCGTCTCAACACACAGAATTATGTTCTGTACGTGCTACCTGAGTGTTCCGACTGGGTGATAGAGGCAGCTTCGTTTTCCAGCGAGGATTTACACCGACAGGTCGAGGAAACCAAAAAGAAGTCCCGGGAGAAGATCGGTCAATACGGTCAAGCCATGGCGCTGGACCTCCAGGCCGTACTGCTGGAGGGAATCGCCTCCGAAGAAATTGTTCGGTATGCCAGAGAAAAGAACATGGATCTAATCGTCGCCGGTCGGCGGGGCCTTTCCGGGATCGGACAATTATTGATCGGTTCCACCACTTCCCGATTGATCCGCAAGACCGAGACCCCCATCCTGGTAATCCCCAGGAGTCGGCGGAAAATCGAAATTAAGAGAATTCTGGCGCCGGTGGATTTTAACGAACTGGCTCTGGTGGAGTTAAAATACGCTATTTTTCTGGCCAGCCAGCTGCAGGTCGAGCTTCATGTGATCCATGTGTCCGAGTTCTTTAATTACAGGGTGCCGGTATTAAAACGGGACCAATTGATCAAAAAGATCAATGAGAAGATTTCGAGGATTGCCGAAGAATACGATTATAAGATCGACAATATTGTCTATGAATTGGGGGAACCGGCCCAGAAGATCATTGAATGGTCAAAAAAGAATAAAATCGATCTCATGGTCATGACCACCAACCAGAGGAGGGGATTGGAGAAATTTTTCCTCGGCAGTATCACGGAAAAGGTCCTGTTGTATTCCGATATTCCCCTCATTGTCCTACCACCATCTTATGCTGCATCTAAGTAACAGTGAAGTCAACAGAATCGCCGCTCACCTCATTACCTTCAAGAACCAGAAGGCCCGGCAAAGATTAAAAAGAAGCCAGATCTCCCCGGCGCAGTTGTTTGCTCTCGGTCGAAAAGACCTCGCCGGCCTCGGATTACAATCCGAAGAAATCGAAAATATCAAGGTGCATTGCCGGCAGATCGTCGAGCAGGAGCTCTTGAAATGCCGGGAAAATCATGTCCATATCGTTTTCGCCGAGGATGAGTGCTACCCGGCACTGCTCTCAGAGATCTACGATCCACCGGATTTTATCTATGTAAAGGGCGATAAAGAGATCCTGAAGACGGAAAAGATCTCGGTAGTGGGTTCCCGAAGGGCCACCGCCTATGGGCGGCGGGCCCTCAACACGGTTTTGCCCGACCTGTGCCAGGTGGGCTTAACGATTGTTTCGGGCATGGCCTACGGCATCGATGCGGAGGCCCACAGGATTGCCCTGAGAGCGGGCGGCCGGACCATCGGCATAAATGCCGGGGGCTTGCTCCATCTGTACCCCGCCGGCAATATCGCCCTGCTGCGGCAGATCGAACAAGACGGCTGCATCATTTCCGAATTCCCTACCGACATTGTCCCCCGGCCCTTTTACTTCCCGGTGCGCAACCGGATTATCGCCGGTGTCTCCAGGGCTGTGCTGGTGGTGGAGGCGGCCCGGAAGAGCGGCTCACTCATTACCGCCCGGTTGGCACTGGAGCAGAATCGGGACGTGTTGGCGATTCCGGGGTCCATCGATTCGCCGTTGAGCCAGGGGACTCACTATCTCATTCAACAGGGAGCCAAATTGATCACCTCTGCTGCGGAGATACTGGAAGAGTACGGCCTGGAGTATCGGCAAAAAAATGCAGACACGGTGGTCGATTTTTCCACAAAAGAGACAAAAATACTTGACTTGATGGGGGAAAATGAGGTAAAAAGTATAGACGATTTTGTCGACCATACGGACCTCTCGGTGGCGGAGATCCTGTCCCTGCTGATGGGTTTGAGTTTAAAAAATGTGGTGATCGAAGTCGATGGAAATTACAAGAGGTTGCTATGAAGAAAAAGACACTGGTCATTGTGGAATCACCGGCCAAATCGAATACCATCTCCCGCTATCTGGGCTCCGACTATTTAGTCAGCTCCTCCATGGGCCATGTGCGGGACTTAAATCCCCAAAAATTGAGCATCGATGTTGAGAATAATTTCAAGCCCCACTATGAAGAGTTGAAAGATAAAAAGAAGATAATAAGGGAATTGAAAGACCTGTCGGCCAAAAGCCAGGAAATCCTGTTGGCCCCCGATCCCGACCGGGAGGGCGAGGCCATCGCCTTTCATTTAAGAGAAATACTCAAAGAGATCAACGATCGGATTCATCGGATTTTTTTCAACGAGATCACCCAGAAATCCATCCAGCAAGCCATCCAGAACCCCCTGGATATCGATATCGATAAATTCAACTCCCAGCAGATGCGGCGTATCCTGGATCGCCTGGCGGGTTATAAAATCAGCCCGGTGCTGCAGAAGAAGATCGGCGGTCCCCTATCTGCCGGCAGAGTACAATCAATTGCCCTTAAATTGATCGTGGAACGGGAAAGGGAGATCCAGGCTTTTGTCCCGGAAGAGTACTGGACCATTAAGGCGGAACTGGAGGGATCGAGGCAGCCGATCTTCACGGCCAAGCTGGAAAAGCACGGCGGTAAAAAGCTCAAGATAGAGAACAAGGAACAGGCGGACCATATATTGGCCCGCTTAAAGGAGAATGACTATATTCTTCAGAAGATCAAGAAGAGATCGAAAAAACGCAAACCCCCGCCGCCTTTTATCACGTCGAGCCTCCAGCAGGAAGCGTATCGGAGATTCAAGTTTTCCGTCAAGCGGACCATGAGGCTGGCCCAGGAATTGTATGAAGGCATTACGCTCCAGGGCGGCGAGGCCACCGGCTTGATCACCTACATGCGTACCGATTCTTACCGCATCGCCGGCGAAGCGATAGGCGCGGCTAAGGGTTTTATTGAAAAGACCTTCGGCGAAGAGTACTATCCCGATAAACCCAATTTTTACAGCAGCAAAAAGAAGATCCAGGATGCCCACGAAGCCATCCGGCCCAGCCTCCCCTTCCGGCAGCCCCAGGAGGTCAAAAATTTTCTCAACGATTCCCAGTATAAGCTTTACACCTTGATCTGGAACCGCTTCATGGCCTCCCAGATGCAGGAAGTCAGAATCGAGGAGACCACCTTCGAGATTGCCAACGGCGAATACCTGTTCATCATCAAAGGAGAGGTGGTGAAGTTTGACGGTTTTTCCAGAGTGTTAAAGCTGGAATCCACCGAAGAACAATTGCCTCCGCTGTCCGAAGGTGAGACCTTAAAGGAGCGAAAAGTGATACCGGAGCAGCACTTTACCAAACCCCCGCCCCGGTATACGGAGGCTGGCCTGGTGAAGGTGCTGGAAGAAAAGGGCATCGGCCGCCCCTCCACCTATGCCAAAATCATCGATACCCTGGGCAAACGGGATTACGTTTACCGGGAGGAGAAGAAATTCGTACCCACCTTGCTGGGTATCCGGGTGGTGGAGTACCTGGAAGAGAATTTCAAGGATATCATGAAATACAATTTCACGGCGGAACTGGAAAAACAACTGGATATGGTGTCCGAAGGCAAGCTGGACTGGGTGAAGGGGATCGAAGGGTATTATAAAAAACTGGCGGAAGACCTGGGCAGGGTCAATGAGATGAAAAAAATCGACCTGCTGATCGGTAAAAAATGTCCCCAGTGCGGCAGCGAATTGGTCAAAAAATACTCCCACAAGACCCGCGGCTGGTTCGTGGGCTGCACCGGTTATCCCGAGTGCCGGTATACCGAAAAAGTAGCCGAAGACGATACGACTAAAAAAGACGAAATTTTAGAAGAGAAATGTCCCCAATGCGGCCAGCCGCTGGTGAAACGTTACTCCCCCAAGACACGGCAGTACTTTACCGGCTGTTCCGGCTATCCCAAATGTAATTACATTGCCGCCAGTAAAGAGAATCTGGGCGATTGCCCCCAGTGCGGTAAGCCGTTGGTCAAGAGATTTTCCCGGAAAACCAGGCGCTATTTTCTCGGCTGTTCCGGTTACCCGGAGTGCAAATATATTCAGGGAAGGAAGAAAAAGTGAGCCCAAAGGTCGTCATCATCGGCGCCGGTCTGGCCGGGGTGGAAGCCGCCTACCAGGTATCGAAACGGGGCATCCCGGTGGATTTATATGAAATGCGGCCCACCGTCAAAACCGAGGCCCACCAAACCGGGTTTGCCGGTGAGTTGGTGTGTTCCAATTCCCTGGGGTCAACGGAAGTAACCTCGGCATCCGGTCTTCTCAAAAAAGAGCTGGAGATATTGGATTCCTTTTATTTAAAGGTGGCCCAGAAGAGCCGGGTGCCAGCCGGCAGCAGCCTATCGGTGGATCGGCTGCACTTAGCCGAAGCGATCGACCGGGAGTTAGAAGTCATGGAGGGGGTGAATGTCATTCGCCAGGAGATCAAAGAGATACCCTCCTCCGATGATCCGGTGATCATCGCCAGCGGTCCCCTGACCAGTGCCGATTTTGCCCGGGCCATCACCACCGTGACCATGCGTAAAAACCTGTTTTTTTACGACGCCACCAGCCCGATTATCAAGGCCGACACCATCGATATGAACCGGATGTTCCGGGCTTCCCGCTACGACAAAGGGGAAGCCGATTTTCTCAACCTACCCCTGAACCGGCAGCAGTACGAAGAGTTTGTGGCGGAGTTGGTGAAGGCCGAAACGGTGGAATTAAAAGATTTTGAGAAGGGGCTCTTCTTCGAGGCCTGCCTGCCCATCGAAGAAATTGCCCGCCGGGGTCCCCAATCCTTAGCCTTCGGCCCCCTAAAACCGGTGGGCCTGCTTGATCCTGCCAGGGGAGAGATACCCCACGCGGTGATTCAACTACGGCAGGACGATCTGAAGAGTCAATTTTATCAATTAGTTGGTTTTCAAACCCGGCTCAAATGGGGAGAACAGAAGAGGATATTTCGGATGCTGCCGGGTTTAGAGGAGGCCCAATTTGAACGCTACGGCCGCATGCACCGCAACAGCTATATCAGCGCCCCACTGATCCTCAATAAATTTTACCAGACCAAATTCAAGGAAAACCTCTTCTTTGCCGGTCAAATCAGCGGCGTGGAGGGATATGTGGAGGCCATCGGTTCCGGCCTGGCGGCCGGTATCTTTGCCGCCAAACGGGCATTAGCCGAGCCCCTGTACAACTTTCCCGAAGAGACCGCCAATGGCGCCCTGATCCACTACATCACCCAGGCCAACTGGAAAGATTTCCGACCCACCAGGTTCACCTTCGGCCTGCTGCCGGACCTGCCGGATCGCTACAAATCCCGGAAAGCCCGGGGCAAAAAAATAAAAAAGGAGATGAAGGCCAGAATTGCCCTGGAAGCCTTACATAAATGGTTAGAGAAAGCCGGTATTTAGATGATTATTTGCAGCAACTGCGGGACATCAGGAAGTTTTCTCCCCACACCGTCAAGGCCTACCGCCAGGATATTGAGCAATTTCTCGATTATTTCAAAGAGAACAATTTAAAGGTCCAAAGGGACACCATTCGCGATTTTATCGCCTTTATTTTCAAAAGAACCCGCAACAAAGCCACCGTATCGCGCAAGATATACGCCGTCAAATCTTTTTTTGCCTATCTATTGAGGAACGGGAAGATTGACAAAAACCCCTTTGACGGTATCTCCACCCCCAGGACCGACCGGAAGATCCCCCAGATTTTAACGGAAAAGGAGATGATGGCCTTCCTGGATCGGCTGCCGGAGGCCAATTTTTTAGAGATCCGCAACAAAGCCATCTTTGAGTTCCTGTACGCCACCGGCCTGCGGATTTCCGAGCTCACCGGTCTCAAGATCGGCGACATTTCGATGGCCGAAGGGCTGGTGCGGGTTTTGGGTAAAGGTAAAAAGGAGCGCATCGTCCCCTTCCATTCCCAGGCCCGGCAGATGCTGCTGAAATACCTCCGGGAAGCCGGAAAAAAATTCAAAAGGGAGATCGAGTTCGTTTTCCTCAATGCCCGGGGCGGCAAGATCACGGAACGCTCGGTAGAGCGAATACTGGATAAGACCTACAAGGAGGTCATGGACTCCGACAAGAAGGTCTATCCCCATCTCTTCCGCCACTCCTTTGCCACCCACCTGCTGCAGCGGGGGGCGGACTTGAGGGTCATCCAGGAGCTGCTGGGCCACGCCAACCTCACCACCACCCAGAAGTACACCTCCTTAAATTACAAGGACCTGGAAGCCTCCTACCGGCAGTTCCATCCCCGGGGCGGATGAATCATGAAAGGTAAAAAACTTTTTCCCCTGCTGCTGCGGATTGTCGTCAGCATCGCCCTGATCGGCTATTTTCTCCTTATCCTGACCCAAAAACAGGGCGGACTGGCCGCCGCCTTCTACAAGCTCCTCTCCGCCTTTGCAGACGCGTCCCTCCAATGGCTGCTGCCCGCCTTATTACTGCACTTAGTGGGCTACAGCCTCATCAGCCTGCGCTGGAAAATATTGCTCAAAGCCCAGGCCGCGGAGGCCCGCTTCGCTCAACTCTTCCTGTTCTATTTCATGGCCGCCTTCTTTAACCTGGTGCTCCCCTCCACCATCGGAGGCGATGCCGTCCGGGCCGTGAAGAGCCGCACCCTCACCGGCAGCACCGCTAAATCGGCCATGGTGGTCATCATCGAACGCCTCACCGGGCTGCTGGCCCTGATCCTGATCGCCGCCGCCGCCTTAGCCCTGAGGCTCTCGGAAAGAAGCGGCCGGGTCCAGTTCATCTGGCTCTTCTTGGGCCTCGGTATCCTGGGCTTCTTCCTGCTAACCGTTCTGGCCCACCCCCGGCTGGGCCCCAAAATTTTAAAAAGGACACTCCGGTTGCTTCCCGCCAGACTCCGGCCGACCGTGGAGCGGGCCTACGAAGCAGTGGCCGTCTACTACCGGCGTCCCGGTATCCTGCTCCTCTCCCTGGCCATCAGCCTGCTCTTTCAATTCAACATGGTTGTCTACTACTACCTTATCGCCCTGGCCCTGGGCCAACAGCCGTTGTTTCTCGATTTCATGCTCTTCATCCCGGTCATGATCTTCCTGCTTATGGTGGTGCCGGCCATCAACGGTTTGGGGGTGCGCACCGCCGGCTTTAAAGAATTAATGAGATTCCCCGCCGCCTATGCCCTGGCCGCCGAGATGCTGGACTTAGGCATGCGCATCGGCTACGGCCTCTTGGGCGGTCTCCTCTTCCTGATCTACCGCCGCCCCAAAGACCACACCCATAATTCGCAGCCCGACAGTGGTAGTTAAAGGTCATAGATGCCGTGGGGGGTGATGATCTGGTGGTGATGGGCGGCATTGGTCAGGGTCAGGCGGCCGGTGACGATGCAGTGGGAGAGGCGGGAGCGGCCGGAAACGGTCGTCTCTTCCCAGAGGATGGAGTCCTCGACCCTGGAGTCGGGAGAGATGGAGACATCCCGGGAACATACATTTACCGGCGGGAGGCCGAGATATTTTAGATAGTCGAAGTTGGCCCTATAATAGAGCCGGGGGGTGCCCACATCCAGCCAGGGGCCATTGTAGGCCAGCACGCCTATTTTAAAGTCATGCCGTTTCAATGAATCGAAAAAGCTGGTGTCCTCGATCTTTTCCACCACCCGTTTCTTGAGCAAGGCCGCGCCGGTATACATATAGGATCTCCCCGTCGGCGACCTGTCTCTGCCCCGCCTTACCCCCACCAGGAGATCCCCGTCGATCTCAAGAGAAGCATACGCTTCATCAAGGTTGGGCCGCACCAACAGCAGGCCGTCGGCATCCATATGGGTCAACTTTGTCCACATCTCTTGTACCGGGATGTCCAGGAACACATCGCCGTTGACCACCAGCAGGAGGTCAGCCAGGCAGTCGAGGGCGGCCCGCAGGATCCGGCTGCCCGACAGGATCTCTTCATGAAACAGGCGGAGGTGGGGCCGGGGGGCCAGGCAGGCCTCGATCTCTTCGGCCCTGTAGTGAAGATTGACGAATCCTCGCTTGAGGCCTTTTCCGGCGATTTGATCCAGCATCATCTCCAGCAGGGGGGTACCGTTTAACGGAAAGAGGGGCTTGGGTTTAAGGTCCGACAGCGGTCTGGCCCGCAGCCCCCGGCCGCCGGCCAGGATAAAGAAGGGAATGTCGGCCGCTCTCTCCATGATTGGATTCTTTCAGGCAAACGTCATGAATCCCTTTTGCCCGGTTTTGTAAAACAGGCTGCGGTAATTTTCCACGATATAGTCGTCTTTCGTAAATCCCAGTTCCCCACTGACCGTATCGATCTCTACTTCCCGGCCTTCGATCTCGATAAAGTTGCCGATAGGGGTCTCATCCATCATGACCGTTACCTTTCCCCGGGTATAGACCTGGCGATATTTCTCGTATATAAAAACTATGTCAAGGCCCAGGCCCAACAGAATGGCCTTGAATATGTCAAAGTCTTTGACCATCGTCTCTATCTCTTCCCTTATTTTATAGCCTGCGGTTTTTTGTTTCTCTGGGGAGGGGCTTTTGAAGGTCAAAGTGTTCCGGCTGCCGGTTTTCCTTAATCTGAGCAGGCAGTTTTTTTGAGCCAGCCGGTAATCTGCGCTGTCAAAGACGATGTTGTACTCAAAACTCCTTTTATGGAAAACCCGAAAGCCGCACTCTATTAGTCGATTGTTTATTGCCGCCGTGTCGTCTATCTTAATTTTAATTTCAATTTCCAGATGATTCGATGCCCGCATATCTCACCTGCATCCCCCGATGGCTTGACTCAATACTCCCGGTATTGAATAAAGGCCAAAAGGTTTTGCATCGCCTGCCGGTAAATAGAATCGGGGAACTGTAAAATAAATTCTGAACAGGCTTTATGGTACCGATCGATCTCCTTTAAAGACAGGCCCTTAATGTTGTGCTCTTTCAGCAGTTCCAGGAATCGCCGTGCATCCATTTCCTGAAAGTTTTCGACGACATCCTTCCTGGTCTTTTTCAACAGCAGGATAATGGGCAGGGTAATCTTGCCCTCCTTCAGGTCCCGAAAACGGTCTTTTCCCGATTTTTCGGAGAAGATATCGATTATATCGTCACTGATCTGGAATATCGTGCCGAAATTGAGGCCAAAATCGTAAAATTGTCTGGCCCGGGCCTCCGGATCACCGTTTACGGCAGAGGCGATCTGGGAAACCCCGGCAAACAGGGAAGAGGTCTTTTTCTGGATAATCTCCGTATAGGTCTTTTGCTTGATATCGGTGTTGAGGTGATTTTCGATTTCGATCAATTGCCCCTCGATCATGAGTAACGCCGCCTCGAGTATGATGTCCATAATGAAATTTTTGTGGATTTTATTGAGGGAAAACAGGGAACTGATAAACAGAAAGTCCCCCCACAAAACCGAGACATGGTTACCGAAATTAACATTCAGGGTCTTTTCCCCCCTTCGATAATTGGAGTTGTCCACCACATCGTCGTGTATCAGGCTGGAGAGGTGAAAGAGCTCGATGGCGGCGGCGATGGCCGGTAAATCTTCGGTGACGGAGTTGTTCATGCCGGCCAGCAGGAACAGCAGGGTGGACCGGATTCGTTTGCCTTTGGCGGTGGGGGTGTGGTGCGACATCTTCTTGACCAGGCTGACATTGCTTTTCACAACCCTTTTTAAGATCAAATTGGTCTCCTCCAGAAGACCTTTGATGGGTTCCTGTATCTCTTTAAGGTTCATTTTCGCCATTTTATCATCAATCGTAATATTTTGCAATCCACCGCCACGCTGCATTCAAGCTTATCGTCTGAAAGGGCAATTCGCACTTATGGCTGCAATTAGTTGCATTTTTTTTCTCATTTGATATAATATGATTTTGGGTCTCGATGAAAGGCATAGTAGAGATACAAGCACGAATAAAATTTTTTGTGCATAAAAAATAATTAAATGAGGAGGAAGCATCTATGAAAAAGAAAATCGCATTAAGCCTGAAAGATTTAAAGGTGAAGAGTTTTGTCACGGCAATGGACCCGAAAGCCGCCCAAAAAGTAAAAGGAGGGATTTATACGATTGAGTTTCATCCCTGCAACACCAATGAAGACGGCTGTATTCCTCACACGGAATATCCGCCTTTCTGTTAGTCGTATAAAGGCAAAAGCCGAGTACACTACCCGGTTTCAGTGCAGTGGAATCCGGATATAAGGAAGGTGGACAAAGGAGCTATTGATAGGACACATCGGTCTGAACCGAGAAAAAATGGTAATCTCTGTATAGGTGGGTTTGTTTTGCCAGTGTCATCCGTTTCCCTCTTTTATTAATATATGAATTCACCAGGTAAAATTTGCTGGGAAAGCGGACACCGATGTGTTCTATACCATACTCCGCCACCGAAATAATCTGGGGAACTGCCCGGTCTCTCTTTGCCTGGGAGAGGGCCTGCTGAAAGTTCTCGATGGATTTGGGATTCAACTCAATCTTCATGACGCTGCCGTCTGTCTCTTTTATCCAGACCTTGCCGAAGAGGGGATTTATTTTCATCTGTGATCGGGGAATCACATCCAGTATCACCGTCTGTTCTCCCCATAAAACCTCTTCCCCGATGATGCGATAGACGAAATAATCCTGCCAATACCTGACCAGCATGGCCACGGGCCCAAAGATGATTTTTTCCACGTTGGGATGATCGGCTTTCGGGTCTATCACCGTCTCTTTTACCTTGCGATCGTTTTTGCGAACCAGGGTCCTCATCTCTTTGGTTTCTTTGTTTTTTCGGATTAATCGATAGTCGTACACATAAGTGATTTTTTCGCTGTTATCGGCTCGATTGTACCGAATATTATAACGAAGCCCCTTATTGATGGAGGGCCTTGAACCTTCGCCGAGCCACTGGCTCTCTTCTTCCAGACAGACAAAATCAAAGGAGGCATTGTAGAGCCGGCGGCAGTAGACATCGCATTTTTTAAGAATTTTTTTCAGCCTGGCCTCTCGGGCCATCTCTGCCGGTGTTTGTGTCAATCGGTTCCATTCCTGCATGCACCGTAGACGGTCCCGGTTGTCGATATCCTTCCAGGCAAAGTGTTGACTCTTGATCAAAGAGTCATACTCCCGGACCGCCTGCTCGTAATATTTCCTGGCCGGAACCGGTTCGCCTGCTTTCTGGTAATAGGCGGCGATTTTGCCATAGCCTTTGGCCCGTCTTCCCGAGGGAGCCGCTTTTTTGTAAGCTGCCGCCGCTTTGTGATACCGCCGGTTGTTAAAATAGGCGTCGCCAAGGGCTTGAAAACCTGCGAATCTGTCCTGCTCGGCACACTTTTCGTAATATTGGGCGGCCTCTTCGTAAGCGCCGTGATGAAAGAGAATATCGGCCAGGACCTTATAACACTCCTTTCGCCTCTTCTTTTTGTGCTCTTGACACCAGGCGGCGGCCTGCTGCAATTGCCCGTTCTCAATCCGGTTGAGAAGCAGGCTGAAACCGCTGATGGCCGGTGTCGGGTGAAAATAAAATTTTGCCTTTAATCGAGCCCGGGTTGTCCCGGCAGAATCTCTAAAGACCAACAGGCCTTCCTGCGGCAATGTTATCGTAAGACTTCGGCTGCCTGCATCCCGGAATTTGATTTTAACCATTCGGGGAACAGCGAGGCTGTCCGGTTGAAAGGGCCCCAGATTGACCGTCAAGTGGTGGCTGGGGATCTGAATTTCAATGGTCGGCAACTGCTTGAGCCCCACCGCCTCCAGCAGTGAGCGAACACCGGTCATATCGATTTCAAACGCCCTGATCCCTCCGGCAGGGGCGGCCGTCAATTCAGAAAAGGCGTTCAGCACCAGGACCGGTCGCTGCCGTTGAAGTATATCCCAGGGAGACGGCGTTTCTGCCTGCTGAAGGGCAGGCCCCACACCCTTTATTAAAAGTATTAAAGAGACGAAGATCGTCCATTTTAATTTTCCAGATTGAATAGCCATACGAAATTGTAGCATCAAGCTTGCCTGAAAAAAACCAAAAAATTGTCCAGCCCAGAGGACATTTTGATTTTACCTTTTGCCATTGCCTTCGATTTGGATTATAATTATACCAGGATGAAACAAAAAAACATAAATTTGAGAGAGGCAGGGCAGGGGACTGCGGCAGATGCAGCGGATCGAGATGAATCTTTTTATGAGAGCATTATTCACCAGCATTGGCCCTTTATTGAAAAGCAGTGTTTCAAGGCCGTTCGCCTCAGGCTTCAGAAGATATCCTGGGCCAATCCAGAGGCCAACCTGGATATTGCCGTCGAGAACGAGGCGTTGGAATTATCCAACCGGCTGCTGGATACATTAAAGGCCGACCATTATCGGGTGCTCAAACAGTTCAAGAGAAATGCCAAATTGAGCACCTATTTCACCACCATCATCGCCCGGCAGGCGGTGGATTTGATTCGGGAGAAGCGGGGCCGGAGCCGGGAAAAGGAGCGGGCCAGGGAATTCGGACAACTGGGTGAGCGCATCTATGAGATGATGGTCAAGCAGGGATTATCGGCCGACGAAATTTACCGAAACTTAAAGTCCAACAACGGTGTGGCTACCTCCCTCCAGGAGGTAGAGCAGGTCATCGACAGGATAAAGGGCAAGGGGACAAAAAATCCCGGAGAAGCAGAAGATTTGACCGTTCCCGATACCCACAGCAATCCGGAGACCATTTTGATCGAGCAGCAGCAGCGGGCTAAGATCGATGAGGTTACCGGCCGATTGATTGCCCAATTGAAGGGAGAAGAGCGGCTCATCCTGAGGATGCGCTTCCCCGCCGCCGAAGGGCAAGCCCCCATGAAGGTGAAGGCTATCGCCAGGACACTTAACATCAGTGAAAAGGCGGTTTACAAGAGAATCGATCGCATCTTGCAGCGCTGCCGGGACATCTTAAATAGCGAAGGGTTGGGGCGCCATGATTTACTTTAAAATAGAAAAAATGTATGCCTGTCCGACTAAAAGGACATACAATGCGGAGCAAAAACCATGAAAGAAGGTAAAGATAGACAAAACGCAGCCGTATTCGCCGATGAAATTCTGGGGCAGACCCTGTCCAGGGCTTTGCACCGGGATCAACCGGTAGGCTGTTTGAATCCGGAGGAGATGGCCGCCCTCGTCGACGGGCGCCTCCAGGGCGAACAGAGGGATCGGCTGATGCACCATATCTCCGCCTGCGACCGATGTTACGATATCTTTATTTTAAGTGCGGAAATGCAAGAAGATATGGGCAAAAAGAGAATCGTCGTGTTTCGTCCGCTGGCCTTAGCCGCCAGTGTCCTGCTGGTGGTACTCTCCATTGTGATCATCTACAAGAGCGGTATTTCCCTAAAGCAGGAAGAGCCAGCCTATCCCTCCTCCGAGACCAGCGGGGAGTTCCGACCCGAATCGATGCCCAAAAAGGCAGAGGCTTTCAAGGCCGCCGGGGATGAAGAAGAGGTGACAACTCCGTCAGAAGAGAAACCGCAGCCGCTGGCAAAACAGGTAACCGGAAAAGGGGCAGACAGGCGGGATGAATCCAAATATGAGGAGACCCGGCGCAAACGGTCGGGGGCCAGGGGTGCCAAACTGGAAGAGCCGCTCCAGAAGGAGATGAAGGCTAAAACGGCAACAAAGGCAACAGCCGAGCCATTGGCAGAAGCAGTGGGCGAAAAAAAGGCGGCCGGCCGGGAAGGGGAAGAGAAGGCCGAACAACGGTTGCAGGCCCCGCCGCCAAAGGCAGCCCAGGCAGCCGTCGGCGGTACCCAGGAAGGTGAAGTCCTTGATAGCCTTGATAAGGATGAACCCACCTGGCAGGAAGTGGATCGTTTGAATCTGCAGCAGTTTCCCCAGCGGAAATATATCCCCCCGAAGGAGCAGAAACACCTTTTTAACGAGGCCATCAACCTGACCAACAAACTGGGAGGCGAACTGTCGGAAATGCAGCGACAGGCCCATCAAAAGCAGGATTACAGCCAGATCCAGAACTATCAAAGAAGAGCCGGCCCCTTTCTCAACGTAGTGGTGCAAAGGGGTACCAATTATGTCTCTCCCAATATCACCTATTTTCAGCAGCGCAGTAAGCCCGGCTCTATTGAGTACCGGTTTTACGAGCTGGCCCGCTTCGGCTGGTATTACCACGGCACCTGGTACGAGAGGGGGGGGAACCTGGCCCAGACGCTTCGTTACCTCGACACCCGAAAAGAATCGGAAAAAGTCGACCCCACCGACGCCAAAGCCAGCAAAATGGGACAGCAGCCCGGGTACCCGGACAAACGGCTCCTGGGGAAATGGAAGAAGTTGCAGCCCCGATTAAGCGGCATCTTTCGCGAGATCGCCGACCAGACCATCGAATACTTAAGCCAGAAATCAGAGCCAGATAAAGACGAGAGGCGTTAAGGAAAAATGTGGTTTAAGATGCCGGAGGCGCGAAGGGCGTAAAACAGAAAATAGATACTGAAGGCAATCAGCAGATAGCCCAGGACTTTAATGACTTTGGTGGTGGTTTCCGGGGTAAACAATTTTTTGACCCGATTGCTGATGAACACGATCAGGATAGAGTACGAAAAGGCCCCGGCTATGACCGCGCCCATAAAGATGATTTCGTAGGTCAGGGTGAGGGGGATATAAATTTTTGATTTTTTAAGGAATGAGAGCATGATCATCCAGGAACCGATACCCAATGGATTGACCATTACCATGGTCAGGCCCTTCAGGATGGCCCATCTCTTGCGCATCACCTTGCGGACGATCTCTTCTTCCTTTTTCTCAAATTTCTCCACCAGACGGGCATCTTTGAGGGCCAGGAAGCCGATGATAAAGGTAATCGCTCCGGCTGCCAGCAGAAATATGACCTCCAAATGATTATTCTGGCCGTTTTTTAGAAAGGGAGTGATGCCGAAGAAGGCCACCAGGGCCCAGATCGCGTCCCCCACTGCGGCACCGGCACCGACACTTATGGCCTGGATGTTCTGTTTTTTCATGGCATGGTGAAAAACCTCGAGAGCCACCGGTCCGGGCATAATACACAGCCAGAAACCGGTGAGATAGGCAGCCAGGTAAAACAGAATAATTGTTAGCATGAACCATTTTACGCAATATAGGCAGGTTAAGTCAACTCTATCGGCATTTTTTTTCATGATAAATAGAAACAAGCCTATGGCCGCGATTGGGGAATCTATATAAAATTGTCCGACTTATCCATTTTGTTTTTGATATTGAGACGACTCAAAGTCAAGGAGGAAACGATGAGGCTTTATTTGAGGCTCAATTGGATGTTGGCAGTATGTTTTAGCGTTACCGGTTTAATGGTAACGGAGGGTTCTTTGCCTGGCCGGACCAAGCTGGTGGCCCTGCCCCAACGCAGTGCCGTGGTTATTCATCTGGATAATCCACAGGCCACCCTGATCGAAGAGGAGCGGGTGATTACCCTTCAGAAAGGTGTAAATCAGGTGGATTTTTCCTGGAACGGCGTCAGTATCGATGTCGATTCCATCCGCCTTACCCCGCTGTCTCACCCCGGCAAGGTGGCTTTGGTGAATGTGAGTTACCCCCCCGATGAGGCGGCTTTAGTCTGGGAGATCCACAGCCCTGAAGCCTGGGAAGAGCGGGTACGCATCAGTTACCTGCTCTCCCATATTGATCGCCTGATTGCCCACAAGGTGATTGCCGACCGGGAAGAATCTCAATTAGAGTTCAAGTGCTTCCTGGTACTGCGCAATTTCTCGGGCGAGGATTTTGCCTCGGCCCGGCTGCTGTTGGGCAGTGGTGGGGCCATCGACCTGGATATTCGACATGAGGAGACCAAACAGTTCCTTTTTTATAAGGGACAGGGGGTGCCGATTGAAAAGATCTGGACTTTTGATGCCAGCCGGATGCATTGGGATCCCGACAAACTGGAAGAAAACGTGGGCATACCCGTTACCTACCGGATCGAAAATTCCTCTAAAAATGGACTGGGCAAATTTCCCCTGTGGGCTGGAAAAGTGAGGGTCTATCAGCAGGACGGACACGGCAGTACCATCGTCTTAGGAGAAGACCGACCGGGCTTTGTGCCGGTCGGAGAGAAGATGGAAATTTACATCGGCGATAGTCGCGATATTGTGGTAACCCAGCACAAAATGAGAGAAAAGAAGATCAACATACGCCGAAACAGTACCAATCGCATTACGCTTTACGACAGCGATGAATTAATTGTGGCAAAGATCGAAAATTTTAAAGGTAAACCGGCGGTGTTGACCATGATCCAGCATATCCCCGGGCAGTGGGATATGGAGGAGTGCAATTTCAAGTATCGGCGAATCGATTTCCAGACCGTGGAGTTCAAGATCGAACTTCCCGCCGGGGCCCGAAAAGAACTTGCCATGCATTATCATCGCCGAAACCTGGGGCATAATGTCTCTGCCCTATAGAAAACAGAGGAGGAACATCATGAGACGTTTTATCATATTATTCATTGTCGTTTTTTTGACGATTGTCGAAGCTCAAGCTAAAGTAGACCTGGTGACCTTGCCCAGACGGGCTGCGGGGGACACGGTACAACTCACCATCTACAACGCCGCGGACATGACCCTGGTCAGGGAGAAGCGGGCCTTAACCTTGAAGCAGGGCATTAATAAACTGCAATTTTCCTGGGCCAATACTTTTATCGACCCCACCAGCCTGGAAATGTTGACCCGGGGCAGTGCCGACAAGGTTGACATTTTGGAGTTGACCTTTCCCCCCCGGCTGAAGAACCTGGGATTGTGGAATATTAAGAGCAGTATCAGCGGCCAGTTGCCGATGGAGATCAGCTATCTCACCAGCGGCCTGTCCTGGCGGGCGTTTTACATCGGCACCCTGGCGGCAGATGAAAAAACCATGGAACTGGACGGTTATGTACGCATCACCAACAACAGCGGGGAAGATTATGAGAATGCCAGTGTGCGGTTGATTGTGGGGAAAGTGCATATGTTGGATAAAATTGCCGATCTGGCCCGGCAACAGTACCCCTTTGGCCGGCCCGATGGAGGCCCTTACCCTGGTGACGGGGAGCATTATGCCCATGAAGCCAGAAGGGCTTTTAAACAGGCCGAGGCGCCCCAGGCCGGGGTTTCCGGCGGGAAACCCTATAAAGATATCCGGAAAGAGGGCTTGAGCGAGTATTTTCTGTACACCATTGAGGGCACCGAGGCGATTCCCCATGGCTGGGCCAAGCGGCTGCCCAGTTTTAATGTCCAGAGAATACCGGTAAAAAACCTGTATAAATACGACGAACTGAGGTTTGGCCAGGCGGTGGTTCGGTTTTTGAGTTTTAAAAATAACCGTGCCCACCACCTGGGCGACACCCCGATTCCCGGCGGCAGCATGCGGGTATTTCGCTCATCCGACAGTCACGGCCGGTTAGCCTATGTGGGACAGTCGACATTCAAATATATCCCCAAAAATGAAGATGTTGAGTTGAACCTGGGGACAGTTCCCTATGTAACCGTACAGATTACCTTAATGAACTTTAAAACCGACGGCTATGTGTTCGATCGTTATCGTAACATTGCCGGGTGGGATGAGAGACGGGAATACCGGGTGACGGTCCGAAATACCAGAGATATTCCAGCCAGGATGGAAATTTTTCGCCATTTCAAGACTTCCTGCTGGGATATCAAAAAAAAGGGAGATTTCGGTCACTATGAAAAAGAGGACCTGAACTCGGTGAAATTTACTTTAGATCTGGGGGGGCATACAAAGAAAACGTTTTCCTATGTCCTGACCAGCCATCACGGCACCAAAGAAAAATAAACTTGCTTTTTTTTTAACAATTGTGGTATAAAAGAGCGGAGCGGATCAGGAAGAAAAATGAAGAAAGTCATTGTATTGATTGTAATCGTGGCCTTCGTTATGCTGGTAGGCCCCAAAATCGTTCAGGAGGTCTCGAAGGTTTTTGAGAAACAGTACGATATTACCGGGGATTGGAGAGTCGTATTTAATATTCTGGATGAGCAGTATAACGGATATTTTGAATTCCGGAAAGGCAGGAAAGTAACTGCCGGTTCTGTGTGGCACAACGATTCTAAAGTGGGGGATTACCTGGTGGAGGACAAGACCCTTCGTTTTGAGATTGATTTTGACGGGATCAGGGACGACGGACTTAGGGCTGTGTTTAACGGTGTCATCACCGAACAGGAATTTCGCGACGAACTGTCCGGGACGTTTACCGGCACCCGGATCGTACTGGACATGGAGGTGGAAACAGGGGGAGATTGGCGAGCCGAGAAGTAATACGGCGATATTAGAGGTCCGGAAACGCTTTTCAATGGATCGTTTTAAGTTGACAATAAGGGAAAAATATGTTAAAAAAACAGCCTTATCGACTCTGGAAAACAAATCAATACGGAGTATGAGAGGAGGTTATCATGAACATTCAACCGTTGGATGATAGAGTGCTGGTTCAGCCGTTAGAGAAAGAGGAAAAAGTCGGTACTATCATCATTCCCGATACCGCCAAAGAGAAGCCCATCATAGGTAAAGTCATTGCCGTAGGCACCGATGAAGAGGTCCAGAAATTGATCAAGGTAGGTGATAAGGTCATCTTTGGCAAATATGCCGGCGAAGAGATCAAAATTGGAGAGGTGAAGCACCTGATTATCTCCCGGTCCGATCTCTTAGGCAAGGTCGAATAGTTTCGCGTCTTAATTCCGTTGAGGCTTCTCTTTTTGGCGGAGGGCTTCGAAGAGGATGACTGCTGCCGCCGCGGATACATTGAGGGATTCCACATCCCGTGAATGGGGGATGAAGATCAACTGATCGGATTTTTTGCTCAGCAAAGCCGATAGGCCCCGGTCTTCACTGCCCATAATGAGGGCGGTAGGAGCAGTGAAATCGTAAGTATGATAGGGAATCCCCCCGCCGATATCGGTGCCGGCGACCCAGAAGCCGTGCTCTTTCAACAAATCCACATCTTGACTCAGGTTCCTGGAGTATACGATTTTGGCTTTGAGTAAAGCGCCGGCCGAAGTCTTAAAGACCGTGTCGTTGACGGGAGCGGAATGTCGCCGGGAAATCAATATACCGTCTACCTCGGCAGCCACGGCCGTGCGGATGAGGGCCCCCAGATTGCCCATGTCGGTGATGCGGTCCAGGATCAAAATCAGGCCGGTTTTAACTTCTTTTAAGATCTCTTCCAGTTCGTAAAATCGGACCGGCGAGAGTTCGGCAAACACCCCCTGATTCTGGACCCCCGCCTTTCGCTTGATTGCCTCCGGCGGCACCATCTGGTAGGCCACCCGGTTCTCCCGGCACAGCCTTTTAATCATCTCGATCTTTTTATCTCCCCTGGAATGATTAACCAACACCTTGTTCAGCGGCTTTCCCGATTGCAGGGCCTCGATCAGGGCATTCAAGGTTACGATATTCATCTGAGGAAGATGGCCAATCGGGTTTTCATATTCCGGATGGCAGGTTTTATCTGGAGTACCGAGCCTTTTTCGATGGTGGGAATAAAGTCTTGCAGTTCAATGCCCGAATCTTTGCCCGTCAAAGCCAGGCGGATGGGATGGTACAGTTCCTTGCCTTTTATGCCGGTTTCCTGCTGAATCGTTTTGGTGATGGCGGCAACTTTTGAAAATTCGATGGGCGAATCAAGGCCGGCGATATTTTCATGCAGCCGGGAGATTACCGCATAGGCGGTCTCCGAATCAAGTATTTGCCGGATCAACTCCGGACGGTCGTCCACGTCGGCAAAAACCCGGAAACCGGCGGCGATATCGGAAAGTAGATAGTGGTAGCTGGACAGTATCCCGGCGGTGCGGCCGACCCAGTCGAGGATTTCCCCAGACTCATCGAAGCGAAATCCCTGACCCTTTAAAAAAGCAGTCATCAACCGCCCCAGGTGTTCATCTTCCAGCAGCCGAATGTGTTCGCGGTTCATCCATTTCAGCTTTTGATAGTCGAAGATGGCGGCGGATTTCGATACTCTGGTTAGATTGAAACGCTCGATCAGTTCTTGCCGGGGTAATACTTCCCGGTCGTCTCCCGGCGACCAGCCCAGCAGCGCCAGGTAGTTGAATAGGGCCGAAGGCAGGTAACCCTCTTCCCGGAACTGGGCGATCGAGGTGGAACCGTGCCGCTTGGAGAGCCTGGAGTTGTCTGCCCCCATAACCATAGGCAGGTGGGCAAATTGCGGCAATTCAAAGCCAAAGGCCCGGTATATCAACACCTGGCGGGCGGTGTTGGAGAGATGATCCTCGCCCCGAACCACCAGGTCGATCTTCATCAACCGGTCATCGATGACCACGGAAAAATTGTAGGCCGGCATGCCGGTGGAGCGGAGAATTACCGGGTCGTTGAGGAGATTGGAGTCGAAATGGACCTCCCCCCGTACCAGGTCCCGGAAGGTCACCCTTACGTCTTGCGGAATTTTAAAGCGAATGGCTGCCGCCTCGCCCTGTTGAACCCGCTGCCCGGACTCGTTCATATCGAACTGTCGGCATTTATGGGCAGAGACCCCGGAAGCATCCGCCGATGCGGACATCTGCTTCTCCTTTTCCAGCTCTTCGGCGGAGCAAAAGCAGTAGTAGGCTCTGGCTTCGTCGATCAGTTGCCGGGCATACTTCCGGTATATACCGGTACGCTCCGATTGGCGATAAGGTCCGTATTCACCGCCGCTAGCGGGCCCCTCATCCCATTGCAGGCCCAACCATTTCAAGTCCCGGATTAAATTTTCCTCATACTCCTTCCTGGACCGCTCCACGTCGGTATCCTCGATCCTCAGTACCAACGCTCCCTTTTGATTCCGGCAGTGGAGGTAGTTAAACAGGGCGGTCCTGGCGTTGCCCACATGCACGAAGCCGGTGGGGGACGGGGCAAATCTCAATCTGATCATTTCAGCCTCTCTGTATGCTTCATATTTCACTCTTCATGATCCAAGTTTTATTATATACCACGATTATACGACATCCACAATCAAACGTAAAGCCAATCCTGGCTCGGTGCGTGCAAAGGTGCAAACGTTGGCGTAATTCTGGGATAAACCTGGGACGGGGCGTTGGGTGATGCCAGTATTTTTGCTGGAGTTACCCCAAAAAATAAAGCCTGAAATCCCAAAATGTAGGCTAAATAGGGTTTTTTGGATTTACGCAAGTGAGGGCCGATGATTTTTGAAAAATGGGAGAACTTTCATCACAATTATTTGCATAAATATTTTGTTTGTGCCACACTCCAGATCTGTAAAAGCGCCTGAAACCTAAAGGAAACATTAAATAATTAGATCCGTAAAGGAGGCCACCAGTATTGAGACCTGGTACGAAAAGAAAGATATCCAGGGGACGGTCTCCAGTGTGTGTTGATTTTCCAGATCTGGGGTGTTTTTTTGTTGTTTTTCCATTTTCCCCTGTGCTTAATGTCAGTACGGTAAATCACTGGCTGCAACGGGTGCAACGAGCCCAAAACAATATGGATGTGGAGTTGAAAGATAAACCCCGGGCCGGGCGGCCTCCTGTTTATGATGAAGCGTTACGACATCGGGTGGTGGCATTTTACTGTCAGACCACCCCTCTGCCGGGAGCCGGGCGTTGGACCCTTAGATGGGCTGAAAAATACCTTGAAAGTAACCCGGAAGCTGTAGGGGCTATGTTACGCCGTTCTACCATATGGAGAATTCTCAACAGTCAAAATCTCAAACCACACCGTCACAAGTATTTTCTTCAAATTACCGATCCTGATTTTTTCCCAAAAATGGAACATCTCATCCAGGTCTACAAGACTCGAAAAAAGAATCTTTTCTGTTTCACCCCATTTCATGGTTCATGGCTGAACATGATCGAGATTTGGTTTGGAATACTCACAGCGAAATGTTTAAAAGAGTCTTACTCATCGCCCGATCAGTTGCGCCAGGCGATTGATTCATTTGCTGAAATATGGAATACACAATTTGCCCATCCTTTTAAGTGGAAATACGATGGCGTCGGGTTACACGAAAAAGTGGTCAAGCGGTTTATAAAGTGCCTCTGTCGTTCAAGTGAAAAACTCCATATAGAATTTCTCACCAAACAACTACTTTTAATGATCAATGTAATTAAACAATATTGGGATAAAGTCGCCACAAATCACTGGCAGCAACTCCTTGACCTTCTAAATGAAAAAGAGAAGCACCTATGGGATTGTATTGATAACGATGAAAAGCAAGAGCGAAAGAAAAAGGCCGGCGAGGCAATGGGAAAACTTCTTGTCACTTTATCAAATAGCCTGAGGATAGAAGATAAGCATGCTGCTTGAAACGGTAATATTTAGAAATGCCGCCAGGAGGGGCAAAAATTATGGGACAGGGTATTAGTGGATGCAGCCGGAAAGGGATTTTATTCGATATACCCCAGTTGTTTCAGCATCGTCCGTATCTGACGGTGGCCCTCGGCTGCCTCAAATATCTTAAATTTTTTAAAATGCACAAAGGTTGGCTCCCCCACTCTCCAGTTACTTTTCATAAACCGATCTTTCTCTACAGTCGATTTAACCATAATGGTCCCCAACTTTAAATCAATTTCATAAAAACTGCCCCGATAATGGATGCCGCATATCTGGGCCGGTACGGTACCGAGGGTATTCCCTTTTTCTCTCGAAATGTCTATATCCTCGGGCCGTACCAGCAGAACTATGGTCCGGTAGCCGGGATTTGATTTCCCGTTGAGGGAAATCGTTGCCGTTGAACCACTGATGACCGCATGATTATTTTCAAAAACCGCATCCAGCACATTTACATTGCCCACGAAGCTGGCCACGAATTTAGTCTGGGGCTGTTCGTAAACCTCGGCGGCACTGCCGGTTTGCTCGATTTTTCCCCGGTTTACCACAATGATCTTATCGGAAATCTCCATGGCCTCATTCTGATCATGGGTAACAAAAATACTGGTTACATGGATGCGGTCATGCAGTCCCCGCAGCCATTGGGAAAGGTTTTTTCTCACTTTGGCATCTAAGGCGCCAAAGGGTTCGTCTAACAAGAGCACCCGCGGCTCGGGAGCCAGAGCCCGGGCTAAAGCGACCCGCTGGCGCTGGCCGCCGGAGAGTTGGAAAGGATAGTGTTTCTCATAGCCGTTGAGCTTGACCAGGTCGATCAATTCCTCCACCTTTTCCCGTATCTGCCGCTTATCCTTTTTCTGGATCTGGAGGCCAAAGGCGATATTTTTCTCCACCGTCATATGTTTAAACAGGGCGTAATGCTGAAACACAAAGCCTACGTGTCTTTTCTGGGCTCTTTCCACGGTGACGTCTTTGCCGGTAAGAAATATCTGGCCGGTGTCCTGCTTTTCCAGGCCGGCAATGATCCGCAGAATGGTGCTTTTCCCCGAGCCGCTGGGGCCCAATAAGGCCACCAGTTCACCCTCTTCGACCTCAAAGGTAACATCATCCACCGCCACAAAAGCGCCGAAGGTTTTGGTTAAATTTTGCACCAGAATGCCGCTCATCACGCGCCTCCTTTCTTTTTTTTGTAGACAAATTGGATGATATTGAGAATGATGAAAGATACCACTGCCAACAGCAGGGCTGCCGAGAAGGCACCGGCATAGTTAAAATCGGTAAACTGATCATGAATATGCAGCGTAGCGGTCTGGGTCTTATGAATAATGCTGCCGCTCACCACCAACACGGCCCCGAATTCTCCAATAGAGCGGGCGATGGTTAAAGTGATCCCATAGGCCAACCCCCACTTAATGGAAGGCAGGGTCACCCGCCAGAAGGTCTGCCAGCCTGAAGCCCCCAGGGTAGAAGCACTTTCTTCCTGTTCCTTGCCGAATTCCCGCAGCACGGGTACAACTTCCCGGACCACAAAGGGAAGTGTTACAAACAAGGTGGCGATCATCATACCCGGTAGGGCATAGATGATTTTAACGTTTATGCTCTCAAACCAACTGCCGATCCAGCCTTTGGGACCAAACAAAATAATAAACATGAATCCCGCCACCACCGGTGAAACGGCAAAGGGCAGGTCCACCAGACTCTCCAGAACAAGCTTACCTTTAAAATTTTGCTTGACCAGGACAACGGCCAGGATGGTTCCCAATACGGTATCAATGACCACAGTCGAAACGGTAATTAACAGGGTCAGCCAGAAGGCATGGCGAGCGGCAGGGGTCGCCAAGGTAGAGAGAAAAATCTGGATACCGTTTTGTACCGTTTCCCTGACAATGCCGTAGAGGGGGAAAAGTACCAGAATGGCGAACCACAGGATAACGAAGGCCAGAAGCAGCCACTTGCCGATCTCTTTTTTATGATGTTTCACCTCCAGAAATCCGTTTTTAGCGGTCATGCCTCTTACTCCACCGCTGCAATAGGTTTAAGATAAGTAAAATCACAAACGAACTCAAAAGCAACACAACGGAAATCCCCAGGGCGCCCTGGACATTGGCACTCTCGATCTCTCCATACACATAGACCGAAGCCACCTGGGTCTTCAGCGGTATATTCCCGGCCACAATGACAATGGAGCCGAACTCTCCCAGTGCCCGACTGAAGGAGAGTGCGGCTCCTGTCAAAATGGAGGGTAATATGATGGGCAAAACCACACGAAAAAAAATAGTAAATTTAGATGCCCCCAGGGTACGGGCTGCTTCTTCCATATCCGGGTCCATTTCCATGAGTACCGGCTGTATCGCCCGAACCACAAAGGGAAAGGTGACAAATAAAAGAGCCAGGATGATTCCCGGCTTATTATAAATAATTTCAATGCCGTTTTTTTCCAGGAAGCTGCCGACCACACTGTTCGGACCATACAAAGCAACCAGCATCATGCCGGTCACTACGGTGGGGATGGCGAAGGGAATGTCGATGAGGGCATTCATCATATTTTTTAAGGGAAACCGGTAGCGAATCAGTACCCAGGCTGTGGCTGTTCCGGTAACGATGTTGATCAACACCATGATAAAGGCCACTGTAAAAGTTAGTTTCAAGGCAAACAACGCCTGCGGCAAGGCGATCTGTTTTAAGAGGTTGGCCAATCCACCCTTAAATGCTTCGCCGGTGATGGCGATAACGGGTAGTACGATCAACAAGCCGATATAGAAAAGAGAGAACCCCCTTAGGGCCAACTGGGCGTTGCCCATCGATAAGGAAGGATTACTTTTCATTAGCCATTTCCAGGAAGACCTGGGACCAGATCCCCTCGACGCTGTAAATTTCTTTGTATACCCGATCCCAGCCGCCCATATAGGATATATCGAACAGCATTTTCGGTACCGGGAATTTGTAGACAAATTCTTTTAATACACCTTCATCCACCGGCCGAAACCCAAAGCTGGCAAAACTACGCTGGGCTTCCTTTGTTAACGCGAATTGAACAAAGGCCTCCGCCACCTCCCGGTTCCCATGCTTATCGACATTCTGGTCGATCACGGCAATGGGATTTTCAATCAAGATGGTGGCTTCCGGGATGATGAAAGGGAAATCCTTCCCTTGCTTCTGCCTTAAAAGAGCCTCATTCTCGTAGGTCAGCAATACATCACCGATGCCGTTTTCATAAGTAGTGACCGAGGCCCGACCCGATTTATCCATGACTTTGACCCGTTTTTGGACCCTTTTTAACCGGTTCCGGGCTGCAGCAAAATCCTTTTTCCCGGTCATGGTTTCGCTCTCTTTTAAGGCCGAACCGTAAACGGCATTCACAAACCACATGGCACCGCCGGAGGTCCTGGGACTGGGGTAGATGACCTCCACATCTTCCCGGGTCAGGTCCTGCCAATCCTTGATATTTTGGGGATTTCCCGGCCGATAGGCCATCACCACCAACGAGCGGGTTACAAAGCCGTTGTACTTTTTGCTTTTCCAGTCGTGGGTGATCAGGCCGTTATCCACCAACCGCTGCACATCTTTTTCCAACGACAGTGCGGCGATGTCGGCCTCAAAACCGGCAGCGATGGTGCGTGACTGTGCACCGGAGGCGATGTAGGACTCCTGAAAATCAACCTCCTGACCGGTCTTCTCCTTCCACATTTTTTTAAAGGCCGGTATGATCTCCTTCTGATAAGCATCTTTGGGGACCGTATAGGCGCCCAGGGTCAGGGTAACGGCACTTTTTTCGGCCGTCCTTTCACCATTTCCGGAGGAACAACTATAAAATATAAATGCCAATATACTCAAAGCTAAAATATTTTTTTTCATCTCATGCCTCCTTTAAAATTTCAATTGAAAGCCGGAATTCAGGATATGAAGAGTCTCTTTATCCTTCGTGCTCTGGCGAATATAGCTCAGCAAAAAGCCGATGTGTTCACCTAACGGAAAAACGGTTCCCAGGTAAAAACGAAAGCGGTTGATTTCATCCTTCAGGGTATCGCCAAAGGGTTCAATGGCGATAAAAGGGTTTAACGCCAACTTTCCGATTTTACATTTGCCCCGAAGACGCAGTCTCAAGCGGAAGCGCAGATGATTCTCGACTCGACTTTCCCTAAAGTTTCGAATCTCGGTTCTGACCCGGGCATCAAATGTGAACTTTTGTCCCAGTTTCTTCCTCCAATTCACATCAATCATGAACCGATTTTCCTTCAGCATATAAGAAGCCTTTTCCTCATTTTGCCTTCGGTAGAGGAGGGAAATACTGAGGTTTTTAAAAAGCGAAATGTCCAATCCTCCCTCCCAGTTGGTAAGGTAAGGGACCATGAAGGTCAATTCATTGTGCCGAATTTCCTGGGAAAATTTCGCCTTTATTCGGGAACTGATGGATAAATCGAGGGTATTCTTGAACCAACTCTGCTCATCGGCCAAAACGGATTGACCTAAGACCAGAATAAAAATAAAAATCACCAGCAAACCGCTCTTTTGAGAATCTTTTTCTACTACAATCATACTACAATTATACTACTACTTTCAAAAAATTTCAACAAAAAAAATATTTTAGCGATTTATTTAAGATCGGTATGGAGGGGTATTTGAATAATGCAGTGAGTGGAAGTCTATTATTTTAATAAATTAAAAATAACCCAAATTTTTCAACCGCTTACGTATGGCCTCGGTCTCCTCTTTGGATAATTCGGCGTTTTCCTCAAGGCCGGTGGACAACAAATCACGGAGTACATACACCACAAATTCGTTGACACTGCTAAAACCGCTGCCATCGATCACGGTTTTGAGTCTATCATACAAAGGCCGTGGTATCTTCAATGTAACCTTATCTCTCGACATACCCCCATTTTAAAAAGTTATTCACAAAATGTCAATATCAAGAATGGACCCCAAATTTCCCATCAACTTTTTGTTAGGGTTGTCTTGCCTGTTTTTCGATAG
>CBFDCR010000069.1:0-27230 GCA_965603365.1 uncultured bacterium
GTCGCCCTCTCCGCCACATGATCCCACAGGGAGATGACCGCTGCCCGGTCAATCGATTCAACCGGCGGTTTCGGGGTCTCTACGTCTAACAACAGGACATGCTCGAGTTCCGGCAATTCCCACTGGATCTTAGCTATCCTGCCATAGAGGCTGCTGCTCCCCATCAAACAGCGGGCGCCGACGTTTTTCAGTATCCCCTTGATCCTGACATCCGGGAAACCGGGTTCCAGCGGCACATAGGCGGCCCCTGATTTGAGTATCCCCAGCACCGCCATGACCATTTCCGGGGAGCGTTCCATTATAACGGCCACGAATTCATTGGCGCCTATGCCTCTTGTCACCAGGAACCGGGCCAGTTGGCTGCACTTTTCATCTAACTTGCCGTAGGTCAACTGCTCAGCCTCAAATCCCACGGCCATACGGTCCGGGGTACTCTCTACCTGTCTTTCAAATAATGCATCAACGGTCTGACGTCCAGGAAATTCCGCAGTTGTATCGTTAAAGTCGGCTAATATCTGCCTTTTCTCTTTCGCCGGTATGATTTCAATATCTGCTATTTTCCTGCCGGGATCTTCGACCACAGAGGCGGTGACCTCTTTAAAATATTCTGCAAACCTGGCCGCTGTCTCCTTTTTAAACAATCTGGTACTATATTCAAGTTTAAACAGGAGATGCTCCTCCACTTCCATGCCCTGCAGAGTCAGGTCGAATTTCGCGGTATTCTCTTCATATGTACAGGGTTTTAACTTCAAGCCGGCTATATCGACTTCGGCAATCTCCATATTCTGCCATACCCACATAACATCAAACAGAGGATTACGCCCCATATCTCTCTGCACCGTCAGCTTCTCCACCAGCTCTTCAAACGGATAATCCCGGTTCTCAAAGGCCCCCAGAATTTTCCCCTTGACCTCCTCGAGAAATTCGGTAAATGTGCCGCTGCCATCTACATGATTTCGCAGCACCAGGGTATTCACAAACATGCCGATTACCTGTTCCATGCCAGCATGTTCACGCCCCGGTGAGGTGGTCCCCATGATGATATCTGCCTGACCGCATAATTTCGCCAGATAGATATTATATACAGCCGACAGGACCATGTACAATGTGGCGCCCTGTTGTTCGGCCCACGTTTTCAGAGCCTGGCTATCCCGACTGCCTATCTCGAAAGCCAGGATGCTGCCGGCAAAACTCTGGGCCGGAGGTCTAGGGAAATCCAGGGGCAAATCGAGTACAGGCAGTTGCCCGGAAAAACTCTCCAGCCAGTATCGCTCCTGCCTCTTTATGTTTTCCCGCTCTCTTTCACTATTCTGCCATTCCGCATAATCCTTGTACTGCAGTCTGAGGGGAGGCAACTCTTCCCCCTCATGCAGAGATACAAAATCCCGCATCAGGATTTCACGGGAAATGCCGTCGGCAATAATATGGTGCATATCGCTCATCAAAATAAACTTTTGTTCCTCTATTTTTATCAGTCGCAGCCGCAGCAAAGGGGCACAGGCCAGATCAAAGGGTCTTATAAAATCTTTCGCTGTCGGCTCCGGTGCCAGCTGCCTTGAATCGCCGCTGCCGGAAGACCGATTATCCCCCCCCGCGAAATACTCAACCGTAAAATCGATTTCCCGGTGAATTCTCTGGGTGGGTTCACCGCCGATTGACCGGAAGGATGTTCTAAAACCTTCATGTCTCTGTATCAATTTTCCGAAGACACGATCTAGCCGTTCTCTAGACAGATCTCCCTCTACCATGGCCACCTGGGGCAGGTTATAGCCAACTGCCTCTAATGCCACCTGCTGGAGAAAGTACAACCGTTTCTGTACCGATGTCAGGGGGTAATATTCTTTCTCTTCCACCGCCTTTATGGAGATATATTTGTCTGCAGATGCGCGTCTGGCGGACTCAATAAACTCTGCCTGGAGCTTGATCGTAATGTTTTCAAATACATCTCTCAAGGTAATTGTTATACCAAATTCCCGCTGAATCCTGGCAATAAGGGTCATCACCCCCAGGGAATTCCCCCCCAGCTCGAAGAAACTTTTGGTCACGCCAATCTGTTTAAAACCCAATATTTCAGACCAGATTTCCGAAAGCTTACCTTCGATTTCACTGCCGGGCGCGATGTATTCCAGCTTATAATCCTTAATCATCTTCGCTATCTGATCGTAATCTACCTTGCCATTGGCTTTTCTGGGCAACTGCTCGATTATATGGATATCCGCCGGTATCATATGGGCTGGCAATTTTTCCTGCAAATATTCTCTTAACCCCGAGATAAGGCTCCTATCGTCCTCCCCCGGGTCTCCGCTCTGCCGGTTTCGGGTAATGAAAGCAAATAAAAATTCATTTTTAGTGGTGATTTCTCTTTTTACCACCACCGACTCCCTAACAGACGGATGCCTGACTATTGCATTCTCTATCTCATCCAGTTCCACTCGAATCCCCTGTATTTTTACTTGACGATCCAGTCTTCCCAACAGTTCAATATTTCCATCCGGCAGCAGCATGCCATAATCCCCGGTCTTATACAGAAGGTCGGCCGGGTCGTCGTTAAACGGATTGGGGATGAATCTCCGGGCATTCAACTCCGGATCATTTAAATATCCGAAGGAGCGATAGGGAGTGCGGATATAGATTTCCCCAGCCACCAACCTTCCAGGGGGCTGCAAATTCTCTTTCAATATAATCGCCCTGGCGCCATCTATGTGTTTACCCACAGGCATTATTTCCCGGTCGGTGTCCGAAATTTGTATCGGATAAAACATCTTTGCCAGGGTGGTCTCGGTGGGGCCATACAAATTGATCAGTTGGATTCTGACGCCAAATGTCTCGTACCACCGGCTCAACTCCTGGGGAACGACTCTTTCCCCGGCCAACAATACGTATTTCAGGCTTTTAAAATGTTCGGATTTTAGGCCATCGGAATTCAGCAGCCGAAACAGGCTGGGAACACAATGAATTAGATTTACTCGTTTTTTATCTATCCACTCTATTAACGATTCTGCACCCATTGAGATCCCCTTCTCGGCAGGAATGCAGATAGTGCCACCGGCACAGAGGGGCACGAATATATCCCTCAGAAAAACATCGAAACCGGGATTGGTAAACTGGCTGAAACAAAATGTCTCATCTATGCCAAATGTCCTGATCTCCCATTCGATGAAATGTAAAAGGCTCACATTCTTGCCCACTATAGCTCTGGGTATTCCGGTAGTCCCGGAGGTGTAATAAATATAGACCCTGTCGTTGGGGGAATAGGTGCCCTGTTTACCAGCCTCTATTTCGCCTTTACGCTCCTCAAGCAGAACTAATTCAACTTTTTTTTTCTTTATCAATTTATTGGTCTTAAAATGTCCGAAATTCTCCCTATCACAAATGATCAATTCCATATCTGTGGCATCTATCATGACCCCCAGCCGCTCTTCGGGATAGCCGGTATCCAGCGGCACAAACACACAGCCGGCCTTCAGGATGCCAATTATCGCAAAAATCAAATCTATTCGCTCCTCCACCAGCACACCGATAAACATCTCCCGCTCTACTCCCCTCTGCCAGAGCAAATCGGCAATTGTCCCGGTTATCCTGTCCAGTTCCCCATAGGTTACGGTTCGGCTGCCGGAGTCTATGGCGCAGTGATCCCTAAATTTTTTAAAACTCTCCTTTAGTTTAAGCTGCAGTACTTTTTGGTCCATGTGAATCGCCCTCACCACTTACAATCACGTCCTCATCTTTAACTTCACAATTCATCATTAAATTGAGATAGTAATTCGCCTTTTTCCTCTTTATATATAAAATGGATGTCCGCTAATTTTATTTCCGGATTATCCAGTACAGCGAGTGCTATATCCTTGAAATATCGGCTAAACCACTCGATTCTCTCCCTCTTGAATAACTTCGTACTGTATTCGAGGCCGAACACCAGTTTCCCCATCGACTCAAAACCCTGCAAATTTAAATCAAACCGGGTGGTTCGTCTCTCATATTCATAGGTCTTAATATTTGAGTCCGACGCCTCTTCCCGCGTATTATCCATGTCTGCCATCGGATATTCCAGGTTCTGAAATATGAGCATGGCATCGAACAGCGGATTTCGACTCATGTCTCTATTGACCACCACCGCATCCACCAGGTCTTCAAACTGGTAATCCTGGTTCTGGAGAGCCCGTAAAGCCCTCTCCCGTACTTCATTCAGGAACGCCTTAAATGTCAGGCCCTGTTTGGGGAAATTCCTCAGGGCCAGAGTGTTGACAAACATCCCGACAATACCCTCTAAATCCGTATGCCTTCTGCCGGCCACCGGTGAGCCCACTATGATGTCCTCCTGGTCGCTTAACTTAGCCAACAAAATAGTATATATGGCCAGAAGCAGCATAAACAGGGTGACTTCCTCTGCCAGGGCGAGGTTCTTTAATGAGAGGGTTTCGCTTTCATCAAAGCCAAAACTCACTTTGTCCCCTTCAAAACTCATTATTGGCGGTCTTATATAATCTCTGGCAAGACTCAAGACCGGAATATCCCCCTGGAACTCATTTAACCAGTATTTTTCCTGGTCTTTGACCAGTCGCCTCTGCCTTTCACTGCCGTGCCATTCGGAGTAATCGATATAGCGGATATTTAATTCAGGCAGCTCTTGCCCTCTATATAGAGCCTGGAGTTCCCTCAAAATGATAGCCAGAGATAAACCGTCCGCTATAATATGGTGAAGATCTATCATTAATACGTATTTTGCCGCTTCGACTTTTATGAGGCATACCCTCAAAAGCGGTGCCTTGTCGAGGGCAAAGGGCTTAATAAAATTTTTTATTATTTCTTCTTCCCGGGCCACGGCCTCACCGCCAGCGGCACCGGGTTCAAAATAGTCAATCCCGAACTCAACTTGCTCCTCTATTCTTTGTACAGGCTCGTTATCTACCTTCAAAAACCTGGTTCTCAGACTGTCGTGTCTTCCGATCAACCTTCCACATAGCTCTTCTACCTTCACGGCTCCATAGTCCACTTCCGACACCACCGCCATTTCGGCCAGATTGTAGGCGGTGCTGTCCACATCCATCTGCTGAAGCACATACAATCTCTTCTGGGCAGAAGACAACTTATAGTATTCCTTTTTTTCTGCCCTTTCTACCCGGAAATGTTTAGACTTACCGGCCCTATTGATGTACGCCCCAATGCCGCTAATATTCGGATGGTTGAAAAATTCCGCCAGCGGTATTTCTACATCCAGGGCTTTGTGAATTTTAGGTATAATATTGATAACCTTTAATGAATCTCCCCCTAATTCAAAAAAATCATCATGGATGCCCAGCTTCTTTATGCCGAGAAAATCCTGCCAGATCCGGGCCAGTTTTTGCTCTACCTCATTCCTGGGTCCAACAAAGGGAGTGCTCAACTCAGGTCGCGTGCGCGGGGCTATCGGTTGGTTCATTTCCTCTAATTCTTCCGGAAGATCGGTTACCTTAGACGCATTATACTGTTTCAGCCTGGTCATCAAATCCCGGCTGGATACCAGAACCTGCGGCTGCCAACTGGAAAGAAGACGGTTAAACACTTCTATCCCTTCCGTCGGCAATATCCCATTCTTGAGCAAAGCGCTCTCTTTACCCGGGGACGATTCAACCCTGTTCCCGGGATAAGACGAAGGCTGCGGCATGAGTGACCTGGCATCACCGGAAATTGTCAGGCGGCTGTACTCCTCGATGTCAACCAGTTCTCGACCCTCTTCATCCATTATCGTGACATTGTAATTTAAAAAATTCTTTCCCTGGCGGTTGGTCTCCAGGTACCTGATGTGGCTGTATACTTTTCGGGGCAGCGGGGCCTTTATTCCAATTTTTTTATAAGAAAAGGGCAGCGCCAGGCCCATGTCGGTATCCTCTTCTCTGAAGGAACCCACCGCCGCATCCAGCAGTGCGGGATGCAACTTGTACGACAGGGTATCCTTTTCAAATATTTTTGAAAGCTCTAAGTGAACCAGTACCTGGTCGGCACCGAACTCTAATTTTTTTATATTGTGCCATCTGGGGCCAAACTGCAGCTCATGGCCATCTCTCTCATCTTGCCGAGCCATGAATTCGCCTGTCACTATAATCTCTTGGTCCCTGCATCTACCCTGGATTTGTACGATATCGTGCTGTCGGGGTGGCTGTGGTTCCAGTGCCGTAATTTTGCCGCGGGCATGATCTATCCAGCCATCTTCGGCCAATGCCAACCTGCTCCTTATAAAAAAATCAGACTCCCCACCCTGCTTTTTTAATATCGTGTGTACTTCTCTATTCTCATCATCCTCCACCATCATGGGATAAAAAAAGTATACGTCCCGCAATGCCATCGTCTTTTGCCCCCTGTGGTCTTCGAACGCCCCCCTGGCCATCTCCAACAAGGCCGTTCCCGGAAGTGTCGCCTTACCCATAACCCGGTGTTCATTCAGGACCCACTGTTTTGCATCCAGATGGGCGACATATATTACTTCGCCTGCCCCCCCGGCCATACAATAGTCGAACAACGGATGGCTCACACTCTTTTGTGCGGCCCCGGAAATCTTCATCTCCCGGGCCAGACCCTCCAGTGCCCTAACCGCCATGCCCACCTCCTGCCAGGCATCCCAATTGATAGATACGGTAAATTTGCCTTTTATGAGGGTTCGATATAGGGCAAACATATCGAGGAAGGCGTTGGCGGCACAATAACCGGCCTGGCCTATGGTCGGCAGGATCGAATTGAGGGATGAACACAAAATGAAAAAATCGAGTTCGGCAGCTTGCAGCAATTTATCCAGAACCAGGGTTCCCCTCAACTTAGGAGCCAGAGTCCCTTTCAATATCTCCTCCGTTGCCCCCTGTATCAAGCCGCCGCCCGGCTGCCCGGCTGCATGGATGACGCCGTGCAGCGGACCGAATTTCTGCTCGGCCAGGGTCATCACCTGGCGCATCTGTCCAAAATCGGCAACATCGGCGCTGCACACCATGACCTCGGCACCCAGGGCCTCCAATTCTCTCAATTTCGTTACCTTTGCACTGACACGGTCCCGGTAACCATGATTCTTAATCCATTCTTCCCACTTCTGCCGGGGAGGAAAGGCTGAACGGCCCGTCAAAATGAGCCTGGCTTTGACACTCCTGGCCAGGTGTTCCGCCAATACGAGTCCCATACCTCCCAATCCACCGCTGATCAAATAGACGCCCCTTTCCCTTAACCGCGGCAGCGACGCGGCCGGGTCATCCAGCCGGAGGGGTTCAAAAGTTTGTACCCAGCGATGGTGATCCCGGTAAGCCACCACCATGTCGGATGACTCCAACTTGAACTCCTCGAGTAACTGCCCGATCACTTTAGCCTTTTGCCGGTCATCGGAGACGGGCATCACAAAATCGATGTTTTGGCAAGTGAATCCCGGGTACTCTTTCGGGATAACCCTGACGGCTCCCAACAGGGCTGCACTTTCCGGCCGCAGTATCTCTGCTCCGCTGACTTCATGCATGTTGTTGGTGACCACCATAATTTGAATACCGTCTTCCATATCCTGTTTGCCCATCCCCCGGGCAATGTGGAGCAGGCCGTAAAACCCCAACTCCAGGGCTTTATCGAGGCATTCCATATCCAATTCCCGATGTAAATTCTCATTGATACACCATAGATGAACAAGCCGTTTGGGTATTCTTGCCGAGGTCCACAGCTCCTTGAATAGGGCATCGAAGTCCTCTGCCTCACGAGGATTAATCGCATACTCCTGCTCGTTTATTTTACAAAAACTTGAACCTATTCGAACAGTAATGAGCCGATGTCCATCTTGCCGTAATTGATCGACCAACCGGTGGCCAAAATCATCCTGGCCGATAAATACCAACCAGTCGAGTTCAGCGGATGTACTTAAGGCTCTATGGTCAGATAAAACGGAACGCTTCCAGGAGGGAACATAAAACCAGCGGGCAATATCTTTGGTCTTACTAGCTAGAGACATGGCAGGCGGTATCTCCAGGCCATTTTTGAAAACCTCTGCATTCTTCCAGTAACGGCGGCGTTCAAAGGGATAGGTCGGTAATGGAACCCGCGATCTTTTCTCCTCAAAATAAAATCCCCGCCAATCGATTTTTTTCCCGTGAAGCCATAACTGCCCTATCTTACTCAACAGGTGATAGTAATCGTCCACATCCTCCCGGGGGTGCCTGACCAGATTCAAAACCAACGACCTGGATTTTTTTTTCCCATATTGTCTCACGAAAGCAGCCAATGTCTGGCCGGGCCCGATTTCCAGGAAGATAAAATTTTTCTCCTTTAGTAATTCCGCCAGGCCATCGGCAAACCGCACTGTGTGCCGTAAATGCCTGGCCCAATACCCAGGGTCTACGGCATCCTCAACGGTTATCCAGGTCCCGCTGAGGTTCGATATGTAGGGCTTCACCGGCTCATTCAATTTTATACTCTTTACCTGTGCTTCAAATTCTTCTAATATAGGCTCCATCATTGCGGAATGAAATGCATGGGATGTATGAAGAGGCCGCGGTTCACATCCCATTGCCCGTAATCTTTTCTCAAATGCCGCCACTGTTTCGGAGGGGCCGGAAACGACACAATGGGACGGCCCATTCACGGCAGCCAATGCCAGTTCATTGTCCAATAAAGGTTTCAGAGCTTCTTCGGCCAGCGGAACACTCAACATGGCGCCCAAAGGCACTTGCTGCATCAATTTCCCCCTTGAAACCACCAGCCTTAACCCATCCTCCAGGGTAAATACCCCGGACAGGCAAGCAGCCACATATTCACCGACACTGTGCCCGATCATGGCCTGGGGGTTGATCCCCCATTTTTCCAACAACTTTGCCAGGGCATATTCGAAGATAAATAGGAGGGGCTGGGCGATCTCGGTCTGGTTGATACGTTCTGCACCGGTGGTGCAGGGATAGAGAATCTTTTTTAGATCGAACCCCATCATGGATTCAAGCAATCCAAAACCCCGATCCATTTCCAGGCGAAATACCGGCTCCCACCGATATAATCCCGATCCCATATCGGCGTACTGCGCCCCCTGCCCGGGGAACATAAATACAAGGGGTCTATTTTCGTCCCTTAGCCAGAATGTGTGAACCTTTGCCGATTCCGGAGACCGTAGGGCAGCGGCGGCTTCGGTGACATCCGTGCTGATCAACATTCTCCTGTGGGGGAAGGCCTGCCTGCCTACCTGTAAAGTATAAGCTGCATCTCCGAGGTTTATTGCAGGATTCTTCTCGAAATGATTGGCCAGGTTCCGGGTGGCTTGTTCCAACGGTGCGCTGGATGCGGCAGAAAGGAGGATCAATCGATAGGGACGCTCCTTCAGTTTTGCCCCTCCAGCCTGTACCGCTAAAACAGGTTGACCTTCTTCCAGCACAACATGGGCATTGGTACCGCCGATGCCGAAGGAACTTACCCCTGCCCGCAGCGGGCCCCCGTTGCTTTTCCATTGGCTGAGTCCGGTATTCACATAAAAAGGGCTGTTGTCAAAATCAATCTTCGGGTTCGGTGTTTCAAAATTTAAAGTAGGAGGAAGCAAACGATATTTTAATGCCAGTACTGTCTTTATAAAACCCGCAGCTCCCGCTGCGCTGTCCAGGTGACCGACATTGGTTTTAACAGCTCCAATTGCACAAAAGCCTGTCCTGTCCGAAGCAAATGACCTCTTTAAAGCCTCAACTTCGATGGGGTCGCCAAAGGTGGTCCCTGTACCGTGGGCTTCAATATAACGAATGCTCTCAGGCTCAACTTCCGCTACCTGGTGCGCCGCTTTAATGACCGCCACCTGGCCTTCTACACTGGGTGCGGTATAACCCACCTTTCTATTGCCGTCATTGTTAACCGCCGTACCCTTAACCACGGCCCAAACGACATCGCCGTCGGCGCTGGCTTCATCGAGGTTCTTCAAAACCACGATGCCGACTCCGTTTCCGCCGATTATCCCGCCGGCCCGGGCATCAAAGGCCCGGCAGTGTCCGTCGGGAGAATGAATCATACCCTCTTCGTAAAGATAACCGTATTTCTGCGGCAGCGTGATGGTCACCCCACCGGCTAAGGCCATATGACATTCACCGGTTATCAATGCCCGGCACGCCTGGTGAATGGCCACCAACGAGGTGGAGCACGCAGTCTGGACGGTAACACTCGGTCCCTTTAGATTTAATTTATAGGAAATAAGGGTACTAAAAAAATTGCCGTTTAAATAATCTGCTTCCAGTTGGTTCGATCCACTGTGACTCCGGATAAAACTGGCAGCCGCCCAGATAAAGTTGGGAGTGAGGCCGGCGAAAAGCCCGATTAACCCATCGTAAGATTGCGGATCATAACCGGCATGCTCCAGTGCCTCCCAGGCGCATTCGTGGAAGATTCGCATCTGGGGGTCCATCATCTCTGTCTCTTCCGGGAGATAACCAAAAAAGGAAGCATCAAAATACTCTATGCCTTCCAGAACCCCCTTTGCCCTCACATAACCTGTTGCCTTTATCGACTCCTCATCGATTCCCGATTTCCTTAATTCATCGTCTGAAAAGAAGGAAATCGATTCCACGCCTTTTTTTAAACTATCCCAGAATTCATCGATATTCCCGGCCCCGGGAAACCGACCGGCCATCCCGATCACCGCTATTTCCAGGCCGGTTCTATTACTTCCTTCTCTTGTTTCCCCCATGTCAAACTCCCCTGCCTCTTTTTCGTATGCCTCGTTTCATCATTTTCATTCCCTTATCGATCAACTCAACTTGTTTCCGTTCACCACCGGCATCACTTACCGGAGCCCCATCCTGATCCAGATTCCTGGCCAGAGTACCGATCGTCGGATAGGTAAACATCGTTACTATGGGTATCTCTTTGCCGAGAGAGTCCTTCAATCTACTGTTTAATTCTATGATACTCAGTGAATTTCCCCCCAGGTCAAAAAAATTATCATTCACCCCCACCTGCTCCAATTTAAGTACCTGCCGCCATAATTCAACAATTTTTCTCTCCAGATCCGTGCTGGGGGCGACATAAGTGGCCCCCAGTTTAGACCGCGACACTTTCGGTGCCGGTAATGCCCTTTTATCCACTTTTCCATTGGGGGTCAACGGCATCTCATCCAGGTACACAAAGTAATTCGGTATCATATATTCGGGTAACTGCTTCAATAAATGTTCCCTTAATCGAGATATGGAGACCTCATCTTGCGGAGCCGACTTATCGGCCACGATATAAGCACATAAATACTTATCTGCCTTCTTAGCTCCTTTGTCCACTCCATACCCGATCCTCCTTAAAAAATTTTTATACCCCCCCTGGCTGACCCGGCAGGTGAGATCCTCTTTGACATTTTCCAGGGTCAGATGCCCCAACCTCTTCTCCCAACTGGTGGCACTGCCGTAAAAGTGAAATTCCCTCTCCTGCAAATGACCGTAGTCGCCGATCTCTTTTATGGGACAATTGGTGGAATAGACGGCATAATTCTTACGGGTCTGCCAGTGGGGGGCCCGCTCATTTAGATAAGATATCATCTCCTGATTGGTGATGTCGCAATAACGATAGAAATCGATAAATTTTACCCGATCGTGGATGGAACCATCGTTTACCGGGTCGATATCAATACGATCGAATATACTCTTATCCAGCTCGGGTGTCATCTTTTGGAGTCTCAGAATCTTATCTTCAAGCTCCTCAACTCCGGCAATCCCCTGCTGCAGAAACAGAAATAATCTATTCTCGATGATCTGCCCCCTGGATAATGTGGCGCCCACCACGACCTTGATATTATTCTTATAGGCATGCTCGGCGGCGAGGGAGTAAGAAGTGTGAAAGCACCCGCGGCAAACGGTGTGTGCCGTCCTTATACTCTCTTTTAAAATCTGATCCCTGTTGGGGTGAGTCACTACGATGTGATCTACCCCCAGTTTCGAGGTAATTTTTTCTATGTTTTCCAGATCCCCTTTGCCAAAATAACCGTTGTCATAGGTCACGGCCAGTATGTTGAAGCCCATATCCACCAATTGGTACAGGGCGTAGGCCGACCCTCTGCCCCCACCGAAGAGAAGCAAACAGTCGTAACCGGAGGTCTTGTCCCTGTTTTCCCTCTTGATGGCTTGCTTTAAGTGGTCCAATGTTTTAAAATAGTCGGCCAACATTTTTTTATAGGTATTAAAATTGAGACAGATGTCGCACACACTATCTTCGCTAAAATTGACCCCCGGGTACCTGGAGGTAATGCCGCACCTCCGGCATACTTTGATTTCCCTTTGAGAGTCTCTGCGATCTTTCACCACCACCATACAATCTTTTAGCCCCCGATGCGTTAAAAGGGCAGCCTTTATCTCCGCCGGTTCGATGCGATAGCCCCTGATCTTGACCTGTTCGTCTGTCCTGCCTATGATTTCAAGGGTTCCGTCTTCCCGCCACCGGCCGATATCGCCGGTTTTATATAACCTACCCGGTCCAAACGAATTATCCACGAAATGTTCAGTCGTCTTACCGGGATTATTGATATACCCTCTGGCCACACTATCGCCGGCAATACATATCTCTCCAGCCACATTCACGGGCTGCAACTGCAAATTCCCGGACAAAACATATATGCGATTGTTGGCAACAGGTCTGCCGATGGGAACATGAGGGCGTTCATCATGCCGGTGAATATCAAAATAGGTATTATTGATGGTACACTCCGTGGGTCCGTAGGTGTTGACAATCTGCCCCCGGAAGCAGACATAGAATTTCTCCACCTCCTGTTTGCCAATGGGTTCGGCGCCGATGATGAGCCACGGCATCTTCAACTGCGGTTTATCGGACTTTTTATCCAAAAGATTTACCATCATATTCACCAATGTGGCCGGGCAGTACATCATTGTTAAGCCGCTGTCCCCTTCCATCAGGCCAAGTAAAAATTCCGCGTCTATACTTTCATGATATGTAATCATCCTGAAACTCGCCCCCACCGACAGGGGCCAGAAAATTTCCCACACCGAAGGATCAAAGGTCAAATTGGTCCGTTGTAAAATGATATGATCTGCCTGTAAGTTGAATTTGCCCTGCATCCAGAATATACAGTTGCTCACCTGCCTATGCTCTACCATCACCCCCTTCGGTTTACCGGTGGAACCGGAGGTGTACATCACATAGGCCGGACGATTTCCGCCAACTGTCGATTCCGGGTTTCGGTAATCTTCCTGGGCAGCCCGGTCGGCAACTCTATCTACCGGTATTACCTGACAGGACCGATCCGGCGATGAAGACTCTTTACCAAAGGCGATGCCGTTTATTCTGCTTAAAATACCGGGTTCAGGCAAGTTAAAATCTCTCTGGAGCATCTTTTCGATCAATTCGGCTAGAGTGTACTCCCCTTCCCCCAGGACGGCGAGGTCGACATTTTTGTCTTTTAAAATGGTGTCGTAATCACTGGAGGCATAAGGGCCGCCGGTAATAATAGGCGCTTCGACTCCCCACTGCCGCAGCAGCCCTACCGTCTGGTGGAAGAACTCCTTAAAAAACGTCAAGGTCCGGATGCCCACCAGATCGGGTTTATACCGCTCTACCAATCGTTTTAATTCAGCGAAACTGTCAAAATCACTGCCGGCTTTATATATCCGGCCGTCGATTTTATCGCCGAAGCATTGTTTCAGGTAGGTCAACAGAGATATCAGCCCCAGCGGCTGCTCCACCACACGATACAGCATTTTATGGGAGCTGAAATGTTGAGACAGATCGAGCAGCAATATTTTCTTTACCGCCGGTTCCGGCTCAGGGTACACCCTATCGAGATCGAAGACGGATTCTCCATCTTCTGTGCCCGGCTCATATTCTTTAGGGTTCTCGATATCGTCGAGCCCGACAAAATCGATGACATTCTCTACCGTCTGAATCTCTACCGGTAAATAGGCATTGTATTTTTGAGCCAGAGCCTCCTCACTCAGAATCCCCATCTGAACCGGCAGTACCCTTCTCAAGCGTTCCCTGGACAGGAAATATTCATTTAAAAAATTGGCCTGGTATTTGCGAGTGAAGCTCTTGGGAAAGGGCAATGTTTCGGGCAGTTCGTGAAAAGCCCGGTCCTTGGAGCGGAGGATAGCCTCTTTCGTTATACCATTGTCAAGGGCAAAGGCCTCCATCTCGGTATTGGGAAATATTTTTAAGATATGGATATAGGGGAAATGGAGCCATTTTATGCTTTTTATAAAATCCAGGGTCATCATGGCCTCCTCTTCGGTTTCCGTTGGATAACCATGCATGGTGGCCATTTCCAGAATCACACCCGGATGCTGCCGGGCAATGTAATCGACCACTGTCCTGAATTTATCCAGATCCAGATTCTTTTTAATCAATCTCTGCAGCCTCGGGGAGGCGGTTTCCAGAGACAGGTTAATCCCCCGGCTGCCTGCCTCTACCATCAGATCGATGTAATCGGGGGTCATTATATCTCCCCGCAATCCATTGGGGAAAAACACCTGGATTTTCAGCCTGTTCCGGAGGATCAACCTGAACAGTCGGCTGCTTTTTTCCCTGTTCAAATTGAAGCAATCGTCGATAAAGGCAAAATTACGGACTCCATGTTTGTAATAATACTCAATCTCACCGAAGATATTTTCGGCACTGCGATAGATGTGGCTCTTGGACCATATCTTATGGCAGAAGAGACATTCATACGGGCAGCCCCTCGTAGCCTGAAGAGATATACAATCGGTCACACTGGCCATGCCGATCTTACCCTTGTAGTGTTTAAGGTTAATGAGTGAACGGTCCGGCCGGGGGAGTTCATCAAACGCCTCTATATGATGCCGCGGGGGGGTGACCACAAACCCACCGCCTTCGTTGGCCTCAAAGTTCCGAAGGGTGGTGAAGGGTATCTGGTCGGTACATGAACTGTGAGAAAGCAGGGCTCCGGCCCCGGAATCCCGGAGCATAAAAAGGACTCTCTCCGGCGGAGCAACTGGATCAATGGGCAGATAGGCCCCGCCGGCCTTGAGGATGGCCAGTAAACCGACAACCATATCTAAAGATCGTTCCATCATGATTCCCACCACCGAACCGGCAGCCACTCCACTCTTTCTCAAGATCCTGGCCGACCGGTTCGACTTCTCATTTAATCCCAGGTACGACAGGGTGATCATACCTGAGCCTGGTGCTCTGAAGGCGATATTGTCGGGGGTTTTCTGGGCCTGCTGTTCAAATAGATCTTGCCGGGTCTTATTTTCGGGATAGGCGGCCTTCGTAGCATTAAAATCCACCAGCAGTTGCCGCTTTTCTGCCTCCGACAATATATTGATGTCGGCCAGTGTGAGATCGACGTCGACGAGGACGACCTGCAAAACCTGGATAAAATGATAAATAATTCTCCGAATGGTTGTGTCTTTATACTTGAAGGCGTTATATTCCAACACCCCTTCGATACGTTTATTGGCCGGCGAAAAAGAAAAAATCACATTGGCCTTGATGTGTTGAATATATCTCCGGTCATGAATGCCCTCCATTAACAACACCACATCAAAAAGCGGAAAATCGTGTTCCAACAGGGGTAAGTCCAGCTTTTGAAGTAACATCTCTAGGGGATAGTTTTGATTCTCATCTGCCTCAACAATACTCTGTCTTACTTGAAGCAGCAGGTGCCGGAATGTCATATCCCCTTTTAAGCGATTCCTGATCGCCAGTACCGTATTAATGAAAACAGCCTCGACATCCTGCTTATAAATAGGGATGCCCACGATAATATCTTCATTACCGGTATATTTGTTGAGTAACGCCAAAAGGCCGGCAATCAAAATCATATGCAATTTGGGGTCAGAGCCTGCACTCAATTTCATTAAACGGGAAGAAAGTTCTTCGCTCAAGCCGAAGTGCTCCGCCGCCATACGGGGTTCCCCTCTCCCTATTCTTCTATTATCGCCCATGAAACCGGTATTTACCAGTTCCCCCGACAATTTTTGCAGCCAATACTCTTCCTCTTTAAGATATTGACCGGAAGCAACCGCCAACTCGCGGGACATTTTTGATCTATCCATTACCATTACCTCAGAAATCAAAATCACTCTGGAGCTCCCCCTGAAATCTTGGCTCTGCCGACGACAGGTTATGTACGATTTCGATGTGCTTCAATTTTATATCCGGGTTCTCCAGCAAATGGCCCATGATACCGACAAAACGTTCAAGCATCTCTTCTACAGTGGATCTTTTGAACAGGGACGTTGCGTATTCGAGAACCATATATATCCCGCGGCCGGTGTCGTATATATACAGCACCAGGTCGGAATGTGTGATTCCAGCCTCGAAATCCACGGGCCTGAATTTTAAATCTTTGATGTCAAACTCCGGCATATCAATACTCTCGGAAACAAGCCACACATCTGTCAGGGGATTCCTGCCGAGATCCCTGGGTATACTCAACTTATCGATCAACGCGTCAAAGGGGTAATCCTGGTTTTCATAGGCTTCCAGGGCATTCCCTGTCACCTCCTCCAGGAACTCCCTGAACGTCTTTTCCCCCTTTGGCCGGTTTCTCATGGCTAAGGTATTGACAAACAGCCCAATTATATTTTTTAAATCGGCATGATTTCTACCGGCAATAGGTGTACCCACCACGATGTCTTCCTGCCTGGTATACCTGGCCAATAACACATTAAATACAGCCAGGAAAACCATAAATAAAGTTGTCTGTGTTTCCCCCGTAAACTTGTACAATTTCTCCGCCAATGCCTTCTTCAATTCACATTTTATACTATCCCCCAAAAAGTCCTGGACTTTCGGTCTCGGGTAGTCGGAAGGTATGTTTAGCGGGGGAATTTTTTCTTTAAACTTATCCAGCCAGTACCTTTCCATCTTTTTTATCTTTTCAGTGGCAAACAATTTGTTTTGCCACTGCGAAAAATCTCTATATTGTATTCGCAGTGCCGGCAGGGTCCCGGCTTCATACAGTTCTATAAATTCCCGCACCAGGAGAGCCATCGATACACCGTCCGAGACGATGTGATGCATATCAAAAAAAAGCAGGTCCTTCTCAGCGGCCAACCTGGCCAGCACCACCCGGAAAAGCGGCGCTTTACTCAAGTCAAAGGGCCTCATATGTTCTCTAAGTATCGTTGTCACCGCCTGTTCCTGCCCGGCAATCTCTCTGTATTCTATGTATTCTATTCGAAAATCGACCGCTTCATGAATAACCTGCACCACCCGGCCCTCTATCAGGGAAAATGATGTTCTCAAGCTCTCATGCCTCTCTATCAGGCGGTGAATCGCCTCCCCAAAACGGCCTCGCTGCAGCCCTCCTTCTATCGTCATCAAGGCTGGCAGGTTATAGGCCGTACTTCCAGCCTCGATGCGGCACAGCACAAACAATCTCTTCTGCGCCGACGACGGCGGATAAAACTCCCTTTTCTCCACCGGATCGACGGGGATAAAAATGTCCTGGGTCAGGCCCTTTATATATTGTGCCAATCCCCTTAAGGTGGGCCTTTTAAATATGTCTACCAGGGGAATATTGACATTAAACTCTCTATGGATCAGTGACAACAAAACAGTGGCCTTTAATGAATGCCCCCCCAGCCCCCAAAAATCGGCTTCCCTGGTAATGGTCTCTTTTTCAATTCCCAATACTTCCGACCATATCCCGGCTAATTTTTTCTCCATCACACCCGTAGGCACCGTATCATCCCTACCGGTCTTCACCACCGGCGGCGGCAGCGCCCGCCGATTTACCTTGCCTGCAGCAGTTAAGGGTACATGCTCTATCCTTACGAAACAGGCGGGAATCATATAGTGGGGAATACCCCGGGCGAGAATACTCTTCAATTCCGCCGTGTCCGGTTCATCATCGGATACGATATAGGCACAGAGGTATTTTTCTCCTTCATTATCTTTTAGCACCGCCACTATCGCTTCCTTTATTGAGGCCACGTCCAGCAATTGGCTCTCGATTTCTGCCAGTTCTATTCGATAACCCCTTATTTTTACCTGGAAATCGATCCTGCCTAAAAATTCGATGCTGCCGTCGGCAAGCCATCTCCCCAGATCTCCTGTCCGATACAACAATTTCCCCTCTAAGAATGGAGGGCTTACAAATTTTTCCAGGGTTAGTTCCGGGCTGTTTAAATATCCCCGGGATAGACCACAGCCGGTAATGCATATCTCCCCCGGTATCCCAATCGGCTGCACCATGAAATGTTGACTCAAAATATATATTTGTGTGTTAGAGATCGGCCTACCGATGGGGATATTGCTGTAGTGATCCTCTACAATGAAACTCGTACTCACCACTGTATTTTCCGTAGGCCCATAGTTATTCACCATTTGATAATCATTCTTGATAAAATATTTTAATTTGTCCCCCCCGGTTAACAAAAGCCTTAAAGAACGGTTACCTAATTTCATGAATTGTTCGCACACCTGGGTGGGTAAAAATCCTATTGTTATATTTTTCTCTTCAAAATAACTGTTCAGGTGAGCAATATCCGGTCTCATTTCGCCGGCGATCGGGTAGATACTGGCGCCTGCAGTCAAATAGGGGAAGATTTCCCATACAGAAGCATCAAAACTGAAGTCTGCATATTTGGCGGCTCTATCAACTGATGTGACTGCGTAGTATCTACAATGCCACTGACATAAATTATTTAACGATCTGTGTTCGATCATGACTCCCTTCGGCTGCCCGCTAGAGCCAGAGGTATAGATCACATAAGCCAGATCATCGGAATCGTTCACATTTTCCGGGTTCTCCTCCCCGCCTGTAAATATATCGGTATTCCCCAGGTCGAGAAGAGCGCATCCTTCTAAAGACATCCCGGTGAAGGGGGTATGGGTCAACAGAAACCCGACTCCTCCATCGGTGAGCATGTACCTGATTCTATCAACAGGAAGTTCCGACACAAAGGGCAAAAAGGCCCCTCCTGCTTTCAGTATCCCCACTGTTCCCACCACCATGTCCAGAGATGGCTCCGCCATGATGCCGATAATATTATTGGGTTTTGTCCCTTTTCTCCTCAACAGCCGGGCCAATCGATTCGATTGATTATTTAATTCTTTATAAGATATCTGTTGAATATCCAGGTTCCCGACAGGCCGCAGACACTGTCCTACCAGGACAATATTATCGGGAGACCTCTCTACCTGTTCTTCGATTGTCTCATGGACGGCCCTGGTTTGCGGATATTCTGAGGCGGTATTATTAAATCCGTATAAAACTTTAGTCTTCTCCGTTTCTGACATGATCTCTATCTCCGCTATTTTTTGATCCACCGATGCCAGAACTGCAGAGACAACTCCCTTAAAATAATCTATAAATCTTAAGATAGTCTCTTCCTTGAACAGTTTACGGCAATACTCCACCTCAAAAAATAGAGACTCTCCCCACTCCATTCCACTCAGAGTCAGATTAAACTTCGACATCCTGCTTTCATACCGATATTGGCTTACCTTGCCAAATATCTCTTCTTTCAGTATCTCCCGGGGTTCCACCAGGAAATTTTGCAAGGTGAACATGACATCAAACAGCGGATTCCGGCCGACATCTCTCTCCAGCACCACCCTCTCCACCAGATCTTCAAAGGGATAATCCTGGTTTTCAAACGCCGCCAGGGTCTTCTGTTTTAGTTCAGCCAAAAACCCGGCAAATGTCCGGTCCGCCTTCGGATAGTTTCTTAAGGCCAGGGTGTTTACAAACACACCCATTATGGATTCCAATTCTTCATGCCGACGGCCGGCTGTCGGCGTTCCCACCACAAGATCCTCCTCCCCGCTGAGCCTGGCTAATAGAATATTGAAGACAGCCAACAATACCATGTACAGGGTTGCGCCTCGGGCCAGGGCCAGCCTGTTTAATCCCGCTGTCTCGGTTCTGCCTATTTCAAAACAGAGGGTATCCCCCTCGAAACTCTGGACAACCGGCACCGGGAAATCTGTTGGCAGATTCAGCAGGGGAATTCCATCTTCAAACTCCCTCAACCAGAATTTTTCCTGATTTTGTAATCGTCTCCCCCTTTTCTGGCTGTTTTGCCAGGCCGCGTAATCTTTGTATTGAATGCGCAGCACCGGCAATTCCACACCACGATAAGCCTCCACAAAATCCCTCAGGAGTATTTTTTGAGAAAGGCCATCGGTGACGATGTGATGCATATCCACCATCAGGATATGTCTATCTTCTCCAGATTTTACCAGCCCCACCCGCAGCAGCGGTGCCCGCCCCAGATCAAAGGGCCGGACAAAATCCTTTATTATACGATCTATCGCCTCCTGACCCCGGATACCTTCTTTTAGATCGTAATACTCTATGTCAAAATCGACTCCTTCATGAATCTTCTGCACCGGTTCGGCGCCAATCATATCAAAAGAGGTTCGCAGGTTCTCATGCCGCTCGATCAATTTCCGAAAAACAGCCTCCAGCTTCGGTTTCTTTAATTCCTTTTCCAGGACTATGATCTGGGGTACATTGTAATTTATACCCTGCAAATCCATCTGCTGCAGGGCAAACAATCTCCTCTGGGCCGAAGACATTTTATAGTATTCCTTCAGGGCTGTCGGCTCAATCGGGTCACATACATCTATTGCGGTCTTTTCTATAGTTTTGACCAATTTTCTGATGGTTGGTGCTTTAAATACTTCTGCCAATGTGAGCCTGACCCCCAAGGCCTTATGAAGCTTAGATATCATCTGAATGGCCCGCAGCGAGTGTCCGCCCAATTCAAAAAAATTGGCATCTATGCCTATTGCCTTTCTCTCTATTCCCAGCGACTCACCCCATATCTCTGCTATCTTCTCTTCCAATTTATTCCGGGGCGCCGCATATCCCACCTCGATCCCCAATTTCGGTTCCGGTAAACTCTTGCGATCGACCTTGCCATTTGGATTTAAGGGCAATGCACTCATCTGCACAAAATAAGCAGGCACCATATAGCCGGGCACACTCTCAGCTAAATAGGCTCTCAATTGGGGGGGTGAGACCATAGATTCCCCGCCGGGAACAACATAGGCACAGAGGTACGGCTCTCCCTCTTTTTCTTCTTTTAACAGTACCACCGCCTCTTTGATGTGACTATGCGTCAATAACCGGGACTCTATTTCCGTCAATTCGACCCTAAATCCCCTGATCTTTACCTGGTAGTCCAGCCGGCCCAGGAATTCGATGTTGCCGTCCGGCAGGAAACGGGCCAGATCCCCTGTCTTATAGAGCCTTTCGCCCCGAACAAGAGGGGGCGACACAAATTTTTCAACAGTCAATTCCGACCTGTTTAGATAGCCCCTGGCCAGGCCGTCACCGGCTATACATAATTCGCCGGCGATCCCGACCGGCTGCAGTTGCACGTATTGGTTAAGTATATATAAACGATTATTGTCGATCGGCCGGCCAATGGGTATGATGTCAACGCTTTCTCCGGGGAAACAATTAAAATACGACACATCTACGGTGGCTTCCGTGGGACCGTATAGATTAATCAGTTTTGTGCCGTTTTTTTCAGCCAACTGTCGATTAAACTGCACCACTTCCCGGGGCCTCAAGGCTTCCGCGCTGGAAAACACCCGGGTAAGAGCGGCAAGCCTGGGCAAATCGATCCCAGCGGCAATGTGTGCCAAAAAGGCTTTCAACATTGAGGGCACAAAGTGCATGGTGGTGACTCTATTTTTTTCTACCGCTTCGATAATGACTTCAGGACTTTTTTCACCTCCCGGTTCTAAAAGGCAGAGTAAGGCCCCGCAAATACTACCCCAGAACAGCTCCCATACCGAGACATCGAACACAAAGGGCGTCTTCTGAAGTATGACGTCCTGCTCGCCGACCGGGTAGAGCCTCTGCATCCAATTTAAGCGGTTAACCACCGAGCGGTGCTCTATCATGACGCCTTTGGGGTTCCCTGTTGAGCCGGACGTATATATCAAGTAAATCGGATCCCTCGGCCCGCTCCTCTTTTTCAAGTTCTTTCGGCTGTATCTGTTCAAATCCGTATGTGCCGGGTCTAATATTTCACGGCTTTGGCCGAGGTTAGCCGCAGCATGTCCTGCGGCAAGATGCAGGGCGGCACCGCTGTCTTTCAGCATATACCCGACCCTCTCTGGCGGTGAGTCGGGGTCCAGGGGTAGATATGCTCCGCCTGCCTTCAGAATGGCCATTAGACCTTCGATCATCTCTAACGAACGTTTGGCGATTAGTCCGACAATACTGTTTGCCGCCACTCCCTTTGACCTCAGTAGGCCGGCCCATTGATTGGCCCTTTCACTCCACTCCTTATAAGTCAACTGTTTTTCCGCAAATACCGCGGACACCCTGTCCGGGGTCCTCTCCACCTGCTGCTCAAACAGGACATGGATCGTCTTATCCTGGGGATATTTTTCCACGGTGTTATTAAAATCATACAACAGCCGTCTCTTCTGCTCTGAGCCGACCATATCTATCTCCGCCAGCCTGATCCCGGGATTTTTAACCACAGCGGTCAAGATCTCCTTAAAACAGCCCACCAAACGTCCTATTGTTTTTTCCTTAAACAACTTCGTCGAGTATTCCAGCAGAAACGACACTCTGTCGCCCCCCTCCAGGGCGCTCAAACTGATATCAAATTTCGCTGTCCCCCTCATAACCTCCAGGCCCAGCGGTTTTACCTGCAGTCCCGGTATCTCAATTTCTCTCCCCTCCATATTCTCCAGCCCAAACATCACGTCAAACAGAGGATTGCGACTGGTATCTCTGCTTGCGTTCACCGTTAATGCTTCGACCAGATCCTCGAACTGGTACTCCTGGTTATCAAAGGCCTCCAGCGCTCTCCTGTTGACCTCCTTCAGAAATTCTATAAATGTAAATTCCCCGGCCGGGAAATTTCTCAAGGCCAGGGTATTTACAAACATACCGATTATCGACTCTACATCTGTATGCTGGCGGCCGGCTGTGGGAGAGCCCACCACGATATCCTCCTGGCCGCTCACCTTAGACAAGAATATATTAAATACAGTCAGCAGCACGGTAAACAGTGTTATCCCTTCTCGGGACACCATCGTCCTCAAGGCCCGAGTCTCTGCCCCGCCGATCTCAAAGCCCAACGCAGCACCCTCAAAACTCTGCACAACAGGTCTCATATCATCGGTGGGCAAGCTGAGGACCGGTATCTCTCCTGAAAATTCTCCCAGCCAATAATCCCGCTGCCGTAAAACCTCCTCTCTTCCTCTCCGGCGGTTCTGCCAATGGGTGTAGTCTCTGTATTGAAGCTTCAGGCACGGTAACTCCCCTCCCCTATACAGCTCCGTAAACTCCTTTACCAATATTTCGATAGAAATCCCATCACCCACGATGTGGTGCATATCCATCACCAAGATGTGTTTCTCGCCCCCCAACCTCAGCCAGCCCAGCCGGAACAGCGGCGCTTGACACAAATTGAAGGGGCTTACGAATTCCTTTATTATACTTGTGCCCGCCTCGTCCCAGCTACCCTCCCCCCCGGCATCGTAATCCGCAATTTCAAATTTCAAGACATCATGTATGCGCTGGACCGGTTCATCATCGATCAGGGCAAATGAAGTGCGTAAGCCCTCATGCCTCTTCACCAACGCGGCAAATGTCTGCTCGAGCCTCCCGATCTCAATGTCTCCCCTCATTTCCAGTGCACCGGTTATATTATAGGCGGTGTGATCCTTCTGCAGTTGCTGGAGAATAAACAGCCGCTTCTGGGCCGACGACAGCGCATAGTACTCTCTTTTCTCCACCGGTTCGGGGGAAAAATGTCCGGTTTTGGCCGCGCCCTTTAAATATTCCGACAACCCTCTTATGGTCAATACTTTAAACATTTCCGCCAGTTTTATCTTTACATTGAACTCTCTGTGTATCAGGGACGACAGGGAGATTGTCTTCAGCGAGTGTCCGCCCATATCGAAGAAATGATCATCCAGGCCGATGCGCTCCTGTTCTTTTCCCAGTACCGCCGCCCATATCGCCAACATTTTCTCCTCTACCTCATCGGTTGGGCCTGAATGAGCCTGGCCCGGCCTGACATATTCGGGTTCCGGCAGTGCCTTTTTGTCTACTTTCCCATTTGCCGTCACCGGTATTTTAGGCATCGACACAAAATAGGTCGGCACCATATAATGCGGTAATTGTCTCGACAGATATTCTCTCAATTCAGATGTATTTACTGCCCCCGATGAATCCCTGGCCACGTATGCACAAAGATACCGGTCCCCCTGACTATCCTGCCTGGCCATGACCACTGCATCTTTTATACCGTCAACCATCGATAAAAGGGTTTCTATTTCAGCCGGCTCTATCCTGTAGCCCCTTATTTTTACCTGGTCATCTATTCTACCGAGAAATTCCAGGCTGCCATCCGGCAGCCACCTGGCTAAATCCCCCGACTTATAGAACCGTTCCCCCGGGGCAAAGGGATTTTCCATAAATTTCTCTTTGGTAAGCTCATCTCTCCTTAAATACCCCCTGGATACCCCATCACCGCCAATACATAATTCTCCGGCAACACCAATGGGTAGAAGACTATTCCTCTTTCCCACTATAAATATCCGGGTATTGGCCATGGGTTTGCCTATGGGTATATTCCCGACTTCATGCTCACCGCATTTATGAAAAGTTACACATACGGTAGTCTCGGTGGGTCCATAGCCATTATAGACCTGCTTACTTTTAATAATATTATCAAAAAATTCCGGCTTCAGTACATCGCCCCCCACCAACACCAGCCGGATACTCCGACATTTCCCTGCCGCCATACCGTTGATCTCATTTAACAACAGGGGCGACACAGCTATAACAGTGACCCTTTCCTCCTCGATCTTTTCTACCAGGACATCGATATCCCGGGTCTCTTCTCTACTCAATATAACCAACCGCCCGCCATTACTCAAAGGCGGATAAATCTCTTCGATAGCGGCGTCAAAGGCAATTGAAAATTGCTGCAGTACAATATCGGTGCCGCTTATTATAAACATACGGGTGACGGAATAGATATAATCCAATATGTTTCGATGCTCCAGCATCACGCCTTTCGCCTTGCCGGTGGAACCGGAGGTATAAATGACACAGGCCAGGTCTGTTAAATTGTTTTCAGTATTGAGTTGACTGTGATCGGCATGATGAGCCGGCATATCATCCAGGTTAACAAGGGTAACGGCAGCGGGAAAAGATACGTCAAAAGTTCCCGCTTTCACCAGCAGCCTCAGCCCGCTGTCCTCCATCATATATTCGATTCTCTCGGCCGGATAATCCGGATCCAGGGGTAAATAGGCGCCGCCGGCTTTCAGTATTCCCATCATCCCGGCCACCACCCCAGTCGATTTATTCACCAATAGGCCGGCAATATGATCCGCCTTGATTCCCTTTGCCCTCAATACCCTCGCCAGTCGATTGGCTGTGCCATTCAATGCTCTATAAGTCACATGTTCTCTTTTAAACACCGCCGCAGTAGCATCCGGTATCCCCGCCGCCTGTCCTTCAAATAATTCATGTACGGTTTTATCTTTTGCATACTCCACTCTTGTATTATTAAAGTCAAATAAGATCTGATGCTTTTCTTCCTCAGATATTATATCGACCTCTGAGATCCTTTTTTCGGGATGTGCGATCATCTCCCCTACAATAAACTTGAAATGATGAGACATTCCGATTACGGTTTCCTCGGCCCATAATCCCGCCTCATAATCAAAAATTATCTCCATATCATCCCACAGTGAAATACCAACCGTTAAGACAAAGTCGGTCATTTCATACAGCGAATAGGAGTCAACGGTCAATCTACTGTTTTCCTGGGCCAACCTGCTGTCCAGCGGATAATTCTCTATGACTACCACAGAATCAAAAAGCTCTTCTTTATTATCGATTTCACTGCACTCTTTGATCATGGCCAGGGGGGTACTTTCATAGTCTTCTCTCAGCCGGCCCGAACGATTGATGCGGGTCAACAAATTCGCTATTTTTTCATTGAAGTCGGTTTTTACTCTTACGGGCAGGGTGTTTATAAACAGTCCGACCATATTTTCTATTCCTTTAATCCTGGCGGATCGCCCCGATACTGTGGCACCAAAAATAATATCTTCCCCATCAGTATATTTCAGCAGCAATACTCCCCAGGCACAGTATAACAAATCAGCCATTGTGAGCTGCCGACTGGCCGCAAAATGTTCCAATCGCCCTCTCAAATCATGTCCCAGGCTAATTCGGTGACTCCCCATACCTCCGGTTTCCTTTTCCTTCCTTATATTTAGCGGCAGTTCCGTTTTTGTAGTAAAGCCCTCTAAATATTCTTGCCAGTACTCTTTTTGCCGCTGTGTATTCCGGCTTTGAGTCCAACCGACAAAGTCCCTAAACCTGTTTTTGACCGGCGCAGCCGGAATTTTCTTGTTGGAGAGGTCGCCGTATGCACTAAAAAACTCTTTCAAAATGATACCGTTACTCCAGCCGTCATATAAAATGTGATGGTGGCTGAGGAGCACGGCATACCTGTTCCGACCGAGTTTACACAGGGTGACCCTAAAGGGAACATCCCTTAAGTCAAATTTCTCTCTCCTGTCCAGAGACATTATCCCTTCCACCCGACCATCTGAAATATCAAAATATCTTATTTCGGGATTATATCTTTTCAATATTATCTGTAACGGCTCCCTAATCGCCTGCCAGCGAAATTTCGCTCTCAACATTTCATTGGCATCGACAACAAAGTTCCAGGCCTGCTTAAAGACTTCGATATCTATTTCACCGGCAATGTATAAACACAATTGTTCAAAATATTGATCGCTCCGGGGATCCTTTAAATAATGAAACAGCATCCCTGCCTGCATGGAGGTAAGGGGGATGATGTCTTCAGTATTTTTTTTATCTAACTGTTCCAATTTTTCCATGTGGATTTTCCAGGGTTAAATCTCTCCAGTTCTAAATTACAAAAAACCAATATGCTTCCGCCCTTTTATACGAAACGATTAAAAATCATTGCTGACGGCAATTAAAATCCAAACGTTCGATTCACTGCCAAAAATCTGAAAACAGGCTGTTTTTCAGATCGACTGATCTCGATAAGACATCTCAACTATAGCAAAATATATATTCAATCAACTTTAAATAAGCTTCGTATTATTGGTGGATATATTTTATCAGATCGGTAGTTAAAATTCAATGGCTAAAGAATGAAAAATTGAAGAATTGAGGACAGGCGGACAAAAATTTCGATGCATCATTACTTCTATTAATTTCACCTTCGTGAAATGCCGGCTGCCTCCAATGGGTTTGATGGTCTGGTTGGGTGTAATCTACAAGATTAAAACCTATTAAATTTGTGGTGGGAGTTAGAAATTAT
>CBFDCR010000070.1:0-26580 GCA_965603365.1 uncultured bacterium
TGAATTGTGTATTTCAGGAGTAGGCGTCGGTATTGGTTATTTAAATAGAGTAGAGCTGACGGCCGAGAAATTTGTGAATTTAGCCGCCAGCACCAGCCCCCAACCCCTAAATCCTAAATCCTATATCCTATACAAGACTGGCGATCTCTGCCGCTTCTTGCCGGATGGTAATATTGAATACCTGGGTCGGATCGATCACCAAGTGAAGATCCGGGGTTTTCGCATCGAGTTGGGTGAGATCGAGAGTCGGCTGCTTTGTCATCCTGCGGTAAAAGAGGCGGCGGTGGTGGCCCGCAGCCATGGCAGCGGCGATAAGTACCTGTGTGCCTATATCGTTTCAATCCAGACCAATAAGATCGATTGGAGTTCGCTGCGGGAGTATTTAGCCGGGACGCTGCCCGATTACATGATTCCCGGCTATTTTGTTCAGTTGGAGAGGCTGCCGCTGACTGCCAGCGGGAAACTGGATCGCCGAGCCTTGCCGCTGCCGGCATTAAAAGATGAAGAATTTTATGTCGCGCCCAGGGATGAAATCGAAAAAACCCTGGTAAAGCAGTGGGCAGAGGTATTGGCCATCGACGAAGATATGGTTGGGATCGACAGTAACTTTTTCAAGTTGGGCGGCCATTCCCTGAAAGCCGCGATATTGATATCGGCGTTAAGCCGAATCTTTGCTGTCAAGGTGCCGCTGCTGGAATTATTTAAAACGCCGACGATTCGGCGTCTGGCTGAGTACATTAAGGTTGAAGGGATGGTAAAGGTGGGGTTGGAAGATGACAACCTGGTGCTGTTGAAAAAGTGCGGCAGCGGACGTCACCTATTTTTTATCCACGATGGCACCGGTGAGGTGGATGGCTATGTTGAATTTTGCCGTCGTATAAACAATCGGTTTAATTGCTGGGGAATCCGGGCAGATCGATTGCCGGATTATGCTCCCCAAAATATAACGATTGAGTCTATGGCCCGGGAATATGTGGAAAAGATGAAACGTGTTCAACCGACCGGGCCCTATCGTATCGTTGGCTGGTCTCTGGGTGGAACAATTGCCTTTGAGATGGCCCGGCAACTGGAGCAAGAAAATGAAGCGGTTGGGTTTTTGGGATTGATTGATTCGCCGCCGCCGCAGCGACATGCCGGTACCTCCCGTTTTTCCTTCAAATCGGAGTTGGATTTTGTGCAGGCCCTTTTGCCGGGGAATGGTTTACCGGAAAGGTTGAGAATGGTGACCCGGATGAATCAGATCTGGCCCCTGGTGGTGGACTACCTGGAAGCCGGTCATGTTGATGCTAAAGTCCTCAAGGAGAGGATCAAAGAGTACGGCATTCAGGCGTTACCCAATTATCGGCAGCTCGATCTCAGGGCGTCTATTTATTACCTGAATGCCGCCAGGACATTTGTGAATGCCCGGGCCGCTTTCACCAATCACAAGAGGATCGACGCCCCCATTCACTATTTTGCCGCCGATCTCTCTGTGGGCATTAAGAAAAAGAATTGGAAACGCAATACCTCGAAACGATTGCTCTCCTATGAGATCAAGGGTGACCATTATTCGATTTTTAAGAAGCCCCAGGTGGATGATTTTTCAAAACTATTTGATAAAGTGATCGGGCAATCGGAGCCTTAAGGAGTTGGAAGTAAGATGACTATGAAACGAAAAAGTACTTTGAAGTTTTGTTCTCTATTGGGAATGTTGTTGCTGTTGACGCTCATCTTCCCTTTGTCGGCAGAGATGACCGGAGGGGAATCTCTTTTCGATAGGTTGGAAGAAAAGATTGGGGTGTTCATGGCGGAAGGCAAGATACCGGGTTTAAGTCTGGTCGTTATTCAGGGCAAAAAACAGTATATTCGGGGCTTTGGTTATGCCGATCGTTCGTCCAAACGCCCTGTGGATGAAGATACCTTGTTTGAATTGGCCGACTGTAGTAAAAGTTTTACTGCCCTGGCGATTCTACAATTGGAACAGAGGGGGCTTATTGGCCTGGATGATGCGGTTTCGGATTATTTCCCCTGGTTTTACACTCTCTACGACGATCAGAAACAGTCGATTACCATCCGGCAGTTGCTGTATCATACGAGCGGTATCCCGGGGGATTCGAGCTCCCGGATTCCGCTGCACGATGGCCGGGCTGTCCTGACGCAAGCGGTGAGGAATTGCAGTGGGATAAATTTGAACGGCACCCCGGGAAAGAAATTCGAATATTCCGATGTCAATTACGTGATACTGGGCGCCGTCATAGAGACGGTATCGGCCTTAAGCTTTGAAGATTACATGAGGCGGTATGTCTTTCAACCCTTAGGGTTAGACGCGACTTACGTGGGCATAAGAGACAATGATCCCGGTAAATCGGCCGGGCACAAGATCGGTTTTTTCGCTCCCCGCAGATTTGAATCTCCGGTGTTCCGCAGCCATAATCCTTCGGCTTATGTCGTGTCCAGTGGAGCGGATATGATGAGATGGCTGAGGCTGCAGATGGGGCTGGCGGCGACAGATTTACGTGAGTTGATCGATAAAAGCCATGAACCCGATAAGAGTGTACGCCCAGGGCCAAACGACATCTCCTATGCCTCCGGCTGGTTTGTGAACCAATATAAACACAAGGAGATCTTTTACCGGGGACTTAATCCTGGATTTTCATCTTATGCTGCCTTTAGGCCGGAAGAGAAAATAGGCGTCGTCGTCTTAAGCAACGCCAACAGCAATTATTCGGAAATTATCGGTGAGTATGTGATGAAGGGGCTGGCCGGGGAGAGAGGCGTCGAACATGCCCCTCTGGACCACGGCCTCGACCAGGCTTTTTCCTTGATTTCATTCATCCTGGTGGGGTATCTGTTGGCTATCGCGACCTATTTAATATTGATGATGATTGAGGTGGCCGGGGGAAAACGTCGATTTGAATGGTTAAACTGGAAAAAGGCCGGCATATTGGGGGCCATCCTGCTTACATTCATGCCTCTCTTATGGGGCATTTACCTGCTTCCGGGCGCGATCGGCCACTTTTCCTGGTCGGCAGCTTTACTCTGGTTGCCCGTCAGCTTTCCGGTGGCCATCGGTCTGGTTATATTATGTTTGGGACTGACCTACCTGGTGTACCTGCTGAGCCTGGTGACCCCCCATCGAAATCAGTATCAGGACTCCGTGCCTTTTCTGGTTATCTTGAGTGTGGTTCCCGGTATTGCCAATGCGGCCCTGATTTTTATCGTGACCAAATCGCTGCAAAGCCGTATTGATTTAAAATACCTGGTCTATTATTTTTGCCTGGCATTGTTTATATATATTTTCGGCGGCAAGGTAGGACGGACAAAACTAATCAAAGTCTCCAACGGTCTTGTCCTTGATCTGAGGATGAAGTTGGTGAACAAAATTTTTGGTACGACCTATCAAAAGTTTGAAAAAATCGACAGGGGGAGGGTGTATGAGACCCTGAACACCGATATAGGGGTGATCGGCGGTTCCCTGTTAAATCTCATCCCCATAGCCAGCAATCTCATCACCGCGTTGGCGATCTTCGTGTATCTTTCCGTACTCTCGCTGCTGGCCACGGTGATTACTTCCATAGTGATTCTGATTCTATTCATCATGTATTATGTCACCACCCAGAGGGCCAATGTTTACTTTGAAGAGGCCAGGGATAGCCGGAATGTTTATATGAGGCTGATCGATGGGCTGCTGAACGGTTACAAAGAGTTGAGGATTCACGGCCTTAAAATGAGGGCTTATAAACGGGAGATCGAAGATATTAGTAAAACGTTCCGGGAGAAAAACAACATTGCCCGCATAAAATTTGTCAATGTGAATAGAATAGGCGAATCGATGATTATCGTCGTCCTGGGGGTAATCACCTTTGCCTTTCCCAGAATTTTTCCCGATATCCGGACCTTTGTATTGATGGGTTTTATTATGGTGTTGTTATATCTAATTGGTCCTATCAATACGATATTAAATATGTTACCCAGCCTGGTGGAGTTGAAGGTTTCGTGGAAGCGGGTGCAGCAATTTATCAGGGAGATTCCCGACGTATCGAGTAGGGGGAGTATCGAGACGGTCATACCGGAAAGAAGAGCCGTTGACCGTTTTGTTGTGAAAGATATCATGTTTAGTTACGACTCCCGGAGTAAAGATGAGAGATTTTCGGTCGGTCCCATCAACTTTGAACTGGGTCGGGGAGAGATCATGTTTATTGTAGGGGGTAACGGAAGTGGAAAGACCACGCTGGCCAAAATATTAACGGGTTTATATGTGCCGGATAAAGGGAGTATCGAGATAAACGGAGAAGTGGTGGAAAATTCCCGGTTGGGCGAATATTTTTCGGTTGTGTTCAGCGATTTCCATTTATTTGAGAAACTGTATGATGCCGATCTGGATCGTAAGAAAGTTGAAATCGAGACCTACTTCAAACTCTTAAACCTGGAGGAGAAGGTTCATGTTAACGGCGACCGGTTTAGTACGATAGACCTGTCGGGCGGTCAGCGGAAACGATTGGCGTTGTTAAAATGTTTTATTGAAGATCGCCCCATCTATCTCTTCGACGAATGGGCGGCGGATCAGGACCCCCATTTTAGACGGTTTTTCTATCACAGCTTGCTGAAACGGATGAAGGCGGAGGGAAAAATTGTCATGGCGATTACCCATGACGATCACTATTTTGATGTGGCGGATAAGATCATCAAAATGGATATGGGGAAGATCGATCTCATCGAAAACGGCAGTAAAAAAAAAGTCTATCCGGTAGGCATGGAGATGGCTCTCCCGGGTTTCCAGGATGATTATAAGGAGGCAAAATATGTTTAAGCAAAGTTTGATATCTCTCTTCGTTCTTCTGACGGCGACACTTCTATCGGTTCACTGCGGCGATAAACCCCTATTGCAGGCGGAGGAAGGAAGAGACAAGACTCCCGGAATCCCGGTGAAGGCGGCAAGGGTCGAGAGGGGAACCATAAGTGCCCAATACTCTTGCTCAGCCCCTTTAGAGGCTGAATCGGAAGCGGTAATCGTCGCCCAGGTGGGCGGTGTGGTGGAACGGATATTTGTGGAGGAGGGCGACCGGGTGGAAGCGAACCAGGTGTTGGCCAAATTGGAGGATGATTTGCTTGAATTGGAACTTTCGCAGGCCCGATCTGAGTTGGCCAAATTGGCAAACGACCTCGAGCGAAGTAAAAAACTGTTTAAAGACGATATTATCAGTGCCGAGTATTTTGAGGAGGTCAAGTTTAAATACACCACCCAGAAGGCGGCTTACAAACTGGCAAAGTTGAGGTTTGATTATACCTCGATCCGGGCGCCCTTCAAGGGGGTGGTTACCGAGCGGATGATCAAATTTGGCAATATGGTGCAGGAGAATCAACAGATCTTTCGCATCGCCGATTTCGATCCCCTGCTGGCCGTCATCCATGTACCGGAGAGGGAGATGAGCAAGCTGCGGATCGGCTTTCCGGCCTATTTGACGGCAGACGCGTTTCCGGGTTGTAGATTTATCGGGAAAATTGTGCGGATCAGCCCGGTGGTGAATGCCAGGACCGGTACCTTCAAGGTTACCCTTGAGGTAAACGATACAACCGACAAATTGAAGCCAGGTTTGTTTAGCCGTGTCCATATTGTGTATGATACCCACCAGGATGCGTTGTTGGTTCCCAGGGAGGGTATTTATTCCGAAGATGATGTCTCCTGGGTTTATGTGGTCAGGAACGGCGGCGCCTTTAAGAGAAGGGTAGAAATCGGCTATAGGAATTCGTCCCATGTGGAGGTGCTGTCGGGGCTGGAGGCGGATAATGTGATTGTGACCAGCGGCCTGGGGGGCTTGAAGGATGGGGCCGTGGTTGAGGTGATGAATCGGGTATAAGAGGACATCCAAATGAAGAAAGTCGTCGATCTCTCAGTGAAGCGCCGGGTAACGGTGGCCATGTTTACCTTGGGGGTTCTGCTCTTTGGCTTTGTCTCCTTTGGCCGTCTTAAAATCAACTTGCTTCCCGATCTCTCCTATCCGACATTGACCATAAGAACTGAAATTGAAGGGGCGGCACCGGCGGAAGTGGAAAACCTAATCACCAAACCGATTGAAGAGGTAGTCGGGGTGGTTAAAAATGTGGTGAGGGTGAGTTCCATATCCCGGTCCGGGCAATCGGACGTGATGATAGAGTTCAGTTGGGGGACCCGTATGGATTATGCCGTAATGGAAGTCAAAGAGAGGCTGGATTCGCTGGAATTACCTCCTGACACAAAGCGCCCCCTGATCTTACGTTTTGACCCTACCCTCGATCCCATTATTCGTTTTTATCTATATATTGAAAGCGATCATGCGGCGGAGGCGGAGGCGGAGGAAAAGCTCAAGTTCCTGAGGCGTTTTGCCGATGAGCAAATAAAAAAAGGATTGGAGTCGACGCCGGGGATTGCGGCTGTAAAAGTGAGCGGCGGGCTGGAAGAAGAGATCCAGGTTTTTGTCGACCAGACAAAGCTGGCCCAGCTTCGTATACCGATTGAAAGAATCGCCCACATCTTGAGAGTCGAGAATGTCAATCTCTCGGGGGGGCATCTGAAAGAGGGGGCTTACCGGTTCCTGGTGCGGGCGATCAATCAATTTCAATCTTTAGAGGAGATCGAAAGTGTAACCGTAGCCACCACAGAGGGCATCCCCATATATTTGCGGGATATTGCCACCGTTCGCCGCGGTTATAAGGAACGAAAGGCCGTTACCCGCCTGAACGGTAAAGAGGCGGTGGAGATCGCCGTATATAAAGAGGGGGATGCCAATACGGTCTCGGCGGCCCGGGAGGTGGACAAGAAATTGGGTGGGTTAAAATCCATCCTTCCTGCCGATTTGAAAATAGCTAAGGTCTATGACCAGTCGATTTTTATTCAACAGGCGGTCAACGAGGTGATCAACGCCGGTGTCGTGGGCGGACTGCTGGCGGTCATTATTCTCTACTTTTTCCTGCGCAATTTTTGGGCCACGGTTATTATTTCTTTCTCCATCCCGGTGTCGGTAATCACCACCTTTAATTTGATGTACGGGGCCGACCTCTCCCTCAACATCATGTCCCTGGGGGGAATCGCACTGGGGATCGGTATGCTGCTGGATAATTCGATCGTCGTGCTGGAGAATATCTCCCGTCATCGGGAGAAGGGCAAAGATGTTCTTACGGCTGCCCGTGACGGCGCGGCCGAGGTGAGCAATGCGGTAACGGCCTCCACCCTGACCACTGTAGCGGTATTTTTCCCCCTGGTTTTTGTCAGGGGCATTGCCGGGCAATTATTTAGAGATCAAGCCTTAACCATTACGTTTTCCCTATTGATTTCGTTGGTGGTGGCCCTAACATTGATACCGATGCTGGCATCTTTAATGAAAAAGACCGCCGGGATGTCCGGGCCCCAACCGCCGCCTTCTTCGTCAGCCAGCGGTTCTAAAAATTGGTTGGGCCGCCTCCGTTCATTGATATTTGTTGCCCTGCCGGTGAAAATTTTAAAGTCTATAGTCGGGGTTGTCAGGCTTTTTTCTAAACTGCTGCTGTTTATGTTAACGCCGGCCTTGAAGCTTTTTGCCCGGGGTTATGCGTCAGTTGAAAACCGGTATCCGGTTTTTTTGAAAAAGGCCCTGAACAATCGGGCCATCGTCATGGTGGTGGCATTGGCGTTTTTTTTGGTGGCCCTGCTCTTGATCCCTTCGTTGGGGGTAGAGTTAATCCCTCAACTGTCCCAGGGGGAATTTCGGGTAGAGTTTCGCCTGCCCCCGGGCATGCCCTTAATGGAGACCGACGGTATTATGAAGTCGGTTCAGAAGTCCATGGCTGAGATCGGCGATATCAGGGCCACTTTCTCTATCGCCGGTACAGGAAACCGCTTTGATGCCAACCCGGAGCAAGGGGGAGAGAATTGGGGCGAACTGGCCGTGGTACTGCCGAAGGGCGCCGGCCGGGCAGACGAGGAGAGGGTGATGGCTGGGCTGCGTAAAAATATCGAATTATTACCGGGCGTGGAGTACAAGCTGTACCGCCCCACCCTGTTTACGTATAAAACGCCGATCGAGATTGAGGTGGTGGGTTTCGACCTAAAAGAGTTGAAAAGGGTCGGCAATCGCATTGCCGGGCGCCTTGCCGCCTCTAAAAGATTTACAGATGTAAAGTCTTCGCTGGAGGTGGGGCAGCCGGAAATTCAAATCCGTTTTGACCGGGAGCGGGCGGCATCTTTGGGCTTGAATGTCTATGATATTGCCGACCGGGTGGTCAAGAAAGTTCGTGGAGAGGTGGCCACCCATTATTCCTGGCATGATCGGAAAATCGATGTGCTGGTACGTTCCCGTGAACAGGATCGCACCTCGATTGAGGATATCGGCGGCTTAATTGTGAATCCGCAGAGCGAGGGGCCTGTCACCCTTCGTTCGGTGGCGGATATAGTCGTCGGCATCGGGCCGGAAGAGATCCGCCGTGTCGATCAGGAGAGGCTGGTGCAAATCACCACCAATTTAAATTATGGAGATCTCGGTGCGGCTGCCGCAGATATTACTCAAATTATCAAGGATATTCATATACCGGCAGATTTTTCATTTCGCATTTCCGGGCAAAATAGGGAGATGGCCGTGTCGTTCCGTTCACTGCAACTGGCTTTGCTGCTGGCCATATTCCTGGTCTACCTGGTCATGGCCTCACAATTTGAATCCCTTCTCCACCCCCTGGTGATTATATTTTCTATACCCCTGGCGATTATCGGCGCCGTTTTTGCCCTATTGATTACCGGTTCAAAAATAAGCATAGTGGTTTTTATCGGCGCCATACTGCTGGCCGGCATTGTGGTCAATAACGCCATTGTCTTGATTGACCGGATCAACCAGATGCGCAGTGAAGGCCTGCCAAAGATGGATGCCATCATGGAGGCGGGGCGGTCCCGTTTACGTCCCATCCTGATGACCATGTTAACCACGGCCCTTGGGCTGCTGCCCTTAGCCATCGGCGTTGGCGAAGGGGCCGAAATACGGGCCCCAATGGCGATTACGGTCATCGGTGGGCTAATGGTGTCCACCCTGCTTACGTTGATTGTCATCCCGGTTATTTACAGTTTATTGGATAGGAAACAATGAGTTTGGCCGCCTTTTCAATCCGCCGTCCGGTAACGGTTTTGATGATTTTTGTATGCCTGGTGGTAATCGGTGTAATCGCCGCCGCGCTGCTGCCCCTCGAATTGAATCCCGATTATTCGTTTCCCGCTGTCTTCATCGATGTCCCCTATCCCGACTCCAGCCCCGAAGAGATCGAGAGCCAGATTACGCGGCCGTCAGAAGAGGTATTGGCCACCATAAGCGGTGTCAATCGTATGACTTCCGATTCCCACGACGATCGGGCCTCTATATTTTTGGAGTTCGATTGGGGCACGAACTCTAATTTAAAGGCCATTGAGGCCAGGGAAAAGATCGACAGTATCCGTGATCAACTGCCCGGGGATGTCGAACATGTTTATATCAGTCAATATTCCACCTCGGAGTCGGCGGTCCTGCAACTGCGGATCTCCGGTAATCGCGACCTTTCCAATGCCTACGACATGCTTGATCGTCATCTTAAACGCAGGCTGGAGAGGCTTGAGGGGGTTTCCCGGGTCGATCTCTATGGCGTGGAGAAGAGGGAGGTGCGTATCAAGCTCCTGTCGGACCGGATTAACGCCCACCAGGTTGACCTGGATCGGTTGTCACAAACCTTAAGTAAGTGCAATTTTATGGTCACTGCCGGTAAGATCAGCGACGGCAACCGGCGTTTCACCGTTTACCCGGTAGGAGAGATAAAAAATATCGATGAAATCGGCAACCTGGTTGTGGGCAATCACAATTTAAGATTACGGGATATCGCCGATATCCGTTACCAGGCTCCGGAGGTGAACTACCGGCGCCGCCTCAACCGGCAATATGCCATCGGTCTGGAAATTTTTAAAGAGGCAGGCGCCAATACGGTAGATGTGTGCAGCCGGGTGAAGGAAGAGATCGCCAGGATTGGCAAAGATCCTAAAATGGCCGGCATTCACCTTTATTATCTGGAGGATGAAAGCGAAGGGATCATCGATTCGTTAACCGAACTCCTGAAATCGGGATTATTAGGGGGGCTGCTGGCTGTTTTTGTACTCTTCGTTTTTCTGCGCCAATGGGCCAGCACATTTATTGTCGCCCTGTCTGTGCCCTTCTCTATCGTTGTCACCCTGACGTTTATGTTTTTCCTGGGCATTTCCCTGAATATCCTGTCTATGTGCGGCCTGTTGATTGCCGTCGGCATGCTGGTGGATAATTCGGTGGTGGTGACTGAGAATATTTATCGCCATCAGCAGCAAAAAACAGATACCAAACTGGCGGCTGTTGGCGCAGTAAAAGAGGTGGGCCTGGCCATTATGGCCGGAACAGCCACCACCGCCATCGTGTTCCTGCCCAGCATCTTAAGCTCCGGGAGCGAGATTTCGTTTTATATAAAACAGTGTGCTGTACCCTTTACCATTGCCATTGTGGTCTCTTTGATCATTTCCCAGACCATTGTCCCGCTTCTCACCTCCCGGATAAGATCGACTTCCGGCAAACGTAAACGTAAAAATAGGGCATGGAGCGAGCATTTTTTACCGGGATACAAAAGAGTATTAAATTGGATTTTGCACCATCCCAGGATATCCTCTATGGTGAGCCTGCTCATTATCGTGAGCGTGTGGATACCGATTCAATTCGTTAAAAGCGATATGTTTCCCCCCCAGGAGGACAGAAAGATATCGCTTTATTACAATTTAAACGATACCTATACATTGGAGATCGTCGAATCCGTCGTTAACATGGTGGAGGACTATCTTTTTGCCAACCGGGATAAATTTGAAATCGACTCGGTGTATACTTATTTCAGCGACCGGGCCGCCAAATCGACCGTCATTTTGAAAAAGGGAGAGGGGACATCCAGATCCCAGGAGAGTATCCGTGATGAGATAAAAGCCGGACTTCCCCCTCTCATGATGGCCAATCCCTCCTTTGGCAGGCGGAGAACCGGCGGCTCTGGGCATTCTCTGCGCGTTCAGTTGGTGGGCCCGTCAACCGAGCGTTTGATTGTTCTTTCCCATCAACTGGCTCAGGCATTGGAAAAGATTCCCGGAATCAGGAGTGTGCGCTCCGAAGCCAGTGCCGGTGAGAAGGAGGTTATCGTAGCGGTTGATCGTGAGCGGGCCCGGAAGTATGGGATTTCTCCCCAGGCGGTGGCGAAAAATATCGCAGTGGCGGTGCGGGGGCTCAAGTTTTGCCGCCTCCGGGGTGAAAATGGAGAAATTGAGGTATGGCTCGAATACCAGGAAGAAGATAAAAAGAGCCTGGAGCAGTTGGCCAATCTCACTCTTTTCAGAAGGGATGAACCGTCCATTAAAATGTCATCCCTGGCGGATTTTCAAGTCAGACGGGGACCCGCCGCCATACATAGGGAGAACCGGCTTACTTCAATCGGTGTTTCCATCGACCTGAAGGATTTAACGATCAACGAAGCAAAGGGGGAGATTCGGCGGGTGTTAAACACCTTTGATCTCCCGGCCGGTTACTCCTGGAACTATGGGCGGAGTTTTAGTTTTGAAGATGAGACGATCCGGACGATGATGGTCAATACCCTCCTGGCACTGGTGTTGATTTACCTGGTGATGGCGTCGATCTTCGAATCACTGGCCTTTCCCGGTGCCATCTGGACATCCATCGTCTTTGCGGTAATCGGGGTGTGGTGGTTTTTCTTTTTTACAGGCACCACCTTCTCGTTTACGGCCTGGTGTGGCGTTTTGGTGTTAATCGGCATCGTGGTCAACAATGGCATCGTTCTTATTGATCGTATTAATCAACTTCGCGCCGGGGGTCTGTCCCGTCATGAGGCGATTTTGCAGGCAGGAGCCGACCGCTTGCGGCCCATTGTGATGACAGCCGTTACTACCGTATTCGGCCTCATTCCCCTGTGTTTTAGCACCACCCAGATTGTCGGCGGAGGTGGGTTTCTCTACTCTCCCATGGCCCGGGCCATAGTGGGGGGGTTAATTTTTTCAACCATGGTGACGCTCTTTGTCCTGCCCACCATCTATAGGCTGTTGGACGATCTGAGAAATTGGTTTCGCTTAGTTGTACGGATGGCGACCTCTAAATAACGTTAACGTTATCTACTTTTCCAATTTGACGGTCAGGGTTAGCTCTTTTTGGTCTTTGATGACCACCTCTTGTTTGGCGGTTTTGTAGCCCGGTTTGGTCACCTCGATGTTGTAGCTGCCGGGTTTTAACTTCAGGTTCTCGATCTTGCCGCTTTTGGGTGAGATGCCCCAGAATTTACCGTTTAAGTAGATGGCCGCCTCGGGGGGTGAGATCTCCAGGGTGATGTCCGCGGCCTTGACCTCGCTCAAATCGATATCCTCTTCTGCTTCCCGGGGGGGGACCTTTTCCATTTCGGTTTTGGCCTTGACCTCCTTCTCTCCTTCGTAGCCGGATTCCTGTTTCATCTTTAAATGGATGGTGATCTTGCGGGTGGTGTAGCTGTATAAATCTATCGCCTCTTCCACATAGCCTTCTTTCTTAACCACCAGTTCATTCTTCCTGGAATCGAGTTTCAGGGCGGAATCGGGTTTGGAAAATTCATAGGCTTCCCCGATGAAGCGCCCGTTGAGCAGGATGTGGGCGTCGTCCGGCTCCACCTGGAACAAGATGCGCAGCGGACCGTAGTCGAAAGTGTCGTAGTCGTACGGGATGTAGAGGGTACAGGCGGAAAAAGAGATAACCGTTATGGCCAATAAAAAATATGACAATTTTTTCATGTTTGTTGCCTCCTCTCTTTTTTCTCTATGATTAATATTAAACATGTTTATGCTTTCCTGTCAAGTGAGATTTTCATATATTCTCTTAGCAAAACAGATGCCATTTAAACACGCTTCGATTGTCCTGATTTCAGGACAATTTAAAAGTAGCTGAATTCCCGCTGCTCCTCCTCGGCGGATACAAAAATGGCCGGGGCATCGGAACGGGGACAGACGTTTTCGCAGTGGCCGCAGCCGATGCAGAGATCCGGCACCACATAGATCTGCTTGACCTTTTTAAGCTTGCCCTTGAAATCCCATACCTCCACCTCCCTGAATTTGATGGACTTCTCCGGCACCGGGCAGTGTTCTTCACAGACCGCGCAGTTGTAGCCGTCGGCATAGGTGTAGCACCGGTTGCGATCCACCACCGAGGTGCCGATCTTGAATTTTTTCTTCTCCTTTAAGGTGAGCTTTTCGATGGCCTTGGTGGGGCAGACCTGGGTGCATTTGTTGCACTCGTATTCGCAGTAGCCCACCCGGGGTTTTAATACCGGTGTCCAGATGCCCTCCAGACCGGTCTCCAGCAGGGCCGGTTGGATAATGTTGGTGGGGCAGACCTCGATGCATTCGCCGCAGCGGACACAGCGCTGCAGGAATTCCTCTTCAGTGACCGAACCGGGAGGCCGCACAAAGCCGTGGAATTTCTCTTTGACCTTGGACTGGCTGGCGATTTTAGGCAGGGCGCCGATGAACAGGCCCGACGCCAATGCCCCCACCGCCTTGCGCCGGCCCAGGTCTATGACTGTGCGGTGCTCTTTTTGGGGCAGGGCAAATTTGACGACTATAGCCTCATGGGGACAGTCGTTGGGGCAGTTAAAACAGACCATACATTCGGATTTCAGGTAATCCTGGAACGGACTGCCGTTGTAGGTACAGTTGTCGGCACAGACGTTGCACGCCTTACACTTCTCTTTCACCTTGAGATTAAACAGGCTGAATTTGCCGATCAGACCGTACAGGGCGCCCAACGGACAGATATAGTTGCAGTAAAATCGTCTCTTGTAGAGGTTGAGCCCCACGATTGAGAAGAAAATGAGCCCGATGAAAATGGATTGCCCAAAGACCCGCTGCCGTTTGGTCAAGATATTTTTTCGGCTGAAAGAGTAGAGGGGTTTTAAGCTCTTGGCCGCGATCCCCTCGTCCCCGGCCCCCTTTTTCAGCGCGTGTTCCACCGTATAGTTGACAGTGGGGCTTATTACCGTGGCCGTACTGCGGGTGAGCAGGGAGAAGGGGTCCAGCCAGCCGCCGATGTGGGTGCCCATGATGGCCAATGCCACTATTAGGATGAGGATGACGTATTTCACCTTCAGCCATTTTTTGTGGACCAGCCGTTTTTCCCTGGAGGCCTTCTTGAAGATGCGGGAAAAGAACTGGTTGATGGCCCCTAAGGGGCAGACCCAGCCGCAGAAAAAGCGGCCGAATATGAGGGTCAATACCAGCGGGATCAGGGAGAGCAGGAAGAGGTTGATGACGGTGCCGGTGGCGATGAAGTTGAGCACCAGCAGCAGCGGATCGAAGTAAAAGAACAGATCCGTATAGGTAAAGGTTTTGGTGGCGGACTGACCGGCCTGGAGCAACAGGAAGAAAAACAGAATCGTAAAGAGAACCTGGGAACCGATCCGGCTAACCTGGAGGATTTTGGCATTTTTTTTGGTCATGGTCTTTTCTTCCGGCTAAATAGTCAGGGATTTCAGATTGATTTTTGTCAGATCCATCTGACCTATTTTCCTCTCAAACGCGGCCCGGATAAAGGGAATCTGTGCCGGCGCCCGGCCGAACAGATCGGCGGCCACCACGTCGGCCTCCATGATGTTGGCAGAGGCAATCACCGTCTTTTTCAGTTCCACGTCGCTTAACCGGCCGCCGATCGGGCCGTTGCGTTTCAATATCCGGTAGGCATCCACCACCACCAGGTGGGATTTAAAACCCCTGGCCAGGTCCGCGATGTTTTCGCCCATTGAGCGGTGCAATTTACCCCGGCGGCCGCCTAAGATGCCGTACAGGTTCTTCATGGCAATGGTGAGCTCGGCACTGCCGTGGTGTTTGAGGATCGGTACATTGATGAATTTGTCCACCTCTAAAAAGTCTTTATATACCGGCCACTTGTTGATGTTTTCCCCTTTAAAGTCATGGAGCACCAGCCGGTTGTCGTCGGCAAATCGCACCTCCGCGCCCATCTCTTTGCCCATCTTCATGATGCCGCTGCGCCGGTAGGTGTCTTCGGCATTGTGGCAGGAGTGGTCCATGATAATGACCTTTTTGGCCCCGGCGTTGAGGGCCATTTCAATGAGGGCCTTGAGCACCTCGGGGTTGGTGCAGGCCGCCTGCTCCACCGTACGGTTCCAGCCGATGTTGGGCTTGATCATCACGATGTCCTGTTTGGCGATGAACTTGTTCATGCCCCCCAGTTCCAAAACCGCCTTTTTGGTGATTTCATAGGGGGATTCGCCCGACACCTTGATTACCGGCGCAGATTTGGCCTCTGCCGCTGTGGGAAACACGGCCGGTATTGTCAGGGCAGTGGATACCACCGCCGACTTCTTAATAAAGTCTCTTCGTTTCATCTTATACACCTCTTTCGTTAAAATTATATTTTTTACTCTTAATTATACCATTATAGTACAGATTTTCCATTTGACAAACTCTTATCACACACAACAAATACTTTATACGTAATTCAAAAAAAAACGATCCCTTCCCCTCCCCAGTATCCGTCCCCCTTTCTCATCATGATCCAGATGATGCAATTATGAATCAATTAGTCGACCCTTCACTTTGAGTCCTTAACATTTCATATTGAAACCTGAACAATTCAGGTTGAGATCTGAAATATTGAGCTCGCGAGCTCAATTGTTCAGCTCACGAGCTCAATTGTTGAGGTCACAAGCTCAAACTTTCAGGTCGCAAGCTCAAATGTTGAGGTCACGAGCTCAATTGTTGAGGTCGCAAGCTCAATTGTTGAGGTCACGAGCTCAATTGTTGAGGTCGCAAGCTCAATTGTTGAGGTCACAAGCTGAATGGTTGAGCTCACGGGGTGAAATGTTGAGGTCGGGAGGGCAATGATTATCCCCGGGCATACAATTTTTTTTGTGTTTTTGCCCTTAATCGTCACCACAGCTATTTTTATTGCGTTTGTTTCGCGACTGTCACTTTTTTTATCTGTCCTATCATTGGCAGGAGTCGAATGGTGAGCTTATTATGAGATGGGACAACAAACCCCATTGGCGCGATCTCGAAACCTTTCCCCATCATAAACATGTGGCGAGTAAGCTAAATGGTGGTTGTTATTGTCTTAATTTAATATTATAATAGCAGTATGAAAATATTAACAGCGAGGAACGATGCAGGATGAACAGTAAGGAATGGGAGTGGATAGATCATATTAAAGACCAGATGGTAGAAAGAGAAATAACCATAGAAATGGTGAAGAATGCCCTCAATAACCCTGATGAAGTTGTCACTGGTAAACAAAAACGTGTGGTCTATCAAAAAAAAATTGAGAGCAAACTTCTTCGAGTGGTTACAGAGGGTAACCGCTTGATTACAGTTTACTTTACAAGTAAAATAAATAAATATATGAAGGGAGATAAATCATGAGGATAAGGTATTCAAAGGAGGCGGATGCTCTTTATATCCGTCTGAAAGAGATTAAAATTGAAGATAGCGACGAAGTATCGCAAGATCTAATTATAGATTACGACATAGATGGAAATGTAGTAGGCATTGAAATATTGGAGGCTTCAAAGAAGGCTGAAACCGAACAGTTAATTATCCAGGCCTTTAACAAAGTAATGGTAGAAAATCCAGCCATCGCGTCAACGGCTTAAAGGGTTAAAACCGAGCTCGGTGAGAGTAGGAGGGGGCGGCCCCTTTAGGAATATTAACACGGTGCAAGACTTTATGACTTCGTGCGACCTGATGCCCATGTAAGGGTTTCGCTCCTGTCCCCTTTTTCTTACTCCCACTTCGGTGCCCGGGTTATCCCTCAGTATGTACGGTTTTCCTTTGGGAATGGTGTAATAGTTGTAAATATCGGGAATCAGCATGTCGATGTCTGTTAAACGGTAATAAAAGGCACAGGTTTGCATCTAATTTCTCCTTTGTTGGACAAAATTTGCTCAAAGTTGCACCTATTTTCTCCGGTATCGGAGAAAATTGGCACAAAATTGCACCCAAAAGCTCTGTTAACGGACAAAAAAGGTGCAAAATTGCACCCATTTCGCTCAACATCGCACCTCTTTTCTCCGCCATCGACACCAAATGTATCAATTATGTGCCCATTTGCATCAAACTTGCACCATTTTGCACCAAAGATGTTCCCTCCGCCCACATTATCTGCCGCAAAAAATGTGCTCGGTGCGTAAAAACGTAAAAATAGATTGACATCAGGGACTCGATGCGCCGAATAAATTGTGCGAGGTTTCAGAATGATAAAGACGGATGTGGAGAAAGGATAGGCCAGACGCATCTCACAATGGGCAGCGGTTTCCTCCTGCTCCCGGATATCGACGATGAAAACCGGTGCGGGGAACCGCTTCCAGCCTGTCCCGTTTTTTGTCCCCCCCATACTTTTTGCCTGATTTCCATTGACAACAACATCTCTTTTCACTATAATCGGCTCATGGATGGAAAACGATTTTTTTATTCAGTCCCTATTCAGCTAAACGGTAAAAAAAATTAAATGGAGGTTTACCATGAGAAAAACAGCTTTTCTGCTTTTCCTGATGCTGTCTGCTCTGCTCGCGTCAATTCCGGCCCGGGCCGGGGATATACCCGGCAGCAGCGATCATTACATGATAACCAGGTATGCCGGTTCAACTATAATCGGACACGAAGTGAAAAGCTATGATGAGTACCGCCTGATCTTGGGCCCACAGGGGCGTGACGCCAATGGCGAGGTGGTGGTCACAAAATCGGAGATGATAGAGGGAAAGGTGACCCGTATTATGTACAAGTCGCCCAAAGACAGGTCCACGCTGGAGGTTTACAGGAATTACGAAAAGGCGCTGAAGGCGGCCGGTTTCGAGGAGCTATTCAACTGCAAAGAAAGCAGTTGCGGCGATCTGTTCCACCATGTATGTCCTGAATCCGTGGTTGAATATGCTTTGTACGGGGGGGATAAGAGATTTCTAGCGGCCAGGCTCAGGAGAAAAGAGGGGGACGTTTACGTTTCCCTTTATGTCATCGAGCACACCCTGATGAATGCTCACATGGGCCACGTCATGGTCCAGTTGGACATAATCGAGCAGGAGCCCATGGACGAGGGCATGGTCGCCGTCGAAGCCGAAGCCATGGCGAAGGGCATAGAGGCTGAAGGGCACATAGCCCTTTACGGCATCTATTTTGATACCGACAGCGATGTGATCAGGCCTGAATCGGGCAAAACGCTCTCGGAGATAAAGAAACTTCTGGACGGGAATCCCGGACTGAGCGTGTTCATAGTAGGCCATACCGACGGCACGGGCCATTTTGACCATAATATGGGTCTTTCAAAGAGACGGGCCGGGGCGGTAGTCCGTAGGCTTGCCAGTGATTATGGTATCGCTGCCGAAAGGCTCAACGCCGAAGGTGTAGGTCCGCTTTCGCCGGTGGTATCCAATGGCAGCGAGGAAGGCAGGGCGCGGAACCGCCGTGTTGAGCTTGTGAAGAAATAGGCACCGAACCTGGCCTGACCTCAAATCTACTTCCTGAGCAGAGGGGGCCGGTGCTTTACTTTTTTTGATTGTAGACGCTGCTTAGAATCTAAATATATTTTCCCTAAGGCGTACAAAGGCGTACAAATTGGCCTGTCCCCTTCTGGTTCCATTCAGGTTGAGATCTGAAATATTGAGGTCGCAAGCTCAAATGTTCAGGTCGCAAGCTGAAAGTTTCAGGTCACGAGCTCAAATGTTCAGGTCGCACGCTCAAACTTTCAGGTCACCAGGTGAATGGTTGAGGTCACGGGGTGAAATGTTGAGGTCGGGAGGGCAATGATTGTCCCCTGGCATACAATTTTTTTTGTGTTTTTGCGTTATGCGCCTGTCACTTTTTTTATCCATTACTATATTATGCGAAATGGATTGTATATCTTTTGGTATCGATTAGATATCTATTCTTTCCCATTCATCTCTCAGGTTCTTGATTTCTTTTTCCAGATCCACTTTTAGATGTTTGTAAATCCCCCTGAATTTGTCAGGATCAAAATCTATCGCTTTGATTTTGGGAACTTTGATGCTCTCTTTGATTCTCTCCCATTCTTTATAAGGGATTATCACACTCTTTCTATTACCGGCTTCATCGTAAATATACTGAACTCTCATTTTGTTCCTCTGCCAGTATACTATTACAATTTGACTTTACCGTCAAGTGAAAACCTGAAACTGACTTGAGGGACGATACTCTTTAAGTGTGTTATGTGTTATAATTGAAATATCAATAAGGAGTAACAAATGCCGCAGGCCAATTTAAAAGAGGTCATGATTAAATTGCCCCAGGTCATCGCCGAATCCTTAGAAAAAAACGAAATTGTCTCTCTACTGCTGGATAAGGCACTTCAGAGATTGGAATACTATCGCAGCCAGTGTCAGGAGATGGAGCAGAAGTATGGAATGAAATACAATGATTTTAAGAAACGGGTCGAAGAGAGTAAAGATGAAATATTTGCAGAGTGGGATGATCTCATGGAATGGGAGGCATGTGAAATCGCCTCCAGGGAGTGGAGAGGAAAATATGAGGAGTTAAGAGCTTGTATGGCCTCTTAAGACGACTTCGAGAGTCCGGTTTATTCGCAGATATTCATGTTGTCAAACTCATCGAAGAAAAAGAAGTGACATTTCTTAAAGTTAAAGCCGAAGTCCATGACAGTTCGATTCTTTACATTACCGAAATGCACACCGAGGATTACCATTGGCACGATCTCGAAACCTTTCCCCATCATAAACATGTAAACGATCAAGTACTTCCATCGAGGCGTATCACCATTGAAGAGGTCATAGAAGAAATAAAGAAGAGGTAGGTTAAAAGGGTTTTTCGCGCCTGTTTTCATTTCCATATATGAACATTGTAAGGAATCAAAAAAGTGCGTTTGTTTCGCGCCTGTCCCTTTTTTTCATCCTGATTCCAATTTGTGGACTCTAACGCTAACATAAATTTCCAATATTTTTGGTTAGATTTGAAATTATGTTTATATTCTGGTATAAATGAGTCGGAGTCAAAAATGGGAAACACGGAATTATTGAATAGAATCACGATTAATCCGGCAGTGATGGTGGGGAAACCGACCATCCGGGGACTACGGATAACCGTTGAGCAAATTCTTAAAGCCCTGGCAGCCGGTATTCCAGCCCAGGAATTGTTAGAAGATTACCCGGCCCCAATCCGTGACTTTAATTTGACAGAGTTTTTGGTTTGCACTAAAATTAGATTGTAATTTATAAAAAAGGAGGTAAACAAAAATGGGTAGATTTGCCAAGAATCTATGGTTATGGTCTTTTGTGGTCCTGTGTCTCGTATGTATCCCTCTTCAACCGACAACCTATGATGCATCGGCTTGCGGCGGCTGCGGGGAGAATGACAATCCCGATGCCGATCCGGATGCCAAAGGATTTTACGACACCATAAGCGGATTTACAAACTGGGCCGGAAACTTTTATAAGAAGTACAAAAACTGCAAGGAGATATATTACAAAAGATCCGGTTCAAGCGGGAGTGAAGACTCATGGATCGATATCAGCCATATTCACTATCATGTGAGCCACGGCGGTGAACATTCGGACTCACACTATGGTACAAAGCTGACCGCGGTCATCTTTGAAGGGACATCTACAGAAGATGACAAATACCTCGATGCAGGTGAGGCGAGGAGCTCGTGGGGCGATAAGACTCTGGATTGGATTGGCTTTCGCTGTTGTACCCTCTTAAATGATAATTCCTGGAAGAGTTGGGCCAAGACGATGAATGGACTCCATCTAATATTGGGATTTAAAACCGTTAGCAAGGTGGCCGACAATTTCGGCAAGACATGGGCAAACAAGATGCTGAAGCGCACATTCAATTATGGTGGGACTACCGTTACGTTTTCACAAACGATCCCCCAGGCCTGGTTCAGCACCGTGGACAAGACCCAGCCCTCTACCATCGTGGCCCGGGTGATTGGAGAGACCGATACCTGCTATTCGGACCATCTTCATGGCAACGGTTCTGTTTGCGATGACCCCGATCCAGACGACACCAAAAAACATTGGGATCATCGGGCCAATCCCCGCTTTCGTTTTGTGGCGGTCAATGTTCTGCCCCAGCAGGTGCGAATACCCCAGGTTATTTCGAGGGTAGTTGACGAAGCCCGTGTTCGACAGATCGGCGAAGCCTTCGGCTTTGGCGAAGACCATGAGGTGGTTGAGTCGGAAGATTCCTTTATGATGGCCCGGGCCGATGATCAGAGTCCTGATCCGGGCAATCCCGATAATCCCTCTCACCTTTTAACCGTCTTTAAGAACTCCGGCATCTACTATTATCAGAATTTAGGCAGGCTGTGGAAGATCGATCATGAAAACCCCACGATACCGGGTATTTACCCGGAGGCCAATGCCCCCCAGAAGGCCTATGATTTCTTAACCGACAACAGCCACATCGATTTATATCCCGATGATGTGGATATTTATGCAGTAGACCAGGACGAGATCGTGGAAGAGAACCTGGAGACCTCCGAGAGGACGGTTCATCCTGTTTATCGTTGTGTGGCCTATTCACGGGCGGTGGAAGCAAGCGAAGGCGTGCCGGTTTCGGTGGTGGGCCCCGGTGCCAGATTAAAGGTCTATATCGACGAGGACGGCAGCATCATGGGAGCCATGGGCAATTGGCGGGAGGTGCAAACTGCCGGTACGACGCCCATCATGACAAAAGAGGCGGCCTGGAATCTTTTCGTACAAATGGGACAGGAAGCGGTGATGGCTCCCATATTCCTGGAGTACGACAGCGTCCAGACGGATCTAAACACCGCCGCCTTCGGTTATTATGAACATGCTGCCACGGAAATCCAGACAGAATTGATCCCGGTCTGGATTTTTGAAACAGACTATTACAAGGATGGAGAACTGATCGAGACAGCCTATGTGTGCATCCCGGCAGCCATTTAATATATATATTCTATTTCAGTAGGCGATTCCTGCCCTGCCGCACCGACCCAGATTTTTGCCTAAAAAATAGGGGTCTTAAACCGTGTAGATATGGCGTACAAATTGGCCTGTCCCCTTCTGGTTCCATACTTTTTAGGGAATGCTTCCGCTAAGCTGAGAGGTACGTATATTGACAGAAAAGGTCATTTATACTATATTAGACGTAATACGAGCCTGGAGGTCATATGAAGATTGCATTCAACATAGAAATCGTAAAGAAGGGAAAGTGGTATATTGCCCGGGCGCCGGAACTGGATTTCGTTACCCAGGGGGCCACCATTGACGAAGCCAAAAATAACATCCTGGAGTTAATCGACATCCAATTCGAGGAGATGAAGGCAATGGGAACCCTCCATGAATACCTCGAAGAGTGCGGCTTCATCGAAACTAAAAAGCCAGAGTTCATCGGCATCGAAAAACGAGAAATCAGAATCTAAAGCCCCAGGGGCCCAACGTTGCCAAAGATTAACCCCATCTCATATCAGAAACTCATAAAAATCTTCCTGAAAGCCGGCTGCGAATTCAAAAGAAAAAAGGGTTCCCATCATATTCTACACTGCCCTGGTGTAAAAAGAGCCATTGTAATCCCCGGGTATGATGACATCGATGTAGAGATCATTAAGAACAATCTACGGACAGCCAATATCAGCAGAGAAGAGTACTTTAAACTCCTCGAAGAAATCTAATGCCACTAAGGGGGAAAAAATGAAAAATTATCCATACTTAAAAAAGTTTCTTGACGCATTAATAAATTCCACAAATAAGATTAATCCAATATATCGGCGACAATTTAAAGAGTTAATCAAAGTAATCCCAATTGTCGGATCATGGATTGAGACCAATACAATTGGAACGATTGAAGATAGTATACTTGAAGAGAGGCTTTCTAATTTAGAAATGGCCTGTAAAAGAGCTCTTACGGCTGATGATATAGAAATAATCAAAACTGAAATTGCCAATATTAATAACATTTTTTTTGTGCTAATCATTACAAATCAAAAGCTACTTATTGAGCAGAATATGCGAATTACTGAACGCCTCGAATCTTTTTTTGACCCCAACAAGCAAGATATAAAATCTTTTACCCCCAAAAAGGGATTCCGATTCGTAACAATTTCTGGCGCATCCTCAACTGGCAAGGATTGCATTCTTGATATGATTCTTTCACAAGCACATAGAACAGTTCAAAAAGTGGAAAGCTTTACAAAATTCACGACTCGTCCAAAGAGAGTAGTTGATTCAAAGTACTACGACTTCGTAAATGATGATGATTTTGATCTTTTAGAAAAAAGCGGAAACATTATTTTCCCTTACTACAAAAGAGGCTTCCGTTACGGTTTTATTCCCTCTTTTTACGAATATCGTTTCAGATTAAGATCGGGGATGAAGCGATAGTGTTTATAGTTTTTAGTGACAAACTTTGCCCTTGAAATCTTTGCAGTCGCCGCGATAAAAGCATCGGCGATGAGAAGCCCGTGGCTGAGCCGGAACTGACGAAGCAGATTTAACGCTTCGTTGTGTCAGCCATTGGCAGACTTCCATTCGTTGGCCCGTAGTTCCCGGACCCACAGGGTGCTGTCTCTCATCTCCTGCCGGTCTGCCCACATGCCGACAAAACTCTCAGGCTGATTAACGGTACTTGTTGACGAAGTGTGACCTTTCTGGATTCCGAGTCGGGTTTTGAGAAAGGCGATAAAGTCTATCACCTCTTTCTGCTTATCAGGGGGAAGCATCTGTATATCGTCGAGAATCGCCTGTAAATTCATATCTTACCTCCATATATAGATAGCACAACGGGGAAAAGATTTCAACAGATTTTTTAATTTGGGTTTGTGGTTTTGGGGATTTGGATGATTTTTGCCTGACTCCAATCTGTGACCTCTCCGGCCAAAAACCCGACCACCTCATCCCCGAATGGCCCTAACCCCCTAAATTCCCCCCTTCCCCGCGGTATGGACACCAGCGGTATGGTCACCACTTCCACAAATGGGCGTTCCTATTTTCCTAAACCACACTATTAGCTAAAGTAAGAATAGAGTCAATTCGTTTCTTTTCTATTATTGCCTCTTTGGCGGATAACTCCGTCAATTCTGTCAACTGTCTCTGTCCGAAGCGAATCGCTTGTAATTGGGCAGATGCAATGAATTCCATTTTGATTACTTCACAGTGAAATGTCGTACGTATTTTACTGTCGCCATTCATTGTGTAGTTGAAACCCACACAAGTGGGACATATAGATAACAGCTTACATTTATTGCATTTTTGAGGTTCCCATTCCTTCTGGCGGTTTTGGGGATGTTTAGGGGTTGGTCTATCTGTAATCCATGGTATGAAACGTTGGCATGGATACATGTTTCCGTCAACATCAACTGTCATATGTTCATGCCCCGCACCACAAAAGCGTACACAATCGTTTGTAGGGGTTGGACTGCTGTAATCATAATATTCAATTTTATGTCCAAAAATTGGTCTTACAGGTTCCAGATTACTATTTTGGGTATAAAACTCTACTAACAGTCGAAGTTGCTCCTGGTATTGATTAAGCAGCTTTGTCTTCTTTTCACCACTACCCCAAATATCTTCAAACACCACATTGGCGGTGAAGTTTAGACCCATATTTTCCAGTTCTATAATACTTTCTGCAACATAGGGGATAGTTTCAGCACAGATAGTCATCTTTGCGGGCTGCATGGGCCAATTTTCCTGAAAAAACGGGATGTTGGGCAAAATAAGATCATATGAATTATCACGGCTTAGATTATGGGCGACTCTATTCCCATCTAAACTAAATCCGACAATGACGGATTCCCGATTCTCTAAAAACCATGACTTCATCTCGGGTGTAAGGATGGTTCCGTTGGTGGGTATGAAGAAAAAAACTTTTTTCTCCCAGGAATTTGAGTGAAACCATTCCACTATTTCCTTTATTAAAGAAAAACAGAGCATTGGTTCACCGCCAAAAAAATGAACCTCCACATTTTCGATTCCATTATCTATTTCCATGTAATGGGTGATGATGCCGGTTGCTGTTTTAAAATCCATATTGTCTTTGCTTTTATGGTTTTCATAGCAGTAGCGGCATCTCAAATTACAATTTCGGGTGAGTATTAATGTGACAATCTGATGCTTTTTGTTATCTAATTGGAGTATTTTTTTGTATAATTCTTTTTTGGGCATTTTCTTTTCCTTATAAGTTAGACAGAGGGGCAATGAATAACATTCATTGCCCCTCCATAAGTTATTTACCTCTTAAGTGATTACATAAAATACACAAGAAGTTTGACATTGCCCATCACAGTGTGTGCATCCAAGTTCTATCGGTGGGGGATCGAGATCTTTTCCTGAGTTGCCTGTTTTTCCCCCCAGGATTCTGCTCAACTCTTCCAGTTGTAGTCTTAACTCTTCGTTAATTTGTAATTTTAAATTTTTCATTTAAAACCTCCTATTGTTTTTCTTTCATTAACGGTTTTTTCCCCGACAAATTCACAAACCACATACAACATCTGCTAAGGAGGCACGCCGTTGTAGAATATCATACTTTACCTCCTTGGATTTTTTATTCACTTCAATATTATTTCTCTTAAGGAGGAATTTTCAATGGGAAGAAAGTCACATTTCCAAAATTGTGACTTTCTTCACATATAAAAAAATTGGAGTGCACCATTAATCCGGGAGTGATGGTGGGGAAACCGACCATCCGGGTAGCGATTATTTGTTGAGATTACGGAAAAAATTGGAGAGTTGTACTCTGTTTTTTATCTTGAGTTTCCGGTAAATGCTGTGAATATGGTGCTTTACAGTTTGGAGAGAAATATATAAGGCATCTGCGATTTCCTTATTACTTTTGCCTTTACAGATTAAGTAGATGAATTCCTGTTCCCTTTTGGAGATATTATATTTTGAAAATATACTTCTGGCTCTGGCTTCATTTTCCAGTATATCTGATGCTTTTTGTTATCTAATTGGAGTATTTTTTTGTATAATTCTTTTTTGGGCATTTTCTTTTCCTTATAAGTTAGACAGAGGGGCAATGAATAACATTCATTGCCCCTCCATAAGTTATTTACCTCTTAAGTGATTACATAAAATACACAAGAAGTTTGACATTGCCCATCACAGTGTGTGCATCCAAGTTCTATCGGTGGGGGATCGAGATCTTTTCCTGAGTTGCCTGTTTTTCCCCCCAGGATTCTGCTCAACTCTTCCAGTTGTAGTCTTAACTCTTCGTTAATTTGTAATTTTAAATTTTTCATTTAAAACCTCCTATTGTTTTTCTTTCATTAACGGTTTTTTCCCCGACAAATTCACAAACCACATACAACATCTGCTAAGGAGGCACGCCGTTGTAGAATATCATACTTTACCTCCTTGGATTTTTTATTCACTTCAATATTATTTCTCTTAAGGAGGAATTTTCAATGGGAAGAAAGTCACATTTCCAAAATTGTGACTTTCTTCACATATAAAAAAATTGGAGTGCACCATTAATCCGGGAGTGATGGTGGGGAAACCGACCATCCGGGGGCTACGGATAACCGTTGAGCAAATTCTTAAAGCCCTGGCAGCCGGGTAGCGATTATTTGTTGAGATTACGGAAAAAATTGGAGAGTTGTACTCTGT
>CBFDCR010000071.1:0-25898 GCA_965603365.1 uncultured bacterium
GTGTGGGACTTTAACCCACTGGATTGCGCCAGCTTCATCTGGCACACGAGAGGCGGACGCCCAGATCGTAGTTGCGGAAGCCGGGAACGCCGCGGAGGCGAATCGCCGAACGGCAGAAGCGAGCACCGTAGATCCAGCTACCGCCGCGCCTCACCCGGCGAGAGCCAGTATCCGGCCCCGATGGGTTATCCGCCGGTTCTGAAGGATACTGGCCGTGCCAATCCCAGACCCACTCCCAGACATTGCCCAGCATGTCGTAGAGGCCGAAACCGTTGGGTTTCTTCTGGCCCACCCCCTGGGTGGAACCGCCCGAATTTTTATTGTACCAGGCGATCTCGTCGATGGGGCCATACCGCTCGCCGGTGGTCCCGGCCCGGCAGGCATACTCCCACTCCGCCTCGGTGGGCAGGCGAAAGCCGTTTTTATCTTTTTGCCACTCTACTTCCTCTCCATCCATCTTATACACCGGTTCCAGGCCCATCTTTTCGGACAACCGGTTGCAGAAATCCACGGCCTCGAACCAGGATACGCTCTCCACCGGCCGGTCGTCACCCTCGAACCGGCTGGGATTCTTGCCCGTCACCTGCCGGTAGAGCGCCTGGGTCACCGGGTACATGTCCATCCAGAAGTCTTTTATAGTGGCCTGGAATTGACCCGTATCTTCATCGCCCATTAAAAACGTACCGCCCTTGATTTTTTTCAACCGGCCTGTCAGCATATCTTTTAACGAGGCATCTACCGGTCCCTTGACCGGTTGGGCAGCCGGTTCTTCCGGCAGTGCCGGGGCCAGCATGCACACGTAGCGTTCCACCTCCTCCTTATCCTTGAATCCCTCATCCGGTATCTCTTCTTCCTTCAACCTGCGGGTCTCCAGGCGGAGAACAGCCGACAGCCTCGAATAGTGGGGTTTTTCCAGCCATTGATCGATGTCGTCAATCCGGCTCTTCATCTCTTCAGGCACCCCGCCGTGAAGGTCGCGTATCTCGACCATGTCCCCGGCTTCCCCTTTGGCCTCTTTTGAGTTTTCCCCGCCTGTCCCGTTTTTTGTCCCACCGACGCAAATGTTTACGACCGGCAATCCGTTACAACGATAATATTTATGTCCATCAATGTAGGGGCGTTTTACTAAAACGCCCCTACAATAATATTCCCACAGCCGGTCCGGCACCGATGGCTGCCGGGGTAAAAAAATATGGCCGCCTTTTGTCCCACTCCCAAAATTAATTTTGTACATCACGGGGCGACAAATATTTAAGAGAAGGGGCCGGGGGATGAGTTGAAGAAGTTAGCGGAGGGGGGTGGGCTGGCGGTTGTCGTCGATGGCCACGAAGACCACTTCGGCCTCGGTGACCCTTACATCTTTCAGGGTGGCCACCCTTCTAGCCTCCACCGTCACCCTGGTGGTGACCGAGGTGCGGCCCACTCTAACCGTTTCGGTATAGAAACTGACCACATCGCCCACGAAAACCGGCTCGTGGAACACCACCTTGTCCATGGCCACGGTGACAAAATTAAAGAGGCCGCAAGACTCGCGGGCCTCGATGGCCCCGGCCAAGTCGATGTGGCTCAGGATGACGCCGCCGAAGATAGTGCCGTGCCGGTTGGTATCCCGGGGCAGCAGGGTGACCCGAAGGGCCGGTGTTTTTTTTGAATTCATCGCCAATCTCCATCGGTCATAATACCTTTTACCCTCTTTATTATACCAGAAAAAACCGGCGGATGCACTGTTCACGGTTAGCCAAAGTATGTTAAAATGTCAGAGCGAACCGGTTCGACGATGAATAACAACATAAACAATACAAAAAATGACGGTCAGTTTTTCAAAAAGGTTCTCCTGGTGGCGGCCCCTATCCTCTGCCTCCTGTTTATCGCATTGGTGGACCTGGCGCCCGGGCAGCCGGAAATCACCTATACGGCGGCCGTGGCCCTGCTCATGGCCATGTGGTGGATCGGCGAAGCCATCCCCTTAGCGGCCACGGCGCTGCTGCCCCTCATCCTGTTTCCCCTGCTGGGCATCATGGACGGTAAGGGGGTCTCCAGCCAGTACATCAACCATATCATTTTCATTTTTGTCGGCGGCTTCATGGTGGCCCTGACTATGGAACGCTGGAATCTCCACCGGAGAATTGCCTTGAGAGTATTGATGCTCTTCGGGGTACGGCCCCGCTTTACCCTGCTGGGATTCATGGCGGCCACCGCCCTGCTGTCGATGTGGATCTCCAACACCGCCACCGCCATGATCATGGTGCCCATAGCCTTAGCCATCATCGCAAAACTGGAAGACATATTGGGCAAAAAACAGGTCGATAAGTATGCGGTGGGAATCTTCCTGGGCATCGCCTACAGCGCCTCGGTGGGCGGGGTGGCCACCCTGATCGGCACGCCCCCCAATCTCGCTTTTGTGAGAATCTTCTCCATCTTTTTTCCCGAAGCCGCCGAAATCTCGTTTACCCAATGGTTCCTCTTTGGCTTGCCAATTAGTATTATTTTTCTCTTCCTGGTCTGGGGTCTGCTCTCGCTGCTCTTCTGTCCCGGCGGAGAGATCGACCTGGATAAAAAGACATTCTCCGGGCAGTATAAAGCTTTGGGTCCCCTCTCCTTTGAGGAAAAAGTGGTGCTGGTGGATTTCCTGATACTGGTTTTTTTGTGGATGTTCCGCTCCGATATCCGGATCGGTCATTTCAAACTGCCGGGCTGGGCCAATCTCTTCCCCAATGCCCAATTTATCAACGACGGCACCGTAGCCGTCGCCATGGCCGTTTTGATGTTCCTGATCCCCGCCAAAAAGGAGAGGGGCAAACGCATCCTGGACTGGAAGACCGCCGGTAGGCTCCCCTGGAATATCGTTCTCCTCTTCGGCGGGGGATTTGCCCTGGCTAAAGGCTTCCAGGAAAGCGGTCTTTCCCTGTGGCTGGGTAAACAACTGGAGGGACTCAGTAGCCTGCATCCCATCCTGATCGTGGCCGCCATCTGCCTACTGATCACCTTCCTGACCGAACTCACCTCCAACACCGCCACCGCCCAGATACTCCTGCCCATATTGGCGGCCCTGGCGGTCTCCATCAAGGTCAACCCCCTGCTGCTGATGATCCCCGGCACCCTGTCCTGCTCCTTTGCCTTCATGTTACCGGTGGCCACCCCGCCCAATGCCATTGTCTTCGGCACCGACCGCTTGCGGGTCTCCCAGATGGCTAAGGTGGGCATCATCCTCAACCTGCTGGGGGCTATTATTACTACTGCCGCCGTTTTCCTGCTGGCCAGGGGGGTGTTTGGCATTGACCTGGCCCAGATGCCGGCCTGGGCCGTATTGAAATAGGAAAAAACTTTTTTCTATTAATAAAGTAATATAGTATAGCGGTAAGGAGCAAGTAAAAATGAAAAGAAGAGCGCCCATATTTCTCATGATGTTGATGAGTCTATTTGTTGCCGAAATTTTTGCCCAACATTTCGATTATAGGCTGGAAGAGGCACCGGCTTTAAGCTGGAACGGCCTGCCGTTGTTCGACGCCCGCATGATGGCCCTCGGCGGCATATCATTGACGGCCGCAGGCCCCTTTGCCGCCGTCCTCAACCCGGCCTTAACCCCCTCCCCTGAAAAGGTCATGCTGGGAGCCAGCTTCGGGGGGATGCACCACGAAGCATTTCAATACTGGGGGATCAACCAGGGAGTAAAGACAAAAGATACCCCCCTGTCCAACCGCAATTTCCTGTTGAGCGGATTGGCCGCCGCCTTCAAAACCGGGGGCATCCGCCTATCGACCGGCTGGGTTCTGTCGGCCCTGCGGCAATTCCCCTCCTTCACCTTCCGGCAAGAGTACGAATACGACCAATATGACGCCTACAGCGGTGATTTTGCCGGCCGTGAAAACACCTTTTTTGCCGCCGCCGCCCTGGAGTTGACCCGGAACCTGGATATCGGCCTTAAGCTGGCCTATATCTCCGGCCAGCGGCAGGTAGAGATGATCGATTTTAGTCGCTATTATTACCTGATCGACAACGAATGGCAAATAAAAGATCTCGCCATCCGGCAGCACGAAACCCACGAACGATCCTCTATCGCCGCCAGCCTGGGTGCTGTGCTAAAAATATCACCCAACTGGACAGTAGGCGCCGCCTTCGTCTATCCCTTTCAGGGCAAGGTCAAACGAACCGTCAGCCGCATCTTCGACAACCGGACGGATCAATTCGACATCACCGACCGGCAGACCGGCACCGACACCCTGTATCAACCGGCAGAGGCCTTACTGGGAACCACCATTAAAATTCCCCTGTCAAGGAATGCCCCCGGCCGGAAACAGTTGCTCCTGGGCGCAGAGGCGGCCCTTACATCCTGGTCCGGTTACAAATACGTATTTTTCGGCGATACCATGCCCCGAGATATGAGAGATACGGTCGCATTGGCCCTGGGCGTGGAATACGGCAGCCTCTCCGCCAATCGCGACCTATTCTTCCGCCTCGGTTTCCGGCTCGATCCACAGCCATTAAGGGAACCGGCAACCACACTGAAAGCCCTGACCGGTGGGCTGGGCCTCCGGCTGGGATCTATCGGCGCCGATGTGGGGGCAGCCTACTATTCCGGTAGTGCCGGCGGGGTCCGGCAAGACCATTTTGTGTTAAATACGACTCTTCACATCAGCCTGAAGGGAGGAAAACAATGACTTCGAGAGTGAAACTACTCATGTTTTTTGTGGCCATCGCCCTGTTTACGGCCCATTCACAACCCTATAAATCCCCGGTCTTGCCGGACAAAATCGTCGGCATCCATATCCATGATTACCGCCTGTTTCTCCACAACCAGCCTTCACCGGCGCCCCTGGACCGGCTCTACTGCCGGGGAGACTACTGCTTCTTCCTGGTAAACGAAAGCGATATCCACCGGCTGCGATCGGCCAATATCGGTTTCATCGAACTGCAAGCCCCGACACCCTCAACCCCAGGCTTAGCCCAACCGCAGGACGACGTGAATGGCCGTTACCACCACTACCGGGAAACCGGGGCGCTGCTCTTCGATTTAGCCGGACGCTTCCCGGATATGGCCCGGGTTTTTAGTATCGGTCGATCCATCGAGGGGCGGGAACTCTACGTCATCAAGATCAGCGACAATGTCGAGGCCGAGGAGGGAGAACCCAACATCTTCATTGCCGGCTGTCATCATGCCCGGGAATGGATCTCGGTGGAAGTCCCCCTGCTCTTCGCCCAATACCTGCTGGAACATTTCGATGACAACCCCCAGGTTCGGCGGGCGGTCGAGGGGGGGCAAATTTATATCTTGCCTATCCAGAATCCCGACGGCCTGGAGTTTTCCATCTACCGTTACCGCTTTTGGCGGAAGAATCGCCGCTACAACGGTAACCTTCTCTGGGGGGTCGACCCCAATCGCAATTACGGTTACCAATGGGGGTACGACGATGCCGGCTCCAGCCCCGATCCCGGCAGCGTCACCTACCGGGGTACAGGCCCATTTTCCGAACCCGAATGTTCGGCCGTCCGTGACTTTCTGCTGGCCCACCCCCCGGCCGGTTCCTTAAGTTTCCATAATTACTCCCAGGTTATCATATTCCCCTGGGCGTATGCCGACGAATTGACTGCCGACGACGCCGAAATGCGGGAAATCGCCAAAAACATGAGTGAGCGGATATACCCGGTCAACGGCCGCATCTATAGGTACGGCACCGGACCGGAACTGCTCTATCCCACCAACGGCGATTTGGACGACTGGGTGTACGCCACTTTCGGCGTTCCGGCCTTCACCGTCGAGCTCCCGGCAATCGACCTCTTCTCCGGCGGCTTCTTTACTTCCCAGGAGGAGATCGACCTCTCCTTCAGCGAAAACCTCCCCGCCCTCCTCTACTTCGTCAACCACTTCATCCCCGAAGAGGAAGGCTTTCAATCCCCTACGCCGACACCGCCTTCCGTCCCCGGTCCCCTGTCAACCACCCGTTGATACCGAAAACCACTGCGAGAGTCTCTCTTTCAACTTTAAAAAGGCCGGATCATCACACCGCACCAGGCTGACATTCTTTGCCAACTGGAAATAGATGGCCGAAGATCGGGGTTTACGAACCCTTCTCAACGCATCCTCAACGGCTTTTTTCGGATCATCGGGTTTGGCACAACCTTTTCGCCAATAGCCTGCCTCCTTTAGCCAGTCCCGCAGAGCCGGTGATTTCCCCCTCCATCCCAGGGCGGAATCCACTTCCGGTGAATCACTCCAGACCCAATTCTCCAATTCCGGGGCAATGACCAATGCGGCGGCCCTGTCCTCCCAGCCGCTGGAGGCCAACCGCTCCTCCAATTCAGCTTCAAGAACCTCACGGTTTTGGCCTTCCCTTCCACAGCCGTCTCTGTCCAGTATAATCAAGGCATGCCGATATATCTTCACGAAGGGGCGAAGGAAATCGTGACCCCGCCAAAAACAACCGGGATCTTTCTCGGGATGACTGTAAATATCAAATTCTACTCTTTTTATACCCAGAGATTCCGGGCGCGATAATATTCCTTTTATAGAATACTCTATGTCTTTGTCTGCCGCCAGTACCACCAGGTCCTTTGGATTATCCGCTGCCTTCATCCCAATACCCCTCCGGCAAAAAGGGTTCCCAAATTGGTCTCCTCTTTCCAATCCCTGAGATTTGGATGGCTGCTGCCCATCACTATATCGGTGGCACCTTCCCCTGTTTTGGCAAAACATAAGACCTCATCGGCCTTCACCATGCTGAGTATAACGGGAGAATGGGTGGCCAATAATATTTGCGTACTATAGACCGAAGATAGCGATTGAAAGGCCGTTTCCACGGCTCGAGGGTGAATTCCATTCTCCGGTTCCTCGATTAAATATACCCCTTTTAAACTCGGCAGGTAGGCAGGCAGGGTGAGGGCCAGGAGCCGAAGGGTTCCGTCCGAAGCCATCCAGGACGGCACCTCTAACCCGCCTCTATAACAAAACATTAAATAACGGTGTTTGTCGTCGGCGCGCTCCACCGTGCGGATATCTTCGAGATCCGGCAGGGCGGTTTGTAGATGGCAGACCCACTCTTCCACTTTTTCAGGATAGTTCTTGCACAAGTCGGCAACAATCCACGGCAGGTTGGAACCGTCGGATCTAAATCCCCGCCCATAACCCGGCGGACTGGCCTTGCGGATCAGCAAGCTGTTCAAAATAAATTGTTGGATGCCTCCGGCAAGAAATTGTTTAAACCAGGTGGAAACCGGAAACTTCGATTCATCTTCCGGTAAGTTCCCCAACGCCGACTTTTTAGGCCCCAATTTAAACGCCGGTGCCCAGCCTTTGCCGGACGCAAAATGGACTTCGGAATAGAAATTATCGTTGCCCCCCGGGACTTTATTAACGACCGTGCGGCATCCCCGTGTGCCCTTAGAAGTTATAATAGTATCGGGCGGCAACTGACTCACCGGGAAAAGTTCCCTCTGCTCCTCCTCCGAATGGTTACTCTTACTTTTTAAGGTTACCTTTTCAGACTGTATGACGACTTCGCCGCTCTCCTTATCCAGTTCAACGGCCACCTCATAGCGAATCGTGTCGAACTCCTTATCCCGGAGCATTGACCGGCGTTCCCCTGGAATCATGACTTCAATGGCCAACTCGAAGTCATCTCCCCTTCTTCCCCAGACCAGGTCCTGGAAATTTTCGGTTCTCTGGGACACCGCCGCCTCCAGCCCGTCCGAAACCAACTGTCCCAAAAAAGAGATAACATCGAGGAAAGTGGTTTTCCCGCTGGCATTGGGCCCCACCAGTACATGAAAACGCCCCAACCGCTGCTTTATATAACGCAGGCAGCGGAAATTTTTCGCCTCAATCAAGGTAATCATATTATCGATTTCTCCTTAAACAGGTAAATTCTATCCGAAATAGTGCCGCATTTCAAGAACAAAGCATAGCGACAGACAAAATTTGAATTTTATTTAGCGAAGGGATAAAATAGGGGGGAGGTGATGAAGAATGAAAAAGTGTCCGTTTTGTGCAGAGATGATTCAGGAGGAGGCGGTAAAATGCCGCTACTGTGGTGAGTTTTTGGACGGCAGGAAGAGACCGGCCCGGCAGGTGGCCTTCTGGGGCTATGAATACCGCTCCAAAACAAAACTAATGGGCTGGCCCCTGGTGCACATCGCCCAGGGCATCGATCCGGAAACCGGCCGGCCCCGCGTGGCCCGGGGCATCATCGCCATCGGCAACATTGCCGTCGGCCTTATCGCCATCGGCGGTCTCTCCTTAGGCGGATTGAGCCTGGGGGGGCTGGCCCTGGGAGCGGCCGCTGTGGGCGGCATCGCCGTGGGTGGAGTGGCTTTTGGCGGCCTGGCTTTAGCCCTCTACCTGGCGGTCGGTGGGCTGGCCATCTCACTGAATTACGCCCTCGGCGGCCTGGCCTTAGCCCCCCACGCCATCGGCGCCAACCAGGTAGACCCGGAATTCGTGGAAAAACTGGAGAGACTCTGGCCCGGCATCCGCAAACTAATACCCCGCGGCCCTTGAGTTACACTTCAAGATATAATAATAGGCGAGTAATCAAGGAATAAATGGTGTATACCAATGGGAGTGTTGTTAACCCGATCATGATTCGATGAAAACGAATAGTCAAAGTCATCGGTAATCTGAAAAAACGTCAGAAGTCGGTTGGTCTTCAACTCGGCGGATTCGTTTAACTTCTTTAAACGCAGGTTAATATCATCTTTGATTTTAATAATATCCCCCGCCTCAACGAAGCCGATCATCCCGGCAATAGGCATAACCCTGGCATAGGTGTTTTCCACATATCTCTTGATGCCTTCAGCGATATAGAGTCGGTTCTTGCTGTTATTCTTTAACCTCTTACATTCAAAACAGAAATAACAATCTTCATCCCGCAATTCCCCGTTTTCCCCCTTCAAAAAACCGCTGAAGCCTTTGGTAACATTAAAAACTGCGATATCCTTCACTGATTCCTTCCCGGTATCTTCATGATATTCTCCGACTTCATAGTGAAAAAGGAGATGTTCTAACCCGGGAAACTCTCCTTTATACTTTCTTAAATATTTTTCGGTAAGATTGTATTTCAGGTAATCTTCGGGTTTTTTGTTCTTAACTTTAGAAATGTCGGTGAAATCAAATGTCTCTTCTTCGAGGATCTTTTTATAACAATATAGAATCAGTTTCAGGACCTGCCGGAACTGCTGCCTTAGTTGTGGTTGTTTTCTCTTTAGAGTAAACGCCTTAACCGTTTCGCCCATCATCTACTTGTCTTTCATCTGTTCCAATTCCGCCCGGTTAATGTCATCGATAAATTCGGACAAATCCACATGGGCGATGGCCCGGTGCCACGATTTAAACTCATTGGGCTTGATAATATAAAAGAAGTCTTCTTCAAATCCCTTGATCACCTTACTGCTGTACAACTCATTGGTGATCTTCCAGATAGACAAATTGTGGGATAATGATTTTAGAAACTGTTCCTCCGAGGTCTCCTGGTCTAATTTTATGATTTCTTCCCCCCTGTCCGGTTTATGGGAGACAATCATAAATTTCATGGCAACAAAGTAATTCAAATAGATGTATTGCACCTGGAAATATTCTCCCGGGGCGTGGTAAATACTGCTAAAGTGCTTGTAAAATATGTCGGCATATTGTCTGAGATCCTCGTCGGTCACCCGCCTTAAAGCCACCTCAAAGGCCTTCTTTTCCTGGAATAGATACCTGGATACTTCCAGCATATAATCGATTAAATCTCTCTCCATTTCACCGACACCATAGGCTTCATTGACCATTTCATTTATCTGTTTAAACTCCGGGAGATCTTCGGGTACAGGCGGCTTTGAAGGGACCAGTTCCAGGTTACCGCTACCGGCGGCGCGTTTCTCATAATAATCTTTATAATACCCGATAAACCGCTCCACCAATCCCACAAATCTCTTTTTATCGTCGATTTCGACATAAGGAAATGATAAATATTCTTCCAAAGCCAATTCAGGATAGAAAACTCCCCAATCAGAAGACGTTAAGAATTGATAATAAGTAAAAAGTTTTGAGATGATTATCCCATAAAATTCCTTAAGCCGAAATATCTCTTCAGTGGAAGCGATGCCAAACGTACAATGCTTGAAGACAGCGGTATCTTCAACAAAGGAAACGACTATGTCGCTCTCAGTCCGGGTACGGGATTTTAAAAGAATCTTTTGCCCTTTATAATAGTTTATATTATCTCCACTTTTTAAGTAAGTCTCTTCTAAAGTTACAACCGAATTATCTTTAATATGGCAATAATAATCGGTTATATCTTTATTTCCCAATATAGGTATGCCCAAAATATCTTTATACGACTCACAATCAGTATTCTTCTTTAATATTCCGTCTCCCCTATAAATGTTCTTTTTCGTTTCAATAAAATTCTCAAATGTTTTGATACCGCTTCTTAATTTCTTCAAAAACTCAAAATCGATGGCGGTGCCGTACAACGCCACCTTGAGCAGCCAATCGTATGTGATGAGATATTCTTGCCTGATCTGTTCCTGATCGTATTTTTCGATTACCAGTGCATTAAAGTTCTTCAAAAACAGGTTGGGCTTTATCGAATAGTGTTTGACCATATGATCCTTTGTGTTTCGGCCCGCCGCATACCGATAAAACACGATGATCGCCGGATTATCGGCCTTTTTAAAAATAAGTCGCCTGGCAGGGGAAAGATCAAAGAGTTGATCCACGAAAAAGTTTTCAAAAAAATACTTTTTAAAACCTCTGGCCCCGAGATTGTAAAAGGCCTTACTGGTTACGATCAAGCCGCACTTCAAATGGGAGTGAGCAAAATCCTTAACCCTCAACAAAAAAGTCTGTGAGATTTCATAACGGGCAACCGGTAATTTGTCTTTTCCTTTCCCGATATATTGCAAATGATGTGTGCTTTTGTCGGACTTCCATGGCGGATTACCAATGATAAACGTCAAAGCGACATCTTTTAGTATTCCATTAAAAGGATGATCCGTATCAAAAAAGTCTGCCCTGAATACTCTTTTGTTCAACAGTTCCGGCAGTTTAATATTTTGAATATCCTTCGGCTCTTTATAGTCCAGGAGAGCTACGTAAAGGGAAAAGATGGCCACATGCAGCGCGAATTCATCTTCATCTTTATCGATTCCGTACAGGTTCTGGGCCAACAATTCGATCAATGTCTCATCGCCGAGGGTTCCCCCGGCCTTTTCCCGCTCTTTTTCCACCATGCGGCGGTACGCCTCGACCAGGAAGATCCCCGATCCACAGGAGGGATCCAGTATTTTGCATGTAGAGGTGTCGTGGTGGGCAAGGTACTCTTCGACGGTATGCTTCAACACATAGTTAACCAGGAAGGTGGGCGTATAAATGGAGGCATTGTCCCTTCGCCTTTTCTCATCGATGATGGATTCATATATGCCGCTGACGAGTTCGATGGGAATGACGCCGAAATCATACACATCAAATAAGACCTGTTCGCCCGTTTCCAGGTTTTCCCCTCGAAATAACCTGGTCAATAAATTTAGGTGGCGCTGTTCTACCTGGTCTTCATCATCCTCAATATCGAACAAATTACCGTTAAACCGTTTTTTTAGATATTCAAAAAACCCGTAAATCCCCGACCTGTCGGCAATCAGATGATTGAAACTCTCCTTTCGCCTCTCCTTATCCCCCGGTTCTCCTTCGATATAGGCTTCGTCCAGTATGACGTTTCGATCAATTAAGTACCTCGAAAAGATCAGCCTCAGTAACAGCTTGTTGGCGAGTCTCAACGGCAGGCCTATTTGTTCCAACTGCTTGACGGCAGTACGTATGTTGTTAAGAAGATAACGGTCTACCCGGTGTTTCTCGACTCCCCCCTTGTAATGAGTGTCTTCCAGCCATCGCCAGGTATTCCCGGACTGGATCTCCCAGAAGGAGAAATGTTCGGCTATTTTGGACTGACCAAGCTTGAGGTCGTGAAGCCTGTTTTTATCTTTAAGGTAACGAAAGGCATTGTAGACCTCGACCTCGCCCTCTTTTACAATAAAAATGACCGCTGCCTGGTTAAAGCACCAGGATTGGCTGTGAATCCTTTTTATAGACCGCTCTTCCGGGTTTTCAAAGAATAAAATCAAGGGAATACCGTTAAAATGATAAAAGCCATCGGGCTGGATCACATTGATCTGTTCCAATAGTTTCCACGAAAATTGATTTTCCCCCGGGATACTCTTTCTCCAATCGGATTTTCCCTTTACCTCGATGATGCAGTTCTCTATCGGTAGCTCCAGCGTTTCGTACAACTGGGCCAATGCACTCACTTAGATCCTCCGCTTCGTGTTATCATACAGCCACCACATCAAAATTCTTGACCTCTTCATGCCTTTTACACAGATATAATAATAAAAGACTCCAATACTATTGTCAAGAACCTGACTCATAAATACAATAATACCCCGACAAGTATGACAAATCATGTCATGGGCATACACTAAAATGTCCGATTTTCGACTCCGAATGTTGGAGAAAAGGGGGGAAAGGGTGTATAATTTTGCTTAATTTGTAGAGAACATGATTGAGATTAAGAATTTGACGTACCGGATTAGAGGCAAGACCATCCTGGAGGATGTCAGCCTGACGATCGAAGCGGGCTGTTTCTGGCTGATTTTCGGGCCCAACGGGGCCGGCAAGACCACTTTGTTCAGGGTCATCGCCGGTTTGATCACCGACTATGAAGGAGAGGTCTCAATCGACGGTCGCAATATCCGTCAGGACTCGAAAAGGGAGTTGGCCCGCAAGGTCTCTTACCTGCCGCAATTCGAGGAATTCTCCCTGCCCTTAACGGTCAGGGAGATCCTGCTGGCCGGCAGATACCCCTATTTATCGCTGTTCCAGGACTACGCCAAAGACGATTACAACATCCTGCACCGGGCGCTGGAGACATTCGGGATTGCCGAATTTGAAAACCGGGGGATCAATACCTTGAGCGGCGGGGAACGGAAAAAGGTGATGCTGGCCTCCGCCTATATCCAGGATGTCCCCGTCATCCTGTTTGACGAGCCCTTTACCTTTCTCGATCCCGAAGCGGTCAGCCATCTCAAGAAACATATGATCAAGCTAAAACAGCAGGGCAAGACCCTGGTGGTGGTCTCTCATAACATCGAGATCCTCTTCCCCATCGTGAATAAGATCACTGCCCTGAAGAATGGGCAGGTCCTCTACTCCGGGGAGAAGAGATTTGACAAAGAGATCTTTAAACAGACCTACCACATCGAGTTTGCGCAAACAATGGTCGAAGACAGGGAGATTATATTTTTAAATGAGTAGGAAACATATCTTGATCATCGGTATCGGCATATTGGTGCTGCTGATGCTGCCCTTTATCGGCATCATCAGGATCGATTTCAACAGCCTATTTAAAGGCAGCCAGAGCAGTTTTATATTCTGGCAACTGCGGCTGCCCCGAACCATCTTAGGATTCATGGCCGGCTCGTCCCTGGCCTTAGCGGGCCTGATATTTCAAAACATATTCAAAAACAGCCTGGCCACCCCTTACACGTTAGGAGTATCCACCGGCGCCTCGGCCGGGATGGTACTGGGAATCAAGCTCAACCTGTCGCTCACCTTCCTGGGCTTAAACGGACTCTACTTATACGGTTTTGCCGGCGCCATGCTGTCCATTTTCCTGATCATGGGGATTGCCCGCGTCGTCAAGAGTTTCTCCATCTACACCCTGCTGATGGCCGGGGTGGCTATCAATTTCTTCTTTTCAGCCTGCATCGTGATCATCCAATATATGTTCGACTTCACCCAGACCATCGCCATCCTCCGCTGGCTGATGGGCGGCATCAATCCCACCGGCTACAAAGATTTGCTGTTCTTGCTGCCGACCTATATTTTTTTTATTACACTCACCTTCTTTTTAAAAAACGAACTCATCATTGCCTCGGCCGGAGAAGATTTTGCCTATGCCAAAGGGCTGGATCTCAAACGATTCCGCATCATCATTTTCATCATTGTCTCCCTGGTGATGGGCATTTTGGTCTCCTTCGTGGGGCCCATCGGCTTCGTGGGGCTAATCGTTCCCCATATCGCCCGGCTCATATTCCCCCATGACTTTAAGGCCGTGATCGCGGCCACCATTATCATGGGCGGGCTGCTCCTATCTTTTACCGACTTTTTGGCCCGGATTTTGATCCCCCCGGCGGAGATCCCGGTGGGGATTATTACCTCCCTGATCGGTGCCCCCTTCTTTATCTTTGTACTGATCTCCACCCTCAAGCAAAAAACATAACGATTCTCTGCTCTATTTTTGCATCTTGACCAGGTCATTGGTAATGTGAACCGCCTCGGCCAGCATCACATCCTTATCCAGTTGTTTAAACCATTCCCGGTCCCGGCGGGTATTTTCTTCTTTTAGGCGTTTGGAAGTCCCGGGGGCTATCTTTCGCAGGGAAACGATTTCAAAATCGGTGCTCTTTTTATCCAATTGTTCCAGCCTGTCCAGTTCCTGCCTCAATTGCTTTTGCTGTTCCTTCACTTCCTTTAAGTTCAAGCTCTGCAAGGTATTGGCCCGCCTGCTTTTGAGAGTCTCGATATATTCGCTGTTGAGCCTGAAATATTTGTTATTGCTGATCCGCGCCTGGCTGGCGGCATACAGCCTACTTAGATCCGGCGACTCCTTGCTCCACCTTTGATAAGAGGCGGCCTTTATGGAATCCCACTGCAACGGGTAATCCAGGTATTTCTCCCCGATTTCGAGATAATCGAAGCGGTCGGGCAGTACAATATCCGGAATAATTCCTTTGTACTGGTTGGAACCGCCGGTGATGCGATAGAATTTCTGGATGGTCAGGGTGAGAGCCCCCAGGGGCTGGAAATCCCTGGATTTACTTAATATATAGCGATCCAGATCCATCAAGACCTGGACCGTACCTTTGCCAAACGAACTGCTGCCCCCGACAATGACGGCCCGGCCATAGTCCTGTAAGGCGGCAGCCAATATTTCCGAGGCCGAGGCGCTGAGGGCATTGACCATCACCACCAGCGGCCCACCGTAGATGATGCCGGTATCGGGATCCTTCAAGACACGAACCCCATGCCGCCGGTCCTTCACCTGCACAACCGGCCCCTTTTTAATAAAAAGACCGGACATGCGGATGGCATCCTGAAGGGCGCCGCCGCTGTTGTTTCTTATGTCCAGGATGATACCGTCCACGCCTCTTTTCTTGAGTTTTTCCAGTTCTTTTTTAACATCATCTGTCGAGTTCCGGCCATTTTTGCGGGTGAAGTCATTATAGAACCGGGGAAGCGATATATAGCCGATCTTATTTTTAGATTTCTTTTCCTTGAGCAGGGCAGAGTGGGCAAAGGTATCCTCAATGATCACCACATCCCGGACAATGGGAATCTCCATGATCCGGCCATCCGGCTTTTTTACGGTTAAACGCACCAGGGTGCCTTTTTTGCCGCGGATCAGTTTGACGGCATCCTCAACCCGCATGCCCACTACATCCACCGCCTCTTCGTCCCCCTGGCCCACCTTCAGGATCAAATCCCCGGCTTCCAACTGCTTCTGCCGCCAGGACGGGCCGCCCGGTACGATGCTGACCACCTTGACAAAACCGTCGGATTCACCCAGCAGGGCGCCAATCCCCTCCAGTTGCCCGCTCATTTCGATGTCGAAATCATCCTTCTTCTTGGGAGCCAGATACGACGAATGGGGGTCGAACACATTCAGAAGGGCATTAAAATAACGGGCCTGGTGATCGGTTTGATCAGCCTTAAGCAGCCGGTTTAACATGGCGGTTACACTCTTCTCCACCGATTTCCTGGCCTTCTCTTCCAGCACCGCTTCCTTTGTGCCTCCCTCTTTACTCTTCAACTCCTTATCGCTCTCCATAAGATTCAGGTAACGGGTCAGGGCGCGGTATTTCAGTATCTTTCGCCAATACTCTTTTAATTGTTCCTCGGTATCGCAGTATTCCCTTTTATCTGCATCCAGTTCAACATAATCATCCCGGCTAAAATCAAAGGGCCGGCTCAGAATTTCGGGAATGTACGCCTTCACCTGCTCAATCCGCGACTTTAGACGTTTGCTGACCTCCTTCATCAAATCCAGCCGGCCAGCCGCCAGATCATCGTCGATCCTGTACTTGTATTTCTCCACTGCCCGGATGTCCGCTTGCAGCAAAAAACGTTTATTGAAATCCAGGTAACTCAGATAGTTCCAGAAGGCCTTTTCGGAAAAATCATCGTTTATTTTTTTACCGCTGTAATGCAACTCCTCCAGAGACTGGTAGATCATCTGGCTCAGGTAACCCTCCCGGCGAATCTCCTGCTCCGAACCCGGCAGGATCAACACCTGGATCAGGGCGGCCGCCAGCAGCGTGATAATTAAAATTTTATGTCTCATTTTAATTCCTCTCATTCTAAATTTCATTTCCATATTTTATCAAAATTTCTTGTATTTCTGAATCCCTAAAAACAACATTTTTTACATTACCGTAATTTATACGTTTATACGAAAAATTTCCGAAATATGTTTAAAAATGGATCAGCCCTATTTGACAATAGAAAATCACTGTGATAGAAGATAGCTTTAGCTTTTTGTGTTGAACTGTAAAACTGTAAATGTGTAAACAGGAGGTCTCAATATGGCACGCAGAGGAAAATGGGGTTCAAAGATAGGCTTTATCCTGGCCGCTTCGGGATCGGCCGTGGGCCTGGGAAATCTATGGCGTTTCCCCTACACGGCGGGTGAAAACGGCGGCGGTGTCTTTGTATTCTTTTATCTTCTGTCGATTCTGTTGATCGCTCTACCCGTACTCTTAGCCGAAATATCGCTGGGAAGGTTTACCGGCAAAAATCCGGTAGGGGCGTTTAATGCCGTCAAACCCGGGGGGCCATGGAAATTGGTCGGCTACCTGGGGGTATTGACGGGTTTCATGATCCTCTCCTATTACGCGGTGGTGGCCGGTTGGGCCGTCGGCTATTTTGTCAAGGCCATCACCGGAAAATTCAGCGGCATCGATTTTGATAGTTCCAAAGAGATGTTCTCAAATTTCTCTGCCGATGCGCCCCTGCAATTATTATTACTGGCCTTTTTCATATTTTTAACGGTCTACATCGTCTCCAGGGGGGTTTCCGGGGGAATCGAAAAGTTCTCCAAGATTTTAATGCCCGTTCTCTTCGGTATCCTGCTGCTGTTATTGCTCCGCTCCCTGACCCTGAAAGGGGCCTCGGCAGGATTGGTCTATTATCTAAAACCCGACTTCTCGAAACTCAAGCTGGGCATCATACTGGCGGCCATGGGGCAGGCTTTCTTCAGCATGAGCCTGGGCATGGGGACCATGATCACCTACGGCTCCTATGTGGACAAAAAAGAGAACCTGCCATCCTCTGTCGGCTGGGTCGCCTTCTTCGATACCTTTATCGCCATCCTGGCCGGATTTATCATCTTTCCGGCCATATTTTCCCAGGGCATATCTCCCGACCAGGGCTCCGGTGTCATGTTCAATGTCCTGCCCGTTCTATTTTCCAAGATGCCCCTGGGCTACCTGTTCGGTCCCCTTTTCTTCCTGCTGTTGTCTATCGCCGCCCTGACTTCCACCATCTCCGTACTGGAAGTACCGGTGGCCTACTTCATCGACGAAAGGAAATGGAACCGGAAGAAGGCCGCTTACGTCATCGGCTTCATCACCCTGCTGGTCGGTGTGCCCTCGGCACTTTCGGAGAAATTTTTCGGCCTGTGGGATTTTATCTGGGGCAACCTATCCTTAAGTATCGGGGCACTCTTTATCGCCATCTTCGTGGGCTGGATGTGGAAAACCGGCAATGCCCTGGAAGAAATCTCCAGGGGAGCCGGAAAATTCAGGCTGGCGCTTTTCTGGAAGATCTTGATAAAATTCATTACCCCCCTACTGATCCTGGCGATCCTTTTGGGCCTGATCATTTGATTTTTTTTTAAGATAGTAGGGGCATTCGCCGTTCAGAAAACAAATGTGGCAGCGGGGTTTTTGGGGCTTGCATACCGTCTGGCCAAAGCCCACCAAAGCCTGGTTGATGCGCCGCCAATGACTCCGGGGAAACGTTTTCTTTAATTCTGCCTCCACCAGCTCCGGTTTGTCTGCTTTTGCCCAGCCCAGCCGGCGGGAGATGCGAAAAACGTGAATATCCACGGCAATGGCCGGTTGTTGGAAAGCTAAAGCCAGCACCAGGTTGGCGGTTTTTCGGCCCACTCCGGGCAGAGCCGTCAGTTCCTCAAAATCGCCCGGTACCTGGCCGCTCTCCTGAATCTGCCGGCAGATTCGGATAATATTCTTCGCCTTTTGCCGGTAAAAACCCACCGGGTAGATCAACTCCGCCACCCGTTTTTCCCCCAGGGCCACTATTTTTTTCGCGCTGTCGGCCCTGTTAAATAGATTGGCCGATGCCTTATGGGTGACCTCATCCTTTGTCCTGGAACTGATCAGCACCGAAATCAGGATGCGCAGCGGCGTATCCCGGATACTGCGCTCAAAGGACTGCACCGGCGGCTTGAAGGGCCGGATAAAGGCTTCGATTTTCTCTATGGTTGCCACCAACTTGTCGGTCTTCACGTTACCCGCTTACCCTTTCAGCCGGAAATCTTTTCTCCATTGATATAAATCTCGCTGGAAAGCTTTACACCGGGCCTTAAGGTGGCCGAGACGCCGCAGTACGTTTCTTCCGACAACTCCACTGCCCGCATCACCTTGTCTTTACTGAATTTCCGGCCGGTCAACATATACTTGATCACGATTTCCAGGATCTTTTTGGGGTGTTCTTCGGCCACCACCGCCTCGGTGGCCACCTCAAAGGAATCCACCGGTTCGCGCATTTTTTGTAAAATGGAGATCACATCCATGGCCGTGCAGCCGGCCAGGGAGACCAGGGTCAATCCCTTGGGGGCGGGGCCCCTGTTGCGTCCCCCCACATCCTCCCTGGCATCGATCGTAAACGTATGTCCCTCCAGGGCGGCCTCAAAGGCCATGCCATCCTGCCACACCACTTTCGCTTCCATAAATACCTCCTCGAGTATCTCTACAGCCAAATACCCAGAAGTAAATTATAAATATTTTCCCCCCTCATTTCAACCCTCCCCAAAAAGCAGGAGGGAATACTCCAATCGTGCACCTTATAAAAAATCCGGTTTTCCAGAATCCATCCCCATTTTCCCTAAATCTTTTTGCTTATTTCATCGATAATCAATTTTAATACCTCTGCCACTGACAACTTTTCGGCTGAGTAAACGTTATGGCCATCGTGCTTATGATGGGGATAGTTGTCTAATTCTGGATGATGTTCCGCATTGTCATATCTAAAAATCAACTTCTTATCGGGGGCCTGGTAGTGGCACGAATAGGCGATTTTTTCAAATTCTGGAATTGTGATGAAATATTCTCTGAAGTGTAATTCACAATGGTTGGCAAAAATGACTTCGCCTTTTAAGTAAAGGACCACATCGCCCCTGTTTTCTATAAAGAGATTTTCAGATAATACAAAAGGTAGTTCTTCGATCTGGTTTTTTAATTGGGATATATACTCCCGAATTATTGACATATTTCGATGCTGTCGACCAGGTTGAGTTTTTCTTCCAGTTCCCTGGCTAATTTCAATTCCGCCCACCATTCAAAGGTAGCCCCGTTCTCTTCAATTTCGTTCTTATGAAAGCGTTGGCTGAAATCCTCAGAGGACATATTATACTCTTTCTCATACTTTTGAATAATTTCCAGGGATTTATTTAAGGCATATTCGATCTTTTTTCTCTCCCCGGATATACCGTTGGCCACAATTTTTTTAAAGACCGATATATCCGTTGAGTTTGTTTTGAGATTTAAACCAGTCATCGTCTGAAACTCCTTTTTTATGATCCAACGATATTATATTACTAAACTTCCAAAATTTCAATTTTTCTGTTAAACATTTCATGGAGTTTTGTTGGAGCGGGGGTGGTATTGACTTTTGGGGCGGTTTGGGATTAAAATAACTATGGCGGTAACATTGTTTTTATGTTTTAAGGTGTTCTGTGCCGCCAATAAAATTAATATCACCGGAAAATAGAAATGAGGTATCAGTTGGAAAAAAATAAAATCCTCAATATTATGAAAATTACCGAGGATATCAACCAATTAAAGGATCTCGATGCCATGTTGGACCGGGTCTTGAGCGAAGCACGGCGATTTACCTCTGCCGATGCCGGTTCCATTTACCTGGCCCGGGACAATATATTGACATTCGATTATGTCCAGAACGACAGCCTGATGCAAAAAGACCCCACCGGCAACCGCTATCTGTATTCAAACCAGAAGGTGAAAATTAATCCCCAATCCATTGCCGGGTATGTGGCCCAAAAAAAAGAACCGCTGATCGTGAATGATGTATACCAACTGCCCGGAGGCGTGCCCTACCGATTTAATCACAGATTCGATGAACAGTCATCTTACCGCACCAAATCGGTCATGACCGTACCCTTGATTACCAGTCACGACAAGATCATCGGGGTGATGCAAATCATCAATCCCTTAAACCCTTCGGGAGACATTACCTCGTTTTCCCAAAAAGACATACTCATCGTCGGCTATTTTGCCAACCAGGCGGCCGCGGCCATTGAGAAAGCCATCATGACCCGGGAGATTATCTTAAGGATGATCCGCATGTCCGAGCTGCGGGATCCCATGGAGACCGGCTCCCATGTCAACCGGGTGGGGGCATACGCCATCGAGATCTACCATAAATGGGCACTGGACCTCGGCAAGCCGGAGACAGAGATCAAAAAGACCAAAGACATATTAAGAATCGCCGCCATGCTGCACGATGTGGGAAAAATTGGGGTGAGCGACGCCATATTAAAAAAACAGGGTTCCTTGAATGAGACCGAATCTCAGCAGATGAGAATGCATACAGTCTACGGTGCCCGGCTCTTTAAGGACAAGACCTCCGATTGGGACGATATGGCCGCCGCCATCGCCTTCAACCACCACGAAAAATGGGACGGAACAGGCTATCCCGGTCACATACGAAATATTCACCGGAACGATATCGATTTTGGCTCCGGTAAGAAAGGAGAAGATATCCCCTTGTGCGCCCGCATCGTGGCCATAGCCGATGTCTACGATGCTTTGATGTCGGAGCGGTACTATAAACTCTCCTGGTCCGAAGACCGGGTCATGGCCTACATCGAAAACCAGAGGGAGGCCCACTTTGATCCCACCGTGGTGGACGCCTTTTTCTCCATCTACGACGTCATTAAGGCCATCCAGGAAAAATTCCCCTCTTAATTTTCCGAAAAACTGTTAATACTTTTCAGCCAGGCTTTTCAAAATCTTAATTGACTATTCCCCCCAGGTATGGTATAGTTTGTGTAAGTCAAAAAAAATAATTAAAGGAGACAAAATGAAAAAATTGATCTTGTTTGCAACAGTGATCGTGTTTTTATTTGGCCTGGCAGCCTGCGGCGGCGGCGGCAAGTATGCCGATGCCAAAAAGCTCATGGAAAAACAAATCCAGCTCTTCGAAGACTTTATCAATGGCGTTGATAAAGCCGGAAGTGCCGACGACGTGGCAGCCGCCCTTAACGATTTTTCCGATGAAATGCAAAAGATGGTTCCCGAAATGAAGGAGCTGCAGGAGAAATATCCGGAATTAAAGGATGCCAAAGATGAAGCAATGCCGGAAGAGTTGAAACCCATCATGGAAAAATTGCAAAAAGAGATTATGCCCAAATTCATGGGTGTCATGGCGAAAATCGGGCAATACGCCAATGACCCGGCAGTTCAGGAAGCAAGCCAGAACTTCCAAAAGGCGATGTCGGAGATGAAATAGAATCGCTGTAAATTGCAGTATGTAATACGCAATACCGGGGCTGGATCTTATTTTCAGCCCCTTTTTTTTATAGATTCAATTGGAATTGGGCATAGATCCGGGTATCGAGCCGGCGGCGGGAAATCTCCTTGATCCGGCCCCGGCGGTCGAACTCTTCAAAGGTAAACAGCAGTCCCAACGGTGTACGGGGGAACCAATAACCGAGACTGAACCGGTACGCCAATCTTGAATCTACCAGGCTAAAGTCATCGGTGATGGAGTCCTGGAAACGGTCGATCCCCTCGATCGAATCGTAATAGCGGTACTCGATCCCGGCCCCGACTTCGATATCCCGATACCGAAAGTCCAGATCGGCAGAGGCATTATAACCCAACCCGTAATAATAGCCGTAATTGGCCAGCGTGGCCTTGGCCCCCACCAGACCGTAAATCCCGGTGTAGTCGTTGAGGGCGAGGGCATTCACCATGGCAAAATCGAAGTAAGCCTCCAGGCAAAGCCGCAATCGGGTCCGGGGGGCAAAGAAAGCAATATCAAAGACCGGGCCCACCACATTGATGGTGGAAAATTTATCGGTAAAGCGGGTGGGCAGCGGTATCTCCCGGTACTCGTCGGCATAAAAAAAATAAGAGCCGGAATCGTACTCCCAGACAGACCGCTTCTTGTACAACTCAAACCCGGAACCGGCCCCCAAAAAATAACTGAAACCCTTGAGGCCGCGACTGCCCTGCTGCGTCAATCTTTGCCCGGCATAGCCGGTCAGCACCACCCTGGTAAAAGTGTAAAGCTCCTCCACCCCCTGCCGGCTCAGCGTCATATCCAGGTGCATCCTGGTAGACATGGTATCTTTGAGGCCCCGGCTGAAACTGCCGGCCCGGCCATAGCCGGGGATGTGGATAATCTCGGTATCGATGCCAAAATGGCTGTGTATGTCCGCCTCGCCCCCGGTTTGGGAACTCTGTTTTTGACCCGCCGACAGCCTGAACCGGTGGGCCTCGTCTTGCGGGCCCGAATACGGTATACCCTTCTTTCGGTCCAGCCACTGGTTAAAGGCCAGGATGGGGTCCAGCAAACCGGCGATGATCTTATTGAAGACACCCGGACGGCGGCTGATGAAACGGCTGGTTTGAAACAGTGCCTCGCCGATGGGCACCCCACCCAGGGCGGTCCAGATGTTATCGTTGACCGACACCACCTCCCGCCACTCCACCAGGTACTCCCAATAGAGGGAGACTGCCGTATTAAACAGGAACGATTCGGCCCAGGTCAGGTTGTTGGCACGGGCGAAATTGTAATAGATGGCGCCGGCCCCGGCATGGGTCCAGTTGGTCTGGAAATCGTTGGAATCGAATTTCAGGGCCTCTAAAGAGAAAAAGCGCTTTTTCTGATCCTTCCAGGTGAATTTAAACTGCCAGTCTTCGATCCACTTGGAGTACTTGATCCAGTAATTAAACTGGGACACGGTAATCATGGGCAGCAGCTCCAGCCAGGCCCGTCCCCACCGCTTCTTCGGCCGGGCCTTCACATCGAATGTTTCCCCGGCCCTCTCACCGGCAAAGTCATAAACTTCCAGCCAACCGCTCTCCCGGCTCAACTGCCGATCCTTCTCTTCAGGGACATCCCCGCCAAAAGAGAGACCACACACCATCAACAAACTCAACAAAAAAGAAAAATAGATTATTTTTTTCATAGTACCATGAGGTCTCAACAACCCAACAATTTAAACAGCAAAATATCACAATTCCCCCCCCCTGGCAAATCCCACACACACACCCTCCCCTACCGCCCTGTGGGAGACGTTCCCGCCAGGCGATGTTCGGCCGCGTCCCATGGGTACTCCCTGCCGTCGGTGCCCCGGGCCGCCTTCTCCCACTCTTCTTCGGTGGGCAGGCGGTACGGTTTGCCGGTCTTTTGGCTCAGCCATTTACAATAAGCAGCGGCTTCATACCAACTGACCCCCACCACCGGCTGTTCGGGATCGTTAAAATTTTCATCATTCCAATACGCCGGGAGGACGATCTCATTTTCAATTCTCCATTTCACTCCCTCTTCACTCCAATATTTATCTTCCCGGTAACCCCCGTCTCCGATATGATCGTGATTAAATTCCGATCTTTGATATATTCCCGGAGGGGCGCCGGAAACGTTCCCAGAATTTCTTCCGTCATCTCCCACCTGTCCGGGGTCGATAGTTTGTCTTTTATTTCACTCTCCTGGAGCCTGGCCTGAAGGTCAAACAGGAAACTGCCCCGGGTCTCGACAATATCTCTCATCAACGAGGGATAGTTGCACACGATGATACTCCACAGCAGCACCAGTTTGTAATCGATATCTATACAACTGTTTTTCAACAGCCCGTGCTGGAGATTCGTGTCGTTGATAAACCGTTTCAAGCGGCGGGGATTATTTTTCATGGCCGGCAGCAGCAGGGGGAGATGGGCGTCGAATTCCCGGGGGATATCGTCACGCCGTTCGGCGATAAACGCCTTGAATTCATCTTCCGGGATATAGGGCAGGTTGAAGGTCACCTGCACCATTTTTTCCATAAAATACCCTGCATCTGCCCCGTAATCTTTTTCCAGGGCCCTCTTGACGATATCCCGGGAAGCGGCGATCACGAAGATACAGCCCCGCCTGTCCATGAAGAGCTTGATGGTCTCCAGCACCCGTTTAATCCTCTCCTTTGGGCAGCGGTCCAGGTCATCGATGAAGATGACCAGGGCCGCCAGGATCTCCTCTTCCTTATCGTACTTCCAGGGCTGAAACCACACCGCCTTACACCTGCGGTAGTATTTAAGGGGGAATTTTTGTTTATCTTTCAGACAGGCTTGAATATTTTTCATGAGGGTGGTCTTGCCCGAACCCCACTGACCGTAGATCCCGATCACCAGCGGCGTCTCATTCTCCTTGTTGGCGATGAGCCGGGATATAGTCTTTATATACGATTCAAAGCCAAAGCCCACCCGCTCCACTCTCTCCTCGGCATTATCACTGATAATCTTAACCGGTTTCCCTTCTGCCATATTTCACTCCAATCTTAAGAATACCACATCCCCCCAAATCTCATTGCAATTCATGGCCAAAAACTGAATAAAAGTCGTACTACTCGTAATGGCCTTTGAAAGAGGTCCCATCAATCTCTTTTAGATCTTCATAGATGGTGTAGATCATTCTATCTTTTAAATTTACCCTTCGGCTGTACACCTCTTTATCAAAATATTTCAACCTCTCCGGTTTACCTATTCCCTCCCGAGGATTTTTCATTAAATCTCTAACCAGGTCAAAACATTTTAAATAACCTTTACGATCATTTTTTCGGAACCAATCCAGATCTTTATCGGCGTTCTTCAAGATATTAATCCTGTAAGTCATAGAACGCCTCTTCGAGGGATTTGGCTTCGATTTCCCTGTTTTCGTCACGCAGCTTGTGAGACTCCAGCAAGGCATTCAATGACTTTTTATCTTGCAACAGGCGAAGGGTTTCCTGGATACTTTCCCACTCATCCTGATCGACCATCACGACAGACCCCTGATCGGAAACGATTAATAGTTCCTCTACATCCTTTATTGTACGATCGATCAAACCCGGCAAATCCTTCAGGGCATTATTTATACTTACCACCTGCATGGTTTACTCCTTCTTATTTTACCCGGACAACCTTGAATTATAACATATCTCAGGCATGTATAATATAGTACCAACGGCAAAATATGTCAACTCTGCCACGAAATTCTCTTTCCCCCATCATTCCAGCCCGTTTACCTGAAGGGTGCCCCTTTCTTCGCCTGTCCCCTTTCGCCTCCTGTCCCCTTTCGCCTCCCTAAATCGGAGCCAAAAGGGTCAACATCGGAGCCCGGAGCTCTGATATCGGAGCCCGAAGCTGTGAAATCGGAGCCCGAAGCTGTGAAATCGGAGCTCGAGGCTGTGATATCGGTGCCCTCTAGGGGTGATACCGGAGCCAAAAGGGGTGATGTCGGTGCCCACTAGGGGTGATGTCGGAACCAAAAGGGTCGATATCGGTGCCCTCTAGGGGTGATATCGGTGCAAAAAGGGGTGATATCGGTGCCCTCTAGGGGTGATATCGGAGCCAAAAGGGGTGAT
>CBFDCR010000072.1:0-25517 GCA_965603365.1 uncultured bacterium
ACCATCGAGTCCATCAAAAACCTTTCCTTTGATTTGATTATCCTGGCCAGTACGGTGCAGTTTTTCCCCGGTTTCGGTTACCTGGAGAGAGTGATTGAGCTGTGCCTCGACCTATTGAATCCGGGGGGCACGCTTCTCATTGCCGACATTATGGATCTGCGGCAGAAGGAGGATTTTAAAAAATCGATAGCTGATTATCAGCGGAGATATTCTCCCGATAAACGGGTCAAAATAGACCTGGAAAGCGAGTTGCATGTACCCCGGGAGTTCTTTAAGGATTTAGGGGCCGAATGTGACCAGATTGGCGATATCGAAATTTTGCCCCGGCACCAGGGGTTTGAGAACGAATTGAAGTTTCGTTACGATGTCACCCTTCACAAGCGAGAGGCGGGTCAGGCAGGCGTTCAGCCTTCGCCTCCCCTGAGACGGAGGAAGAGTGTATGGACCGGCTGGCATCTGCATGGATTGGCGACGGATCATGTAAAGACGCCGACGACTGCCGATGACGCGGCCTATATTATCTTCACTTCCGGCTCTACCGGTATCCCGAAGGGCGTTTTGGTTCGGCACAAGCCGGTGATAAACCTCTTTGATTGGGTTAACCGCAGCTTCGGGGTGGGCAGGGATGACCGCCTGTTGTTCGTGACCTCGCTCTGTTTCGATTTATCGGTCTACGATATTTTCGGCATCTTGATCGCCGGCGGCGTGGTGCGAGTCGCCTCCGATGTTGACCGACACGACCCCCGGAGATTGGTGGATATACTGCGGCGGGAGCCGATTACCTTCTGGGACTCTGCGCCCGCCTTACTCCAGCAGTTGGTGCCCTACTTATCCGCCGGTGATTCCGGTCCTGTCAATACAGGCTTGAGGCTGGTTTTTCTAAGCGGCGACTGGATTCCCGTCACCTTGCCGGATATCTTAAAGAGTCCCTTTCCCAACGTCCGGGTGATCGGTCTGGGCGGGGCCACGGAGGCCACGGTGTGGTCCAACTATTTTCCCATTGACAGGGTAGATTCCTCCTGGGTCAGCATTCCCTATGGAAAACCGATCCAGAATGCCAAATATTTCATTCTTGATGCAAACCTTACGCCCTGCGCCATCGGGGTTGCCGGTGACCTTTATATCGGCGGCGAATGCCTGTGCACCGGCTATGTCAACGAACCGGAATTGACGGCCCGCAGCCTCCTGCCCGATCCCTTCGGCAAAGACGGGAAACGGTCTATCTACCGGACGGGAGACAACGCCAGGTGGCTGCCGGATGGGAATATGGAGTTTTTGGGGCGCAAGGATTCACAGGTCAAGATCCGGGGCTTCCGCATCGAATTGGGGGAAATAGAGAGCCTTTTGTTGAATCATGAGGCCGTAAAAGAGGCGGTGGCCGTGGCCAGGGAAGAAGAAGGGGATAAATACCTGTGCGCCTACATCGTTTCCGATATTGAACTCCGGGGGATCGAATTGAGGGAGTATTTGCTGGATAAATTGCCCACTTATATGGTACCGGCCTATTTTGTCCGATTGGAAAAGCTTCCATTGACTGCCGGTGGTAAGGTTGACCGCAGAAGTTTACCTCAACCCGGGGAAACAGCCATGGCCAGCGGAATCGACTATGCCGCACCAGCAAGTGTGATCGAAAAGACGCTGGCGGAGATCTGGAAAGGGGTATTGGCACGGGAGACCATCGGGGTAAACGACAATTTTTTTATGATCGGCGGCGATTCGATCAAGTCGCTTCAGATTGCTTCGAGAATGAATGAGGCGGGCTATAGGCTTGAGATCAAAGACCTTTTTCGCTATCCTTCGATATCGGCATTGGCTCCCCGGGTCACAGTGGCAGAGCGGACAGCCGACCAGTCCGTCGTTACCGGGACAATACCCTTAACGCCGATCCAGAGTGAATTTTTCCAGAGGTCTAAAACAGCGCCCCATCATTACAACCAGGCAGTGATGTTCTTTTCGGCAGCAGGGTTTGATGAAGAGGCTGTTAAAACCGTATTGATGAAGATACAGGAACACCATGATGCCTTGCGAATGAGTTATGAGGAGGTAGACGGAGAGATCATCCAGACGAACCATGGACTGGATTATCCTTTCTCGCTGCCGGCATACGATCTAAGAGGAAGGGAAGATGTCGGGCAGGTACTGGAAGCAAGGATCAATGAGATTCAGGCCGGCATAAATCTGCAAAATGGCCCGCTTTTAAAACCGGCCCTGTTTCATTTAGATGATGGAGACCGCCTATTGATGGTCGCCCATCACCTGGTCATAGATGGCCTGTCGTGGCGCATACTCTTCGAAGATATTGAGCACCTGTATCGCCAGTATCAAAGGGGTGAGACATTTTCTTTGCCCCCCAAAACCGATTCATTTAAGACCTGGGCAGAGGCATTGACAGCGTATGCCGACAAGGAAGCAGTTCTAAGAGAAAAACCCTACTGGGCCCGGCTGGAATCGGCATCGGTTCCGGTGATTCCCAGAGATTTTGAGAGGGGAACCAACTATCGAAAAGATGCAGAGCGACTCTCCTTTAGCCTGGATGAGGAAAAAACGAGTCACCTGCTCATGGATGTGAACCGGGCTTTCGCTACTGAGATCAACGATATACTGTTGACGGCCCTGGGTCTGGGAATTCGGCAAACCTTCGGACATGAAAAAGTGTTGTTGACCGTGGAAGGTCACGGCCGACAGGAAATCTCAAAGGAATTGGATGTGAGTCGAACCGTTGGTTGGTTTACAACGGTTTATCCGCTGCTGCTCGAGGTCTCTCATGCCGACGATCTGGCGCGGCAGATTAAAGAGATAAAAGAGAGTTTGCGACAGGTGCCCAATAAGGGAATCGGTTATGGAATTTTGAAATATTTAACCTCCGCCGTGCACATAGAAGAGATGGATTTTAGCTCGAATCCCCAGATTGGTTTTAATTATCTGGGACAATTTGATGTGGATTTAGAACAGATCTCCTTCAGGGTGGCCGAAGAATCGGTGGGCACTATTCAAAGCCCCGGGGGGAGAAGGGAATTTGAATTGGAGGTAGCCGGGTTGATAGCCGATAATCGGCTGGTCATGTCGGTTACCTTTAATAAAAATCAATTTAAAAGGGAAACCGTCGAAGTGCTCTTGAACCGTTTTCAAACAGAATTGTGCCGTATTATATCCTACTGTTTGTCCCGAGAAAAGAGAGAACTGACACCGTCCGATTTAACCTATCGGGGGCTGTCGATAGCCGTTCTCGATCGGTTGGCAGCCCAATATCCCATAGAGGATATATATACATTATCCCCAATGCAGGAGGGCATGTTATTTCATGCGCTCTATGACCCCTCTTCCACTGCCTATTTTATGCAAATCTCGTATCGTCTTCATGTGCATGGAAGGTTAGAGGTTTCACGGGTGAAAGAGAGTTTGAATGTGCTAATGGCCCGCTACCAGGTCCTGCGTACTGCCTTTATTTATGAGGGGCTTGACCGTCCGCTGCAGGTGGTACTAAATGAGCACCAGATAGATTTTTACTATGAAGATATACGGGAAGCGACCACGGAGAAAAGAGAAGCATTTATCGGCGAATTCAAAGACAGAGATAGACGGGTTGGCTTTGACCTGGGTAAAGGCAGGTTGATGCGGGTGGCGCTCATCCGGCTGGGGGATGTAGAATACGAGTTTATCTGGAGTTTTCATCACATCTTGATGGACGGTTGGTGTACCGGCATATTGATCTCCGAATTTTTCCGGATTTATCACACTCTCCTGGAAAACAGGCCGGTTCGGCTGCCCCCTGCCAGAGCATACAAAACCTATATAGAATGGCTGGAGCAGCAAAATAGAGAGGAATCCCGAAATTACTGGTTGAATTATTTGGACGGTTATGATCGGGCCGCCGGTATTTCAAACATAAACAGAGTAAAGGCTCCGGGAAAGGGATATAAAAATGAACAGATCGTTATGGCGGTGACAGAGAAAGTAACGGCCGATTTGAATAAGCTGGCGAGACGAAATCATGTTACCTTAAATACGACCCTGCAAACGGCCTGGGGCATACTCCTGGGGAAATACAACGGCAGTAGGGATGTGGTATTCGGGGCGGCGGTATCGGGGCGGCCTGCCGAGGTGGAAGGGGTGGAATCGATGGTGGGATTGTTTACCAATACAATTCCGGTTCGTATTCGATACGAAGACGGAGACACACGGGAAAATCGTTTTAATGAATTGCTCCGGGAGGTTCAGCAGGCAGCAGTAGATAGTGAGCCCCACCATTACTATCCCTTAGCCGAAATCCAATCCCGGAGTATACTGAAACAGGACTTAATAGATCATATCCTGGTATTCGAGAGTTTTCCGACGGCGCAGCAGATCGATGTCCATGACGACACCGGCGAGGAAGAGCAGGTGGGCGCGGCAGTGGAGTTGTTGGCAATGGAATTACACTCCCAGACCAATTATGATTTTAATCTTATACTGGTGCCGGGAGAGCGATTGACGCTAAGATTCATGTACAATGCCGGTGTATATGAACGGGAATTTGTAGATAGAACATTGAGACACTTTCTCCGGATAATCGAGCAGGTGTTACTCGATGAAGCGATTCCGGTTACCGAACTGACACTTTTGACCGCAGAGGAAAAGAGTGAATCGATTAAAATGGTGAAGGACCAGAGGGGTCAATCATCTACTGAAGATGCTAAAACAGAGAGCGATCGTTTCGACAATAGAGAAGCAAATTTTAACTTTTAGGTGGTGAGGAATGCATAAGGCAATCGATTGTTTGATCGTCGGTCATAATGAGATGGATTTTCGGGAATATGAGAAGGCCGTAAGGCAGATGGGTACGAATTCCGGAGCCTACCGGGATCTCAATTTAAATTTTCTCCGCTATAATAACAAACCATACCAGCCAGCCGAGGTTTTTAATCTATTTTGCGCTGATGACCGGGAGGCAAAGATTTCTGTTAAACCCATCGACATGCTGGATACCTTCAGCGCCACCATTGCCTATCTGGGCACCTATTTAGATCGAAGAGGTTTTACCTTCGATTACATTCACTCTTTTCAGGAAGAGAAGGCAGAGTTTCGGGAAAAATTGATGAGGGGCAATATCTTAACGATCGCCATTACTACCACTCTATACGTGGCAGTTCTGCCTATACTCGAAATCATCAATTTTATAAGAGAGTATAACCACACTGTTAGAATAATCGTCGGCGGCCCCTTTGTCTCTACCCAGGCTCGGCTTCTCGACAAAAGCCAATTGGAATATCTGTTTAAATCCACCATTGGTGCCGATTTCTATGTGAATAGTCACCAGGGGGAAGCTGCATTGGCCCAGATCATCAATGCCTTAAAAAACAATATGCCCCTGGAGAACATAGCCAATATATACTATAAAACCGACAAGAGCTATGTGTCCACCTCGGTTTCAAAAGAAAGCAATAAGATTACTGACAATATGGTGAATTGGCACCTGTTTTCAGATAAACCCCGTGCCCAAGTTATGGTCAGGACTTCAATGTCCTGCCCCTTTTCCTGTGCCTTTTGCGGCTATCCTGAACATGCCGGCAGCTACCAGGTAGCCGATATAAGTGCCGTAGAAAGAGAGTTAGATTCGTTGGCCAGAATTGGCTCGGTAAGGAGCGTATATTTTATTGACGATACCTTCAATATACCCACAGATCGATTCAAAAAGATTCTCAGGATGCTTTTAAAGAACAGATATGATTTTAAATGGCATTCATATTTCAGGTGCCAGTTTGCCGATAGAGAGATGGTGGAGTTGATGAAGGAGAGCGGCTGTGAAGGGGTTTTTCTGGGGATCGAATCGGGGAGCAATCACATTCTGCAAAACATGAATAAGGCAGCCCGGGTGGAAAAATATCTGGAGGGAATTGCCTTACTAAAGGAGTACGATATCGTCACCCATGGGAATTTTATAATAGGCTTTCCCGGAGAGACCCGGGAAACGGTGCGGGATACAGTGGAATTTATCGAGGCAAGTGGACTCGATTTTTTCCGGGCTCAGCTCTGGTTTTGTGAGGCGGTTACCCCCATCTGGAAAGAGAGGGGAAAGTATAACATTGAAGGCGAGAGATTTGAGTGGCGTCATACCACGATGGATTCCCGGGCCGCGGCTGAACTCATCGATGATATATTTTTATCGGTAAAAAAACCGCTTTGGCTGCCCCAGTATAACTTTAACTTTGACAGTCTCTGGCATTTGATTCACCAGGGGCTGAGTCTGGAAATGGTCAAGAATTTTTTGCAGGCCTTTAACCTGGGGATACAGGAAAAATTGACGGGGAAATCCCGGGGTGAAGTCAGCTATGAGGTGATATGCCGATTAAAAAATTTTCACCGAAACGGCAGTCAGACCAATGATCTCAACGAATCGCCCCAACATACAATCAATCATCCGGCTGCCGAATTTTCTTTTTAGGCCAGACAAAGGAGAAAAATGGATAGAGCAATCGACTGCCTATTAATCGGTCACAACCAGACCAAATTTACGCTGTATGAACAGACAGTCAGGGAAATGGGGCTAAATTCCGGTGCATATCGGGATCTCAATCAAAATATGATCCGCTACAATAACCGGCAGTTGAGCGCGGCCGATACCTTCAATTTATTCTGCAGCGATGACCAGCGGGTCCAACCGATCAAGAGGGTAGAATCTTTTAATGCCGCCATCGCCTACCTGGGGACATACTTATCCAGAAGGGGATTAACGTTTGATTACGTTAATTCTTTTCAGGATGAGAAAGAGGAACTGTCAGAAAAATTGCAGCATGAGCGGTTCCGAGTGGCCGCCATTATCACCACCCTCTATGTGACACCGACGCCGATTATTGAAATTATCGATTTCATCAGAGAGTACAATCAAGAGGTCAAAATAGTGGTGGGCGGGCCGTTTGTTTCCACCAGGGTACGGACCCTGGAGGTCAGGGAACTGGACTATTTACTGGATTCGATCATCGGTGCCGACTATTATGTAAATAGTTCCCAGGGAGAAACCGCACTGGTGAAAATCATTCAGGCTCAAAAAAACGGTTCACCTCAGGAGAATATAAATAATATTTATTACCGGGAGGGGGGAAAATATGTCTCCACCCCGATTTTGAAGGAAGAAAACAAATTGTCCGACAATATGGTCAATTGGGATTTATTTGCCGATAGGGTCGGCGAGTTTGTCAATGTAAGAACGGCCATATCGTGCCCCTTCTCCTGTGCCTTCTGTGGATTCCCCAGGCATGCCGGAGAGTACCAGACAGCAGGGGTGGAGGGCATAGAGGCAGAGTTAAATAGGCTGCACCGTATCAAAACCGTAAAGAGTCTACTTTTTGTAGACGACACCTTTAATATTCCTGTAAAAAGATTCAAAGAAATTCTCAGGATGATGGTCAGAAACAAATACAACTTTAAATGGAATGCCAACTTCCGCTGCCAATTTGCCGATCGGGAGACCCTGGAACTGATGAAAGAGAGCGGCTGCCAGAGTGTTTTTTTAGGCATCGAATCGGGCCATGATCAGATTTTGAAAAATATGAACAAGGCCGTAAAGGTGGAGGCGTATCTCAGAGGCATCGCCTTGTTGAAGGAGTATGCAATTCCGACTTTTGGCAGCTTTATCATCGGTTTTCCGGGCGAAACCCACCGGACCGCCAGGGATACGATAAAGTTTATTAAAGAGAGCGGCCTGGATTTTTACCGGGCGCAGTTATGGTACTGCGAACCCATTACCCCGGTCTGGCAGGAGAGAGAAAAGTACGGCCTCAGGGGTGAAAGTTTTGAGTGGAGCCACGACACCATGGATTCGAAGACCGCTTGCCACATCATCGAGCAAATGATTTTATCCATCCACAAACCGATCAGGTTTCCCCAATACTATTTTGATTATGACACCGTTATGCAGTTGACCCACAAGGGCTTTACCCTGGACCAGGTAAAACAGTTTTTAATGATTTTTAACGATGCCGTCAGGGAGAAATTACCGGCTTCATCGCGCAAGGAGGTGAGTTTTGATATTGTCATGCGGTTGAGAAAGCTGGGATCACTTCGAGAATAATATATCGGGTGGCGAAAGAACAGGAGCGATTAGGAGACCAATATGTATAAATTAAGTGAGGACGAATTGTTGTTGTTTAGTGCCGATTTTGTCAGGCAAAAGGAGTACTGGTCAAAAAAATTGTCTGGGAACGTGGAAAAGACGGAAATTTTAGCCGGCGGTGATAAAGATCAAATAGATTCAAAAAATATCGACCGGCTTGAAATCTCTATTCCCCATCACCTATCCGCCGGGATAATAAACCTGGGCAGTCAATCGAACCTGTCGATTTTTATCATATTGTTGGCCGGTTTAAAAGCATTAATATATAGATATACCAACAAAACAGACATTACCGTGCTGTCACCGGTGAATAAACTGCGCATATCCGAGGAGACTATAAACAATTGCCTGACGATCCGGGACCAGGTCAACGGCGAGATGACATTTAAAGATTTGCTGCTCAGGATAAGAACATCCACCCTGGAGGCCTATGATAACCAGGATTATCCTTTTGACAGGTTGATGGAATATTTGTTCCCGGAAGCCCGGGACCGGGGCCATCACTTAATCTCCGCCATTGCCTGCTCATTGGGAAATATTCACGAAAACAGGGATATGGAGATGATGGGGAGTAAGCTCCATTTTTCTTTCCTTCGGCAGCCAGAACAGATCACCGGGAACATCGTGTTTGATGCGGATGTATACGGGCAGGCTGACATCGAGAGGATGTTAAAACATTTACTGGCAATACTGGCAGAATCGGTAGCGAACGTCAATATAAAAATCGCCGGGATTTCATTTTTGGCGGCTGCCGAAAAGAACCAGTTGATCTCTGTTTTGAATGACACAGAGGTGAAAGATCATTACAGTAAAGTGGTAATAGAATTATTTGAAGAGCAGGCGGCGAAACAAACGGATCATACAGCGGTGGTATACCGGGATGAGCGGCTCACCTTTGGCCAGTTGAATGACAGCGCCGATCAATGGGCCCGGGTATTGGCGCAGAAAGGCATAAAAACCAACAGCCTGACTGGCCTGATGGCAGAACCCTGCAAGGAGATGGTAGTGGGAATCATGGCCGTACTGAAGGCCGGCGGCGCCTATCTGCCCATTGAACCTGAATCCCCCGATCATAGGATCACCTACATGTTAAACGACAGCCATGCAAGAGTATTATTGACCCGTAAACATTTGAAAGGGAGGGTACAATTTGAGGGAGAAACCATAGATATTGAAGATAAAGAGCTATATGAAGGGGACAGTGGGAATTTAAATAATAGGTATTTGGCCGCCGATCTATTGTATTTGATTTATACTTCCGGCACCACCGGCAAACCCAAGGGGGTATTAATTTCCAATGAAAACCTGATGAACTATATCAATTGGACGGTAAGGGAGATTCACCTAAATGCGGAAGATCGGGCCATATTGACATCATCGTTTGCCTATGACGCACTCTATACCCAGTTTTTCGCATCCATTTTATATGGCGGTGAACTGCACGTGATTTCCCGGGAGACATTTTTGATTCCTGAAATATTGATAAAATATTTAAATGAAAAGGCCATCACCTACATAAAAGTAACCCCCTCTCTGTTTAAGGTGATTGTCCGGAGTGCCGATTTTTCAGGACCGATGTTTCGGAAGTTGAAATTTATCATGTTAGGCGGTGAACCGATCAACGTAAAGGACGTGGACCTGGCCCACACCATTTGCCCCCATGTTCAAATGATGAACCACTATGGGCCTACGGAAACAACGATCGGCTCGCTGGCCACATTCATTGATTTTAACAAATTTGCCGATTTTCGACCTAGCCCCACCATTGGCAAACCGATCGATAACACCCGTGTATACATCCTGGATGAAAATTTGCAGTTGCTGCCCGCCGGAGTGCCCGGCGAACTCTGCATCGGGGGCGAAGGGGTCGGCGTGGGTTATTTAAACAGCCCCGAGCTCACGGGGGAAAAATTTACAGCCGATCCTTTTTGTGACGGGGACAGGTTGTACCGCACCGGAGACCTGGCCCGGTGGCTGACCGATGGCAGCATCAAATTATTGGGCCGGCTGGACGATCAAATCAAGATAAGGGGAAACAGGGTCGAGTTGGGGGAGATCGAGTCGAGGCTTCTCAAGCATGATGCCGTGAGGGAAGTGGTGGTCATCGATAGGGAAGACAGGAGCGGGGACAGGTATATCTGTGCCTATATCGTTGCCGATAAAGAGGTTTCGCCCTGCCAATTGAGAGAGTATCTGGCAATAGAACTGCCGCCGTATATGATTCCTGCCTATTTTGTACAATTGGATAGGATTCCCTTGACAGAGCATAATAAGGTAAATAGAAAGGCACTGCCGGTTCCCGACATATCCGAAGACGGTCAAACAGCGGGCCCGCGGGATGCACTCGAGGAAAAGCTGGTGGGAATATGGGCCGGGCTGCTGGGATTAAAGGAGGAGAGGATCGGCATCGATTCAAACTTTTTCGAGCTAGGTGGACATTCATTAAAGACCATCAACCTGACATCCCTGATCCATAGGGAGTTAAACGTAAAAGTTCCCCTGGCGCAAATATTCGAGAATCCAACTATCAGGGGATTGGCGCAGTACATCAAAGAGGCTGACCGGGAAAGGTATTGCCCGATTGAACCTGCTTGCGAAAAAGAGTTTTATGTTTTATCTTCTGCCCAGAAGAGGATGTATGTGCTCCAGCAGATGGAGCCGGCCAGTACCGCTTACAATATATCGTGGCTGATTCCCTTAGACGAGACGTTTGAGCCGGCCAGACTGGAAGAGATATTTGAGAGGTTGATTCAAAGACATGAAAGCCTGAGAACTTCGCTCCGGCTAATAGATGACCGGCCTGTCCAGAGGATACATGAACGCGTCGATTTCCGGGTCCATTATTATGACCTGGCCTCATCCGTGACCCTGGAAGGCATATTGGGCCAATTTGCAAAACCCTTTGACCTGGGCCGGGCGCCGTTTTTTAGAGTCGGCCTGATCAACGGCGGCAGCCGGCCTATCCTGATGGTGGACATGCATCATATTATTTCCGATGGCGTAACAATGGATTTAATCTCCAGGGATTTCCGGGCGCTGCATGAAGGCAAAGAACTCCCCCCCTTGCCGCTGCAATACAAAGACTATGCCGAGTGGCAGAACAGTGAAGGGCAAAGGCGCAAGGTAAAGGAACAGGAGGCATTCTGGTTAAGGGAATTCAGGGATAAACTGCCGACACTCGACCTGCCCACCGATTTCCCCAGGCCCGATGCCCGGAGTTTCGAGGGAGATTCTCTGAGGTTCGAGTTAGCAGAGGAGGAGACGACAGCGTTATTCAAGATTGCCCGGACCGCCAATGCCACCATGTTTATGAATCTGCTGGCCACCTTTAATATTTTCCTGGCGAAGCTGTGCGGCCAGGAGGATATCATCATCGGCACACCCATTGCCGGCCGCCGACACGCTGATTTGGAGAATATAATCGGCCTGTTTGTCAACACCCTTCCCCTCAGGAATTACCCGTCGGCGAACAAGACATATGATGAATTTCTAAAGGAGGTCAGGGAACGCTTCCTGATGGTCCTGGAAAACCAGGATTGCCAACTGGAAGCTCTGATAGAGATTCTACCCGTGAGCAGGGAAGCGGGACGCCACCCCCTCTTCGATGTCTTTTTTTCGCTGAAAAAGTTTGCCATGACCTCCGAGGAGATAGCCGCGGCCAGGCTGGAGCAGTACAATTTTGAATACAAAATAGCCAAGGTCGATTTTGCCTTTTATGCGATAGAGGCGGCAAATGGAATTATCTGTACATTTGAATACAGCACCAGGTTGTTTGAAAAAGAGACGATTGCCCTGATGAGGGATCATTACCTGGCCCTGGTCAGGAGCATCATCCATGATGTACACGGCAGGATTCGAGATTTAGAACAGAGAACTGAACTGGAAAAGAAATTAGACCGGGGGAATGATGTCGAATTTAAATATTGACGGCCAATAAAAAGATAAAAGAACAGCAGGCTTAATGGAGGATATCATGAAAGTGTGTAACCGATGTGTTTTACCGGAAACCTATGAAGGGATTGAGTTTGACCGATACGGGGTATGCAATTATTGTAATGCGCACCGCCGCGCCCGGGAGAACCAGGCCAGCGATTGTTTCGCCAGCGAAGGGGAAGTGATAAAATGTCTGGCGAAGTATAAAAACCGTGACCAGCAGTACGATGTGGTGGTCTCATTGAGCGGCGGTGTGGACAGCGGTTTTGCCTTGATAAAATTGGTCGAAACCTACAAATTAAGGCCCCTGGTCTTCCACAACGACCATGGATTCGAGGATGAAATCGCCACCGATAATGCCAGGAAGCTGTGCCGGCACTTAAACGTGGATTTAATAATATGGCAGAACGATCTGACCTTCATGAAAAAATTGTGGAAATACTTTAACGAAGCGGAGGAAAGCGATCTGTCCGCCTGTTTTGTCTGTGCCAACATGCTCTATTTCAACGCCCTGCGGTTGGCGGAAAAGTTTAATATAAAACTGGTGGTCAACGGGTACTCGAAAGGCCAGATTCGCCTGCAGAATAACCAGAAAAAATCGAGAGAGTGGTATGGAGAGATGATCGAGGTCATATTGGCGACCGGCGACAGGGCGTTTTTCGAGGAGTTTACCGGGAAGTGGAAATTACTGGAAAAGCAGAAAATATTTCAGACCCGGCAGGACCTGGAAGACAATGTCGATGCCGACAAAATACTGTTTGTCCCCTTCTTTGCCTTTGAATTTTATAAAACCGATAAAGAAAAATTAAAAAAAATCTGCCGGGAACGGTTCGACTGGCAGCCCATGGCAACCAGTTACCCCGCCAGGACGACCAATTGCCGCATGATCTGGCTGAATACCTATTTTGATTTGAAACGGCTCCATTTTAGTGTCTACCACGATGAATATTCTACCCTGATACGGGAAGGAGAAATATCACGCCAGCAGGCAATAGCGGATCTTGCATTTAAACCTCCGCCGGGGTTACTGGAACACCTGGCCAGTGAGATAGGCGTGGATCTGGAAATATAGACTATCCGGAACACCTGGTCAGGCAACCCTCCCTGAACAGGTTGAGACTAGACAAGAAGGAGCTTCGATCATGAATGATTTGCATGAAAGAACAATTATCGACAGATACTGGTTAAGCAGGCTGTCCGGAAATTTACCGGGAATCAGGCTGCCGCTGCTGCCCGGACGTAAAGAAGCCGAAGGCCTGGAGAGAGGGCAGTTGCAGCAGGAAATCCCGCCATTCATATCGGCCCGGCTGCAAGAAATTTGCCGTGACTCCGATCTTGCCTTATTTATATTTTTTCTGAGCGGCCTGTATATCGCCGTCCATAAATATACCGGCGTCGATGACCTGGTCATCGGCACCATACCCCCGAAAAAAGAGGGGGTGAAAGATAAAATCGTGCTCTGCCGGAATCGAATCTCGGGGGGCCTGACCCTTAAAGAGACCGTTGAACGGGTCAAGCAAAACGTATTGAAGGATTTTAATTATGCCGATTACTCCTTCGGCGCAATTTATCAAAAATTGTTGACTAGAAGCAGCCTGGATACCCTGGATGTGTTCAATATCGCCTTTATTTACGATAAATGTCAGAACAAGAGCAAAATGTTGAACCAGTTCGACCTGGTGGTGGTCCTGTCGGCAGTGGAAGACCGACTCATCATCCAGGCCGAGTACAATTCAGGCCTCTATACCGGGGAAATGATTCAGGCATTTTGCCGGAATCTGATTCACATATTTGATAATATCCGGGAAAAGTTGGATGAGGCAGTATCGGAAATCGGTATAGCCGGTCCCGATGAAGTCCAGAGGTTTTCCGGTTTTAATAACAGGGAGACGGCTTATCCACAGGATAAAACTATTCAGACCCTGTTTGAAGAGCAGGTTGATAGAACACCGGATAATACGGCGCTGGTATTCGAGGATAAACAGTGCACCTATAGAAAGTTGAATGAAAGGGCAAACCGGTTGGCCCGTATGCTGAGAGCCGGGGAAGTACGGCCCGGTACGATAGTGGCTATAATGCTGGAGCGTTCGGCGGACATGGTAATAGCCTTGTTGGCGGTCTTGAAGGCCGGCGGCTTATATTTGCCCATCGATCCCGCTGCTCCCGAAAACCGGGTATTGGCCATGCTGAAGGATTCAGAAGCGCCGGTGCTGTTGACCAGGTCCGATATTGTGCAAAAATTTTCATTTAATGCCCTGAAGAGTCGAACAATGACCCCCATAGAACCGAAGGTGACCCCTTCCCGCCGGCGGATTACCAGTATGGATGACTTACCTTTAGCGGATCGCTCACTGGTGGATTATGAAAAATACCACCGCTGTCTCGGTTATGCCGGGGTAAAAAACAGTATTTCCCTGGAAACCACCCGGGGCTGTCCCTACCATTGCATATACTGCCACAAAATTTTCCCGAAGAAACAGGTGAGCCGTTCTGCGGGGAATATTTTTGCCGAAGTGTGGTACTACTACAACCTGGGCGTCCGCAGGTTTACCATTATCGATGATATTTTTAATTTGAACGTCAAGAACAGTTCGGAATTCTTTAAACTGATTATTAAAAACCGGCTGAAACTCCAGCTCTTTTTTTCGGCCGGACTGCGGGGTGATATCCTGACCCGGGATTATATCGACCTGATGATAGAGGCCGGAACCGTCGGCCTGGCGCCGGCCTTAGAGACTGCCTCCCCGCGGCTGCAGAGATTAATCAAGAAGAATTTGCATATAGAAAAGCTGCGTGACAATATCGAGTATATCTGTAAGAAACATCCGGGTGTCATCCTGGAGCTCTTCATCATGCACGGCTTTCCCACCGAAACCGAAGAAGAGGCCAGGCTGACCATGGATTTTGTCAAGAGCATCAAATGGCTTCATTTTCCCTATATCAACATCCTGAGGATTTATGCAAATACCCAGATGGAGGCCCTGGCTGTCAGGCAGGGAATTTCCCGGGAAGCGATCGTTAGAAGCGAGGATCTGGCCTGGCATCAATTACCGGAGACACTGCCTTTTAAAAGGAGTTTTACCGTTCAATACCAGACCGATTTCCTGTACGAGTATTTCCTGTTGACGGAACGGCTGCTGCAGGTCCTGCCCCATCAAATGAAACTCCTGACAGAAGATGAATTGGTGCAAAAATACAACAGCTATTTACCGGTCGATATCAACAGCTTTGGCGATCTGCTGCAATTTATGAAGATTGGCAAAAACGAAGTGGCCGGTTCGAGCTTCCTGGAGGAAGACTACTCTGCGATTCCCGATTTTAACGGGAAGGTGAGGGAGTACTCTTCTCGAATAGAACCGGCCGAAGGGGCGCTAAAAATCTTGCTCCTGGATTTGAACCTATTCTTCAGCGGTGAGAAGGCCATGCTCTATGACCTGGTTGATGAGCCCCTGGGATTAATACGACTTATGACCTATTTGAATCGGCAATTCGGCAGTAAAATTGAGGGGAAAATTGCCAAATCCAGGATCGATTTTAACAGCTATGGGGAATTAAAAACCCTGCTGCATGAGTTTCGGCCTGACGTGATCGGCGTCAGGACCGTGACCTTTTACCGGGCGTTCTTCCAGAAAACCGTTGCCCTGATCAGGCAGTGGGGCATCGATGTCCCCATCGTGGCCGGGGGGCCCCATGCCACCGGCAATTATAAAACGGTACTGCGGGATCGAAATGTTGACCTGGTGGTTCTGGGCGAAGGGGAGTTGGCCTTTAGCGAATTGATAGAAAAGTGTATCGGCAATGGTGGCCGGCTGCCGGTTGAGGAAGTCTTAGAAGGGATCGCCGGCCTGGCTTATTTCCCCGCTAAACAAACATTGATCAACGATTTTGATCGGCAGATAATGATGTTGGATGCAGTGGATGAAGTATTGAGCAAAGAAGCCGGGGATAACCCGGTAAATATCAATCAACCGCCTGATCCGGCTTACATCATCTACACTTCCGGCTCCATGGGCAAACCCAAAGGGGTGATGGTGGAGCATCGAAACGTGGTCGCTTATTTGACTGCCTTTCTCCGGGAGTTCGACCTGTCTGCACAGGATGTCGTCATCCAGCAGGCCTCTTTTACTTTTGATGCATTCGTGGAGGAAGTTTATCCCATTTTGTCAAGAGGCGGTAAATTGGTACTTCCCCGAAAAAATGAAATCCTGGACATTCACTTATTAGCCGGGTTGATCGACAAAAACAACGTCACTGTTATCGATTGTTCTCCACTGTTGTTAAACGAACTGAATAAGGTTAAGTTGACCGGCAGTGTACGTACCCTGATCAGCGGCGGGGACGTATTGAAAGAAGCGTACGTGGATCATTTTTTAAAGGTCGGCAAGCTGTCTGTCTACAATACCTACGGCCCGACCGAGACAACCGTGTGTGTGACCTACTACAGGTGTTCTGCCCCTGAACAGACCAATATCTTTATCGGCAAGCCCATATCCAATTATAAAGTATTTATACTGGATAAGAGTAATAAACTGGTCCCCCTGGGGGTGGCGGGAGAACTGTGTGTTGCCGGGGTCGGCCTGGCCAGGGGTTATTTGAATGCCGGGGATTTAACCGGGGATAAGTTTGTCGACAATCCCTTTGGCAAAGGCCGGTTGTACCGGACAGGTGACCTGGTCCGGTGGCTTCCCGATGGCAACTTAGAATTTCTGGGCCGGCTGGATCACCAGGTCCAGGTGAGGGGATTCAGGATCGAGCCGGGGGAGATAGAGGCAAGGCTGCGAAATCACCCGGAAATAGAGGCGGCGCTGGTCATCGACCGGCAAGATAAGACTGGCGAGAAGTATCTGTGCAGCTACATCGTTTCAGAAAAAACGATTACAACATCCGAATTAAGAGACCATCTGGCTCGGCACCTTCCGGATTATATGCTGCCCGCCCACTTTGTCAGGCTGGAAAAGATACCCAGGACCCCCGGTGGTAAGATAGACAGGAATGCCCTGCCGGAACCTTCGCTTGACTCCGGCGTCCTCCCCTATATTTCGGAAAAAATGCTGGAGAATTTTGAAGTTGCACTCTTTTCCCACCAGCCTGTAAATGTGATATCCCTTTCGGACACCGCCGATAAGATCGGGCTGAACATGCAAAAAGAGATGACGGTGCTGCAGCAATACGCAGCCCTCGATGGTAAGGAATATTTCCCCTTGAGTCACCCTCAGAAGAGAATTTACTACGCTGAAAAGACCTATCCCGATACCGGCTGTGAAAATCTGGCCTTTACCATGAAGTATCGGGGGGAATTGGATGAGGGATTCCTTCAGGAGGCAGTCAATCATGTCCTCATGAAGTACGAGGAACTCAGGCTAAGGATCGTGGAAATAGAACAGGGCCACTCTATAGAACCGGCCCAATATATTTCTGCCCACCGGGAATATCGACTCGATTGTCTCGATTTTTCCAGCCAGACTAATGGCGCGGCATTGGCAGAGTGGATTGACAATACTACCTGGCAACCTTTTCATTTGATAGATCACGATCTCTTCTATTTTGCCTTCGTAAAATTTAACGACAAAGAATCGGGATTGTATATCAAACTTCATCATATTATTTCCGATGTCTGGACCTTTAACCTGTTGTTTTCAGACATCGACAGGGTTTATGAAAAACTGCAGGCCGGTAAAGCCGTCGAGGACAGTCCGGCACCATCCTACAGGCAGTATATCTTCGCCGAGCGGGCATATTTAACATCTCCTCAGGCAAAAAATGATGTAAAATTCTGGCAGGAAACGATTTTCCCCCTGCCGGCTGAGGCCGCCCTCTCGTTCAGGCAAGGTGATTCCGCCAATATTAAAAGCGGCGTCAGCCGGCTCCTGGTGCCGGACGATGTGCGTACCGGGCTGAAGGAGTATATAAAAAATAATAATACCTCCCTTTATAAACTCCTATTATCGGCATTAGCCATCTATATAGCCAGGGTAACGGCCCTCGACGATTTTATTGTCGGCGGGGTCAATCACAATAGGGCAAATGATATTATATATAAAGAGATGGCCGGGATATTTGTCAGCATCTTTCCCATCAGGTTAAAAATCGAGGCTGCCGTGAGGTTTCGAGATTTTGTAGAAAAGGTGGGAAAGGATTTAAACCATATCGTCAAAAATCACCAGCGATTTCCCTTCGATATCCTGGCCGCCGAACTTAGAGAAAAAACAGGCATTGATCCAGGTTTTTTGCTGAATATATTTCTCATCGGTCACCCGGATTTGCCGGAAGAAAAATACAAGATAGAACACCGTTTCCAGGGCTATGAACCGAATCCCCTGACCATCCATATTAACTTTTCCAATAAAGATATCTATGGCCAACTCGAATTGGAATGGGATTATCAATTGGAACTCTTCACAGATTCCGATGTCGTCCGGATTCACCGTAACCTCATGAATATTTTGGCTGATGTGCTCCGTCATCCGGACAAGAAGTTGTCGGAGATAGAACCGTTGTCCCCGGAAGAAAAGGGCAACATTCAGGCCAGAATGAACGAATCGAGAGTCAACCTGGGGGAAATTGAGAATTGCCTGCTGGAACACGGCGATATAGGAAAGGCAGCAGTGGTGCTGCGGAAAGAGGCAGGTCGTAATCCTTATCTATGCGCCTTTATCGAATCTGAAAAAGACCTTATTGAAGCGGAACTCCTATCGTATCTATCCCCGAAATTACCTCAGCAGGCGATTCCAGCCAGATATATCCGCCTGGAAAAGACACCGTATATGCTCAATGGCAGGGTAAACAGAAAATTATTAGAAATGATAGGCCTGGATACAGGCGTAGATACAGGCTATAATGGCCCGAGAGATGAAGTGGAAAACAAGTTGGCGGAGATCTGGTCTGAAGTGCTGACGATAGATAAAAGTAAGATAAGCATAGCCACCAATTTTTTTGAAGTGGGTGGACAATCCTTGAAGGCCACCATACTCTTAGCGAAGATCCATAAAGAGTTCCAGGTAAAAGTACCCATGGCAGAGGTATTTAAAAGACCCACCATAAAGGGATTGGGGGCCTATATAAAGGAATCGAAGGAAGAGAAATTTATCCCGATAAAGGCGGCGGGCGAAAAAAAATACTATGTGCTGTCATCGGCCCAAAAGAGAATGTATTTTCTCCAGCAGATGGACCCGGGAAACGTAAATTATAATATGCTCCGGGTAATACCCTTGGACCCGGAGATAGAGAGGGAAAGGTTGGAAGAGACTTTCAGGAAGCTTATAGACCGGCATGAGAGTCTCAGGACCTCGTTCGCATTGGTCGACGATCAGCCTGTTCAGAAAATTCACGATAAGGCCGGATTCTGGATCGATTATTACGACTTAAGTCCAGGTGGAGGCAGCGGCACGGGATCGTATAGGGCAGTTGGTACAACCAGAGATGCGGTAAGGGAAATAATAAAAGATTTTGTGAAGCCCTTTGATTTGAGTAAGGCGCCTTTCTTGAGGGTCGGCCTGATCAATACAGGGGAGAGTCGGAATGTGCTGATCGTGGATATGCATCATATCATATCGGATGGGCTCTCCCTGGATTTGATGGAAAAGGATCTGTTGGCCCTCTATTATGAAAGAGATCTGCCGGAGCTGCGGCTTCAATACAAAGATTACTCGGAATGGCAGGCTGGTGTCGAACAGAAGAGAGTGCTACAGAACCAGGAGGAATACTGGCTGAGAAGATACGCCGGTCAATTGCCGGTACTTCATTTACCTACCGATTTTAAGAGACCGATAATGCAGAGCTTTGCTGGCAATAGGCTGGCTTTTGAGATTGACAGGGAAGTGACAAAATCATTAAAAGAGCTGGCAAAATACCGGGATGTGACCATGTTTATGCTTCTATTCACCTTCTTTAACATCTTGCTGACCAGGCTTTCAGGCCAATCGGATGTAGTTGTGGGCACGCCGGTAGCTGGCCGCCGGCACGCGGACCTGGAAAATATAATCGGTATGTTTGTAAATACCCTGGCTATCAAAAGTGAGATGTCAACTGAACAAACCTTTGGCGAATTGCTAAAGAATTTAAAACAGAATATCCTGGAAGCTTTTGAGAATCAGGATTACCCATTTGAAGATCTGGTTGAAAAAATATCAACAACCCGAGATACCAGCCGTAATCCCATATTTGATGTGGCCTTTAGCTTCCAGGACCAGGATGGGGTGCCGGTGCCCGACCAGCTTCGTTCATTTTATTACAATGAGAACCTGACATCCAAGTTTGATATGACCTTAGCGGGCGCAGAGGCCGATGGGAAACTATTGTTTGCCGTCGAATATTGTACAAAATTGTTTAAAGCAGATACGATAAAACGATTCGTCGGTTATTTTAAAGATATCATCCAGGCGGTGCGGCAAAGAGAGGATATACGACTCAAGGATATAAAAATATCTCATGAACTGGCCGATTCCCGCTCCAGTGTCGTTCAAGGGATAGACGAGGCATTTAGTTTCGGAGAAAAATAGTGAAGGAAATAGATATGGAAAGTAGGGTAGCCCCGGATCAATTAAAGATCGCTGCCGCTCATAAGGAGAAAGAGGAGCGTTATTGGTTAAAAAAACTAGCGGGAGAACTGGTAAAGACCAGCCTACCTGATGATCCCAATCTAAACCGTAAACCGGTGGGCACAGGTTCCGACGGGCCCGGCGTGTTCACATTCAGGCTTGATGACGAACTGTTTTTGAAGTTAATAAATTTGAGCAGCGGCGCCGATATTAAGCTCTATATGATCCTGGTCACGGGAGTGACGGCGTTATTAAATCGGTACACCGGCAGCGACGATATTGTCATGGGCGCGCCGATATTTAAACCCGATGATGAAGACGACCTTATTAATACGATCCTGGTCATCCGCAATCGGTTTTCAGGCAGTATGAGTTTTAAGGAGTTGTTGTTGCAGGTCAGGCAGACGATTATTGAAGCCAATGAAAACCGGAACTATCCCCTCGAGATATTGATGGACAAACTGGACATTTATTCTGCGGATAAGGATTTTCCCTTATTCGATATTTCTGTTGTCCTCGAAAATATCCAGCATAAAAAATTTATCGCCCGGGTAAGCCATAATATGCTCTTCTCTTTCTTGAGATCAGGCCAATGCCTCGAGGGGGAATTGCAGTACAACCCACTGCGCTATCATGAAACCACAGTCGAAAGAGTTCTTTCTCATTTCTCCCGCCTGTTGACGGGTGCTCTCTCCGCCCCCGATTCACCGCTCTCCTGTGTAGATATACTATCGGAATCGGAAAAAAAACTGTTGATTCACGATTTTAACGATACCGAAGCCGGTTACCCTGCAGATAAAACGATCCAGCAGTTGTTTGAAGAGCAGGTAGAGGATAGACCCCATCATATAGCAGTTTTGTATGAGAGTGAGAACCTGAGCTATGGAGGGTTAAATGTTGGAGCCAATCGAATCGCCCGGCTTTTAAGAGGAAAAGGCGTAGGGCCCGATGAAGTAGTGCCGATTATGGTCGAGCGTTCAATCGTGATGATAAAGGGGCTGCTGGGTATATTGAAGTCGGGGGGCGCCTATTTACCGATCGATCCAGACTATCCCGTAGAAAGAATAAAATATATGCTGGAAGATTGTAATGCGGATCTGTTTATTGCCCACCGGCAAGCGATGGATGCAGCCCAATTCAAGGGCACCATTATAGATTTAAGGGATGAAAAAATCTGGGGGGGGCCGACATACAATTTAACAAGCGTTAATGTTCCCGACAACCTGGCCTATATTATATATACGTCCGGTACCACCGGCAGGCCCAAAGGGGTGATGATAGGGCACAGAAATGTGGTGAGATTGTTGTTCAATGATACATTTTTGTTTGCCTTTGACAGCAGGGATATCTGGACCATGTTTCATGCCTACAATTTTGATTTTTCAGTGTGGGAAATGTACGGCGCACTGCTGTATGGGGGGAAATTAATCGTGATACCCCGGATGGTGGCCAGGGACCCGGAGTGTTATTTAAAAATATTGAGAAGGGAAGAGGTGTCGGTATTGAATCAAACGCCCTCGTATTTCTACAATTTGATGAATGAAGAGTTGACAGGTCCCACAGCAGGATTGAAGATCAGATATGTAATTTTCGGGGGAGAGGCCTTAAGGCCGATTAAATTAAAAAAATGGCAGGAGAGATATCCCGGGACAAAATTAATCAATATGTTCGGCATAACCGAAACAACGGTCCATGTGACGTATAAGGAGATCGCGGCCCGGGAGATAGAGGGCAATATTAGCGATATCGGCAGGCCCATTCCCACCTTGAGTGTATGTGTGATGGATAAGAATATGAGGTTGTTACCCATAGGGATTTATGGAGAGCTGTGTGTCGGGGGAGAGGGAGTGGGCAGAGGCTATCTAAATAGAGGCGAATTGACCGGGGAAAAATTCCTGGAAAATCCTTATAAGCCGGGGCAAAGGCTCTACAAATCGGGAGATCTGGTCAGGTGGTTTGCTAATGGCGATATGGAGTATGGCGGTAGAATCGACCATCAGGTGAAGATCAGGGGTTTCCGCATCGAACTGGGGGAGATCGAAAACCAGCTTTTGGGCCACTTCCCCTTAAAAGAATCGATCGTCGTGATGTCTGAGGATGAAACCGGCGACAGAAAATTGACCGCCTACTGCAGCCTGGACCGGGATAGGGCTTTTCCCCTGTGGCAGTTATTAAATTTCCAGAGGAGAGGCCTGCATACCGATAAATCGCAGTATGAATTGCCCAACGGCCTGCCGGTTTTTTATCTTAATCGCCACGAAACCGATTTTATGTATGATGAAATATTTGAAAAGAATACCTACTTAAAACATGGGATCCGATTGGATGAAGGCGCCTGTGTATTTGATGTGGGGGCCAATATCGGTTTTTTTTCGATTTTTGTCAGCCAGGTCGTCAAAGATGCCGACATTTATGCCTTTGAACCCATCCCGACTGTTTATGAATACCTCTCCCTCAACGCCTCGATATATTGTAAGAGAGCCAGGCTGTTTGAGCTTGGCATTTCGTCGGAAATAGGGGAGGCGGTCTTCACCTATTATCCCCATGCATCTGTCTTATCAGGAGCTTTTGCCGATGGTGATGAGGAGAGGAAAACGGTGGAGGCCTTCATCCGCAATCAGAAATATTCAGGACAAGAGGAGGATGATTTATCGGCAGATCAACTGGACGAGCTCTTAGATAACCGATTGTCCTACTCCCGGTTGAGGTGTGCCGTGAAAACGCTTTCACAGGTCATCCGGGAGAAAGGGGTACAGAGAATCGACCTCTTGAAGATAGACGTTGAGAAGGGCGAGGTCGATGTACTGCAGGGTATTCTGGCAGAAGACTGGCGGAAGATTAAACAGATCGTAATCGAGGTGCATAATGTGGGAGGACGTCTGGAATGGATCGCGGACCTGCTTGAGAATAAAGGCTATGAGGTTTTGGTGGAGCAGGATGAGACCCTGCAAAACACGGAAATTTATATGCTCTACGCCAGGCTGCCGGTGGTCAATGAGTCGCTTAAAGGCCGGATCTCTGCCGCGGCCGTTAGTTGGTATAGTGAGGAGACCTTGAAAGGGGACATGCGCAGAATCTTGAAGGAAAGGTTGCCCGAGTACATGATTCCCTCGGCCTTTGTTTTACTGGATACTTTCCCGTTGACGGCCAATGGCAAGATAGATAGGAAGGCACTGCCTCTTCCTGAAATAAAAGCGGGCACGCATAGTAAACCGAGAAATACACGGGAGAAAAGATTGGCGGCAGTGTGGGCCGACGTACTAAAAATAGACAGTTGTGTCATCGGTATAGATGAAAACTTTTTTGAGTTGGGAGGCCATTCGTTAAAGGCAATCAACCTGATATCCAGGCTGCATAAAGAATTTGATGTGAAAATTCCGCTGGCGGATTTGTTTAGAACTCCCACCATTAAGGGATTGGCGGAATACCTGGAACCTAAGGTTAAGGAGAAGTATGCCTCCATAAGATCCGTGGAGGAGAGGGAATACTATACGCTTTCATCATCCCAGAAGAGGCTCTACATCCTGCAGCAGATGGATCAAAAGGGCATGGGTTACAATATGCCCCGGGCGATGGGACTGCCGGCAGGAGTCGATAGGCAGAAATTGGCGCAAGCCTTTACACAATTAATCCTCCGGCACGAGAGCCTGAGAACCTCCTTTCAGACAGTAGATGATGAACCGGTACAGAGGATTGGGGCTGCTGCACCATTTAAGATAGAGTATTACGAAACAGAGGATAGAGGCCAGGCTTATGCCGGTATTATAGAAGATTTTGTCCGGCCCTTTGATTTGTCCAGCCCCCCCCTGCTGCGAGCGGGTTTGATCGGGATCGATGACAGCAGGTATATATTGATGGCGGACATGCACCATATTATCTGCGACGGCGTATCCATGGATTTACTGGTCAAAGATTTCACTTCGTTTTATTCTAACAGGGAGTTACCGGGGCTGCGTATTCAGTACCGGGATTTTAGCGAATGGCAGCAGCGGTGGGATATTAAAGAAGAATTAAAAAAGCAGGAACGATTCTGGTCGGAAGTATTCTCCGGGGAGTTACCGGTGTTGGATATATACACGGACTATCCGAGGCCTGCTCTTCAGGGTTTTGAGGGCAGTAAATTGAATTTTGAAATAAGTGCTGAACAGGTAAATGCCTTACGGGAACTGGCAATGAAAGAGGAAGCCACGCTGTTCATGCTGCTGCTGGCGATTTTTAAGGTGCTGCTGTACCATATCAGCGGCCAGGAGGATATCGTGGTGGGTACGCCCACAGCGGGTCGTCGTCATGCAGACCTTGAGGGTATCATCGGCATGTTTGTCAATACGCTGGCATTAAGGAATTACCCGGGGGGAGATCGTCCATTCGGGGAATTTTTAAAAGAGCTGAGGGAACGTACATTGGCCGCCTTCGATAACCAGGAATATCAGTTTGAAGACCTGGTGGAAAAGGTGGCAGTAAACAGGGACGTCGGTCGCAACCCGGTATTTGATGTGATGTTTGTATTGCAGAACCTGGGGCAGGAGGCGGCTGAGATAACGGAACCAGGGATGTGGGCACAGATTGAGGCACTTGATTATGCCAATCGGGTGTCCAGGTTTGATTTGACATTGCTGGCCGCAGAGGTGGACGGCCGCCTATGGTTGTCCTTTGAATACTGCACGAAATTGTTTAACCAGGATACGGTAGAGAGGTTTGCCGACTATTTCAGAAAGATCACATCTTCTGTTCTGATATCGCCGCAGGGGAAAATATTGGCGCTGGAAATAGTTTCGGATGAGGAGAGGCAGTGGATTTTGCGTGATTTGAACGATACAAGATCGGTTTACCCGCGGACAAAGACGATTCAGCAATTATTCGAGGAACAGGTAGAGATCTGTCCGCATCGAGTCGGTCTTGTTTGCGAAGATAGGCAGTCTACTTACCGGGATTTAAATGAGAGATCGAACCCATTGGCA
>CBFDCR010000073.1:0-25278 GCA_965603365.1 uncultured bacterium
CCATATTGTCTCTACTAAATTTTCCATACTTCTCCACACTCCGATTCTCAAATTCGTTTACAATATGAAGTTTGTCAACTTCGATCTTATAATTTGAAACCAAATTCCCGGCCTTTTCTGATATAAAATGATTGAGTATTCCGGGAATGAGTAAGACCAGCACAAACCAGATGGTAATGATAGTGGTATAGCCAATGACTCTCGATCGGATGTTACCAGCAATCACCCCAATAGTAAAAAATAGAAGCAGGATGATCAAAGCCGATAGAAAGAAGAAAAAGATTCCTGATAAATCCTTCTGAGACAATTCAATATTGTTGATCTTCAGCAGAACAAGCTGCCCAAGAAATAGTATTAAAAGGCTGAATATCAGTATGATAACCCTGGATATTACAAGAAAAGAGAATATTTTTCTGTGATTGAATAGGCTGGTGAGAAATTTCAAATATTCTCTTTTGTTAAGCGTATCATAGCCCCAAAATAAAATAAGAAGACTTCCTAAAAAGAGAATAACATCTGAAAAGCGAAATAGAGATGTTCTGTCTCTTAAGAATAACGATCTCCCCTTGCAATTGTTATAAATATTAAGAGTTACTATTGAGTCAATCTTGGCCGACAATTCCGACATGATCCCGGGGGTTTGAAAAAATATCCCGGATGCGGCTGGCATGAAGAATAATCTGAAGCCATAAAAACTATAATGAGTATAGTTCAAAATCTTACTAAACATTATGGATTCTGATTTTTGAAAATCAAGTCCTCTATCAGTTATATTTTTATAATCATTAATTCCTTCGTAAACAAAATAAAGTGATAGCGCAAACATTAAAAGCAAAATAATTAAATTCCTTCTCTTTAGGAACCGTTTGAGCTCAAACAGGAAAAAATCATAAAGATGGCGCATCTTCGTCTATATTTTTAAACCTCCTCGGAAATGGCATCAAATAGCATAGCCACATACTGGCCGAATAATAATGCTCTCGAATAAGCCCCGTTTAACTTCCATAGATTGGTCAACGCCGGTATTCCATGAAAATTCATTTCAATTTTTATGAAGAATAAAATATCTTCGATTTCACTTATTCTAAGATAGATCCATTTATAGACACCGATGATATCTCCATTTTTTAAAAAATCAGCAACTTCATTGAATATAACACCATTCAGATCATTCTCTTTCATAAAATAGTAGTAGTCAAAAGACTTTAATTTAGATATGATTTTCTGATTATAAGGGGTAGACTCTGCTGTTTTTATTAGCTGGAAATATGTGCCCTTCGCATTTTTTATGTTGGCAACAGCACTGTTTAATATATTACTCCATTCGACGCAATCAATGCCTTTCAGATTTGACAACTCAACCCTATTCAGGAAATATAGAGCATTAGAATAAGAATTTAAAAAGTATCCAGCACCTTCTTCTATGTAATTATTGATAATAACATTATTACAACCAGATTCTTTGCCGCCGTCGGGGTCACAAAATCCATCACCTGAACCATTGGCACAAATATATGAATGAAGATTCGGACTCAAAAACAAAACAATTGTACATATAAATAACAGAAATGCCAGTCTTTTGTGGGGGGTGTTATAGGTCATTTTAATCTCCTTGTTTTGATTTTGCTGCATACCGTTGTCGGGGATTGGACTTTAAATAGAAAGGTAGAAAAGGGAAATTTGACTATCACTGGTCTTGATCTCACCATTAGTTTCCTCAAAAGATTAATCTGAACAATCACCTCCAAAAGCCAACACCGTTCAGCAAGATGTCATTATACCACACCAAAAAAAGATTTTGTACGGAATATCCTACAGAAAATTGGCGCCTCGATCCTCCATGCCTTTTACCTGGTCTCAATACTGGTGACCTCCTTCACAGATCTAATTACTTGATGTTTCCTTTAGGTTTCACACACTTTTATAGATCTGGAGTGTAGCACAAACAAAATATTTTTGCAAATATTTATAGATGAAAGCTCTCCCACTTTTTAAAAATCATCGGCCCCTCACTTGCATAAATCCAAAAAACCCTATTTAACCTGGGTTTTGGAGACTCAGGCTTTATTTTTCGGGGTAACTCCTGGATGTTGACAGATTGATAAAATTAAATTAAACTGATATCGCAGCGATGATTAACAGATAAAATGAAATTTACCTGGGATATTGACAAAGATAAGTTAAATAAATGAAAACATGGAGAAAGAATATGATTTTTTCAGGGCAGAGCAGGGCAAATTTTATAGGCCCATAGAAGAGTTGGAGATCCCCGTATACCTGGATAAAAATATCGAACTGGGACAGTTGATCAATCCCTTGGAGGATTATAATGCAAACGATTAGTGTGAAGGTTCCTGAATCGATTTATAAAAGTTTAAAGGAGTTGGCCCAAAAAGATCAGGTGTCCATTGACCAATTTGTGAGCTCCGCCCTGTCGGAGAAAATTTCGGCATTCATGACCCAGGAATACCTGGCAGGCAGAGCCAAGAGGGGAAGCAAAAAGAAATTCTGGCAGGCAATGTCAAAGGTCCCCGACACCGAACCGGCCGACTACGACCAATTATAAAAACCCAACACCCCTATTCCCCCCGACCACCACCTGCTCGTATATTCTCCCCAAACCCTGCCTCAAGACCTTTAGTCCTAACCCCTAATTCTAACTCGATCCTCCTCGACGATCCACAGGCGGTTTTTAATTGATTCACTGGAAAGTAGAGCGATTAACCGGGTAGTAACATTGAGGATATGGGGCTTGTCCTGCCATCTTAAACGCAGCACGATGATTCCCGTATACTTTTCGGGTGGGTAGGTGCGGATATCGCCGAAATCTGTATCCAGAGTGATTAAAACACGCTTTTCTCTCTGGCAAACAGCCGCAATATGTGGATCGTTCCTCCCACCAAGACTTTGATCTATTACTGTTTTTGCTTCGTAGCCTTCCTGATTGAGAAGTTCGGCCACTTCTATGGGCAGATTTTCGTCGATTTTAAATTTCATGCCGGTATACCGTTACTTTAGGCGGGTATTTCAATGATCCTCTCGCGGGTAAGTTCGGCGGCATAGGCGATGGCGGCCTGTACCGCCTCCAGGCTCAGGGAAGGGTAACTCTCCAGGATTTCATTGGCAGGTAAACCGGCAGCCAGGTTATCCAGTACCACCGATACCATAATACGTGTACCTTTGATACAGGCCTTACCATGGCAAACGCCCGGATCTACCATAATATAATCCTGCCACTTCATGCTGCATCTCCATTCACATGCTCCCGTTTTAACACATCCACCCAAACAAGTCAACTCCCCCTAAAAGATCATACATTCTCCCCCTTCCCCAAATCGTGTCCCCTCCACCATTCCGTCCCCCAAGCCTCTCCCAGAGGCGCGATTTAGCTGCCCAGGGCAGCGATGGATCTGCCCGGAACAGGGATTTAGCTGTTCGCAGCAGCGATGGATCTGTTCTAATCAACGATGAAGCAGTTCAAAACTGCAATGCCGCAGTTCAAAATTGAAATCGAGCAGTTCAAAAGTGCGACACAGCAGTTCTGGACTGCGATGAAGCTGCTCCGAACTACGATATAACTGCTCGGAACTGCGATACAGCAGTTAAAAACTGCGCTGCAGCAGCCCAAAGCTGCGATACATCAATTCAGAACTGCGATACTTCAAAAAAAAACTGCGGCGCAACAGTTCAGAACTGCGGCACTGCACTTAAAAACCGCGATCAAGCTGTTCCAGGCAGCGATCAGGCTGCTCAAAACAGCGATATAGCTGTTCAGAACACCAATTTAACTGAATTTTTTTTTCTTAGCGGTCCTTCGCGGCCCTTAGCGGCCGGTGGCCCTTCGACCCCTTCATTTCAAAAGTACTTCCCGCAAATACCAGTTCCCCTCCATAAACTTCCACTCACTCCCCGGCTCCTTCATCTCCTCCCTCAACGTCCCCTTCAACCCCGGATCATACTTAAACGCCTCCTCCAGGTACTCCAGGCAGCAACTAAATTTCTTTCTTTACACGATCTTTATTTTTTTATAGAATAAGAATATAAAAAGGAAGGCGAAACCGATAGGGAAAAAAGATGAATGATTTTACTAACGAAATATTTGATTGGCTTAAGGAAATCGATGAGGAGGAAGCCGCAAAGATTATAGAGGAATGTACGGTTGACAATTTTTATGTTAAAACATTTTTAGAATTGGGCGGAGAAGGAGTATGGGGATTATATGATATTAAAATAGAGACCCCTGGAAAATACTATAAAAGGTTAAGCGAACTCTCTTCGGAAACAGAGGCTATTGAAAATGCAATTAAGGGTATCGCCAATAGGGATGATATTATAATAGGAAAAATAGAGTGGGTTCCTAAAATCGGTGGATCGAAATCCCAGAAAGATAAAGAAAGGCATGACAAAATTATAAAGCATATTGATACTGAATATGTGAAAGGCCAGCTAAAAATTATGAATGAATCAATATCAAAAGCCCCCCATCTGGCAATTGGATTAGCAAAAGAGTTGATTGAAACATGCTGTAAATCAATCTTGGCGGAGAATCAAATGCCGATTAACAAGAATTGGGATTTAGCGAAATTGGTAAAAGAGACAAATAAACATTTAAGATTAATACCAGAAGGAATTAGAGAACCCGAAAGGGCTCAAGATGCAATTATGAAAATATTAGGAGGCTTTTCGGTAGTTGTGCAAGGGATAACCGAATTAAGAAATTGTTACGGCACTGGGCATGGGCACGCCCCCAATTTTAAGGCTCTTGATGAACAATATGCGAGGATAGCAGTTGCAGCGTCGTCGGAATTGGCAATATTTTATTTGAATAATCGAAAGATAATAAAAATTAACCAGAGTTAAATATAATAAACATCCTTGCCTCTCCATCAATAATTTCAGATTTCTCATCTTTTTTTCTTGGTGGTCCTTCGCGGCCCTTCGCGGCTGGTGGGGATTACTCGGCGCTGATGAGGCTGGCGATGGGTTTGAGGATGTCGATATGTTCACAGATGATCTTGATGGCCGAGGTGATGGGCACGGCTAAGATCATGCCCACGATCCCCCACATCCAGCCCCACAGGATCAAGGAGATGAGAATCACGATGGGGGAGAGATCCAGGTTTTTACCGGTCATCTTGGGTTCCACCACATTGCCGATGATCATCTGGGTGATAAACAGCCCGGCCGCCACGATAACGACCCTCAGGGAGAGGCCGTATTTGATCAGGCCGATTGTGATGGGAAAAATGGTGGCCAGCACCGAGCCGAAATTAGGGATAAAGTTGAGCACAAAGATCAGTATGGCGGAGAATATAACAAAGTCGAAGCCCCCCACCAGGACGATGACACCCCCCACCAGGGCGGTCAGCAGACTGACGAAAATTTTGATGAGCAAGTAGTGCTGGACACTGTTCTCGATGGAATTGATGATGTAAATGAACTGATCGGCCCGGTCTTCCGCAAAGGCCTTTCTTATCCGCAGCATCATGACGGTACGGCCGCCGACCATGAACATCAGGAAGATGATGACCAGGACCAGATTGCCCAGGAAGCTGGCGAATGAGCCGAAGGTCTTTGAGAGTATGGCGGTGAGGGTATTGAGGGACTTGCTCCAGTCGAAGTCGTTGACATATTGGTTGACGTCGGCGATGGGGATCTTGAGTTGTTCGGACAGGGAGGTGAGCATCTGGGTAATCTTGCTGCTGTAGGCGGGGAATTTATCGATAAAGGAGGAAACCCCGGCGAAGATGAAGACCCCAAAGAAGTAGAAGAGGATGAATATGAACAGCAGCAGAAAGGATAAAATCAAGAATTTCGGTATCTTTAGGTGGTGTAATTTTTTGACCACTCCGTTAAACAGAAAATACATCAATAAGGACATGGAGAAGGGAATAAAGATGGCTCTTAATTCCCGCAGAATTAAAATGGTGATGACAAAAACGATAAAAGCTAAGAATATCTTGATCTGGGATAACTCTCGGGTTTCGTCATTCATAACTGGTCATCCGGTCGTTTGTCTCGACAAATTTCCTGCTTTTAAATAGGAGGAAATCCATTTCGATTTCGTAGGTGAAACGATAGGTGATGTCCCGCCGGCCTACTTCCACCTCGATGGCTTCTTCGTCTTCCTGGGTAAAGATAATGTCATTTTTTTCCAGGATTTCAATGATGACCGTGATTCCCTTCTCAGAGGTAAAATCGCCGCCCCTGAGAAGCCCGATTTTATCTTTAACCTCTTTGGCAATCTGTGATTCGCTGATACCGGCAGAGATATATACTACGGCGGCATAACCGGCGTAAATGACCAATATGATGAGCAATAGCCCTGTAAAGCCAACTTTCCCTCGTTGATTCATGTATCGACCTCCATCAAACAACTGCGGCAACCCGGGGAAATTAAACTTAGATTGAGGCTGCGCAACTATTATATTACGATTCGTTTCATAATGCAATCCAGTGTCGAACTTTTGGATCGCAATTTATAATTTATGCCCGGCGTCGACGATCCTGTTTTTAGCCTGCTTTTTGGCCTGGCACAATGCTCGGTCCGTAACCTGCAGCAGTCGGCCGGGACTGTCGGCATGCAGGCCGTATTGCCCGATGCTGCCGGTGATGGTGGTGCGGATCTGTCTGCCCTGGTGGGGGATGGCGTAATCCTCGATTTTGCCCCTCACCCTATCGCCCAGTATAAGGGCACCCTCTATTTCGGTTTCCGGCAGGATGATCATGAATTCATCCCCACCGAACCGGCCGGCAAAGTCTTGCTCCCTGAGGTTCCGCTTGATACAAAAGGCAATTTTTTTGATGATCTCGTCGCCCACCAGGTGGCCGAATGTATCGTTAATCTCCTTAAAACCGTCGATGTCCAGCAGAAATATGCTGAATACCCGCCGGTTTCTTTTGGCGATTCGGCTCTGGTTCTCCAGTTCGGTGAGGATGTATCTCCTGTTGTAAAAACCGGTTAAAGAGTCGGTGGTGGCAAAGGTGAACAGCCGGGCATGATATTCCTCTTCGATTTCGTCGTTAAAACTGAACCGCAGTACGGTTGAGCCGATGCCGATTTTGTCGCCGGATCTTAAAATCCTCTCTTCCGCCAACTCCCCGTTGAGGTGGGTACCGTTGGTGGAATTCAAATCGGTGACGACAATCTGTTCGATCTGTGAGTCCTTGATGATTCGCACCTGACAGTGATGCTTACTGGCCATGGGATCGTTGATCACGATATGATTGTCGTCGGCTCTACCGATGGAGATCCTTTTTTTGTCGATACTGAATATCTTGCCGAAGTCACTCTCTGCGCCTTTGATAACGGTAAAGAGTAAGTGGACCCTGCTTTCTTCAGGCGGCTGTTTCTCAGATGCAGGTTTCCGCACTTTGATGTCGATCTTTGTTGTATCGCCGGACATTCTGTCTCTTCTGGTTAACGCTCGTTCGTCAGCCCATCACCTTTTTTACGGTTATGCCGATTTCTGCCGGACTCTCCACCACATGAATGCCGTTTTCCCGCAGTACCCGCATCTTCTCTTTGGCCGTGCCTTTGCCGCCGGAAATGATGGCACCGGCATGTCCCATTCGCCTTCCTGGAGGAGCGGTCTGGCCTGAGATGAATGATATGACAGGTTTACTCATATGTTTGTTGATGTATTCGGCTGCCTGCTCCTCCATGCTGCCGCCGATTTCGCCGATCATCACCACCGCATCGGTCTGGTCGTCTTCCTTGAATAACTTGAGAATATCGATGAAATTGGAGCCCATCACCGGGTCGCCGCCGATGCCCACGCAGGTAGACTGGCCCATGCCCAGGTTGGTAATCTGGTAGACCGCCGCATAGGTCAGGGTGCCGGAACGGGAGACCACCCCGATTCTGCCTTTTTTGTGGATGCGGGCCGGCATTATACCCACTTTGGCCTCGCCGGGGGTAATGACGCCGGGACAATTGGGGCCGATGAGCCGGGAGTCGGTGGTACGGAGATAGTTCTTGACCTTGACCATGTCTAAGGGGGGAACCCCTTCGGTGATGCAGACGATCAATCCGACCCCTGCATAGGCGGCCTCTAAAATGGCGTCGGCGGCAAAAACAGCCGGGACAAATATAATGGACACATTGGCTTCCACACTCTTGACGGCCTCTTCCACTGTATTAAAAACCGGTTTGTCCAGGTGCACCTGACCGCCTTTTCCAGGGGTCACCCCGCCGACTACGTTCGTACCGTATTCGATCATCCGAGAGGCATGAAAGGTCCCCTCTTTGCCGGTAAATCCCTGTACCACAATCCTCGAATCTTTATTCACCAATATCGCCATTTTATTCTCCTTTTGCCAGTTTTACCGCCTTCTCGGCAGCAGTCTTGAGATCCAATTCAGGAATAAAGTTTTTGATACCCGAACCCTCGATAATCCGTCTGCCCTCTTCCTCGTTGGTGCCGACGAGGCGGATCACGATGGGTACCTTGACCTCGATATCCCTGATGGCATTAACGATGCCGCCGGCCACCAGATCGGTACGCACGATGCCGCCAAATATATTCACTAAAACGACCTTCACATTCTCGTCGGCCATGAGTATTTTAAAGGCTTCCTTGACTCTCTCTTCGGAGGTGCCGCCGCCCACATCAAGAAAATTGGCCGGTTCGCCGCCGTAATATTTTAGAATGTCCATGGTGGCCATGGCCAGCCCGGCACCGTTGACCATACAGCCGATATCGCCGTCCAGTTTGATGTAGTTGAGATCGTATTTTGATGCCTCTACCTCTAAGGGTTCTTCCTCGTGGATGTCCCTCAATTCTATCACCTCGGGATGCCGCACCAGACCGTTATCGTCGAAATTGATCTTGCCATCGAGGGCGATGACCTCATCGGCGCCGGTGATGATGAGGGGATTGATCTCCACCAGGGAGGCATCTTTGTCCCAGAAGAGCCGGTACAAATTCTGGACCATGTTGGAAAATTGTTTCTGCTGGGGTTTGTTGAGCTTCAGGTTATAGGCCAGCGTCCTCAGGTGGAAAGCCGATAGTCCGGTTACCGGATGAACGCGCATCTTGTAAATCAGCTCAGGGCTTTGGGCCGCCACCTCTTCGATTTCCATGCCCCCTTCCGACGAGGCAATGATCACCGGGCATTCATTTTCCCGGTCCACGATGATGGCCAGATACAGCTCTTTTACGATATTCATCCCTTCTTCTACCAGGATCTTTCGCACCAGTTTGCCTTCGGGACCGGTCTGCCGGCTCACCAGCTTCATCCCCAGGATCTGGCCGACATACTGCTCGGCCTCTTCTCTGTTTTTGGCCAGCTTGACACCGCCGGCCTTTCCTCTTCCGCCGGCATGAACCTGTGCCTTAACGACACAGGGATACCCCACGGTTTCGGCAATTTCGACGGCTTTGGTTTTGTCTTCTGTCATCTCACCTTGGGGGACCGGCACGTCGTACTCTTTAAACAATTGCTTTGCCTGATATTCATGTATTTTCATCTTAGCCTCCTAATGATCTGCCATATTCACATTAAAGTTCTTTTTGATACACTTTATAGTTGCCGAACTCATCGACGACCTTTATAAAGATGATTTTTTTATTGGCCAGTTCTTTTGAGCCGATTTTATATCCCTCCGATTTTGAATCGCCGATCATATCGTCCGGGGCTAAGGGGAACCACAGCTTGCCGTCGGGGGAATACAAAACCGCCTGGATAATGGAATCAAGATCGCTGACGTTAAAGCTCAATTGATTGGCCTGCCGGTTAAAATTATTCAGAACCGGCGCGGTGGAATCAATGGTAAATTCGTGGGAAATCATACTGCTGGCTCCGGAGAGGTCGGGTGGATTGTCGAGACTGTCATCGACCGCAACTTTCAACACGTATTTTCCGTCTTCGTACATTTCGGTGGGCAGTTCACAACTCTTTTCGGTGATGTCTTCTTTGAAGGAAATCCAATTCCGACCCGTTGTTTTCTTGAGGTAAAGGTTGAATTTTAATTGATCGTCGTTGGGGTCCGCCGCCGACCATTTTATTTTAAGGTATTTATTGGCTTTATTTTTTTTGTCATCCTTTTGGGGATTGTTTTTGGGCTCCGGGGCTTTTACGATTTCTATTTTTTTGATCCTGGGCTTGAGGTTGGATTGGATGTAGTATGCCTTTAGATGATTTAAATAAGGGGTTTGGGCGATGTTTGATGCGTTTAGCGCGATTTTAATCTGAAGATAGCGGTAATCCGTTAAGCCGATATTTGAATTTTCCGGATCTGTGTACGGGGGCGACCATTCGGTCCAACTGTTATCGGGAATATTTGAGTTACCTGCCCGGGCAAACAACGCCACTTGTGTGGGCAAAGATGCCGCAGCGTTCCAGTACATTCTGCCGAATTTCGACGGTACTTCCAGATCGAATACCTTTGAGAAGTAGGTAGCGCTGCTGTTCAAATCGCTTTCGATGCCGGTAATGGCGGCGGTATTGTTGCCGATGAGGGTAAATCCACCGGCCCGCTCTTTTATTTTAAAAATCTGGGCCGATTCGCTCTCGTATATCAGTGAGAAGCTGCCGTCTTTTTTTATTTTATAGACCCTGCCGGCATTGCCGGTTCCGATAATCACCGTGTCGTCTTTTTGGTTATAACAGATGGAATAGATATATTCATCGTTGGATGACCATATTTTCTCCACCACGCCGTTGGTGTCCAGGCAGTACAATACGCTTTTTTCTTTGACCTTTTTCTTCTCTTCATCCTTCGAGCCGTCGAAAGGGGGCTCGATTTTCCGGGCTTCGGCCCCATTCAGCGCCTTAACTCCCCGGCAGGCGGAGAAGAATATATTTCCCTCTTTGTCTTCGCAGATTCCCCTGATCTCTTCAAAGGGAGCATCGTACAGAACCTTCACCTTGCGGTTGTCGATGCGGTATAAAACGCCTCTATCTCCACTGCCGGCCAGGATGGAATTGTTACGGGTGACAAACAGGCTGATGATGTGGGTGTCTTCAAAGCTGTAGATGTTAGCGGCGTCGCCGGGCCCTTTGATCTGGTAAACCCCCCCGTTGTTGCCGACTGCACAGATAATATTTCCCTGCCGGTCCTCCTTCATGTCCCAGATAAACTTTTCGCTGGGGGTGAAGACCTCCGTCGCCTTTTGATCACTGCCGATCTTATAAACTTTGCCATTGGGCGAGGTGCCCACGTAAACTTCATTGTCGGCTTTTACCAGCAGGGCGTATACATCGAGACGGGGGCTCTCGAAGATCTTTTCGATTTTACCGTCATTTTGCCGGATGCGGAATACCGATGCCTTATGTCCGGTGCCGACATAGACATCACCGCCTTTGCCGATATCGAGGGCAAGATAGTACTCCTGGTCGGGTCCATTAATGGCTTTGATCCGGGGACCGATAAACAACCTGCCGGTGTCGTCTATATTGGCTCCGTCCAGTTCCCCTTTTTGAAAATCTTCATAGGTTTTGATCTCTATTTTTTTCACCGAAACGGCGTGTGCACTGACCAGCAACGAAAAAACGAGTGAGAAGATACAGATTTTTTTTATCATGTTGGCTTTTTACCTCTCTTTGATTTTTAGTTTGAACCATTTTTTCCCGGTGACCACTGCCGGCACCTCCATCTGGTACTCCATTAACGTCGAATATTTGATCTCCGACTGGTTGTTGGAGGAAGAGTTAAATATAAAAACATTTTTCAGGCTTGACGGCAGGTTTGAATATTCATAGCCGCTGATAAATAGCCCCTCCGCCGGAGCCAATATTTTAAAATAGAGGCGATTGTTCTTTCTCAAGTTGTTAATGGCCCGGATAAGGGCATTGAGTCGGATGGGGAAATAGTTGGTTCTGATATTTTTGGCCTCAAACTTGCCCATTTCGGCTCTATCCGCTACCATCAGGTAGAAGTCGGAGCCGGATTTCAGGCTGGGGGTTTTAATATTGGCCGAGTCGGTGACCAGGTTTCCCCGCTCGTTCTTGAAGAAGAGTTTGACATCTACCATTTCTCCCGGTAAAAATGAGTTTTTGTTGATGATAACGTTTTCCAGATGGGTTCTTTTGACGATTTCAGCACCGCCGATCTCAAAATCGATTTTCTGTATTTTTACCCTTTTCTCCGGGTTGTTCATCAAGAAAAAGTTCACCGCCAGAATCAGGTTGGCGAAGTCGTTAAAACAGTTGGTACCGCTGAAAAGGTCATTGATCGTGATATTTTTTTCATCCTCGATAAAAATTTTGCCGCTTACATGGATGGAATTAAAGCCCACCTGCTGGTATTCCGAGGCAAAGACGTTCTGGAGAGAGATAGCAGTGAGGGCCGGGGTGAGCAGGGGGTGGTTGATCATTTCCACCTTAAATTTCCTGCTGCGGTTCTTTAAAAAGACTTCCATGGGAATCATGTAAGGGCTGCTCCCCAACTCTCCCTGGATGCCTGAAAACCGGTCCTGGGCCACGTGACCGATCATATTTTGGGTGGTCACCAGCCTGAAGGGTTCCTCATATGACGGCACCACAGAGATGACTTCGGCCTTGTGCAGGGGAAAATCCACGGTGCCGAGATTGAAGAAGGGATGCCCGAACAGGTAGATGTTTTTGCCGTCTACGTGGGTGACTGTCCCGGAGGCAGAGATCTCGAAGTCTCCCCGGATCAGGGGAACGGCCGCGGCATCGGCAGGCTGTATGCTGAATAGTGTCTCGGTGACCGACGGTTTATCTATAGTCTGGGATATCTTCAGGCTGTCGAGGGGGGTAAAAACCGGCTGCCAGTATGACAGAACCGATGGATGCATGCCTTTGTTGGAGGATATAAGTTTGATGGGGGTGAGGGACTGGCGGGGGGAAAAACTGGCGCGGCGGATGATCTCTTCCTGGACCAACCGGGCAATGGTTTCGGTGTTTTTTTCATCGAATTCCAATTTGATATTCGATATATCGATGGAATAGGTGGGGGTATTGTATTGGGATGTCTCGAGAATATATTCAATCGGGGTGACCCCGGCAATGGGTGTTTTAGAAAAGCGAAAGCCGTAAGCCACCGCACCGATGATTTTGTCTTCAATATACAGGGGGCTGCCGCTCATGCCGGAAACCACGCCGTTATTTTCCAGTACCGGGGATTTTAACTCCACAATAATCAGGTCTTTATCGGGGGCAAATTTTTCGATAAACCCCAGGACTTTAAATTGAAATCTCTCGATTTTTGTACCTTTAAATATCGTTTTGCCGTAACCTTCCATGCCGGTCTTGATTTCCGAAAGCTTCATGATTTCTACAGGGAAAAGGGCGGCATAAGAAAGTAAACAGAGCAGGATCGCCAGGATTTTTTTCATTAGATCTCCAAAAATTTATTTATTTTGTTCATGAAGTCGTCTACTTTAAAGGGTTTATAAATGACCCCTTCGATTCCCATTTCATTCAATTGGTCGCCGCTGCATTGATAGTCGCCGGTCAGCATGATGATGGGAATCTTTTGATTCTTTTTTTTGATTTCTTTCACGATATCCGCCGGTTCCTGCATTTCCAGGTGCCAGTCCAGTAAGATCAGGCTGTAATGGTTCCGGGCGATGAGTTTCAATGCGTCCTCGGAATTTTCGGCTTCATCACAGGCGATGTCCTCCATTTCCAGGAAATCTTTCACCAGATCCCGGATAAAGATTTCATCGTCGACGACCAGTACTCTTTTCAACTTCATCCGTCTATATTAATAGAATTTACCGTAAAAAGCAAGTCCCCCAAAACCCTGTAGACGGGGCGGCGTGTGTATCCTTTGAAAAAAAAAGGCCCGAAAGGGGGTGCCTTCCGGGCCTTTTGTTAAGAGAAGATTTTTATCAGTAAGTGATGGAGTCTGAGGTCTCGTTGTTGAGGCCGGGATCGTAGGGGATGGTGGCGTGGGTCACGTTGTTAACGGTAATGGTGAAGGGGCCGCTGCATTTCACTTTGGCAGATGTGAACGTCACCGTGCCGTCGGAACCGGTGACACCGGAGGTGGTGCTGCTGTAGCAGCCGCTCCAGGTGACGGAGACGGTGGCGTCGGGAACGGGATTGCCGTTGGTATCCCTGATGGTGATGACTGCGGTGGCAGTGTAATTCCTGCCCGCCTTATTGAGGCTCATGGAGATGTCGTAGACGTACATATAAAGGCTGCCCACGCTGATAATCTTGGTCACCTTACTGTTGGCGCCTTCGTTATCGGTTACCGTCAGGCTCACCGAGTAGCTTCCGGAGCTGGCATAGGTGTGGATGGGGTTCTGTACGGTGGAGGTGGTGCCGTCACCGAAATCCCACAGCCAGGAGACGATGGTGCCGTCGGGATCGTAACTCTGGTCGGTGAATGTCACGGTCAGGCCATCCACCGAATAGGTGAAGTCGGCCACCGGCGGCTGGTTGCCGGGGATCGGGCCGTTGGGGGTACCGGGGGTGCGCATTTGCACCGAGGGGTCGCCGAAGCAGACCCAGGTGTCGGCCATGCTCTCGCCGGCACTGCCGTTGATGTCGATCATCTTGAACAGGCCGTTGGCAAACATGCCGCCAAAGGTTCGCATCGATTTGGCCACCAGGAGGTCGGCCATCTCATCTTCGGCGTCCATGGGGGGAATCCAGGATTGGTTGATGGTGGAGCCGGCGTTGGCAACGGCACCGGTGGGAACGCCGTTATTGGTGGCCCGCTGCCATACTTCGGAGTAACAGGTGTAACTTCTGAAGTTACCGACCACGCAGGCCACAGAGACGACGAATGGTAATATGTTGTCATTCACCAGGCCATTGACATCGGTGCTGGTATAGGACCACGATGAGGTATACCACGAATTGACTGTCCCGTGGCCGCAGTAAAAGATGGTGCCGGATCCGGCATTGATGAAGCTGGACATGAGTGCCGGGCTGCCGCCGCTCTGATGGCATTCGTGGGTGGTATAACCGTACCCTTCTAAATCATCCAGGATCAGGTTGATGTGTTGGTAGTCATATTCTCCGTTGTGTCCCGGCCCTTCGGAGGAACCCATGCCGATGGCGTGGCGGAAGAACTCTTCCGAAGAGAGCACGTCTCGTTCATAATGGATGGTACGGTCCACCTGGGTCTGCACATGGGCAGGGGTCTCGGCGGAGAAGCGGCCCACAAAGATGTCCAGGTAGTGGTCGCCGCCTACGATGTAACCGTAGTTGTTGTCCGAATCGCCGTAGGAGGTACTGGAGGTGGGTACCTGGGCGTGGTCGCCCACCAGCAATAAGTAAGTCAGACCGTTGGTGTTGTAATAGTTGATCACATAGTTTTTTAAGGCCGTGGAACTGCCGATGGTGGAATAGTCCACCAGGTCGACGGTGTAACCGATGCTCTGCTTCCAGGAGACAAAATCGGACATATCGGCCATAAAACCGTTGTAACAGACAATCAGCATGTTGCCGATGGGATCGTTCAGCGGGGTATACTGAAGCTCCAATTCAGCGGTGCCGGCGTCTGCCTCCATCTTTTTGTAGTTGATAAAGTGCCTGGAATAGAGTTTTTTGAATTCCCGGTGTAATTTCTTGAAGTTGAGCGGCTTTTGGCGCTTGAATTCATTGTCCCCCTTACCGTCCTTCTGAGATACCCTTACCGTGACCTGGGTATACACCCGCAGGGTCTGGGTCACCGGGTTATACTGGAAGGGGTGGACCGCTACTGCCTGGCCGCGGAAATCCCGGGCGATGTAGGCCTTATTGAGTTCCACCACATTGGTGGGGTAAAAGGCGTTGGTCCGATACTCCGGGCCGTATTCGTAGGGGACATCGTCGGGATTGACGGTCCTCATCAGTACGCCTTTGGAAGGGGCGAGGTCGATGTTGTAAAGCTCGGTGTAGGCCGAGTCGATCACCTCTACACCGGTGGCGGCGGTATCGGGAATGATGATGGAGGCCGTCTGTTTCAGTAGAGCCGGCGCGCCTTTCTTGAGGATCTTGCCGGTGTTGGGGGCCACCAGTTCCACTGCGGTACTGCTGAGGCCCCGAACACTTTTGAGATCGTAGGAGTCGATTTCAAATCTCAAAATCGTCTGGTTGGTATTGGCTGAGATCAGGGTTACGCCATTGACTTCGTTGTCTTTTTTGGCAAAGGTGAAGGTGACGCTGAAGATGAGCAGAAAAGTCATTAAAAACTTAAGTTTCTTCATTTTTAAATACCTCCTTTTTTTGTATTTAGTGAAAATAAGGGGCGACCCCTGGGGGCCGCCCCTATGTTTTTTACAAATTTACTGAATATTCACGGTGTAGTCTTCGACTTCTCCGTAGCTAAAGGTACCGCAGGAAGAGGCATAACCACCGTATCTCATGGATACCCTCATGCGGGTACTGCCGGTAATGGCAGAGGTGGGTACGGTGAAGCTGCCGGTTACGGTCGAACTACCGGATTTGCTGAAAACGGTTTCGCCGGAGTCGGCAAAATCGCCGTCCTTGTTGTAATCGATCCAGATTCTCCAGTATTCGGTGTAGGAAGAGCCGGTGAAACCGGGGATCAGGGAGACACTGACGGAACCGCCTTTAGTGACGTTGGTGGAGATGGCGGTGAAGTTGGTGTAGCCGGAGGCACCGGAACTGTTGTTGATGGATCCCACCTGGACACGGGAGATGTATTCGTAATTCTGGCTGTTGCCCGAGGCGGTACAGTAGGTGACGGGGGCTTCGCTGACGCTGATATAATTGGTCTTGGTCTCGGTATCGCTGCCGGCCGAGTTGGCGGCGGTCAGGCTGACGTCGAATGTGCCGGCGGTGTTGTAGGTGATGGTGGGATTCTGGCTGGAGCTGCCGGAGGGTGTACCACTCTCGAAGGACCAGGACCAGGAGGTGGGACCGTTGGAGGATTGATCGGTAAAGGTCACGCTCTGGCCTACCAGGATGCTGGTGCTGCTGGCGGTAAACTCGGCTACCGGCGGCTGAATCGTGCCTTCGGTGATATTGACGGTATAGTCCTCGACCTCGCCGTAGGTGAAGGTTTCGCAGGGAGTGGGCGTGCCGCCGTATTTCATGGTTACCCTCATGCGGGTGCTGCCCAGAGTGGCGGAGGTGGATACGGTGAAGCTGCCGCTCACCACCGAGCTGCCCGAGCCGCTGAAGACCTCTTCACCGGTATCGTCGAAATCACCGTCCTTGTTGTAGTCGATCCAGATCTTCCAGTATTCGTTGTAGGAACTGCTGGTAAAGCCCGGGGTCAGGGCCACACTCACGTTGGCACCCTTGGTCAGATCTACGCTGAGGGAGGTGAAGTCGGAGTAACCGGCGGCGCCGGAAGTATTGTTCAATGCTCCGACCTGGACACCGGCGATGTATTCGTAACTATAGTTGGTTCCGGAGGATGAGCAGTAATTGGTGGGCTGATCGGTGACATTGATGTAGTTGGTCTTGGTTTCCGTATCGCTGCCGTAGGCGTTGGCGGCGGTCAGGGAGACATCGAAGGTACCCACGGAGTTGTAGGTGACGTTGGGATTCTGGGAGCTGCTGCCGGAGGGGGAGCCGCTCTCGAAAGACCAGGACCAGGAGGTGGGATTACCGGAAGAGGTGTCGGTGAAGTGCACCGTGCCGCCCACGCTGACGGTGGTGGTGTCGGCGGTGAAGTTGGCGGTGGGCGGGGTGGGGCCGGAGCTGGGACCGTTGGGGGTGCCGGGGGTGCGCAGTTGCACGGAAGAATCACCGAAACAGACCCAGGTGTCGGCCATGCTCTCGCCGCCGCTGCCGTTCAGATCGATCATCTTGAACATGCCGTTCACGAAGGTACCGCCAAATGTCCGCTTGGGCCCATTAGCGGATACCAGCAGGTCGGCCATCTCATCCTGGGCGTCCATGGGGGGTACCCATGATTGGTTAATGGTGGAACCGCAGTGGGCCACAGACCCGGTGGGATTGCCGTTGTTGGTTGCCCGCTGCCACGACTCGCAAAAACAGGTCTGGTTCTTGAAGTTCCCCACTACGCAGGCCACCGAATAGATAAAGGGCAGTTCGTACTCATTGGTGAGACCGTTGACATTGGAAACACAGAAAGTCCAGCCGCAGGACCAGCAGGTGTCACTGCCGTGACCGCAGTAAAACATCGTACCGGCACCGTTGTTGATCAGGTTGGTCAGGTTGGTGGTGCTGCCGCCGCTCTGGTGGTTGGTGTGGGTGGTGTAGCCGTAGCCGCTTAAATCGGACAGGATGTTGTTGATGTGCTGATAGTCGTACTCACTGTTATGGCCGGGCCCTTCCGAAGAGCCCATGCCGATGGCGTGTTTGAACCAGGAAGCGGACGAGGATAAATCCCTTTCATAATATAAGGTACGATCCACCTGGGTGGTCACATGGGTGGCGGTTTCAGCCGAGAAGCGGCCCACGAAGATGTCCAGGTAGTGGTCGCTGCCCACGATGTAGCCGTAGTTGTTGTCCGAATCACCGGCCGATGTACTGGAGGTGGGTACCTGGGCATGGTCGCCCACCAGCAAGAGGTTGGTCAATCCATTGCTGTTGTAATAATTGGCCACGTAGGTCTTGAGTGCCGAGGAACTGCCGATGGTGGAATAGTTGACCAGGTCTACCGTATAACCGATGCTCTGCTTCCAGGACACGAAATCGGCCATTTCATCCAGGAAGCTGCTGTAACAGACGATCAGCATGGTGCCGATGGGATCGTCCAGCGGGGTGTACTGAAGCTCAAATTCAGCGGTGCTGGCCTCTTTCTCCATCTTTTTGTAGTTGAGAAAATGCCGGGCATAGACGTTCTTGAATTCCCGGTTCAATTTCTTAAAGTTGAGCGGTTTTTTACGGTCGAACTCGTTGTCTCCTTTACCGCCCTTCTTGGAGATCTTTACCGTCATCTCGGTATAGACCCTTAAAATGCTGGTGACCGGGTTGTACTGGAAGGGGTAGAGAATCACGCCCTGGCCCCTGAAGTCACGGGCAATGTAGGCCTCGTTCAGTTCAGCCAATGTCCCGGGAAAGAAGGCATCCTGTTTGTACTCTTTGCCGTAGACATAGGGTACATCCTCGGGATTCTTCGTCCTGGGTAAATTTCCCTTGGAAGGGGCGACTTTGACGTGATCCAGATCAACGAACTTGGCATCGATGACCTCGACCCTCATGTTCCCCTTGTCGGGAATAATCACCGCTTCTGACAGTTTCGCCAGGTCGGGGGCTCCCTTTTGCAGGATTCTGCCGCCGTGAAGCGCCTTTACGATAACTTCCTCACCATTTGGGGTCTGAACCCTTTCAAAATCGTAAGCGTCCACATTGAGCTTAATGACGATCTTGTTGGCTGAAGAAGAAACAAGTTCTCCCTTGTTGGCCTTCTTGGCCCCAAGGAAGACGGTTAAACTGAGTGTGAGCAAGAAAACCCACAAAAACTTGGATTTTTGCATTTAATCCTCCTTTTATTTTATAGATTTTTAGGTTCCTTTAAACGGCTTTTTCTCAGCCTTCTTATATTGATTTGCCGGTTTCACCTTCATAGGTACTCTTAGTCAGACAGATAGCTACTCAATCTATATGTAAGCATCCAGATCTGCTTTCATTTATGCTAAGCTACTCGAAAAAACCTTACTACCTATTGAAGCATTTGTCAATACATCAAAAGTTGTATATTTGGTATGAAAAAAAACGCAAAGATTTATACAACCAAAGTATGACAAAGGTAAAAACTCTATGCTTCCGGCTTTTTTTACACAAATTTCAAATATTTTTATCTTCCGAACAGAGTTTAATAAATTTGATTCATTCGGGCGGATTGGTTATAATCTAAGCTTCAAGTATTTCGCCATTGTTGGGAATTTCCCTTGAAGCGGAGGAACCATGAAATTGAAACTGAAATTGCACTGGCAAATTTTGATCGCCATGGTTGTCGGGGTCATCGTGGGGGTTATTTTTCAGCAGGTGTACGACGGTCAACCATCGGGCTGGTTGTTCAGCCTTGTCAGCGCTCTGGGCACCATCTTTATCCGCTTACTGCGGATGGTCATCGTACCCTTGATTTTTACCTCCATCGTCAGCGGCGTATCCAGTATCGGCGAAGGTAAGAACATCGGCCGCCTGGGCCTGAAAACATTTTTATATTATATCACCACCAGTCTGTGTGCCATATTGGTGGGTTTGACGTTGACCAATCTGATCCAGCCGGGAGTCGGGGCAGACATTCCGGTGGCCGGTGATTTCAATCCCCAGGACTTGCAGTCGCCGGGTTCTCCTGCCGAGATCCTGATCCGAATGATTCCCTTGAATCCGATCAAGGCGGCCTCCGGCGGCGATATGCTGGGTATTATTTTCTTCTCGATTTTCCTGGGGGTGGTCATCACCAGGCTGGAGCCCAAAAGCCAGAAGTTTTTAAAGAATCTCTTCAATTCCGGCTTTGAACTGATGATGAAAGTGACAGAATATGTCATCAAATTGGTGCCCCTTGGAGTTTTTGGATTGATTGTGAAAGCCACTTCGGCCACCGGTTTCGGATTATTCGAAACTGTGGGCAAGTATATGTTAACCGTCGCCACCGGTTTGTCTATCCATATGCTGGTGACCCTCCCGCTTATATTTTATCTATTTACCAGAATCAATCCGGTCTACCATTTCAGGGCCATGGCCTCGGCTTTGATCACGGCATTTTCCACCAGTTCTTCCAACGCCACCTTACCGCTCACCATGACCAATGTGGAGAAAAATGCCGGGGTATCCAACAAGATTTCCAGCTTTGTCCTGCCCATGGGGGCCACCGTCAATATGGACGGCACCGCGCTGTACGAATGTGCCGGTGTTATTTTTATCAGCCAGGTGTTGGGGCTTCATCTCAGTTTATCGCAGCAGTTTGTGGTGGTGCTGACGGCGCTTCTCGCCTCCATCGGTGCCGCCGGTATTCCCAGCGCCGGCCTGGTGGTGATATTTATCGTAACCCAGGCGGTGGGCTTCCGGGATGTCGATGTGGCCGTGATTATCGGTACCATGCTGGCAGTGGATCGCCCCCTGGATATGTTCAGGACCATGATCAATGTACTAAGCGACAGTGTGGGCACGGTGGTCATTGCCAAAAGCGAAGGGGAAAAAAATCTTTATCCGGATTTCCGGCGCTAACCTGAATGCTCCCGTTTTTGGGAAATATCTCGAAATATGTTATAATCGAAACTTCACAAGGAGAATCAATGGATAATTATGCATTCCTGTTTCCAGGGCAGGGATCCCAGGCCGTGGAAATGGGGAAAGATTTATTTGAAAAAACAGAGTTTGGGAGAAAGACGTTTCAACTGGCGGACGAAATTTTGGGGTATCGGCTTTCGAAAATCTGTTTTGAAGGACCTGAAGAGGAACTCAAGTTGACTCACAATGGACAGCCGGCATTACTGGCCGTATCTTACATCCTGTTCAACTTGCTGGGAAAGGCACCTGTAATCGCCGCTGGCCACAGCCTGGGGGAATATTCGGCCCTGTTGTGTGCCGGGGCCTTTCGGTTCGAAGACGCGGTGCTGCTGGTGCACAAGCGGGGTAAGTATATGCAAGAGGCGGTCCCGGTCGGCCGGGGGGCAATGGCAGCCATCATGGGCGGCGATATCGACGAGATCAAGCAGGTGGTTTCCGGGGTACAGGGAAGTGTGAATGTGGCCAACTTCAACAGTTCGAGCCAGGTGGTGATTTCCGGCGACCGGCAGGCGGTGGAGGCGGCGGTAGAAGAGATTCAGGCCAAAAAGGTGAAATTTTTACCGGTTTCCGCCCCCTTTCATTCGGAACTCATGCTGCCGGCAGAAGAAAAGCTGTCCAAGGATCTGGATCAAATCGAGTTTAAAGACTTAAAGTTTCCGGTGGTGAACAATATTGCGGTGGCGGAAATGACGAAGGCAGAAGAGGCACGGGAGTCACTCAGGAAACAGGTCACCCGTCCGGTTTATTGGCACGACACGATGGTAAAGCTCCTGGAAGAAAAAGGTATTCTGAATTTTGCCGAAGTGGGCACCGGCAAGGTACTGACGAATATTGTAAAGAGAACGGCCCGGGAACTTCAGCGGGAGGTTACCATCGTCAACATTCGCAACCTGGAAGAGGTCCATCAGGTAACGATGAACTGATCCTCTTCTCCCTCTGTTTTAAGCCGGATGATTGAGAATTGGAGGCAAAAAAGCGGTTAAAAAGCGTAAGTCAGGTTTACGATTCTTCTATTCTGACATTGGCAGCCTGAACCCCTCTGGGACCTTCGATGATCTCAAAGGTGACCTCTTGACCCTGATTTAAGCTTTTGAATCCCTGGGCGACTATGTGGCTAAAATGGACAAATATGTCTTTACCGTCTTCGCCCTGAATAAACCCATAGCCCTTTTTTGCGTCAAACCATTTTACTGTTCCTTTAAGCATGGATGTTCCTCAAAAAATTTTAAATACAAATTATATACTAAGAAGAAATAATAAACTAAGAACGCACAGAAAGTCAAGTTTTTCTTGCCGAATTTATATTAAAGAATTTGAAGAATTTAATCCCTTGTGATATATTCTATGATGGACAGTTAGGAGTTAGAAAATGATTAAAACACCTTATCGAAGTATGGGGTCCAATTGGGCCATGAAGCGGCGGAACTTTTTAAAGATCACCGGCGGCACCGGGCTGGTTCTGGGTACACCGATGCTGTGGGCGACGGAGACGAAGAAACGGGTGCCGCCGCCAAAGCCGGAGACCAACGTAAAGGAAGCATTGAAGGTTCCCAGGACTCGCTATTCCCTGCCCGGGCTGTTTCCCGGCCGGGTGGTGGAGACCCATCACCCCGAAGCGGTTAAGGATAAACAAATCCAGGCCGATGCCGTCTCCCGGATGTTTGCCCGGGGCATGGAGAAACTGACGGGTAAAAGTCTAAAGAAAAGTTTCGGCCTGTTTTTTAACCGGCAGGATGTGGTGGGCATCAAGGTCAACCCGGTGGGCCCCGGTTTGATCAGCACCCGCCTGGAAGTGGTGGATGCCATCATCGCCTGGTTAAGGCAGGGCGGCATCCCGGCCCGAAACATCATCATCTGGGACCGGTTTGATTACATGCTCAAGGATGCCGGCTTTGTCTCGAAACGTTTCCCCGGTATCGGCATCGAGGGCCTGCAGACTATGGATGAGGCGGCCGCCGAGGGCAAGACAACGGACAACAGCCGCTGGCTGGATCCCTCCGGTAAACACATCAGTCTCGGGAATTTCGACCAGGATGTGTATTACTGGGCCGATGTGGAGGGCCCCAAAGAGATGCCCTACCTCAACCAGCATGTGGTTAACGGTAAGTACTCCTATTTCGGCAACTTACTGACCCGGAAACTCACCAAAATCATCAACGTACCGGTCTTTAAAAATACCGGCAACGGCATCTCCATGGCCACCAAGAATATCGGCTACGGTGCCATCTGCAATACCGGCCGGCTGCATAAACCCCTCTTTTTTAATGTCTGTACCGAAGTGCTGGGCTTCCCGGTAATCCGGGATAAGATGGTATTGAACATCACCGACGGTCTGGTCGCCCAGTATGAAGGCGGGCCCATGCCGGTACCCAAATATACCTATCCCTACAACCGGCTGTTCCTGGCCACCGATCCCTTTGCCCTGGACATGATCTGCCACCACCTGATCGTACAGAAGCGCAAGGAGATGGGGGTCAAGGTAAACGAGCACCCTATCTATACCGAGTACCTGCGCTACGCCCAGGAATTGGGCCTGGGCCAGACCGACCCCGAAAAGATGGAACATGAAAAGGTGGAACTGGGCTAAATTCTTCGACATGAACAGGCTGTTAACGTTTTTTATAATATTGGGGGCCATCGTCTGTCCGGCGGCCGCCCTGGAGGTGCCGGGAGACAATTTCGTCCCCGGCTGGTTGGCCAGGGGCCCGCTGCTGACCTTTGACGGCCAGGGGCTTTACGGTCACATCGACGGCGGCGCCGAACTGTTCCTGGAATTCGGCTTCAAAATCTTATCGATTCAACATTTCATCCACCCCAAAAATGGCGGTGAGATCGCCCTCGAAGCCTACGGGATGGAGAGCCCGGAGGCGGCCCTGGGCATCTACCTGATGAAGTGCGGAAAAGAGACGCCTTTAGACGGTATTGGCGCCCGGCATACCGGCGATGCCCGCCAGATCATGGCCCTGAAGGGCAGCTACTTCCTGCTGGTGAACAACCTGGGCGGCGGAGAGAACCTGCTGCCGGTGATGATCCGTTTGATGAACGGCGTGATGAAATCGATAACGGACAAGAGGCCGATGGATCACTTTTCCCTGCTTCCGGCAGCGAATCGTATAGGGGGATCGGAGCGCCTGATCCGGGGCATGTACTCCCTCCAGTCCCTCTATACCTTAGGGGAAGAGGATATCCTCCTCCTGGACGGCAAGATCTTCGGCGCTGCCGCCGACTACAAAGACCCCGGCTCCACCGCCTATACCCAGATCATGATCCGCTACCCCGATGCCGCCTATGCCAGACGGGCCTTTACCCACCTGCTGTCCAACCTCGATCCCTACCTGGAAATCCGGCAGCAAAAAGCAGGTTTCTTCTCCTTCAAGGATTACCAGCCCAAATTCGGCACCGCCACCCTCAACAACGACACCCTGACAATCCAGGTTAACCTACCCACCCTACCGCTCTAACTCCCCCCCAAAAAAATTTTTGGAGAGTATGGCAGTCACAGGCCTTGAAGGAGGTGACGCGGCCCGGCTGAAAATTTAAAAGAGGGAAAAGGGGAAATCAGGGCCGAAAAAGTGACTTTGGAACAAATGTTACACTTTTTGGAACATTTGTTATATCTCTGTAGTGCCCAATCCGATATAATCCCGGCAGATTTTTTTTAAGGTCTTAAGGAGGTTTATTATGCCAGCTTCGACGATAATTTATTTGCCGTTAAATACTTATGTAAATGTCCGTTCTTTTACGAATGCGGCATTTCTACAAAGAGTAACCATTACCCCGGAAACAGGTTCGCCAATAACCATCCAGGGCAATGGTGAACACGATACGCCAATTCCCAACGGTAACTTCCCCATTGAAACTCCCGGTTCTTCGAGAAGCTCGTTGGGTTATAGCGTCTGCGTGAAGGTGGAGACCTCTCCAGATGGCGGCCAGACCTGGGAGAATTCTCAAGTTTCCCAGGGTTCTTGTGGTGTGATGTATTACCATTTGGCAATGGTGGTATCCGAAGACTACATCGACCAGGATTGGAATGATGCGGTGGTTCAATTCACCTGGTGGATTCCGCCAACGCTCCGCCAGCGGTAAATAACCTTTAATTGTATTAAGGAGGGCAGTTATGAAACCATTCAAAAGTAGTGTATTGTAATCTACAAGATTAAAACCTATTAAATTTGTGGTGGGAGTTAGAAATTA
>CBFDCR010000074.1:0-24414 GCA_965603365.1 uncultured bacterium
ACTTGAGTTGTTCCTCTTTGATCAGTTTTCTTATCTCTAAATTCTCTCTAAAGAACAATAGGATATAAGAGAGTATAAGCACGGCAACGGCAACGATAGTGATAAAAATAACAACGCGTTTTCTTCCCTTTGGAGAGAAGTGATACAAAACCCATCCTAAGAGACTCTGGGGCATTTTTCCCCAATCACAGTTTTCTCTCCTTTACCTTTCTTTTCTTGCATCTCTACTTTGTCCATCATTATTTGACCTCCTGTAAAATTATCACATAATTATCATTGGTTTTCAATACACTCAATAATCCTATCCCACCAGCTAAAAGCAAAAAAACATATCCGATGAGGGGAAAAAAGGGACACACAAAAAATAATCTCACAAAAAATAATCTCTCCCCAATGTCTCCAGAAATTGGACATAAGAATAATACCCCACTGTCAAAAACAGACCGCCCGGTACCGCCTGCTTCGGCTCGGCCAGGAAACCCGTGTCCCCATCATAGGCATACCGGTCCTGGTTCTCGTACGATATATATAGCGGTACACCCCGCACTCTTCCAGCAGGGGCATGCCCAGGTAAACCTCCAGGTCCGCCGGCCGCAGCGACAGCCGGTAGGCCCGCAGCCCCTCCATCTGTTCCTGGGCCCCGGCAGTGGTCAGGATATAGATCGTCTCCTCCTCGTAGGCCTGGATCAATTTGTAAAAGTTTATACGTTTATGCGCGCTGTCCCCTGCCTTCTTGTTAAATATTTGTATATGGGAGCCTGGGGAATTGAGGGATGCCTTGAAGGGTGGGAATGTTGGGTTAAATTTGGGGAAAGTAAATAAAGGGGCACGCGATCATAATACTATCACTAACCCTCAAGTCGGCATTTGGGGTAAAAAGCAGGAGAACGGAGGACGAGGACAGGAAGCCGGGGAATTAAGTTAACGGATTTTTGCCAGTCACAAATTTATAATCCTACTTAAAATTTCGGGGTAACTCCGGTAATCTTTTTAGTTGACAAATGGGGGGGAGGGGTATAAAATAAAATTTCAAGGCTTAATTCAAGGGAAGTGGGTTAGAAAACCCTACAGCCCCCGCTGCCGTGACCGGGTCCCGATAAGAGATCGGGAAACAGTCTCTGGTAATGACAGCCACTGTCCCGAAATCACCGGGATGGGAAGGCTATCAGAGGCCCCGGGAGTCGGAAGACCTATTAAGGCTTGATGCTGTGGTGCAATTATCCACGGAGGGTGGGTAATTGGAAACAAAATTTTCCCTCCAAAACGACTTGCAAGGAGGCATTTATGCACAAAAAAATTTTTATCCTGTTCATCCTGGCGGTGTTTACCCTTTCCCTACCGGCTGTCGAAGACAAAGAGGAGGAAGAACCGCAGTCCATGTTTACCGAGGAAGTCGAGGTGATCGGTGAAGTGGCCCTCAACAAATCGGTTCAAAGTGTCACCCTGTACACAATGGCGGACTTCGCGCATCTCAACCAGGAGGGTCTGAAATCGCTGTTAAATCGAACCCCAGGATACCTGACTCTCAGCGGCGGTCATTACGGGCAATTTACCTATTCCTTTGCCAGGGGGGCTGCCGTCAACCAGACGTTGTATTTAATCGACGGCTTTAAAATCACCGACCCGTCAAACTCCCTGGGGCTGAACCTCTCCTTTGTCTCTCCCGCCATGATCGAAAAGGCCGAAATCGTTCGGGGCCCCTTAAGCAGCCTGTACGGCTCCAATGCCATGGGTGGGGTGGTCAACCTGAAACCCAGAACCAAAGAGGGAATCGAAGCCTCGGCATTCTTAGGCAGCCACGGCAGCTATGAAGCCAACGTCTACCTCTCCCGGAAGTTGGGAGTATTTCACCTATCCTTCAACGGCTTCCTCTCCAAATACAGCGACAACCTGGATAACGACGAATTCAAAAACAACGGCATCACCGCCAGGCTGGGCTATCAAAACGACAAATTAAAATCCGCCCTAATATTTTTCGGCAGCTTTGCCGATTCCGGCATTCCCCTGAATATGGGCCTGCCCACCCCCAACCGGACCTACAAACAGGACAACCTCATCGTGGGCCTGCCTTTTTCTTACACCTTCGGCGACACCACCAGCCTGGACATCAAGTTATCCCACAACCTCAACAAATACGAGTTTTCAGACCCCGATGACCTGTGGCTCCCCTTTTATGTGAACAGATCCACCAACAACGAAGCCGTTCTCACCCTGGATACCAGGCTATTGAACAGGCTAAACCTGGATATGGGTTTCGACTATTCGGATCAGAAAATTGTCAATGAAGACAACCTGGGAACCCCCATCGACCGCCAAAAGACCAACTACTTTTCCGCCTTCCTGAATACCGGTCTCGATCTCAACAACCTGTTCATCACCGCCTCCATCCGCTATGACAAATACAAGGGCATCGACTCCAGATGGTCTCCCCATTTGGGCTTTTCCTACCTCATCAACCATAAATTCAAGATCCGCGGCTCATACGCCCGCAGCTTTCGCGCCCCCACCCTGCCTGAGCTGCTCAATCCCGGCTGGGGCAACCCGGACCTGCAGCCGGAGATCGCCAAATCCTTTGAGATCGGCAGTGACATCTATCTGAAACCCCTGACTTTCAGTATCGTCTATTTCAATTCAAAATATGAAAATCTCATCGGCTACTCCCCCCTCACCTGGAAATTCGCCAACTTAAACGAGGCCCAGATCTCCGGAATCGAATTGAGTGCCGATATTAAATTACTGGATAAAGTCGATCTCACCGCCGCCTATACCTACCTGGATACCCATGATCTCCAATATGACCGGGAATTGCTGCGGCGGCCCAAACATTCGTTCTCCGTCATCATCGCCTATGACAACCCCCATTTCAACATCTCCGGCGAGATGATCTACGTGGGTGAGAGATTGGACTACAATGAATTGGATTGGCTGAATCCCATTGCCGACAATCCGGCCTTCAACACCTTTAACTTCAATATACAGGTGCCGATCAACGAAAAAATGCGGCTGGTGGGCAAGATCACCAATGCCTTCGACAAAGAATACCAGGAGGTATTCGGTTACCCCGCCCCCGGCAGCCGTTTTATGGCCGGCATTAAATTCAGAATTAAATAATAACAATAACAAATGCCGAATCTCCATGCTGCTGTAACTCTATATATAGTGATTTGCCAGAGTAAAACACAACATCTTGTGTTTTTTTTTAAAATCCCCTTGACAAGTTTCCGGCCAAGGTGTAAGCTTGTAGTCTTAAGGCTTGAATCGAGGCACACGGATTAACCGTGGGCCAACCCGCAGATGTGAGAGAATGCATGAATGTGTTTGATGAGCATGAGGAACAGGTGTGGCATTTTTTTGGAGTATAGCGAATGATAGAGGATAACAATTTGATCCAGAAAAGGGACGGCCGATATGTCGTTTTTGATGAAACTAAAATCTTCAGCGCCATTCAAAAGGCCTTCTGGGCGATGGGAAAGCGGGACGAAAACGTGATTCGTTACCTCACCACCGAAGTGGCTATACAGCTCGAAAAGGACTATTTTCACTACAGTATTGTCCCCCAGGTGGAAGAGATCCAGGACATCGTAGAGAAGATTTTGATCGATAAGAATGAATCCGCCGCAGCCAAGCTTTATATTCTCTACCGGGAAAAACGGGCCGAAATGCGGGATATACGGAAAAATTTTTTGGACGGTATCCAGGTAATCGACGAGTATATGAAGGAGAGCGATTGGCGGGTCAAAGAGAACTCCAACATGTCTTACTCCCTTCAGGGTTTAAACCTCCACATTTCCGCCAAAATCGTGGCCCGATACTGGCTCCGCAAGCTCTACCCCTTAGAAGTACGCATGGCCCATGAAGAGGGTGACTTTCACATCCACGACCTGGGTATCCTGGGTCCTTACTGCGTGGGCTGGGATTTAGAGGATCTCCTGAAAAGCGGATTTATCGGGGTACAGGGCAAGGTAGAGTCCTCCCCCGCCAAACACTTCCGCTCCGCCCTGGGGCAGGTGGTCAACTTCTTCTACACCCTCCAGGGAGAAGCGGCCGGTGCCCAGGCCTTTTCCAACTTCGATACCCTGCTGGCCCCCTTTATTCGCTGCGATCAATTAAACTATAAAGAAGTCAAGCAGGCCATACAGGAGTTTGTGTTCAACCTCAACGTGCCTACCCGGGTGGGGTTTCAAACCCCCTTTACCAATATCACCATGGATCTGGTGCCTCCGTTAATCTTGAAGGACAAGCCCATTACCATCGGCGGCGAAATGGGGAAAGAGACCTACGGCATGTATCAAAAAGAGATGAATATGCTCAACCGGGCTTTTGCCGAAATCATGATGGAGGGAGATGCCAAAGGCAGGATTTTTACTTTCCCCATACCGACTTATAATATCTCTAAAGATTTCGACTGGGAAAATGAGGAACTCCAACCCATATGGGAAATGACCGCCAAATTCGGTATCCCCTATTTTGCCAACTTTGTAAATTCCGATATGAACCCCGAGGATGCCCGCTCCATGTGCTGCCGGCTCCGGCTGGACAACCGGGATCTCTGGAAACGGGGGGGCGGACTCTTCGGCGCCAATCCCCTTACCGGTTCCATCGGGGTGGTCACCATCAACCTGCCCCGGATTGGGTACACTGCCAACTCCGAAGAAAACTTTTTTAACTTGCTAAACCGCATGATCGATCTGTCTGTGGAAGCACTGGAAATCAAAAGAAAAAATATCGAACGCTTTACCGAGTCCGGCCTCTATCCATTCAGCCGCTTCTACCTGCGTTCTATCAAAGAGGGGCACGGTACATTCTGGAATTTTCATTTTTCCACCATCGGCATAGTCGGCATGAACGAGGCCGTGCTGAACTTCATGGGCAAGCCTATCACGCAGCCCGAAGCCAGGGCCTTTGCCCTAAAAGTATTGGACCACATGCGGGACCGCATCCAGGATATCCAGGAACAAACCGGCCACATGTACAACCTGGAGGCGACCCCGGCGGAAAGCGCTTCCTACAGGTTGGCCAGGACAGATGCAAAAAAATACCGGGACATCAAAACCAGTGGTGCGCGGGAGCCTTACTATACCAATTCCGTTCACCCGCCGGTAGAGGCTTATTCCGACATCTACGACCTGTTAACCCACCAGGATGACCTCCAGGTAAAATTTACCGGCGGTACGGTCGTGCACCTCTTCTTTGGCGAGCAAATTAAAGACTGGAAGATAGTGAGCGCTCTAACCCGAAAAATTACCGGGCAATTCAGGCTCCCTTACTTTTCTTTTACCCCCACCTTTTCGATCTCCCCCACCTCCGGTTACCTGGCGGGGGAATATCACTTCGATCCCAATCCCCAACAGAAAGAGGATTTTGAACGCTTTGGTGTAGAGATCGAACTCACCAGGGAAGAACTTAAAAAACTCCCCACAGGATCCTATCAAATCATCGGCGACGATGATGGCCTATTTTCGGAAAAGGATGGCCGCAGCCCCCAGATGATCCATTAATTAAAAGAGGAGGTATGGATGATCTCAAGTGAAGCAACGGAAAAACAACAAGAACTCTGCTTCGAGAAAAAAATCAAGGTAAGGGTGATTCCCACCGAAGTCTATTCCCGGATTGTCGGGTATTATCGCCCCTTACAAAACTGGAATAAGGGAAAGGCAGAAGAATTTTCCCAACGGCTCATGCTGAATCCCGACACCCTGCCATGAAAATAAAGGGGTTCCGGGGCACCACCCTCATCGATTTCCCCGGCCGTATTGCCAGTATAATCTTTGCCAGCGGCTGCAACTTCAGATGTCCTTACTGTCACAACCCGGACCTGGTATGTGAGCCGGTCTCTTTGTCCTTCATAGATGAAGCGGACATCCTGAACGAATTGGCCCGGCGAAAGGGTTTTATCGACGGGGTGGTGATAACCGGCGGCGAGCCCCTGATCCAACCGGATATCGGCAGATTCATCCAAAAAATCAAGACATTGGGGCTGGCAGTAAAGCTCGATACCAACGGTTATTTCCCCGAAGAACTGGCCTCACTCCTGGAAATGGACGTTATCGATTACATTGCCATGGATATTAAAACATCGCCCCCGAAATACGAGAAGGCGGTACACCGACGAATCGACTTTGACCGGATTCAAAATTCCATTAACTTGATTAAAGATCGGGCCCCGGCCTACGAATTTCGTACCACCGCAGTGCCGGGTATCGTCGAGAAACAGGACGTGGAAACCATGTTACACCTGTTGGGCACAGTGCCCCGGTTTGCCCTGCACCAGTTTAACCCCCGTATAACCTTAGAGCCATCGTTTGGCCATATCACACCCTATCGGCGGGAGACCCTGGACCAATTGGCCGATCTCCTTCGCCCCCATGTCGACGAAGTCATCCTTCAATACTAAGCCGCCATGAAAACCATCAAGATCGTACCGGTTCTCTTTTTCATGACAGTGTCGCTGTTTTCCCAGCGGATTATTTCGTTAGCCCCGGCAGTCACCGAGATCGTCTTCCAATTGGACAAGGGGCACCTGATTGTGGGCAACACCAAATTTTGCGACTATCCCGAAGCGGCCCGGAAGATCAAAAAGGTGGGGGGACTGCTGGATCTGAACCTGGAGATGGTTATCGATCTCAAACCCGATTTGATCATCCTCTACCCTGAACAGATCGAAAAGGTCAAGATCCTGGAAGATAAAACCCGGCTCCTGGTGGTGGAACACCGCAATTTAGACGATCTCTTTGAGTCGATTCGAATCATTTCACGAGAGCTAAAAGTCCCCCGGCAGGGCAGCGCCATTATCGCCGGTATCAAAAATACCTTTGCCCGGGTTAGAGCCGAAGTTCCCAAAAAGAAAAAGATCAAGACCTTGCTCGTTGCCGGGCGCAACCCGGACCGTCTCTCCAACATCTACATCGTCGGCAGCAACGACTTTCTAAACGAAGTCTTAGACGCTGCCGGGGGCGTCAACGCCTACAACGGCAATCTCGCCTACCCCAACATCTCCATCGAGTCCATCGTGGCCATGAACCCCGATGTCATCATCGAACTATCCGCCTACAATCAAAACATCAAAAATCAAGATATCGTGAACATCTGGCAAAAATTCCCGGTCATCACCGCCGTCCGCAATAACCGCATTCACATCATCCGCGACCCCGTCTGGCTCCGCCCCGGCCCCCGGGTCGGCCGCATCGCCCTAAAAATGTACGACATATTCTTCAAGAAATAAACAGAGTTATTTTTAGAAGAAATTTATTTTTTTATCCTATTTTGTTGATTTTTTTTTACTTTTAAAACATATATATATCGTGTTTTTATTAATATGTTCTATTCCGGAGAGAGTGAAAAACAATCCTATTAAAAAAAGTATCGCACCACTATTGGCACTGTTTTTTAAGACAAAAAAGTAAGGAGGGGTAAAATGAACGGCAAAAAGGGTACAGGCGTATCGCCACCGCCTGATCATGGCTTCATTTATCTGGATAAGCGGGACGAATGGCGCAAAAGAGCTGTCCGCAGTAAGCGGGTTTTGAAAGAGGGATTGGAAGAAGCAGGCGCAAATGATGCTACCATCAACGATATACTGGCAGAATACAGAAGAAGGGCTTACAATGGGTATATACCCAGCGGAATCAGAAAAATGGATATTTTAAAAGCGGTGATTGACGAAAAAATCTATACAAGTACAGCCGCCAAGTCCGAAATATCATGGGTAAAAGTCAGACTCTTTTTTATCCATCTACCAAAATCCAGGGGAGCGAAGGTAATACCCGGCAGTAAGATCATATTCAAGGAAAAGCCCCATACGAGAGGGTATGGGAACTGGTCGGTTAAAGTTCATGGCCTGGGTATGGGAGACAGCCAGATGGTTCGCTTGGTTTGCAATTTCAACGTCGAAGTTAAAGGCGATGACTGTTTATGTATTTATGCAATGGTTCCTTTTAAGGTTTCCCAAACTTTCATTACAAATAAAAAAACCGGTAAAATCAGCAGTGGAATTCGGCTGGAAGTCCCGAGAAATTACGATGGATACATATTCAAGAATGAGCCTATACCTTGTGCAGAAGACTGCCCGCGAAGAAATCTCTGGTATCCCTTAAAAGATTTTTCTCTTTCCAAACTCAGCAAGACAAGCAGGCAATCCCTAAACGTTGTATGGCCCCATAAAAATCCACTAAAAATTGAGATGGATATTATGAACAAACAATATCAAATGGAAATACAACTGTTCAGGAAACTCAGCCTTAAATTAGAATTTGTACTCCAGGGGGGATACGATTATAAGGTATATGCGCTGAAAAAAAGAGATGGTATCAAATGGAAAACGTTTGAAGCCGCCCGAAGTTCAGTTCCGGGAGGAGCACCGGCGCATCCATAAAAAAGGAAATTCCGCTAAATAAGTCGGTAGAGGGGTGTGACGACACCCAAAGCCGACAATCCGGGGAACCCTTCTACCTTAAAAAAAAGATAAACGATGCACTTACATTTTCGCCTGTCTTCCAACATATCTCTCCGGTTCTTCAAGAAAAATTCCCCACCGCAGTAAAATCTATCCTGACGATCTGCACCACGGTGTCCTCATCGGTCCGCCAGTCCACCGGTAGATAGGCACGGCAGTGACTGCAATCGGCCAGACAATTTTCCAGTTGAGCGGCAATTTTTTGACTGATCCGTTAATGTTTCATCACCGGCATAGGCACCATCGCAACAGGAATTCCCCGAATCAATTCCCAGCGCCCCTCCCACTGTACATATTCATCATACGTATAATGGGGTAGATCCTCCATTTTTAATGCCGGTTTAGCCATATCAAACCTCCTACTCCCCATAATATGCAACACATTCCCCCCTTTGTCAACCCACCGACCCAATAAAATCGATGCCCCGCTCTTGAAAAATCCCCCCATTTCATATAACATTGGGATCTAAAAAAAACATGTCAACCACTTTTCATGGAAGAGCAAGATGAGTAAAAAAGAGAGCAGCCAGGAGACAGCGTTAAACTTAGGGAGGCGGGTGTTTGATTCTCTGACCCAGGAGCAGGTTCAGACTCTGTTAGATGCCCTCTTCTTCACCAGGGACACATCCCACGATGAAGCCCTTTTTCGCCGACTGGATGAGAATATTGCCCACACCATTCGGAAACTTCTTCAAACCGAGGGGCAACCGGAATCAGGCGTAAGTGATTCCAACAGGATCATCTCCAGGCAGCGGCTGCTGGAGGAGTGGGAGGCCTTGTGGAAAGAGTGGGATCAATGTGTCAGGGAATTGGGCAGGGAGAAGGGGAAATACGTCGAACAGACAGCCCATTGGGAACCGCCCAATTTTTATGGAGACGATCTGGCATACGACTTGGATAAGATAGCCGAAAACATGCTGCCCCTCATCGACGATGTATTTGTACTGGTAAAGGAGCCCGATCTTTTCAAAGGCGCCATCAGACAGATCGATGAGCGCATCGGCCTCTACCCCGAGTGGCTGGGTGCGGATTACGGGGACCCCTTTCAACTGGGGGCCAACACCACCGACTGCATCCTGCGCTGGCAATGGCTGCAGTACCGGGAGCACCCCGAACCGGGGGAAAACTTTTTAGAAGATATCCATCAGATCGAGATACTGGTCGACCGGTTCCGGTTAAACCAGGCGGCATGCATCACCTTTTTTGATCAGTTGCCGGAGGCGGTATGCCGGGAAATTTACGAACTATTTACCGGTGGAGGGACCGATGAGTGGTGGCATGAAGACCTCGACTGCGCCTACTCCAAATGGCACCACATCCACCATCTCTATGAAAAACGGTTTAATCCGGCAGCCTATCTGAAAACATGCCGGACCTACCTTGCAGAAAACTGGAAATATGGCAGGCCGCTGGTGGAAGACGCCATCGGAAGAAAAGCGTATTCAGAGGCAGAAAACCTGCTGGTCAGAACCTTCTACAGCTACCTTCGTTTAGAGGAGCCATCCACCTGGTATCCTGAATCGTCCCTGCTGCTGGAAGAGAGGTGTTCTTTCTATCCACCGGAAAATAAGGAAGAAGTAATAGCCCTGTTGGGTCTGTGGGCCAGGGCGGCAGAAAAGCAAAACAACCAGGCCAGGGCCGCGGCCTGCCGCCTTCAACAGGTGACTGTGGAGTCGCCGGAGAACTGGCACCAGGTGATCGAAATTTACAAAAATGTATGGAACCCAACGACCAGAGATACTATCGATCCCCTATTCAGGCAATGGCAGGCCCTGTCGGTGCGCCGCGGTGTCGATACCTATCGTAAAGTACCCTATTCCGATACCTGGTTCCACTGGTTAATGGCCACTCAAATAGACGACGCCTGTGATAAACACTGGTTCCAGGGCAAAGTCATGGGCTGGCTCCGACAATTAAATGCTGAATCCCAAAAATTCATTGAGGAAGCACCACTGCTGGCCTGTTTCACCAAAGACCTGGCCAACAGTTCGGTTCTCAAGAAAGAGTACCCCACCTTCTATGAAGTGGTCTTGCCCGACGATAAAGGCCAAACAACGATGCCAAATTCCCGCCAGGAGATATTAAAACAGATGGGGAACGTCGAGCGATTCCTGCCAGCGGTAATGGAAGTGTGGCAGCGCCATCTGCACCACCTGGTGCCGGACCCGGCCCACTCCCACCGCTCCCGTTACAACACGCATGCCCGATGGATGGTGGCCCTCCGGGAAATCAACCGGGAAGCCCATGCCCGCCTGCTGGCCCAGTGGCGAATCAACCACAAACGCCGCCACAGCTTATGGAAAGCCTTAGAAGAATCCCATTCCCAATCATAATTTTCGACTCTGGTCTTGATTGTGGGGGAATTCCGGGTTAAAATGGTAATCTTGTTTTGCTGCGGAGTTAAAGATAAGGTGTAGAAAATGAGTAGTAAGAAGAGGAAAATACTGGTGACGGCGGCGCTGCCTTATGCCAATGACGACATCCACCTGGGCCACCTGGTGGAGTATCTGCAAACCGATTTCTGGGTCCGTTTTCAGAAGATGCGGGGCCACGAATGCCGCTATATGTGTGCCGACGATACCCACGGCACTCCCATCATGATCAGTGCCCGTAAACAGGGCATCACCCCTGAAGAACTAATCGAACGAAACCGTGAGGCACACCTCCGGGACTTTGCCGATTTCGAGGTCGAATTCGACAATTATTACTCGACCAACAGCCCGGAAAACCGGGAATTCTCCGAAGAAATATACCGGCTCATGGAACAAAACGGTCACATCGAGAGCCGAAATGTGAAGCAGCACTATTGCGAGCATGACCGGATGTTTCTACCCGACCGTTTCGTCGTCGGCACCTGTCCCCGCTGTGGGGCAGACTCCCAGTACGGCGACTCCTGTGACAAATGCGGGGCCACCTACTCCTCCTTTGAATTAAAAGAAGCTAAATGCGCCATCTGCGGCAACCCGCCGGTGGCTAAGGAGAGCGAACACCTGTTTTTTAAGTTAAATCACTTCAAGGATTTTCTTAAAAAGTGGGTGCGGGAACATACCGCAAAGGAGGTGGCCAATAAACTGGACGAGTGGCTTAAAGATGACCTGAGGGACTGGGATATCTCGCGGGATGCCCCCTACTTCGGCTTCGAGATTCCCGGAAAACCGGGAAAGTACTTTTATGTCTGGCTCGACGCCCCCATCGGCTATATGTCATCCACCCAAAAATGGTGCCGCGACCACCAGCGGGATTTCAATGAATTCTGGAAGGATAACGACGAATCGGAGTTGTACCACTTTATCGGCAAAGACATTGTCTATTTCCATACCCTGTTCTGGCCGGCCATGCTCCACAATGCCGGCTATAAAACGCCGGATCAGGTGTTTGTGCACGGTTTCTTAACGGTCAACGGCGAAAAGATGAGTAAATCCAAAGGCACATTTATCAGGGCCCGCACCTATCTCAATCACCTGCCGCCCCTCTACCTGCGTTACTACTACGCTGCCAAAATATCATCCTCTATGGACGACATCGGCCTTAGTTTCACTGACTTCGTCACCCGCATAAACGGCGAGCTGATTGGCAAAATCACCAACCTGGCCTCCCGGGCCATCCAGATGCTGAACAAGATTGACAGCACGGTGGGCACCATCCCAACCGAAGGCCGGGAACTGATCGAGGAGGCACAGAACACGGCCGATACAATTGCCAGTCACTATGAGAACCGGGACTTTTCCAGGGCCATCATCGAGATCCGCAGCATCGCCGATAAAGCCAACCGCTTCTTCGATGCCAGAGAACCCTGGAACACCATCAAAACCGACATCGAGGCCACCAGGGGGGTGTTAACCACGGTCATCAACCTCTTCCGCATCATCGCCATCTACCTCAAACCCATCCTGCCCGCCTATGCGGCGAAAGTCGAAGGACTGCTGGGGGAAGAACCTTATACCTGGGATTCGGCCCGGCAGGTCCTGGAAAGCCATAAAATCGAAAAATTTTCCCATCTGGCCCAACGGCTGGACCGGAAAGAGATCGATCAAATCGTAAACGAAAGTAAGGAGACAGTTACCATGGAACCTTCCCCAAAAGAGACGTCAAAGGATAAATTCGATCCTATCGCGCCGACGATAGAGTTCGACGATTTCATGAAGGTGGACTTAAGGATAGCCAGGATCATAGAGGCCGAAGAGATCAAGGAGGCCGACAGGCTGCTGCGGTTGAAGGTGGATATCGGCCCCGAAACCCGCACGATTATCGCAGGCCTTAAACAGGCCTACAAGCCGGAGGAATTGGTGGGCCGACACATCGTGGTGGTGGCCAACCTCAAACCCCGGAAGATGAAATTCGGCACTTCCGAAGGCATGCTCCTGGCCTCCGGGCCCGGCGGCCAAGAGGTGTTTCTCCTCTCCCCCGACAAAGGCGCCGCCGCGGGTGAACGGGTCCATTAATAAAAATACAGCCATTTTTATTTGATTTTCAATAAATTTCTGGTAAAATATGTGACTAAATCTATCCAGTTAAGGAGAAAAACATGCTGAAAAAGATGAGTACTCTCTTGTTTGGAATGGCTATTTTAAGTACCTACTTCTTCGGGGTCCCCGGCCAGGATGTAGATGTAAAGCCGGTGAAACTCCCGGTAGAGGAATTTGAAACGAAGGCCGGCGATCTGGTGGATCAAATGGTGGAGATCGAAGGCACGGTGATCCACGTCTGCCGTTACGGCGGTAAACGGCTGTTTTTGATCGGCGAAAAATCGAAGCCCCAGATCAAGGTCACCACCAGCAATAAAATCTCCGCTTTTGATGCCAAACTGGAGGGCAGCGATATTATCGCCGAAGGTATCCTGCGGGAATTCCGGGTGGACGAGGCCTACCTGGACCAACTGGAAAAAAATGCCCGGGAAAGTGCCGAAAAGGCCCTCAACGAAGACCGGCAGGGTCATGACCTGCACCGGCACCAGGACCCCTTAAAGAGTATCAACAATATGCGGGAACAGCTCAAGAAGAGCGGTAAAGATTACCTCTCCTTCTTCTCGGTGGAATGCAGCGCCTACAAAGTCAAAGAAGATTGACAATCAACACCGGCAAAATAAGTTTTCAGGATATACTGCCATGAATCTCAGAAAGTGGAATCGGATTCTGCACCGGGATCTGGGTTATATCTTTTTCGGCATGACCATCATCTACGCCCTGTCGGGGATTGCCTTAAACCACCGTAACGAGTGGAATCCCAACTACATCATCTCCCGGCAGCAGGTCAAGGTGGCGCTGCCCGGTGACCGAGACGCCATCGATAAAAAAGCAGCCCTGGATATTCTCGAGGGGGCAGGAGAAACAGCCGGTTACAAAAAACACTACTTCCCGGAGGCGAATCGTTTGAAGATCTTTATCGAAGGCGGTTCTTTAGAAATCAATATGGACAGCGGCGAAGGGGTGATCGAGAAGATCGAGCGGCGGCCGATATTTTACGAGATCAATTTCCTGCACTACAATCCCGGCAAATGGTGGACCTGGTTCTCCGACATCTTTGCCGCCGCCCTGATGTTGATCGCCATTACCGGCCTCTTCGTCATCAAGGGCAATAAGGGCATCGGCGGCCGCGGCGCCTGGCTCACGGCCTTAGGTACCGTTATCCCCCTCCTCTTCCTGTTCTTTTTGTAACGAACTTACATTCTTATATTCTTAAATTTCCATTTGATTTCCCCCTCATTTTTTATTAATATATGGGAGAGAAAGGAGGTCAAGATGAAAAAAGTGGCTGTTATATTGTCCGGCGCCGGGGTCTTCGACGGCACGGAAATCCATGAATCGGTCATCACCTTACTGGCGTTGGACCGCAGGGGTGCCGCAGTCCAGTGCCTGGCACCGGATATTCCCCAGATGCAGGTGATGAACCATTTGACCGGCAAACCCACCGGCGAGACCCGCAACGTACTGGTGGAATCGGCCCGCATCGCCCGGGGAGAAATCAAGGATCTGGCCCAGGTCGATGTCAACGATTTCGATGCCGCGATTTTCCCCGGCGGCTTCGGGGCGGCCAAGAATTTGTGCGATTTTGCCGTCAAAGGCCCGCTCTGCTCTGTCAACCCGGTGGTGGAGACCTTCATCAAAGAGGCACTCAAAGCCGGTAAAGTCCTGGGTTTTATCTGCATCGCCCCGGCTTTGGCGGCCCGGGTGGCGGGCAGTATCGGGCTGCACCCGGACCTGACCATCGGCACCGATAAGGATACCGCGGCGGCAATAGAAAAAATGGGAGGACATCACGTCTCCTCGACGGCAGCGGATTTCGTGGTGGATGAGAAGCATAAGATCGTCACCACCCCTGCCTACATGCTGGGCCAACGGATCGGCGAAGTGGCCGAGGGCATCGAAAAGCTGGTGGACAAGGTCCTGGAATTGTGCTGAAGTAACCGTTAGCCTGAGCCGAATCGCTTAACGAATCTTACTCAACTTCTTGTAAACCACCGGCATGAGGAGCAGGGTGGTGAAGATGGAGAAGAAGATGCCGCCGATTACCACGACTACCAGCGGCCGCTGGATCTCCGAGCCGATGCCGGTGGAAAAGAGCAGGGGAAACAGCCCGATAATGGTGGTAAACTTGGTCATCAGGATGGGGCGCAGCCGCAGGACGACGCTCTCCCGGATGGTGGTGTCGAAATCCCGAGTTGCCGAGGTCTTCCGCTTAAAAAATGTGATCAACACCAACGTGTTTTCCAGGGCGATACCCATGAGAGCCAGGAAGCCGATGGTGGAGGGTACCGACAGATAGGCACCGGAAATCCACAGCGCCAGGATGCCGCCGCAAAGGGAGACCGGTAGATTGACCAGGATCACCAGCACCTCCCGCCATGACCGCAGATAGTCAAACAGCAGCAGCACAATCAGGAACAAGGTGATGGCCAGCGCCGCAACCAATCTTTTTTCCGCCTTTTGCTTCAGCTCAAACTGGCCGCCCCAATAGGGGTAATAACCTAAGGGGAACTCCACCTGACTGTAAATTTTCTCTTTTGATTCCCTGACAATGGTGCCGATATCCCGGCCCCTGACATTACACTGCACGGCAATGTAGCGTTTACCCCCCTCCCGGCTGATACTGGCAAAACCGCTGCCTTCGACGATCTCCGCCACCGCCGACAGGGGAACCATCCGCTCCTTTCCCGAATGGATCAAATAGCGCTCCAGGTGGGAGATATCCTGCCTGAATTCCGGGGCGTAGCGGATAAACACGTCGGTGGCGATATCGCCGCTGTAGACCCTGGCCACCGCCTTGCCGCCGATGGCCGCTTCGAGTTCCTCCAGTACCTCTGCCGGATTCAAATCATAGCGGGCCAATACTTCCCGCCTCAGGCGGACGGCGATCTCATTCTGCCCCGCAACCCGGGTCACCTGGATGTCCTGCACCCCCGGTATCGTCTCCAATATCCCCGCCGCCTGCTCGGCCATATTCATCAAGGTGGCATAATCGTCGCCATAGATTTTGATGGCCAGGTCGGCCCGCACCCCGGTCAACAGATGGTCCAGGTTGTGTTTGATGGGCTGGGTAAAGTTCAACAATACCCCCGGTACGTTCTCCTTGATCTCGTCCTCCACCCTCTTGATCAGTTCCCCTTCATTACTCAGCTTCCAGGATTTTTTATCTTTCAGGACAATGATGGCATGCCCGATATTGACCGGGTGGGGATGGGTACCGGCCTCGCCCCTGCCGATACGGACATATATTTTCTCCACTTCGTCAAAGGGCAGCACCAACTGCTGAATCCGCGCCATTACCTTCTCCGTCTCCGTCAAGGCCGTATTCTGGGGCAGGATGGTCTCCAGTTGAATGGTCTGCTCGTTCAAGCGGGGAATAAACTCGGAACCGATCTGGAAAAGCGCCGCCAGGCTTATTATAAAGATCAGCAAAAAAACCAGTATCACCCGGTTCCCCCGGCGGTACGAGAGATCAAAAAGCTTCAAATAGACCTTCTGGAAGAGTGTAAATACAATTCCCGGCGACGATGACCGGCGGCTGCCGGTTCTTGAATTTGGCGATAAATTCAGCGCCTTCATCAACACCGGCGAAATGAACAGGCCGTACAAGATAGCGGCCACGATGGCGATCAGCAGCGTCAGGCCGAAGGGACGGAACATCTTCCCCTCCACCCCGGACAGGGTTAAGATGGGGATAAAGGAGAAGATGATCATGACCATGGCATAACTCAAGGGTTTCAGCACCTCCATGACCGATGTGAGTACAACTTCTTTATCGGTTTTGTTATCGCGGCCGGCCTGCCGGTTTCGCGAAATATTTTCCACCACCACCACCGTGGCGTCTACCAGCAGACCGATGCCGATGGCCAGGCCGCCGAAGGACATCAAGTCCGCCGTCATGTTGGCGGCCCGCATCACCATAAAGGTGATCAAAACGGCAAAGGGAATGGATAGGGCCGACACCAGGGATGAGGTCAGGTCGTTGATAAACAGGAATAGGATGAGTACCACCAGGACAATACCTATAACGAGGGCCTCGGAAACGGTGGCGAAGGCGGCCCGGATGATCAAGGCCTGGTTGTAGACCGGCACCAGTTGCACGCCCTCCGGCAGCCCGGCGTTGATCTCCCCGATCTTTTGATCGAGCCGGTCGATGAGCTCGGCGGTGTTCACCCCGATCAGCTTCATGACAATGCCCGATACCGCGCCCTTTTTCTGGTCGAGGGCCGCCTCCCCTCTCTTGATGGCGGCACCGGCCCTTATGTCGGCGATCTGCTCCAGTAGAACCGGTGTGGCCCCCGACTCCTTCAACACGACCTTTTTCAGGTCTTCCAGACCGCCAAAGAGTCCCAGCCCCCGGATGATGTACTCTTCGCTGCTGCGGACGATATAACCGGCGGTGACGTTCCGGGAGCCGTGCTTTATCCTCTCTATGACGGTGTGCAGGTCCAGGTCGTATTTGAGCAACTTGCCGGGGTCCACTATCACCTGGAACTGTTTCACATCACCGCCGTGACTCATCACCGCGGCTACCCCGGGAACGGCCTGCAGTTGAAACTTGATCACCCAGTCCTGCAAGGTCCGTAACTCTATTGAGGGGAGGTCGCCTTCCAGGGCATAGATATACACCATGCCCAGGCCGGTGGTAATGGGCCCTAAGGCCGGGGCCTCCACGAACTCCGGCAGCCTGGCCGAGATGGCCGACAGTTCCTGGGAAACCAGTTGCCGGGCAAAGTAGATATCCGTACGATCATCAAAATAGGCATTGACGGTGGACAGGCCAAAGGTGGAAAAAGAGGTTATCTTCTGGATATGGGGCAGCCCGTACAACGACGTTTCTATCGGGTAAGACACAAATCGTTCCACCTCTTCCGGCGCCATGCCCTCGGCTTCGGTAAATATCTGGACTAAAACCGGCGACGGGTCCGGGAACACATCGATTTTCAGACCCTGGTAGGCGATGATCCCGCCCACCAGGATGGACACCATAATTAGAACCACCAACAATTTTTTTTCTAAGAGGATCTCGATTAAACGGTTCATGGCGCTCCCCCGCTAATGGCCGTGCCCGGCATGGGGATCGGTACCGGTGCCCCGTTTGACTTCATATTCTGCTTTGAGGTAGAAGGCGCCCCGGGTCACGATAGATTCACCAACCGCAAGACCCTTGACAAACACAAAGCAGGTAGAATCGCTGCCCAGGCGCTCCAGGGGGGCAAACCTGAATCCGTCTGCCTCCCGGACGAACACACCGTTGACCGCCGCTATCTTTACCAGGGCCTGAACCGGAACCGCCGGGTATTTACCCCCGGCTTCCCCCTCTAACCTCCCGGTAACATACATCTCCGGTCTCAAGAGATCCCGGGGGTTTTCCACCTCCACCCTTAACTTAACGGTCCTGACCTCTGGATCCACCTTAGCCATGATATTGATCAGCCTGCCGGGAAAAACTTCGCCGGGATAACTGTCGGTCACTACCTCCACCCTGGCCCCCCTCTTTATCAACTTCAAATCCTTTTCCAGGGCATCCAGGATCACCCAGACCCGCCGGGTATCGGAAACCTCAAACAGGGGGCGGCCGCTTTCAACCCGCTCCCCCAGCCGGAGATCCCGCTGTACCACCTTACCGCTCAGCGGAGAGGCGATCAGGTAGTCGGCCGAGATAAAATCTCTTACCTTCTCCACCTGGTCCTTGTCCAGGGCCTCTTTTACCGATTCCAGGTTATCTTTGCCTGTCCCCTTTGACAACAACTCTGCCTCCAGGGAAAAATACTCGGCCATGGCGGTTTTACAGGCCGCCTCCCTCTTTTGCAGTTCTCTCAACTCGATCCCCTTGATGTCGTAGAGCCGTTTCGCCCGCTCATGGCTTTCCCGGCACAGACGAAATTCTTGAAAGGCTTTAATATACCGGGTCTTGATTTCTAAAAACTCCGGCGAGTTGAGTACCCCCAGGACTTCACCCTTCTGCACCGCGTCCCCGATGTCTCTCCTTATCCGGTTGACGGTGCCGGTCACCAGGGCATTGACCCGGTAGGTGGCACTCTGGTCCTCCCGCACCACACCGGTCAGGTTGATGTTTTCGATATAATCTCTCTCTTTCACCACCTCGTATTTTATCCCCCACTGCCGGATGACCTGCTCACCGACATGCACATAGTCATGATCGGCTTCGCCGTGATCATCGCCGCTTTCCGCCGTCACCTCGGCTTGTTGACTCTCATGGTGCTCAGCTTCACGATCGTGTGCCCCATCTTCCTGTTTGCCACACTGAACCACGTATAACAAAACCAGTATGATTAACAATATTTTTTTCTTTTTCATAGCGCTTCTCCCAAAAAGGCTTCGAGTTCCGCTTTTAAAATCTTCCACTCGGTTAGGGCCCGGTAGTATCTTTCCTGCAGTTCAAAAAAGCTCTGCTGGGAATCCAGGAATACGATCAGGGATATTTCCCCGGCCCGGTAGAGCCGCTGCGACAGGAGCATATTTTCCTGGCCCTCTTTCAATATCACCCCTTGATAGGTCTGGATCTCCTGCTCCAGGACACGGATCTGGGCCATCAACTGGCGGATATTGGCGGCTAGATGGTTTCTGACATGCCGCCATTCCACCTCCGCCTTCTCTCTCTCCAGCCGTGCCTGCTTGATCACATGGGAGCGGGTATTAAAAATCGGCAGGCTCAGGCCCAGCCCAACCCGCCATACATAGGCATCCACCTCCCTTTCCCGTTCGCCAAAAATCTGTAGGGAGTCGATGAGGGAATTCCGGCTGGCCTTCAGGTTATTCCGTTTTACCAGGAGATGATTCTGCCTCAGTCTCAGGGAAGGAGAATTTTCAATTAAGAGACCGACCCGGCTGTCAATATCCGGCAGAGGGGCAAAACGGAAATCGGCCACCACCTCAAAATCAGCCGGCAGGCTAAAATTTAATACTTCATCGAGGTGTGCCCTCTCCACGGAGATGGACTTCTCTATACTAAAAAGTTCGCTCCCGACTTTCTGCCTCTCCACCGAGGTGCGCAGCACATCGATTTCTCTGGCCTCGCCGATACTGGCCCGGGCCCGGGTGATTCGCTTGATCTCATCCAGGATATCACGCCGTTCCGCCGCAAACGCCCTTATTTCCCGGTTGAATTGTAACCGGTAATAGTGATGTTTCAACCGTTTGATGATATCCCTTCTCAATATCTCTTCTTTTATCTCTTCAGCGGTTACCTTCCCCTTTTCGGCCTTGAGCAGATAATGCCGGTATAGGGGATTGGGGATAGATAACTTCAATCCCAGGCTCCAGAGCCGGCGCTGCCCTGAAATTTCCGGCACCTCACCCCTCCCCTGCGAATATTCCAATTCCGGGTTCGGCAGCAGCCTGGCGGCCCTGTATTCCTCGGCGGCGATCTGCCGCTCAAGATCGGAAATCTTCAGCAATAGATTGTTCTCTGTTGCCAACTTTACCAGGTCGGGCAGGGTAAAATCTTGCCCGCCGTAGGCCAATCGAATAAGCACCGCCATACACAGGGCCATAACGATTGGTTTTATAGAATCTCTCGTCATTGTGACCTCCTTAGATTGATCCATGTTGTGTGTTTAATCCCGGCTCCCCCCGGGGGGGGCATGGATCAACAGCGGAGGATAGGGAAAGGGTGGGAAAGAATCGAATGAGGCAGATGCCTTATAGGGGGCAGCAGGTGGTGAACCGTACATACCACGCTAATATAACCGGCCCCGGTTTCAGCCTCTGCTGCGCCTTGCTCTGAAAAAATAAAATCAAATATATGTGAAGTGACTATCCTTTCTAAATAAGCACCGTCCACAGGCACGTCTAAACAATGGCGGCAGTCAGGAAGTAGCCGGTATGGCCGCCGCTTTTGGTCAGTTGATTCCCGGGCATGGAGGCAGTTACTCCGCTCATCCTGACAAATACAACGGAAGTCAAAACAGGCAAACTCCAGGTCGATGGCCCCATCCTGCTTAAAGCAGAGGACACGATTTAGAGTGACATCCTGAAAAAGCAGGAGCGAATGGACAGCCAGAAGGGCAGCGGTTATGATCCACTTTATCTTGCCGGAACGATACGTACTCATATTCATCATATTTTGGTTAAGGAAGTGGAGAAGCATACCACTTAAAAGCCATTAAGTCAAATCTTTTTTGGCAGGCGAAAACCTGCTATAATTTAGTCTCTTAAAATGCGACCAAAAGTCATTATATTTTTAATCGTAAAGGCAGCCATTATGGCTGCCCTCCTGTTAGCGGCAAAAACAGGGGCGCCCGCCATACCGGTTCAGGAGAAACGCCTGTACAGGGACGTCCAGGTTCTCACCGCCATTGATCCGCCCCGGAATTACCGGCATACCGACGCCCTCGACCGGGCGGCAGACTATATTTTCAAAGAGTTCCGGCAGTGCGGCTGCCGGGTGGAATTCCAGGAATTCCAGGCCAGGGGAGATGGGTATCGCAATGTCATCGCCTCGTTTGCGGTGGACAAAAGAGTACGGCTGGTGATCGGTGCCCACTACGATGTGTGCGGCGACCAGCCCGGCGCCGATGACAATGCCTCCGGCGCGGCCGCCATCTTAGAATTGGCCAGGCTCCTGGAGGAGTTAAGGCCAAACCTGAAATACAGAGTCGATCTGGTCGCCTATACCCTGGAAGAGCCGCCCTTTTTTCGCACCGGCTTCATGGGCAGCGCCGTGCATGCCAGATCCCTGACCCGGGAAAAGGTAAAGGTTAAATTGATGGTGAGCCTGGACATGATCGGCTTTTTTGCCGGTAAAAATGTCACCGCCGTGGTGGGGAGAGCCGAACAAAAAGGGATTGTCAGGAGAGTAAAAAAACTCATGACCACAGCCGCAGGGATCGAGGTGATCCCGGTCATCGCTCCCCCCTCCAGGCGGGGTATCGACTTTTCCGATCACCTCAACTACTGGAACCAGGATTTTCCGGCGGTCATGGTTACCAACTATTTTACCTCCCACAACCCAAACTACCACAGCCCCAGAGACACCATCGACACCCTGGACTTCCGGAAACTCGCCGAAGTCGTCACCGGCATCTACCGGCTGGTCACCAACCTGGAATAAACCGAATCCTAACGCTGCCTCACCCGGCCGGAGCTGGTGGTGCGGGCTTTGACTTTGGGGCTGCCGGAATAGTAGACGGAGCCGCTGCTGGTTAAAGTGGCCTCCAGGTGGTCGCTCACCCGGACATAGGCGCTGCCGCTGCTGCTGAGGCGGACCCTGGCCTCTTCGCTCTCCAGGTCAGAGGCCCGGTAAGAGCCGGAACTGGAGATGCGAACGGACTGCTTCTCCACTTTTCCGCCGCTGACTTTTACACTCCCCGAGCTGCTGATCTTTACCTCGATTCCACCGGCCTTGATGTCTCCCATATAGGCACTGCCCGAACTGCTCAAGCCGATCTTTACGGCTCCGGCCTCCAGGTTTCCCATCCTTAACGAACCGGAACTGCTGATCCTCACCCGGAATCGATCCGTCTTAAAACCCGGCGCCTCAATACTGCCGCTGCTGGACAGACCGATCGACTCGAGCCCCTTGACCGTCAGGTAAAAACGCACCGGCTTGCGGGTACGCAGTTGGGTCCTGGGCCTCTTTTTCAGGATCAGCGTCCCCTGGCGCACTTCGGCCTGGAAATACTCATGCAGGTTTTCCTGGGCCTCCAGCTCCAGCTTCTCTTCATCCCCCAGGCGGATGAATAGATCGGCAAATGTGGTCAGCTTCACGCCGCTGATGTCCCTGACCGGGATCTCCTTTTTCACCACATCCCCGGCGCCGCGCACCGCCCGGCAGTCCATATCGCAGTGGATGCCGCAGAGCACCAGGATGATTAAAGCGGTAAGTAAAAATAATCTCTTCATCGTTACACCTCGACTTAATAAATTTCGGACCTGGGGATAATGATCCACAGGATAATGTAAACCAGGATGCCGGGAAAAGCCACACTAAGTATGGAGACCGCCACGTAAATAATTCGCACCAGGGTGGGGTCTACCTGGAAATACTCGGCAAGGCCGCCGCACACCCCGGCGATCATGCGCTGCTTATTGGATCGTTTTAATCGTTTCATGTTAACTCCCTAAATACCATTAAACGAACCAACCGCCCCCCCGGTTCCCTTAAACTTTCTTTTAACTCACCCCTGCATCCCCTCTCTTGAGAAGAGAGGGGACTATTAACACGGCAGATCCCCTTCTCTTTTTAAGAGAAGGGGCCGGGGGATGAGTTGTTCCGGTCGCTGCGGGCAGGTATGAGGAATATCCTGGATTTAGGGCATTCCCCCAGTATGTCTAAAGCTGTTTTTAATTCCTTCTGGACATAGCCCTGTTTTGAAACCGACTGCGACGACAGCAGGGCCAGGAAATAGTCGCAATTCTTGATGGCCTTGCCGATCTCCAACTCCCAATGCTGGCCGGGCAGGAGATTCTCATCATCCAGCCAGGGGTCCACCCCATTTTTCCTTAAATCATGGAAGAGCTGTTGGGCCATCGTCTTATCTTCCCTGGCATAACTGATAAATACCCGCATCACATCCTCATCCGAAATATCAGATTACATTCAAATCTAAATTTTACCGGAAACAACCATATATTTCAATAAAAAAAACGGCAAAAGATCCGACCAATTTCCGCTCTTGCAGGTAGAGACCCTTCCCGGACTGTCCCGTTTTTCGTCCCTCCATGGCCTAACTTTTGGGAGATAAATCGGGAATCGATAGGTTCGAACAGATTTTTTTGACCAGTTTGTCGGGTATTTCGGTATGTCGAGGAATCGCTTCAACATGTCCCGTTAAGGGATTGCACCATAAAGAGTGGGATCTTACCTTCTCGTTTTAAAAAGCACCCACAGCGGCGGAGGTGTTTTAATAGAGCGTGTCGCTTCATCCGATGCGTACAACCTCTCGGATCGCTTTTTTGGGTACTCCCCGCAGTATATCTTTCCGGCGGTCATCCAGGATAAGAACAATCGCTTCGGTCAGGCTTTGTTTGGCCTCTTCAATGGTTCTTCCCTGGCCGTTGGCACCGGGGATTTCCGGCGAATAAGCAATATACCAGTCTTCGTCTTTCTCAATAATAGCGGTAAATTCATTGTGCATTGTTTACCTCATGGTACTATAATAATACTTTAATCAAAAAATTTCAACGGCCCCATCTTATGATTTTGATCATGAATGTCTGAATTTGCTTATAGATTTCCCTTTCATAATATTCAAGGCGAAACGCCCCCTTCCACCAGGGGTATAAATCAATCATCACATCTCGAATCTTTGTCATCTTCACTTAACCTAAAATCGATTTTATGTTAATTGCACTTAACACAAATTATAAATAAATTTTCTCCCCCTGTCAATTTTCCATCGCCGCCGCCCCTTCCTTCCCGGACTGTCCCGTTTTTCGTCCCTGCCGCGGCGGTGGGGGGGGGGGGGGGGGGGGGGGTGTGGGGCCCGCCCCCCCGCCCCACAACTCATGTTCGACCAGAGCCCTCTGGTACTC
>CBFDCR010000075.1:0-24240 GCA_965603365.1 uncultured bacterium
TTTTTTGTTTCTTTTTCACCGGAAGGATCAATATTTCCAATTCAGAAGCCTTTAATTCCTCTGGTAAATCAATGACCTCTGCCAACTTACCACCAGCAATAGTTTCTTTATAAGCTCTGTAAGCTTCCATTTAAATCTCCTTGTTACTACATTACAATGATGTCCCAAATTCATCAATTTGTCAATCATTATGCATCATTCATGCATGTATGTCAAATTTTTAGGACGCTAGCGGTTGGGTTGGTGTTTTTCGGCCCATTCGTCCTGGAGGCCGACGATACTCTTGAAGTGTTCATCCGCTGTCATGTCTTCCCACTTGTGGAATTGGCTGAAGGTACTTCCCAGGGCTTCGGCAGTCGGGGCTTCTCGCCGGCGATAGGGCCCGGCAATACCGGCCAGCCAACCCTCTTCGGCCGCCCAATGGGGCGGGTGGGTCTTAAAGCGAAACAGGTAGTAATCGAGTAGGCCGCCGGGCGGACCGGCATCTAAGGAGTACACCTTCATCAGCTCTATCCCGTCGGGAACTCTGCCCAGTTCGGTGGGAAAGATTAACCAGTCCACCATTTCGCTCTCCGCCAGGGCCTCTTGATTGGCATATTGGGGAGGAAACAGGTCGAGACGATTCAAGTTCTTTAGCTCTTCAAAGAGCCATTTCCGCATTTCCGCCGAAGCGGCTGTGGAGAGGAAGTGCTCTCCGGCTACCGGCTCTCCCATCCTGAGTAGAGAGAGGGCGGCAAAAAACTTCAACCTGGGGTCGGAGTAGTTTAATGCGTTTCGCAGCTCGTCCCGGCTGGATGAGCCGCCGAAATAACCCAGCACGTCGAGCAGTAGGCCGGCCCCACCCCGCCATTCTTGATACGCTTCTGCCCACATCCAGTCGATGCCGGTGTCCCTCTGTAAGGGCATCAGTTTTTCCCGGTATTTCCGGTAGGCCTTTAAGGCGCCTTTTACATAGGGCCTCATCCTGTCTGCCGACAGCAGACCCTTTTTAAAGTATTCCAGGCAGAGGACGTAGACACTCCACTCAAAGTTTGGGATGTCTGCGAAGGTGAGCAGCTCCGGGAAGATCAGGTCTGCATACCTGGGTTCCTGTTCCAGGGAGCCGGTGGCAAGATGGGGAATTTTACCTGCCGGCGCATAACTCCTTAAAAGCTTCATATAAGTCTCGATGGCAGCCCGCTCTTTCAGGGTGGATAGAAGCCTTAGACTCTCCACTCTCACGTCTGCCGCATAGAGGGAAAAATTCTTTTCAATAATGGGCGCATACTCGAGGTAGGGTTTCACTGCGGCCGCGCTCACCAGTTCGGCTGCACTGTTCTGGGACTCATATTTTTGCGGTGGAAATATGAGTGCCGCCGCCTCGAGAGCCTGTTTCCCTTCGGCAGGGGATAGGCCTTTGTTGGCATATTTCCGTAATTCGTCCAGCGCCCTGTATCTTGTCTTTTCCTGTTTGCTTTTCAGGTTTTCAATAATGCTTTTTAGGTGCTGCTTTGCCGGAGCATCACCCTCTTTCCGGCCACAGGACGTAAACACCAGCAGTGTCGTTAAGAAAACAAAAAAAAGAAAATATTTTTTAGCCATTTTTTTACCGGAGTTGGTGACTATTTTATAGCACGGTAAAGGTAAAAAATCAAGCTAACTGTCCCTTTTGGGGGACAGTTTTTTAGGGAATCACTGGAATGCGATTTGCTTCGATTCCAGGGTTAATCAGGAGGTTACAGTGAGACAAAAATTTTTTATTCCCGTTGCTTTTTTATTGGCAGTCATCCCTCTCTTGACAGGCAACTGCGTCACCACCCACTATGTTGTCGATAAAACCACTCCCGGGGCCGAACCGGCCAGAACGTACACCATGAGTCAAAAGGTATTCAGCTTCGGCGACCGCTTCGTCATAAAAGATGAGCACAAGACCCCCGTATTTTTCGTAAAAGGCAAGGTGATTTCACTGGGAGACCGGTTGAGGTTCCTGGATGCCGAAGGTAATGAATTGGCTTACATTAAAGAGAGAGTACCCAGTATCAAAAAAACCTACAAGATTTTCCGGGATGGGCGGCTGCTGGCCAGGGTAAAAAAGAGAATCACTTTAGTAAAAGATAAGTTTATCATAGACATTCCCGGGTCCACCGGTTACATTGTGACCGGCAATTTTGGCCGGCATCAATACACATTCAGCCGGGACGGCCGGGAAGTGGCCCTCGTATCGAAAAAGTTCATTTCAGTGGGCGACAAATACCGGATCGAGATCGCGCCCGGGGAAGACGATGTGTTGATCCTTGCCGCCGTAACCATCATCGATATGGCCAGCCACGACGACCCTCACCTATAAATGTGAAATTTCTTTTTTTTACCAGCAGAGGCCGCGATCCCAGGCGATCACGAAGTTGATGACAAAGTCCTGGCCGCTGGCCACCGGGTGGGCGGCATCCAGGGTCACATTTCTTAGCGAAGGGGTGGTGCCGCGAAAGCAGACATTGAGGGGCGGAGCAGTGGCCGGGTCGGAGTCCACCTTTTCCACCCGCAGGGTATAGTCGCCGGCCCGCAGAAAGGGGCCGCCAAATGCATAGTCGCTCTGGCCATTGCTGTCCAGCATCAGTTCCCGGGAGAGAAAGGTGCGGCCGCCGTGGATGAGCAGTACCCGGACTTTTCGGTCATGCAGCTTGCTGCCCTCGCTGCCGCCGTTGACATTGCCGCTGATTTTGTATGAGGGGGCGGCAACACGGGGAATACATCTGAGGGTACAGGTGGCCCGGTTGGAGGTCAATCGATTGGGCTGCAGGATTTGTAATGTCGCCGAATAGCTGCCATTGCCGTTTAATTCCTTGCTGAATTTCACGATCTTACTGGCGGATCGTTTAAAATAGGTGGCTTTGGGAACCGTCATGAGACCGTCGCTGGTCATCCATTGGTAGACCACCTTGCCGACTCCCTTGGCCGAAATCCGGCCGGTAAACTCGAAGCTGTGGGGACAGTCGCCGCTGAAGCTTTCGGGATTTACCGAGGCCGAGACCTGGGTGACGACCACTTTACCGGGGGTCTTTATCTCCGCCGCTCCCGCCTCGCCTGCAGCCGGCAGGCAGAAAATGAGGCCCACAAAAATAACTATCAACCATCGAAGTGATCCGTAAGAACCTTTTTTAAACATGTAATCCTCCTCATCGTTTTCTTAGACGCTCTGGATCAAGTTCTAATATGTTTAAATAAAAGCAAGCCACAATTATCTCATTCTAACCCCACAAATACAACTTTTCCCCCCCTCTTCCACTTTTGCCTATTTATTCGGCCTCTACTTCCGTTTGTAGACGACCTGGCCGTTATGGATGGTGTATTCGACTACCCCTTGGCCTTCCCAACCGATGAAGGGGCAGTTGTTGGCTTTAGAGCGGAAATCGTTGTCGTCGATCTTGAAGCGCTGGTTGAGATTCAGGATGGTCAGGTCGGCCGGCAGTCCGGGTTTGACCCGGCCCCGGTCCTTTAAGTTTAAAATCCGGGCCGGGTTGGTGGAGAACAGTTCCACCATGCGGTTGAGGCTGATTATTTTTTTTCGCACCAGGCAGTCATAGATCACCGAGAAAGAGCTCTCCATGCCGATGATGCCGAAGGGAGCGAACTCGAGCTCCTTGTCCTTTTCGTCCCGGGAGTGGGGGGCATGATCGGAGGCGATGCAGTCGATGGTGCCGTCCTGCAATCCCTTGATCAAGGCATTTCTATCGCCTTCCGTACGCAGGGGCGGCTTCACCTTATAGACCGTACCGAAACTGGTGATCAACTCCTCGTTCAACAACAGGTGGTGGGGAGTAGCGTCCGCGGTCACCTTGACCTTTCTCTTCTTGGCATTGCGGATCAACTCCACCGAACCGGCGGTGGAGATATGGGTAAGATGCAACTGGGATTGGATGCGGTCCTGCAGCACGATGTCCCGGGCCACGATCACCTCTTCGGCGGCATTCAGGATGCCCCGCAGCCCGTACTTATAGGAGATGAATCCCTCGTTCACGAGCCCCTCACCGGAGATGGAATGGTCTTCGGGGTGTTCGATGATGGGAACACCCAGCATCCGGGTATATTCCAGGGCCTTGCGGATCAGGTCGGCACTCATCACGCAGTATCCGTCATCGGAGAAGCCTATGGCGCCGCCCTCCACCAGGTCGGCCATCTCGGTTATTCGCTCGCCCTCCAGGTTCCTGGAAATGGCCGCCACCGGGAAGACATTGGCAATGCCCACCTCTTTAGAGCGGGCGATGATGTACTCGGTCACCGACCGGTTGTCGTTGACCGGTTTGGTGTTGGGCATGCAGGCCACCGACGTAAAACCGCCGTGTACGGCCGCCCGGATACCGCTCTCGATGGTCTCCTTGTTCTCGTAGCCCGGTTCCCTCAAATGTACATGCATGTCGATAAAGCCCGGGCTAATGACCAATCCGGCGGCATCGATGGTCTGGGCATCGGGGACATTCTTAATCCGGGCAGACATCTCTTTGACCCGCCCCCCTTCAATCAAGATGTCGAAGGTGTCGTCGCTGCCGGAAGCGGGATCTATCAAATGGCCGTTTTTTATTAATAGCTTCATCCTGAATCTCCTTGTCTTATCTCAGGGCGGGGAGCAGTAGATACAACACCGCCATTCTCACGGCAATGCCGTTGGTGACCTGTTCCAAAATCACCGATTTATCCGAATCCGCCAGGGAGGTCTCGATCTCCACATCGCGGTTCATGGGCCCCGGGTGCATCAATATGGCCGTGGGTTTGGCCAGCACAAATACCTCTCTATTGATCTCGAACAACTTCCGATACTCTCTGACGGAGGGAAAGTAATTCCTGGCCCCCCGCTCCTGCTGGACCCGCAGCATCATGACGATATCGGAATCTTTTACGCCTTTTTTCAGATCGTAATAGACTTTGGCCCCCAATTCCTCAAACTCCTTGGGCACCAGGGAGGGGGGACCGATTAGGGCGATTTCATTGCCCATCTTCTGGTGCAGCATGATGTTGGAACGGGCCACCCGGGAATGCAGTATGTCGCCGATAATCGATATCTTCAACCCCCGCAGGGTCTTGAAATGCTGCTTGATGGTCAGGGCATCCAGCAGCGCCTGGGTGGGATGCTCATGAAAACCGTCGCCGGCATTGACGATGGAGGATCTGGCAAAGGTGGTGAGGTATCTGGGGGCACCGGAGGCCGGATGCCGGATCACGATGATATGGGGATTCATGGCTTCTAAGGTTAACACCGTATCCCTTAACGACTCCCCTTTTTTTAAGCTGGATACCGAGGCGTTGAAATTAATGAGGTCGGCACTCAGCCTTTTGGCCGCGATTTCAAAGGAGCTGCGGGTTCGGGTGGAGTCTTCAAAGAATAAGTTGACCACGGTTTTACCCTTCAGGGCCGGTACCTTTTTGACATCCCGGGTAGAAATCTCCACAAAGGAGTCGGCGATCTCCAGGATTAATTCGATCTCCTCCACACTGAGATCCTCGATTCCCAACAGGTGACTCTGTCTAAACTCTCTCTGCTTCATCAAAAGCCTCACCGTGTTTCGGGTTCCATGATCAGAACCTGATCTTTTTCTTCGATCTCTTTGAGCATGACATTCACCCGCTCCCTTCTGGCGGTAGGCAGGTATTTGCCTTTAAAATCGGGACAGATGGGCAATTCCCGATGGCCCCTGTCGATGAAGACTGCCAGTTGAATGGTGGTGGGCCTTCCCAGTTCAAAAATCGAATCCATGGCCGCTCGAATCGTCCTGCCGGTAAACACCACATCGTCGATCAAGACGATATCCTTATCTTCCACCGGGAAATTGATCTCGGTTTTGCGAACCAGGGGCCGCCGCTCCTGTTTGTGCAGGTCATCGCGAAACAGAGTAATATCTAATATTCCCAGGGGCAGGTCGATGCCCTCCATCTCTTTGATGAGATCCTGGATTCTCCTGGCCACAAACACGCCTTTGGTCTGGATGCCGATTAAAGCCAGGTTCCCGGTATCCCGGTTCCGTTCCAGAATCTCCATGGCGACCCTGGAAAATGTTCGCTGCATTTTTTTTTCATCCATGACTTTCGCTTTGATTTTTTCCGCCATGATTAATCTCCTTCATACCTTCATATCTCCTGACGACAATTGTGAAAATAGCATTTAATACCCCTTTTGTCAACATACAAAAGGTGGCCGGTCCGGATTTTACAAATTTTTAAGGTTGTTTTTATAAAGGGCTCCCAACTCTGTGAAAAAATCAATATAAGGGGGCTTTTTGAAATCCGGGTAGGTCCACTCCAGGGGCGTTACTTTCTTGCGCACGATTACGTACTCCATATGGGCATAGATGCCCTTGGCCAGGGGCACCCGGTGAAAGTGATTTTTGGTGGTGGCAATAATCACATTGGCCGCGGACAGATAGCCGGGATCTATGTTGACGATTCTCCGGCCTTCGATGGAAGCGTCATCTTCAATGTAATTGGTCAACAGTTTAATATCCGGCAGTTCCTCGGGGGAAATCAACTTCTCGAAGGAGAGAAAGCCCCTGAAGAGCGGCGAATCCATCTCCTGACTGTAATAATCGGTGCAGTCGAAGGGGATTTCCGGGGATTCGAGGTCAATGGCAGAGAGGTGCTCCTGCAGCAGCCACTTCATGCGTTCGAGGTCGCTCTGCTGCCGGTAAATGACCCCGCAAAACAGCTTGACCGGTTGAAAGGGTTTCTCTTTTCCCATTTGTGTCAACCACCTTACAAAGAGAAATTGTACCAGATTCCGCCCCCACACTCAAGCAATATCCCCCCGGAATCCAAAGATCATACAAAATTATGGTATAGCCGTGTGTTCAGCGGGGATTTGCCTGGGTTATTGCATCCTACGTTAATGAATGTGCATCCTGCGCAAATGGATTGGCAGGCCGCGGCAGTGGCTCGTGCCTGAGTATTTAATTTAATGTCTGTAGGTCAGGAAGTAGAGGCGGCCGTTGATGAAGGCGGCGGCTCTGGTTTGATCGGGGGAGATATCGGAGAGTGCGCCCTCCAGCGAGGGCCCCAGGTAATGGAATTTCGCCTCCGCATCCATCTTCAGCAGCTCGCCCCGGTTGGTGGCCACCACAATCCGGTCCAGGGCCCGGGTATCGATGATACGCTTCAAATCACTGCGGGAAGTCATTTTTTTGCGGGAAAAGGGCTTGAGATAGATCCGCGCGAACTCGGTGTCGCTGTAGACAACCTTGTCGCTGCGCTCGGACAGCACCCACATGGTCTCCCGCTCCATATTGTAACTGTGATCGTAAAGTTTCCTGGCCAGGGTGGTATGCAAGAGGGAACGATAATTGAAGCGAATCAAATCCCGGTCCTTATCCCGGGTCAGCACAAAAAATTCATTTTTTTCCGGATCGAAATGCACGACGTCCAACTCCGCAAATTTCTTGGGCCCCAGAAACATAGTCTCATCAAACCGGATCAACCGACCGCTGCGGGAAAAGTAAGCCATGGCCTGAAAGGCATTCTTGAGATCCGAAAGGTAGATGATGAACGCGGCTAAATCGTTTGAAAAATATATCTTCACCAGCTCCGATGAGGTCACATCCATCTGCTCTCCCTTCTGGATCAATTTTCCCACCTGCGAATTGGTCTCGTAGGCCTGTTTAACCAGGAAATATTTTTTTAGATCTTCGATGGGAGCCCTCTCGACGATACTGACATCTTTGATCTGGACAAACCTGCGGGTGCTAAAATTATACTGATATACCGGGAAGGGGTACACCGGATAGACCGGCTTTGTCTTCCCGTACAGTGAGACAATGGAGAAGGGCGATTCAAAGGCCAGGGAGGAGATGGCGCCGTCGGTTATATAAGCCAGGCTGCCGCTGCGGTTAAATCCCACCTGAACCGAGGCCATGCTCAAAGCAAAACGGGCCAGGGAGCTTAACCGATAGAGGCGGCCCGCCTTATCCACGGCATATAGATAGACCTTCTCATTTTCGACAGCGGTGGCCGAGATTATCAGGCGCTCTCGGTCGGGAGATAAAAATATATCCTGAACACTGCCCCGATGCTGAAACGACTGCAAAATCTTATAATTCCCGGCATCGATGATGTATATCTTCTCCGCATCACCGCTTCTCAACGAGGCCACCGCTATCAGGACGGAATCGGACAGCCAGCGTATTTTCTTCACCTCGAAAAAGGGCAGATACTCATATTGGGGGAAAGCATACTCTTCGGGAAACGATTTTTTTAAGTCCTCCATATCGTTCCCACTCACAATGGCCCGGTTGATCCAGTTCTGGATGTTGAAATTTTTGGGATTTTTCATATAGTACAGCCCAAACAATTTATTGACCGCCTGATCCCAGGGATTCTGGCCAAAGATTTCATATAAGTAGATCCCGGCATTGCGATCGCCAAGGCCCATCAACACCCTGGCAAACGTCCGGGCATAGACTTCATGGTAGTCGGGAAACTTCAATTTCTTGAGAATAAACCTGGCTTTCTGGTACGCCCTCTTACCCAGCAGAAATTGGGCCTTCAACAGCATGGCCTCCTTGCTGCCGGGATCGACCTCCAGGGCCGTTTCCACATATTTCTCCATTTCATCAAGATCATTCATGGCCAGGAGGGCCTTCGCCAATACAAAATTAAAATAAAAATCATCCGGTCTCAGCTCCGCCTCCCTCTTGAGGAGCGGTACCACCTTTGCCGGTTCATTCAATTGCAGGTACAGATTGCCCAGGACAATTTTATATTCTCCAATATCACTCATTCGCAGCGCCTGCCAGAGATACCTCTCCGCCGCCGGATAATTCCGGTTTCTCATATACTCCACACCAAGGCAGAGATAGGCGGGCGAAAATCTCGGATTTAGGCGAATGGCCCGCTGCAAATTTTCAACGGTGGTGCTGTGTATCATGTCCACCATCGACAGGGCGATGCCCACCAGCCCCACCGGCGAACGATAATTGCTGCTCAAAAAGTCCTTGAATTTGGTAGTGGCTTCCCACTTTTTTCCCGCAAACAGCAGTTCAAAGCCGAATTTCAACTGAGGCGACGGGCTCTGGTTGAAGTAATTCTTTATATACTTCTGGGCCAGGGGGATATCGTCAATCAAATAATAAGCGATTCCCATGCCCAGATATTGATCCGCAGTGGCAGGGATCAAATGAAAGGTCAGCAGCAGTAATAACCCTATATAAATTGTTTTTTTCATCTTTCACCTCTATCTCTAAGTTTATCATTTTTAGACCTAAAATTCAAAATTGTATTATTGCCGCCCCCAATTCAGCTTTTCATGCAGCAGGCCGAAGTAATTCATCTCTCTTGAGACAAATATTTTTAACTTCTTATGATGAGCACCCACCCCGATATGCTCTCCAAACTCAAAGGGGATGACACTCTGTCCATCGATGGTGATGAACACTTCGGCGTTTTCACTGACATGGGTGACCCGGACCTGTGAATCGTCCGGAATCACCAGGGGCCGGAAAGTCAGGGAATGGGGGCAAATCGGCGTCACCACAATTCCATTCACCTCCGGGGTCACGATAGGCCCACCGGCAGACAACGAATAGGCAGTAGATCCGGTGGGGGTCGAAATAATCAGGCCGTCTGCCCGGATCTCGGCGATTCCGGCGCCGTCGATCTCCAGCATCAGCCCGATGGTGCGGGCAATATTGCCTTTACACAGCACCACATCGTTCAGGGCGACCCATTTTACACCCTTGATATCCGCCTCCAACAGCGTTCGTTCCGACATCTTTACCTGATTGGTGAAAATATCTGTGATACTTCTTTCAATAGATTCCTTGTTCAATTCCGTTAAAAAACCCAGAGAACCCAGATTAAAACCGGCAATGGGCACCTGGTGTTCCACCGCATGACGCGCTACCGACAAAAAGGTGCCATCCCCGCCGATAATAATGATAATATCCGAATGTTCGGCTATACTCTCCCGGGGGATATCGCTCGATAGACCCAGCATGTGGGCCGCCATCTCTTCGAGTACGATCTCCACCTTCAACTCTTTCAGCACGGCCAGGGTCTGTTTCAAGTAAGAGACCACCACATTGTGGGGCTTCACCACAACACCGGCTCTTTTATACTTTAATCGCATCGGCTACTATTTTATCATCAATGGACACTTTATTTCCATACTTAAGCAAGAAAAAATATTCCCGGTTGCCTTTTCGGCCCTTCACCCCGGCTTCGGTAAAGGCCGCGACTCCGTAACCCAGACCCTCTATTTCTCTTTTGATTTGTAACAGGATTTCCAGCCTCTGCTTCCGATCCCTCACCACCCCGCCCTTACCCACTCTATTTTTTTCCGATTCAAACTGCGGCTTCACCAGGCATATAATCTTCGCCTCCTTAAAAACCTTGAGCACCGGCAATACTTTTGTGACCGAAATAAAGGAGAGATCAATCGTAATCAAATCAGGCTCATAATCGATATCGCCCTTTTCTAAAAACCGGGCATTCTTCTTGAGCAGGGTCAACCGCCTGTCCTTTCGCAACTGGTAATCCACCTGATCGATATTGACATCCACCCCCGTCACCCTGACGGCGCCGTGCTGCAGCATATAGTCGCTAAACCCACCGGTGGAGATGCCGATATCTATTGCCTTCAATCCCTTTATTTCAATAGCAAAACTTTCAAAGGCCTTCTCGATCTTTATCCCCCCCCGGGACACGTAGGGGTACCTCTTTTTTATCTCGATCTTTAAATCGGGGGTTACCTGTCGATCCGGTTTATACACAATCTGGCCGTCCACCACCACTTCACCCGCCATAATCAGGGCCAGACCCTTTTCCCGGGAAGCCGTTAGGCCGCGCTCCACCAGTTCCTTATCCAGCCTACTCTTCTTTAGCCGCATCTTCAGCCAGGGAAAAACTCTCAAAATCCGGAATATGAAATTTATGAAAGAGGTAATTGAGGCGATATTTTTTTTCGATTTCAGGAGTACGCAATTCAGGGGCTAAGTTCTGTAAAAAGACCCGGACCCTGACATTCAATTCGTTGTCGCCGCAAAAGAGCGCCAGCAGTGCCTCATGGATGGATCTCATATCCGGATTCTCCCGATTCTCCAATTTGCAGAGGAGTTTTTCAAAATCTTCCCTTAAGGCAGCCAACTGCGGCGGAAAGTTTTGAAAAAACCTCTCCACTTCACCGTCATTTTCCGTCTCCTCAGTCCTGCTGCCCTCCCCCACATTTAACTCGAGAAATCTCCGATAGTTTTTTTTCACCTCGTAACTAAAATTTCTGTAGCCCACGATCTCCTGGCCCTTCCCTCTCCGCCGTGCCACCACCGTGCCCAGCGATTCCTTGATGATGTCGAGGGGAATTCGTTTCTCCCACCAGCGATAGAGTACATCGAAATCCCGGCTGGTAATAAAAAAGCGGATGCCATAGCCGCGCTCCAAATATTGAATAACCCTGACAATGTAATCGTAATCCTCCATCGTCTCGATGTCTGCCGCCGGCAGCCGGGGGGCTTTAGAGTGGGCCATCTATTTTTTTAAACGGACATAGATTTTTTTGAGTCCATAATAAATCAAATCCGGCTCATACAGATCGACTCCCGGCAGCCGACTCTTAAAATGCTTGACCAGCCCTCCGGTGACCACCACTCTCGTGTCCCGGCCGGTTATTTTTTTGTACTCTTCAATCATATAGGACAGGCCACCCACATAGCTGAAGAAAATACCGGCCCTGATATTGCTCTCCGTGTTGGCCCCCAAAATGGATTCCGGCACCCCGAAGGAGATCCGATCCAGCTTGGCCGTATTCTTGGCCAGGCTGTTGATGGACAGTTCAATGCCCGGGAAAATGGCCCCGCCCAGATATTCGCACTCTCTGCTGATAATATCGAAAGTGGTGGCCGTGCCGGAGTCGATCACCATCAACGGCGGGTCAAAAAAGTGGAGAGCCCCCACCGAATCGGCAATGCGATCGGCCCCAAGCTCCTGGGGGTAGTCGATTTTCAGCGTCAAGCCCGAATCGGTTTGATGATCGACAAAAAATGCCTTCTTGCCGAAAAATGATTCCACACTGGCGGAAAGCGATCGATCCACAAAGGGAACCACAGAAGAGACGATGATATCCTTGATCTTCCGCCGGTACTCTTTTTTGAGAAGACTCTTCAAAAACGTCACGGTAATTTCATCCGGGGTCAGCAGTTTGTTTTTAGAGACGATCCGATCCCCTGAAAAGACCGCAACACCGGTCGCCGTATTACCAATATCCATTGTCAGTAACATTTGGGCTTATTATAATACAAAACCAGGGGCAATTCAAAATAAAAGTGGAAACTTATACCACAAAAAGCCGTATAATAAAGTTTAGATTTAAAGGATAAGGAGTGCACATGAAAAGAAGTATAGTAACACTGATACTGGTGTTTGGCCTCAGCCTCTTTGTGGGGGCCGAGGAGGGCATGTGGCTGCTGGACCAGATCAAAAATCTGGGACTCAAAGACAAAGGAATGGAGATCGATGCAGCCCAGATATACAGCCCTGATCAACCCTGCATAGTCAATGGGGTAATCAGGTTGGGCGCCACCGCCGAAATCGTCTCCCCCCAGGGGCTGGTCCTCACCAACCACCACGTCGCCTTTCGCGCCGTTCAGCGGGCCTCCACCAAAGGCATAGACCTCATTTCCAGGGGTTTCCTGGCCAAAACCAGGGATGAAGAGATCGAAGCCCCGGGGTACTCGGCTTACATCCTGGAATACATGAAGGATGTCACCGCCGACTTCAACCGCTTTGACCGGATCGGCGACCCGCTGAAACGGGAGAAGGCCATCAAACGAAAAATCAAAAAAATAACCGACAAAATCGAAAAAGGGAAACCCGACATCTCGGCAGAAGTCGAAGCCATGTTTGAAGGCAAACGGTATATCCTGTTCGTCCACAAACGTTTCGACGATGTCCGGGTGGCCTACGTACCCCCCAGCGCCATCGGCAACTACGGCGGCGAAATCGACAACTGGATGTGGCCCCGCCATACCGGTGATTTTTCCTTCATGCGCATCTACATGGCCCCCGACGGCAGCGGACGAAAGTACCACCAGGACAATATCCCCTATAAACCGAAATACTGGTTAAAAGTCGCCACAGAGGGATTAAAGGAAGGGGATCTGACCTTTATTTTAGGCTATCCCGGCACCACCCGGCGCCACCTCACCTCCTATGCCGTCGATGAATATTTAAATTATCTATATCCCGATCGCATCAAGCTGTTTCAAGAGACCATCGCTTTAATGGAATCTTTTGAAAAAGACTCTCTGATTGCCAAAATGAAGGTGGCCGGCCTCATTAAAGGGCTGAACAACGGCCTGAAAAATTATCAGGGCAATGTAGAAGGCATGGCGCGCACCGATTTCCTGGGGCAAAAAAGGGAATTTGAAAAGAAATTCACCGCCTTCTTAAAGAAGAACAAAGAACTCTACCAGAAATACGGCGGCGTATTGGCAAAGATCAAGGGCCAGTATGAGCTCAGGGCCAAAACCAGGGACCACGACAATGTACTCGGGCTCTTTAATCGCCTCAGCGGCACCCTGACCGGCACCGCCGCCGATGCCTACCAGACCGCCAGAGAGAGGGAAAAGCCCAAATCCGAACGGGATCCTTCGTTTTCCGAACGGGATGTCGAAAGAAGAGTCTCCCGCCTCAAATTCGGGTATATGAGTTTCTATGAATCGGCAGACAGGGCCCTGCTCAAACGCACATTGGAGCGGGCCGCCGACCTGCCGGCGGAATCCCGGATCAAAGGTCTGGGAGACATCTTAAAGGGGGGGGGCGAAGCCATCGATTCCTTCCTGGACCAGGCCTACCGGAACACCCGATTGAAGGACATAAAGTTTGCCCAATCCCTGTTTAAAAAATCGGTCAAGGAACTGGAAGCTATAAACGATCCCTTCATCCAACTGGCCCAAAAACTCTACCCCGAAAGGGAAGCCCGGCGTAAAAGGAACGACAAAATCGGTGCCCTCATCTCGGAATTAAGACGGCAGTACATCGAGGCCTTAGCGGCCTGGAAGGGCAGCGAACTCTACCCCGACGCCAACCGCACCATCCGTTTCTCCTACGGCGTGGTGGCCGGGTATAAACCCCGGGACGCCGTCACCTACGCCCCCTTCACTACCCTGACAGGCGTTGTAGAAAAGGATACCGGCCAATCCCCCTTTGATATGCCCCCCCAGTTGGCGGAACTGTACCGGAAAAAAGACTTCGGCCGCTGGCTGCACCCGGACCTGAACGATATCCCGGTGTGTTTTACCCACAAGGTGGACAGCACCGGCGGCAGCAGCGGCAGTCCGGTTCTCAATGCTAAAGGCGAACTGGTGGGCATCCTGTTTGACGGCAACTACGAAGCCCTCACCAGCGACTGGCAGTACGACAACGAGCTCCAGCGTTCCATCTCGGTAGACATGCGCTACGTGATGTTCATCACCGAAAAACTGGCCAAAGCCTACCACCTCCTCGAAGAGATGGGTATCCCCCTAAAAAAATAACCAATCCCCACAAACCTACTTATTTTGCATTTGTTGTGAAGGCAGGAGGGGGGCCTCCTGCCTTCGGGGGGGTAAGGGGTGAATCATCTGCATTTGAGTCGTTTGGTCATCTTGTTGTTGGTTTCGTTGGCTTCGGTTACCTGGTGGGTGTGATCGATGATGGCGGTGATGGTGGCGATTCCGGTGACTTTGAGCTTGCTGGTGTATTTGGCGGTGCCGCCGGGGGTCTGTAAGGCGCGGCCGGGATCAAACTTCCAGATGGTGGCGCCTCCCCATTTTTTGCCATTGATATAGAGATAAACCGCGCTGCTCATGGGGGTGTGGGCCGTCCACACCGTATCGGGCACCAGGCCGGGGCCGAGGTTTTTGGCCGTTACCACCACCTGGCAACTGCGGTTCACCTCGATGTTGTCGATCACCAGATCCGGCAGCCTCCCACCTTCCCGGCAATTCTTCACAGCTTCCTCTTTGGTGGGGTAACAAATGCCGCCCAGTTCCTTACACTTCTCCGGCGTGGTCATTGAGACCATACCCTGGTAACAGCACCAACAGGCCGGCTCCGGCTGTTCCTGGCAATTCTTTAATGCCTCCTCTTTAGTGGGGAAACAGACGCCCCCCATCTCCTTACACCTTTCGTAAGTAGAGGGGAAGACCTTGCCCTGGTAACAGCACCAACACTCCTCCTCTGCACCCAGAGGGGTAGAAAAATTTGTGCCCAGAGAGATAACCAGCATCCCTGCTAAGGCCACAAAACCAAACATGGCTAAAAATTTCTTCATGTTAACCTCCCTTTAACGTTTAACGCTTAACGTTAAACGATGGTTAAATACATTTTTTTTGTAAATATCTCACCATTAGAAATTTTTTTCTAAAGAATCCCTCTTGTCAACTTTCGGTTAATCGGACCGATAATGTCAGCAGTTGACGGTCACTGGTGCGGAATAGGCGCTCGAGGCGCTGGCTCCACCTCCTGTTGTAAAAGTAGACACTTTCCAGTTCATTCAGGGCCTTTTCGTCAAAATTTTCCTGAATGCCGGACACCTCATGCCTGATTTCCCGCAGGGTACTCTCCTTTAAAGAGGAGATGTTATCGCCGGTGGGGAAGCGAGCCCCCTGCTGGACAATCAACGCACTCTCCCTTTTTTTTTCGCTCAACTGGACATGGTGGTCCGGGTTCGCCTTTTTGAGTACTCTTTCCAGTAAATACATGGCCTCGATCTGGCCGTTGAAGTAATAGATATAGTAACGGGTATCCCCAAAGGGCTCCGAGCGTCTCCGGCGGATGTTAAGGCTCCCGGGTGACATCCCGGCAGCCGCAGGTGGATTGACGATCTCCAGGCCGGAATCCCCGGTGTAAAAATAGAGGGGCATGTGCAGCAGTCGGGACCTTAAGTCTTCCAGAAGAGCGACGCCGATGGCCCGAACCGCCTCGATCTGCCCCAGGGGGGTCTTTTCATAATCGGTGCCTTGCCAGACAAACCTGAAAAAGAACTCCTCTTCCCTGTGCCGTTCCTGTTCGATTTCCCCGATCAGCCCCTCTTTTTCGCTCTCTATCTCCCCCGGTGCCAGGGTCATCTCCTTTAAGACCCTCCCCATATCCGCCGCGCTTAGGCCGCAGCCAAACAGGATCACGTAATCTTCGGTGGTATGGCCCCTGACCCTTGACTGGGGGAAGAAACGATGGCTCCTGGCGATGAGAATATGTTCAAATAGATGGGAGATGCCTTGATTGGTCTCCGCGGCCGAACCGGTGGGAATCAAACAGACGGTATCGGTTTTTCTACTCAGGCCAGACTCCTTTATAGGGATCGTACTGGCAATGGGGGGGGGCGGCCAATAAGTCTCCAGCCTCCCTTCGGGCGATTTCCCGGCAGTCGAAGCAGGCATAGCGCAGTTCACAATCCTTGCATTTCTCCACCTTATCTTTGGTGAGCTGCCAGTATTCCTGCATTTTTTCGATCACCGCCGCGGGATCGTCTTTTCCGAGATCCCCCGCCTCGATCCCACTGTGAATACAGGGCCTGATCTTGCCATCGGCGGTGACCGCCATTTTCTGGCCCCAGCAACTGTTGAATTTCCGATTAAAGCCGTAAAAATCCTCTTCAATCTCGGCAAACTCGCTGTCCACCCTGGCGGCTTCCAGGCACTCCTCAAAATTTTTGTCTTTGCGGACCAGTTCCACAAAGGGGAATATCGGCGGCGGTGCCTCTTTTCCGTAAAAGATGATTTTGGCTAATTTAATGTCCCGGAATTTATGAATAACCAGTTGAAGATCGACGCCCTCTTCAAGTTCCAGTACGATGGAGACCTCATCGTCATCCTCCTCCAATTCCGCCGGGACTCCGGGTATCCAGGTATCTTCATCCAGCTCCAGGATCAGGCCTTCCTCTGCCAGAGACTTCATGAAATCGGGGATCTCGTCGTACTGTCCTCTCTCAAACTTCTCCAACACCTCGTTTTCCACCTGGAAGATGTCCCCTTTAAGGAAATCGATGATGGCGGTATTGGCCCGCCCCTTTTCCAGCAGCACATATTGATGAAACCGTTTGACCTTCATTTAGATGACCCCCTCCATTTCATTTTGAATACATTTTTCCAGGCCTTCTTTGATACTCCCTTTCATGTCCCGGCAAAAATTGGGATCCAATTCAAGTACCCCGTCCTTGGCAAAGGGCACAAAGCAGCGGAAACACAAAAACTTAAATTCACAGTCACCGCACTCCCGCTGGACGAGGGTACAGAATTCTTCGAGCAGTCGGGACATTCGTCCAAAATCGAGTCCCTGCCACACATCGCCGAAGGGAAAGCGGTCATTCATCTTTTCGCAAACGTGGAATCTGCCGTCGGCATCGATAAACAACCGGCTGTCAAACAGACAGGTATTGGCAGTGGTGGCATAGCTGCGGATACTGAGGTTTTTCTTGATTTTCCCCAATCCGCTGGATAGGCCCCGTTCAATGGGGAACAGTTCTTGCTTATTTTTCATTTTGTCTTTAATTAAATTCATGACCTCTCGGTAATCCGCCTGGGCCCGGGCCTCATCGAAGGGGTATTTATTGTAATAACAGGTATCGTATTCCCCCACAAAGCTGTACTGCAGCCGCTGCCGATTCACCAGACTGTTCCGGGTAAAAAATTCGTAAAGTCGGCGGATGTCCAGATCCTGGGAATACACCGCTTCGAAGCCCACTCTCTTATCGTAATACTCCCTATTTTTTTCCTTGATCCGGGCCAGGTTGTTCATGATGACATCGAAAGAGCCGCGGCCGTCGGGGAACACCCGCTTGGCGTCGTGGTTTTCCCGGGGGCCGTCTAAGCTGACGCTTATATTAAAATGATGATCGATTAAAAAGTCGATAATCTCGTCGCTGCAGACCGTCAAATTGGTGGTCATAAAAAACGTGGGTTTCCGGTGGACCACTCTCTTCTCGATATATTCCACGAGCTCCTTGATTACCCCGAAGTTCAGCAGGGGCTCGCCGCCGTAAAAGGAAAATACCAGGTCCTTCTTGTTTCGCTCTTTGATGATACTTAGAATATAATCGAGTCCCCTCTTAGCGGTTTTAATGTCCAGGTGTTTTTCCGTCAACGGCCGCTGGTATTTATATGTCCCGCCGTAGACACAATACTTGCACCTTAAGCTGCAATTCTGGGTGGTTTGAAATATAATCTGCCCCAGGTCCCTGAGAGTATGCCGGATCGCCTCTTCATCGGTCCTTTTTTCGACAACCTTGACCTTCTTCTTATCCCCGGCATGTTTCAAGAAATGATCTTTCAATTCCGTGTTAATAATCACGTTATACTCAGGCAAATAGCTGTGCTTTTGCTGGTTCAGGTAAACACATTTATCGTTCATCAAACACTCCTATCATAATTAAACCGATACCCGCCTCAGGCATTAGGGCTTCTCCAGAATGTTTCCCTCCTTGCGATTGGCCCGCAGCAGCAGGATGGCAAATATCAAGCCGACCACCCCCAGGCAGGTAAACATGATCTGGCTGGCGGTATACGAATGGGTCAGGACCCTGAGCTTGCCGTTAAAGTAGTTGAATGAAAATAAGCCGATATTCTGGATGGCGGTCATCAGGCCGAAGGCGGTTCCTACCCTCTCCTTTCTGACCACCAGGGGAATCGACGGCCACATGGCTGCCGGCACCAGTACGAACGCAGCGCCTAAGGCAATCATGGAGATGACCGGGTGAATATGCGTGATGCCCAGGAGTAGATGGCTGGGGATCATGATTAACGAGCCAAATACCATCAATGAGGCCCGCTTGCCGATTTTATCCACCAGCTTCCCGGCAAAGGGGGCAAAAATCATGGAGGCGAAGATGATGATGGCGGTAATGCCGCCGGCGGTGTTAAACATATTCGCGAAGTTAAAAAACACCTTATGCAAAAATGTTCCCGACTGGGCAGCCACATCCTGTATCCCCCATTTCTCATTGAAGAACTTCACCGCCAGTGTTTGAAAGGGGAAAATGGCCGAGTAGAAGGTCACACACAGGATGGTCACATACCAGAAGGTGGGCTTAAAATGACGAATATCTTTAAAAACGATTTTATCTTCCACCGCTCCATCCTTCAAACCGAGGAGCCGTTCACCCCGGCGATCCATGCCGATATAAACCAGGTTGGCCAGAAGGGAAATAAAACAGACTATTGTGGCCGCCAGCAGTGCATAAAACGGCGCACCGAAATGGCCGGCAATCACCTTACCGGTATTAAATGCAAATAGGCTGCCGATGCGGCTGACGGTGAGGGCAACGCCAAAGGCCAGTGCCAACTCTTTGCCCTTGAACCAGCGGGCCAGTATGGTGCTCTGGGCCACGATCAACGCTTCCGAACCGGCACCGTAAATGAACCGGCCGGCATAAATCATAGGAATACTCCGGGAAAAAGCCACAATGACCGCACCGATCAAAACCATAATAGAAAAAATTAAACTGGACTTACGGGTGCCCAGGCGATCCAGTAATACACCGCCAAAAAAAACGGCAATAATGGCGGCGATGCTGTACATGCTGTTGATGGTGCCGATATTGCTTTCATCTGCTCCCAGGCTTTGCATGAGGTCGCCCGAAATGGCGGCAATTATATCATAGGCAAAGTAGGTTCCCAACGAAAACATACTGACAATTATCAGGATGGTATATCGATAACCCTTTGACGCCGGGTGAAAGAATGAGTAGTCTGTTGTTTCGCTCATGGTCAAACACTCCTTTTATTCAAAAGACTACTATACTATATTTCGGGGAAAAAATAAAATAAAAATCATAAAAAGAGGGATCAATTTAAAAACTGGAGTTACCCCAAAAAATAAAGGAACCGGAAGGGGACAGGCCAATTTTTCTACAATAGAAGAGTAACAAAAAGCTATAACGGAGTAGAAAAAAGTTATAGTGCTGTAACTCTGAGTTATAAAGAAGTAGGAAAAAGTTACAACGCTGTAACTCTGAGTTATAGAAGAGTAGGAAAAAGTTATAGCGCTGTAACTCAGAGTTATAGAAGAGTAACAAAAAGTTATAGCGCTATAGAAAAAAGTTATAAAGGAGTAACAAAAAGCTATAACGCTATAAAAAAAAGTTACAACTCTATAGGAAAAAGTTACAGCGTTATAAAAAAAAGTTACAGCGGAGTAGTAAAAAGTTATAACGCTATAGAAAAAGGTTACAGCCTTATAACTCTGAGCTATAGAAGAGTAGCAAAAAGTGATAAATCGGAGGACATACAATGTCTGTTTTTAAAAAGAGAGAGAAAGAAGATGGTGTTAAGCCCAAAGAATTAAAAGAATTAGCGGGAAGCCAGACAGAGAATGTGGGGGTGTCGGCATTGGGGTTAAAAGGCAGGAGAACCGGGGACGGCGGCGGCAGTTCGGAGTAACTCCTGTAAGAATGCCTGGAGTTACCTCAAAAAATTAAACCTGAACCCCCAAAACGTAGTTAAATAGGGTTTTGGGAATTTATGCAAGTGAGGAGCCTCTGATTTTTGAAAATGGGGGAACTTTCACGAATACCGAAGTTGACATCTATTAATTATTCTTGTTATAATCTCCCTTCAAAATTAAAAAGGAGGTAACAACATGAAATCGAAAAAATTTATTAAATCCCTCCTCATTGTGCTACTGCTGATTGGCCTGGCTGTAGTTTTAATCATACCTACTCCTACCGATGCAATCGAGTTGCCCGGATTTAAAACTACGGGTAAATATGGAGATACATGCGTTTGTGCGTGGTGGTTTTTCCCTGAATGCGGCTGTATTTTGATGTTTCCCGTCGAATAAAACGTAAACCCAGTATTCTTGCCAACTATTTCGGTAAAATTATTGCAGAAGGTGATAAGGATCATTAATAATGAAGTGGAATAAATCTGTTTTATTTATTTTTATTTTCTTCTTGTTGTTGGCCCGGCCCCAAACCGGGGCAGAAGGCTTTTCATTGGTCGAACAGTGGCACCATGATACGGAAATATTCGGACATGTTCGTCACTCGATTGTGGATACGGACAACCATATAGTGGGAGATTTTTTTAAAATGCCAGATCAGCTTATATCGCCCCAGAGCGTGACGGCTTTTGCGCCCCGCGGCCAGGGCCCCGGCGACCTGATGAACTCCATGGCTCTATTCCCATACAGGGGAGATATCGCCATCGTGGAAATGGCGGGCAAAATCAAGGTATTCCGGAAAAAAGAGGGCACCTATGTCTGGAAAAAGACAGTCTGGTTGAAGAGAGGCAGGTACGCCCATATTGTCAGGGGAGGTATTTTCTGGGCCAACAAGTGGTTTCTGACGGGATTCAACTTCCTGGGTATGGAAAAAAAGACCGGCCGGTTTGCCCTGTTGACCGTCTATGATGAGGCGGGAGAGCACCTGAAAAATTTGTTGAAAGTGGAGTATAGCGGACCGAACAGACTCACGGAACTGGACTATTATATTGTCGGCGTTGATGACCGAGTGTTCTTCCTGGCGGAAAATGAATTGAAAGTCAAGGTCATTGCCGCCGATGCGCTGAAAGTAATAAAGGAGGCACCATTAAAGGTCCCGGAGTTTTATAAGAAAATGCCCGCCGATTTCTACATTTTTAAGAGATACGATGATCCTTCGGAGAATTTTTCAAGAGACATCGAGCACTGGAAGACCTCCTACTCCCGCATCACCGGCGTGGTGGTAGACGGGAATAACCTGGTGCTGCAGGTCAGAACCTGCCGTGACAAACTAAAGAGGTTTGCCCTGCTCTTTTATAATATCGACAACTTCAAGCTGGAGAGGACGGTTTTTATCGATGATTTTTTACTGGGAGCCAGGGAGGGCAAGTTTTACTGTTATGCCAACGGGAACCCGGGTTGGGATGAAGGTGCCGATCAATGTATCATCAATATCTACGGTTTCAAAGATAGAGCCGCGCCTCCGCCTCCCAACCCTTAATAATCAGGTGTTGGGCGCCTGGATGTTTAATAAACTCTCTTCTACCTGGGGGTAGAGGTGGTCGATCTTTTCCTGGCAGCGGATGGTGAGTTCTAAGGCCCGGCTTATCCTGATGTAGTGCTGGATGTCTTCCAGCGCCAGGCTGCGGCCCTTGCGGTCTTTGAGCCACTTGTGCATCACCTGGTAGCCGCCGATCCGGTACTGCCAGATTTCCGGGGGGATAGGGGAAAAGTATTGTTCATTATTGATAAATACCCTGCCGTCGTCGTCATATTTGACCCTTTGTACCTGGTTGGTCCCGGCCTTCTCAAACCGGGCAAAGGTGTCGTCCAACTCCGGTGATTTCATCAGGTGAATGTCGGCTAAGGCCCGGCCCAGTTTAGCCAGTTCCACGAACAGGCGGTAGTCGGCGGTAAAGGGAACCCGGGGAAAGTCGATCTTCAAAAATTCGGCGTACTTCTGCCGGTAGATATTGGCATAGAGTACGGCGTAGATGTAATAAAAAATCTCCTCCGGCGTCACTTTCACCGCCCCTCCCCCCTGATCCACCAGCCCGGCCTCCAGGAAACGAAAGAACTTCTCCTCTATATTGGCCCTCCGATCCTGCCCCTCCACCTCACTAAACAACCCCTTCTTACTCCTATCAGGATAAAGATACAGTGGATATAGATAAGATCTTTCCCTCGTTTCCAATGAAACTGTACAATCGTTTATAATCATGTTCGTACATAAGGCATGTCTAAAATCACCGTTTACTTGGCGATTCGTAATTAAGCCTAAATTCTCATAAAACATATTAGACATGAATTCTAATCTGGGCCAATCTACCATTTTCTGAGAATACAAGATTGACCTTATATCAAAAGGGCGGTAGAGTATCTTGGCAATATATTTCCCCCAATTGTCATCTTCTGATAATTCCTTTCTGGCTTTTGCTAATTTCCAACCCCGAGTATCTTTTAATTTAAACGAAGCACGGATTATTTCATCGGGGATAGAGATGTTATTAAACATCTCAATACGCCTTTTTAAAGAGCCTTCATCAAAGTCAATAACAAAATGATCTCTTGCGGTGACAATGCCAGATACATTTACGGGGAAAATATCGGTGACCTTCCAATATTGTTCATAGATTTCTCTATTTTTCTCCTCTCTTGGGATAAAGAAATAGTAGGGACTCGTGGGATTTATTTGCTTCCAGTCAACCGAATCGATTTCATACTTTGACAGCCAGTCATATTTATTGCCCCTTAACCCCCAAATCTCTGAATGAAACACATTACAATCGCTCCCTCCTTCACCAGGCTTCTTTTTGATCATCAGGGCAATGGCCACTCCCTGGCGGATGTCAAAAACGTTTCCGTCTTTGGACCCGTCCGGGCATTTCTCCTTTTTAAGAGTATTGCCGTGCAAGTCCAGGAGGTAGATTTCATCAAAACTCTTCATCAACGACTGCCGCATGCCCCGGAAGGTGGGATTGTCCAGGTAACTGTGGTTGGTGATAAAGCCCAGTACCCCTTCGCCGTTTTGATCGATTTTCCACTGGGCAAAGCGGATAAACTTGACGTAATCGTCCTGGAGCCAATGTTTACGTTCTCCAAAGTGTTTACCGTCCACATATTTGTATGATTCAATCTGGTCCGTAATCCATGGTCCTATATTTACGGATATTCCCGAATAGGGGGGGTTGCCTAAGATGACCAGGATGGGGGTCTGCTTCTTGACCTTTCCCGCCAGCCGGGATTCGTCCGATAAGGTAGAGTAGAACGGAAAATCGGTCTGCTCGATATCCTGCATCTCCAGGGTATTGGTCAGGTAGAGCTGAAAACGCTCTTCCTTCGGCAACCGGAATTTCATCTCTTCCAGTATATAGGACATCTTCAGATGGCCCACCGCATAAGGCGCCATCATCAACTCGAAGGCATACAGATTTTGCAGCAGGTGACTGCGGATAAACCCTTCCTTTACGCCTTCGCCGTATTTATTTAGGTACTCGTTTAAGGCCAGTTTGGCGGCCTCGGTGATAAAGGTCAACGTCCCGGCCGCCGGGTCCAGGATCTTGATGTGGATGTCCGCTAAACCGTCCGGCTTGCCAAAATGCTCTTTTAAGATACGGTGCAGCGAACGGACAATAAAGGAGACCACCGGCTCCGGCGTGTAATACACCCCCCGCTTCTCCCGGATCTGCGGGTCGTATTCACTCAAAAACGTTTCATAGAAGTGAACAATGGGATCTTCCCCCTTGCCCTCCTGGTAAAATTGCTTCAATATGATCTCCACATCCACCGAAGCCAGCACCTCGGCGATGTCGTCGATGATCCACTCCAGTTGCTCCG
>CBFDCR010000076.1:0-23081 GCA_965603365.1 uncultured bacterium
ATTTCTAACTCCCACCACAAATTTAATAGGTTTTAATCTTGTAGATTACACTATCATTCAAATACTCTCTGACTTCGGGCAGGGCACAAGATATTTCAACTTAAATATTGTGTTGGGAGAGCCTGATCCTGGCTCTCCACCTGAGGATGAATGGGATAAACTCAGAATGGAGTTTTGCAAAGATGATCCTAACTGGAGCGATGAAATCCCAAACCCAATAAAGATTGGCTCAATCCGTGAACGAATAAATAAGGATCTGACTGCACATTGCGAACGTTTTGCACGATCTCTATGCCGATTGTTTACGATCGGTGGATTAGGAAAGCTCGCAAAACAGATTTCACATCACACTCATCAATTTCTGCTGTTGATGGACGATCAGCTTGGAAAGACAGACTACAAGGAAATAATTGTATAATTCTTAACTTTCCTTTTTCGTAATGGTAAATAAACTAAATTAGCGGAAAGGAAGTTGAGAGAAAAAGGAGGAATTATGTTAAATGACTTACAATTAGAGAAAGAATTTAAAGAACTCGAAAAACAAAAAAATAATCCAAAAAAATCCCTGCAAATCATTAGGGGAATAAAGAAGAAGAATAAAAGATACTTCTATGATATTTTTTTGGTTGCCGTCTTAGCTCCTATATCTGCTCTTTTGGCCTCCTTTGCGATTATCCGAACGCAATCCCTTTCTAAATATAAAGAAATTGTATTGATTGCATTATATATTGTGGCGTTTGGATCTGCACCATACATCTATTATAGGCGCATGAAAAATTTCTTTAGAAAATTTATGCTTCATCCCAGTATGAACGTCGCAGGAAAGTTGGTTTTCCTCTACTTTTTTAGTATCCCCTATCTTTTGATTCTTCTAGCTATATCGGTCGCAATCACTTCTCCTATTCTGTTTTTTTTATTTTTAGTTTTTAACTTTCCTGTTAAACCAATCCCACATATTGGATATCTATTTGCAATTGCTCCTGTATTTTTTATAGTTATTATTATTGTATCGACTCGAATTGAATGGTCATTGAATCGCATAAATATAAAAAAGTTGATCATACAAATTCCAATTGCCTTAAAAAAAGAATTTAGAAACATCCTAAGTCTTCTAAGCGGAGTGTATGTATTCATACTTCCAATTTTGACATTTACCGGAATAATTAGAATCGAGCAATTGCCTCTTTTTGAAATCCTGATCATAATTATAACTCCCGGATTTATGGTTGGTTTTTCTTTTCTCTGGATATATGAAGATATTCGTCTTAATACCTCTTTTGTAAATTTAGAGCTAAAGTGGCTCTTAAGAACGGGTCAAAGAGTTAAAGCTCTCTATCAGTGCAATGAGTTATTCGAGCTTGCCAACTTAATTGGAGATAAAGAATTAAACCAATTAGCCAAATCGTACTTATCTCGGCTGAATTGAAGAGAGGCAGCTTCTCAATATAATTAATATAGAGACTATGGCGGGGAAAAGTTTTAGGATTATAGGAGATTAAATAGGAGATTAATAGCTCCCCACATAATTAATTTCTATTAAAGGAGTTGAAAATGCCAGGTATTAATGCTTATTTTTCCCATGAGACTGGAACTGTCTCAGATGTAAAATGGGTCATAGATGAGGACGTATGTAAATTCTTCTATGAAATGTATTTGGAAGACAACCCGCATAGGAAATACGCTTTTGATTACGATTCTGACATAGGAATAGATCCATTAATCAAGCGTGGAGATGAGGTGATCTATATCCGTATAAATAATTATTCCGGTATATGGGTTGAGAAAAGTCATGCAACTAATTCAGAAATCGATAAAGCAAAAAAGAGGGTTATAGAAAATCGGAAATTTATACATGAATTCAGGGAAATTTCGGAGAATAACCCCGAGGAAATCAAAGAATGGTTAGAATCTATTTATGAAAAGACGGGTATTAAGGTTCATCGGTACAAAGAGGATCTCGCTGAAGATGAGGCTCCATCGGATTCCTCAATGCCTGAAGCACTTTCAGCTAGTGTATTTATCAGTTACAGCAGTAAAAATATTATGCTTGCTAAAGAATTTGTTGAAAAAATTCAAGGAGCACATAAAAAAGCATGGATCGACATTGAACAGATGGAAAGATCTTCTGATCATGAATATATTAAGAGAACACTAAAGAGCGCTATTACAGGTTGCCAAATTTTTGTCCTATTACTGTCAAAAACAGCCAATGACTCATATTGGGTAAACGAGGAGATTGATGTTGCACGTCAGCAAGCCCAGGATCGAAGTGATTTTCACTTGATTGTATTAAAAATTGAAGATATTTCAGTTCCGGAAGCTATAAGAGATACTGAATATTTAATCGATTGCAAAGGGCTATCTATGGGAGAAATTATTGAAGAATTATATTCGGCAGTTTACAAACGTCTTGGGCGTCAGAAATGGATTACCAAACAGGATTATTTCATTTCGGATAACACAAAACGGAGGAGGTTAGGGGGGTACAGCCATTTACGATCTGACAGTGGCGAAGCAATAGCCCTAAATTGGACCAGGAAAGGAAATCGAATTCATTGGGTTTTGGATTACATAAGTAATGGGAAAGAAAGGCGTGTAGAGGGAAATACAGAAGATGAAGTCGTCGATCTCGGCATCTCTCCCAATGATAAAATCGGTTTTTTTCTGTTTAATCAGAAGATTCCAGTTTGGATGCGTTCCGAAGAAAAATTGGACATATCACCACATATAGTCGTTCAGGATTATCTTGAGAAATTCAGGCCACCTCCTCCAAAGGAACCCTATTTTCGTAATGCACTTCTAATTATTGGAGGTTTTCTAATCATTTTGTTAATTTTTCTTTTATTTTTTCATTAATTAAGGTCTACCGATAGCGCTTAGTAAAATGGACCCGTGTTTACTCACTTAAGTTGACCCACCCAAAACCTTGCATTTTTTCAAGGATAATTCCCCCCATGTATAAGAGCAAGGATCGTAAAACCAGCGCCCTGATCGAGGAATTTTTCCCTTTGGCAACCAATTGGAAGAAAAGAATCGCTGGTTAAAAATAAGCGGTTTAATCCCCTGGTAAGAGTTGGAGGGAGGCAAAAAAGGGGTCGGGCAATTGCGTCACTCATCCCCCAACCCCTTCTCTTAAAAGAGAAGGGGAGTTATAGCCCCCTCTCTTCTTAAGAGAGGGGATCAAGGGGTGAGTTTAATTCTTAGAAATAGATCAATATCTCAAAAGCCTCTCCGGGAGGCGCGGTTTGTTTGATTCGATTTTTGGGGGGAGGATTATTGTTTTTCGTAAGCGCCGGTGTCGGGGGCGGGGCCTATGGGGCGGGGGTTGTGGTCCAGGTCGTCGGGGGGGGCGCCGTTGGGGGTGGCGGCATCGATGGCGGGGGAGGTGTTCTGGAGGCGGTAGTTGCCGTCGGTGGACCAGGCGGGCTGGATAAATTGGGGGTTGCCGACCTGGTTGCCGGGGCCTAAGAGGCCGCTGTGGATATCGGCGGCGGCGTATTCCCGGCCGTTGGCCTCCACCTGGATGGTGTCGCCGGGCCGGTGAAACAGGTTGTAAGTAATGGTGACGGTGACGCGGGGACCGAAATAGGCCGGGCCGTAGCCATTGGCCACGATGCAGTTTTTCATGGTCACGGTGATATCCGCCAGTTGGTCGTAGCCGATGTACATGGGGTAGGCCCGGCGGGAAGGATTGTCGTGGATGGTGACATTGACGATGTCGAAATGATCGCCGCTGCGGCTGCCGTCGATCACCAGGCCGGCCCAGGGACTGGCACCGCCCTCGCCGTCGCCGGTGCCGTAGATCAGGCAGTTCTCAATTTTACTGCCCCCGGCCCACAACTTGATGCCGTCGCAGCGGTTGTTGGCTATAATACAGTGGTGGATGTAGGTGTTGGCCGCCTTGGAGTCGAGGCCGTCGCCCCGGTTGTGCCGGGCAGTGGTATCCTTGATCTCGATGGGGCCGTCCGAGGGTTCGATGCCGAAGCCGTCGGGCCGGTCATAGGGCCCGGGTCCCGGCCCGCCTTGATAGTAATGGCCGTTGTAGGACAATTCGCAGCCGTCGATGACCACGTTTTGCCAGCCGCCGTCCTGGGCAGCCGGCCCGCCGATGCTGCCGAAGCCGGTGTAGGTAATCACACAGTCGGAGATGGTCAGGTGGTTGATGTCGGCGATGTCGATGCCGAATTCGTCGAGGTGGTGGATGTACAGATCCTTGAGTTCCACCCCGGCAATGGGCCGGTCTACCTGGGAGAGGGCCTCCCGGAACCAGGCGCCGTTGTCGGCGGTAAATTCGATATTCTCGACGGTCAGGTAACTGGAGAGGCTGAGGGCGTGATTTAAATTGGCCCGGCCCGCCAATACCGGCCGGTTGCTCTCTTCCCCTTTGATGGTGATCCGGTTGTCGGCCGTGCCGTCCACAGGCATCAGGATATCGGCGTCGTACTCTTCCAGGATGTAGCGTCCCCCCAGGATGATCAGGGTATCCCCGGGCGACAACTGGCGGGAGGCGTAGGCCGGTGTGGCCCAGGGCTGTTCCCGGCTGCCGGAGTTCTGGTCGCTGCCGGTGGTGGCGACATAATAGGTATTGCCGGAACCGCCGTTGTCGTTGTTATCCCCCGGTTCCCCGTTATTGCCGTTGTTTGACGGGGTTTTCCGGCAGTAGGGAAACAGCAGCAAGGCGGTGATTAACAGGGCTATTTTTATAAGCTTGACCCGGCTCATGGCTGGGCTCCCGGCTTTTCGTTCTCTTTTTCAACCCGGTTTTTTTTCAAATTTTTGTGGACCTTTTTATACCAGCGGGTGAACAGGTTGTCGAAGAATTTGTTGTCCTCCAGCATTTTTTGGCTGATTTTGTACTCTCCCTTGATATCCATGTAGTTCAGCGAAGATACCTTGTGCAGCAATTTTTTCAATGCGTCCGATATTTGCAGCTCTTTTTGTACGGCGTATTGTTCGACGAATGCCTCCGCATCCCGGTCAAAGGCCAACTGGATACCGAATTCCTTTTTGAAATTCTCGGCAAAATCCACGAAGGGGGAGCGTTTCAACATCTTCAGCAGGGCATCCTTAGGGGCCCGGCACATTGCTTCGTTCACCACCAGCTCTTTGAAATTGGATCCCGGCAGTTCAAATTGAAAATCCGTTAAAATATTCTCCCAGACACTCACCAGGGCCCGGGCACCGGTTTTTTTGTTTTCCCCTATAGAGGCCACATATTCGATGGCATCGTCGCTGATGGACAGGTCGATATCAAAGGCTTTGAACTCCGCCGTATATTGATTGATAATGGAGTCTTCGGTATCCCGCATGATGCGTACCAGGTCGTTCCTGGATAAGAGATTGACATGGCTGCGGATGGGGATTCGGCCCACCAGTTCCGGGATGAGACCGAAGCGGATGTAGTCTTCGGCATCGGCCTCTTTGTAGTAGTTCTTTAGGGCTTTGGCCCGCTCCTCCTCTTCGTCTTCGCCAAAGCCCGTCACCACGAAGCTGCCGTCTTCCCGAATCCTATTCCCCTGGTGTTTGAGGCGGTCCCGGACGATTTTTTCCAGGTCGTCCTGGGGACGCTGAAAGGAACCGCCCACGATAAAGAGGATTTTTTCGGTACTGATCATGTTTTTTTGTTTCCGGTCCGGCACCCGGCGCTGGCGGTTCATGACTTCCTGGAACTGGGAGGCCGGTGAATAGGGGCTGTCGATGGAGACATATTTGCGTTCGGTCAATTTCAACACCGCCCGTTGAAAACCCTCACGGGAGATGTCGTGGCCGATGAGCTTGCCGTCTTTGGCCTTTTTGTCGATTTCGTCGATAAAGATAATGCCGCCGTAGCGGTGGATGAATTCGGCCTTTTCCGGCCGGGTCACCCCCGGCGCCATATCGATTAATTCCCGCACCATGTCGTCGGCACTCTTGCCCACGTATCCGGCTTCGGTATAATCGGTGGCATCGACGATCAGGGTGGGCACCTCCAGCAGGTCGCCCAATATTTCGGCACAGTAGGTTTTACCGCTTCCCGATGGTCCGGCAATGATGGTATTTTTCTTGCGGAAGCGTTTGACGCCGACATCTTCTTGTTGTTCGGCTAAGTAGCGGAGGATGGCAAAATGGAAGGCGGCGGCGATGGAGAGCCTCTTCTTATACTCCTCCTGGCCAATCACGTAGCGATCTAAGTGCTCCTTGATTTCCCGGGGGGAGTGGACCGGCATCTGCCATTCGTCGATCTCTTTTTTATCTCCCAACTGTTTGACCAGTTCTTCCTCGAAAGCGGTTTTAGACTCTGTCTGGGCATTCAGATAGGCCCTGGCCGCCTGGGCCTCGGTGCACTCGAATTGTTTCATGATGCGTTCAAGTTCGTCTCTGGGTATGGATACTTTCATGTGACCACCGCCCTATATTGTATAAGATATACCCGCTAATGTAAAGGCTTTTAATGACCAATCCTTTAAGCTTATGCTATTAGTCCCCTCTCTTTTTAAGAGAGGAACGACACTTTCAGACTGTCCCGTCTTTTCACCGTTTAAAATGTCCTTGATTAAATGAAAGGTTAGCTCCGGGCTTTCTTGATCAGTTTGTCCGATACTCGAATCGCCGTATCCATGTTAACCTCCATTGCCATATACGACTAATTTACAACTGCTTTAAAGTCTTTGATCGGCTTTGCAAACCGGTGGAGTTCGATCTGTTTGACAAGGGGGGTGGGGGTGTGGTAAGTTAAGCTACTATGCGGGATTATCATGTGCATACTTTTTTGTGTCGTCATGCCAGCGGTACGGTGGAGGAGTATGTGGAAGCGGCCATTGGTAGAGGGATCGAGGAGATGTGCTTTACCGATCACATGCCCATGCCCGAAGAGCGATATACCTATAACCGCATGTTGATGGAGGAGATCGACATCTATTTCCGCGATATCGAAGCCGCCCGGACAAAATACCCGGGAATCACTATTTTGACCGGCATCGAGGCCGAATACATTAAAGGCTACGAAGATTACCTGGCCGACTGGCTCGGCCGCTATCCCTTCGATATGGTGATTATGTCCATCCATTATGTGGCCCACTGGCCGGAGGGACAGTGGGTCTTCGGTTACCATTTCCCCCACAAGACCATCCGGCAGATTTACCATGAATACTTCCAGGCCATGGTTTCGGGTATCCGCAGCGGGCTTTTCGATGTGGTGGGCCACCTGGACTTGATCAAACGAAACGATATACCGGTACTGGAGACCAACGGCGACGACATCGAGCGGGTGCTGGAGGCCGTGCACCAACAGGGCATGTGTGTGGAAGCCAACACCTCGGGGCTGCGCAAATCCATCGGCGAGATATTCCCCTCCCTGGACATTATCCCGGCCATCCTCGACCGGGGCATCCCCCTGACCTTAGGCTCCGATGCCCACAAGCCCGAACATGTGGGATTTCGCTTTACCGAGGTGTCGGATAGCCTGAAATCATTCACAGACGTAAAATTGGCGCGCTTTAAGAACCGCCAATATTCAATTGTCCCCCCCTTCTGAACAAACCTTTGCCTTTTGGCCCAAATCATGGTAGGATTACCGGGCAGATGAGACTGATTACATTTCAGTTTTGTGAGAGGAGGTGCACATGGACGCAGTACTATTGGCCCGAATCCAATTTGCCTTTACGGTGGGGTTTCACTTCATCTTCCCCCCCCTGACGTTGGGGTTGACGTTAATCATTTTAATCTTAGAAAGCTGGTACTTGAAGACCCGGGAAGATCTCTACAAAAAGCTCTCCGCCCTGCTGGTAAAAATAGTGGGACTGGTGTTCGTGCTGGGCACCGCCACCGGCATTGTCATGGAGTTTGCCTTCGGCAACAATTGGGCAGAATACTCACGGTTGGTGGGGGACGTATTCGGCGCGCCGCTGGCTGCCGAGGGTATCTTCGCCTTTTTCCTGGAATCCGTGTTCCTGGGCATCTTAGTCTTTGGCCGCCGGAAGGTGTCCGAAAAGGTGTACTGGTTGTCTTCGCTGCTGGTGTTTATCGGGGCGCATCTGTCGGGGCTGTGGATCATCATCGCCAACTCCTGGATGCAAACACCGGCGGGATTCAAGATGGTGGAAGGCAAGGCGGTGCTGACCGATTTTTTCCAGGCAGCCCTCAACCACTCCACCTTGATCCGCTTTTTCCACACCGTCATCGGTTCGTGGCTGACCGGCGCACTGGCGGCGGCCGCCATTGCCGCCTGGTATCTATTAAAAGACCGCTTCACCGAGTATGCCAAAAAACTGCTGGCTATTTCCCTGGTCATTTTTGCCCTCACCTCGGTGCTGCAGTTGATCCAGGGTCACCACCACTCGGTGCAGGTGGCTAAGACCCAGCCGGAGAAGATGGCGGCCTTTGAGGCTTTATGGGAAACGAAAAAGGGGGTTCCCCTGGCTATGTTCGGCATCCCGGATCAAAAGAACAGGCAGACCTACCTGGAGATCGGCATCCCCAAATTGTTGAGTTTCCTGGTCTACTGGGACTGGGAGGCGGAGATAAAGGGCTTAAACGAGTTCCCCGCCGATGAACATCCGCCGGTTTTAATCTCCTACGCCTCCTATCACACCATGATCGGCCTGGGTATGCTCTTTATCGCCTTCTCCTGGCTGGGTATTCTTCTTTTGTGGCGAAAAAAGGTGTGGGGATTTCGCCGGTATTTATGGGGCCTGATCATACTGGCGCCGTTGGCGTTGGTGGCCATGGAGGTCGGCTGGATCGCCGCCGAGGTGGGCCGGCAGCCCTGGGCGGTGTACAGGGTACTGAGGACCGCGGATGCGGTATCGAAGGTGGTGCCCGCCGGCCAGATCCTGTTCTCGCTGATTCTCTTCGCCCTGATCTATGCGCTCCTGTTGGTGGTATTTTTGAAAATACTCTTCAAAATCGTCAAAAAGGGGCCGGAGCCACTGGCCCCCCAGGGATATTAAAGGAGGCCGACCATGGAACTTTTGCAGACCATCTGGTTTTTGTTGATCGTTTTCCTGCTGCTGGGTTATGCCGTGCTGGACGGGTTTGACCTGGGGATCGGCATATTGACGCCTGTGCTGGCCAAAAAGGAGGAGGAGAAGAGGGTGCTGTTTAACGCCGTGGGCCCGGTGTGGGACGGCAACGAGGTGTGGCTCATCGCCGCCGGGACTTCCCTCTTTGCCGCGTTTCCGTCCGTCTATGCCACTGTCTTCAGCGGCTTTTACCTGGCCCTGATGCTGGTCTTGTTTGCCCTGATTTTCCGGGCCGTATCCTTAGAGTTCTGGAGCTTTGACCGGCAAAACCGGAAGCTGTGGAGCGCAACCTTCGTGGTGGGCAGCCTGCTGCCTTCGTTTCTGTACGGCGTGGCCCTGGGCAACATCATCCAGGGTATCCCCTTAAACAGCCACCTCGATTTCAGCGGGAATTTCTTCACCCTGCTGCGGCCCTTCCCCTTAGCCGCCGGACTCTTAAGCCTGTGTGCCATCCTGCTGCAGGGCAGCACCTACGGGGCCTTAAAAACCGAGGCCGAAGTGCAGGGCCGGGCGCGTTGGGTCACCTCCCGGTTGTGGCTGGCCTTCATGGTGGTGTTCCTGCTGAATATCCTGCTGGCCATCCTGTCCGTCGAGGGGTTGGCTGAACGGATCGTGGGCTGGCTGTTCGTGTTGATTGTCCTGCTGGGCTGGGGCCTGATGAAATATTTCCTCACCAGGGGCAAAGACGCGGCCGTTTTTCTGTCTTCCTCCTTGATCCATGTGGGGCTGTGGGGCATCATTGCCGCGATTCAGTTTCCCTACCTGGTGCGGGCCAGTAACAATCCGGCCTATCACCTGACGATTTACAACGCCTCTTCCGGTCCTCTGAGCCTGAAGGTCATGACCATCATCGCCCTGGTGGGCATGCCCATCGTGATCGCCTACAGTATTTACGTCCACCGTGTTTTTAGGGGCAAAGTTAAACTCGACAGCCCGGGCAGTTAAACCGTTTTAACAGTCCCGGCAAAGATCTGAGATTTGACAGTATGCCACTTTTGCGGTATTATTTTTAACCCTGTTTATGATTTAGAAATCTGTCCTCTCCGCAAAGGAGTTGTTAATACACTATGAAAAAAGAGATCGAAAATATCGTGGCGGGAATCGGCCGCATCATCCTGGGCAAGACTGCCGAGATCCGCCTGGTCATTACCTGCATCCTGGCTAAGGGGCATCTGCTCATCGAAGACATTCCCGGCATGGGCAAGACCACCCTGGCCCGGGCCATTGCCAAAATCCTGGGGCTCGACTTTTCCCGCATCCAGTTCACCAGCGACATCCTGCCCGCCGACGTGGTGGGGGTGTCGATCTTCAACAACGACAAGAAGGTGTTTCAATTCCACCCCGGCCCCCTGTTTGGCCAGATGGTGTTGGCCGACGAGTTGAACCGGGCCACCCCCCGCACCCAGAGTGCCCTGCTGGAGGCCATGGAGGAGGGCCAGGTCTCGGTGGACGGTGTCACCCATCCTCTTCCCCAACCATTCTTTGTCATCGCCACCCAGAACCAGCGCTATCATGTGGGCACCTTCCCGCTGCCGGAATCGCAGTTGGACCGCTTCCTGATGCGCATCCACCTGGGTTACCCGGACTACCAGGCGGAGCGGGAACTGCTCGTGGGCAGGAACCGCCAGGAGATATTGAAGGAGTTGGCTGCCGCGATCCCGGTCTCCCGTCTGCAGGAGATGCAGGCCGCGGTCCAGGGGATATATGCCTCCGAGGCCATACTGGACTACATCCAGGATATACTGGCCCAGAGCCGCAGCAGCCCCGATCAATACCTGGGGCTCTCCCCCAGGGCCGGCATGGCCCTGCTGGAAGCGGCCCGGGCCTGGGCCTATTGCGAAGACCGGGACATGATACTGCCCGAAGATATCCAGAGGGTGGCCGGCAGTGTGCTGGAGCACCGGCTCGACCCCGAAGGCAGCAAGGTCAAGGGCAGCGAATACCGGGCCAGCCGCCAATTGATCCGGTCGGTCCCCCTGGGCCCGAAAAATTAAGATTCAATGCGTGTCCGCCCCACCTCTGCCGGGTTTCTCCTGTTTCCCACCCTCTTAGCCATGCTGCTGGCCGCCATGAACTACAGCAACAACATGGCCTATATCCTCTCCTTTCTCATCCTTGGCCTGACGGTGGTGGCCCTGCTCTATACCCGCAGCAACTTAAGGGGGCTTCACATCGCCGCTATCCAGCCCCAGACCGCCTTTGCCGGCGGCGATATTACCTTTTCCCTGGAAATCCACAACCGCTCTTCCGGCAAACGGCTGGCGGTGTACCTGGCAGCCGAAAACAAGGCCGCAGAGTACCGTTTGTCCGCGCCCCTCAATGTCGCCCCCCTGTCCGCCGCCGCCGTGGACATAATCCTAACAGCCCCGCGGCGGGGTGTTTTTTCACTCAGCGGTATTACGATGGTAACGGCCTTCCCCTTCGGCCTTTTCCAGGTGCGGCGCCGGCTGCCGGTGGAGAAGGAATACGTGGTCTTTCCCCGGCCCGCGGGTTTAAGACCCTGGCCCCTGCCGGAAGCGGATATCACCGGCGAAGACAATACGGCCGGCTACCATTTCAGCGGCGGCGACGATTTTTCCGGGCTGCGCCCCTACCGCCCCGGCGAATCCCAGCGGCACATCCACTGGAAGGCGGTGGCCCGGGGGCGGCCCTTGAGCGTGAAGGAGTTTTCCGGCGGCGGCAGCCAGCAGTTATGGTTCGACTGGTCCGGCCTGGGGGGAGTGGGCACAGAAGCCCGCCTCTCCCAGTTGACCCGCTGGGTGCTGGAGGCGGATCAGCAGGGTTGCGAATTCGGCTTAAGGTTACCGGGCAGCCTGATTCAGCCGGATTCCGGTTCCCGGCATACGTTGAAGAGTTTGCGGGCGCTGGCACTGTTTAATTTAGGGGTCGGGGGGTCGAGTGAAGAGGGCTAAGGGGATTGTTTTGCCGCCGGTGGCGGTGTCGGCGGGTGCACTGGGCTGGTTGACGGCGGGACTCCTGGTTACCTTCATGCGCCATGTATTCAACATCCCCATCTGGGCACCGGCCTTTGCCCTCCTCATTGCCCTCTGGCGCTACCGCCTGATGGTACTAAACAGACCGCTGCCCTCCCGCACGGTTCGCCTGCTCTTAACCCTGGCCGCCTGCACCGCCGTGCTGCTGACCTTCGGCAACTTCCTGGGCCGGGACCCCGGCATCACCGCGCTGGTGATGCTCATCGGCCTGAAACTGCTGGAACTCAAATCCGGCCGCGACTTCACCCTGGTGGTGTTACTCTGCTATTTTACCCTGCTGGTCATATTCCTGTACGACCAGACCATCCCCGATCTTCTCTTCACCTTCGCAGCCGTCAGCCTGCTGACCGCCGCGCTGCTGCGGCTGCACCATCCCGGAGGCGAAGCGGCCGGGGCTTTCACCTTCATTAAATTTTCCCTGAAATCGGTGCTGCTGAGCCTGCCCTTCGTGGTGGTGCTGTTTCTCTTCTTTCCCCGCACCCCCGGCGCCTTCCTGAACCTGATGCCCGGCGGCGGTCCCTTCGGCTATTCCGGCTTTTCCGAATTCATCTGGCCCGGCCGCATCGCCCGGGTGGCCGCCTCCGACGCCGTCGCCTTCCGGGTTCACTTCCCCGACCACAATATACCCGCCCAAAGGGATCGCTATTTCCGGGGCCTGGTGTTGTGGTTTACCGACGGCCTCTACTGGTTCCAGGGCAAGTTCCCGAACCGCCCGGCCCGCTCCGAGCCGGTGCCGGGGCCTACCATCCGCCAGGAAATTACCCTGGCGCCCCACGACCAGAGGTGGCTGTTTGCCCTGGATAAGCCGGTCGTCTTTCCCGGCTGGTCCAAAGGCCTGCCGGGGCACATATTCCGGGCCCCCAGACCCATCAAAAATCACCTCCGCTACCGGGTGGAATCCCAGCTCACCCTGCCGCCGGAAACGGAGCTGCACCCGGTCCGGCAAAAATGGTGTCTCCAGCGTCCCCGCAAGATCAATGCCCGTCTATTAAGACTGGCCCAGACCCTGAAAGGCGACAACCCCTCGGCCGGGGGAACTGTCCGGGCCATGCTGGACTATTTCAGGCAAGAGGGATTCCGCTACACCACCGAACCGGGTACCCTGAACTGGCGTGATCCGGTGGCCGATTTCCTGTTTAACAAACGGCGGGGATTTTGCGAACACTATGCCTCGGCCTTTGCCTTCATGATGCGTCTGGCCGGGGTACCGGCCCGGGTGATCGTGGGCTACCAGGGGGGTGAATACAACCCGGTGGGCGACTACCTGGTGGTGCGGCAGGCCGATGCCCATGCCTGGTGTGAGGTCTGGCTGCCGGGGCAGGGCTGGACCCGCATCGACCCCACCGCGGTCGTGTCCCCCGAACGGCTGGAATACGGCATCGGCATGAGCCGCTCCCTCTCCGGCCTGGATGCTTCCGGGGAGGCCGACCGGTCCGAGGCCATCCAGCGGGCCTTGAAACGGGGGTTCTGGAAATCACTGCTGCAAAACCTGCGCTACTACTGGGACACCATCGACAACCACTGGAACCTGTGGATCATCAGCTACGACCAATTCAGCCAGCGGGACTTTTTGCAGAATTTGGGCATCTTTCCCACCGGCATCCTGGGACTCTTGCTGCTGACGCTCCTGGTGTCGGCTGTGTTGTATGGCACGATTTCCTATTTTTTGAAGATGCAGGTCAGGGCCGCCGACCCGGTGAGTAAAGCCTACCTCCAATTTTGCCGGAAACTGCGGCGTTCAGGCCTGCAGATCCCCCCCTGGCAAGGCCCCCTCGACCTGGAACGCCGGGCCAAAGCCGCCCTGCCCAACCGGGCCGCCGAAATCCACACCATCCTCCGCCTCTACACCCGCCTCCACTACGGCCGCCCCCCCCACGACCCCCATTCCCCAAAACAACTCTCCAAACACATCCGCCGCTTCCATAGTCATTAAGAGGGTTCAGGTTCAGGTTCAGGTCAAAAAAAGGCAGCAGGCATCAGGCATTTAGGCAAGGGGCAATCGTAAATGGGTGCCTGTAGGGGACGCAGATCTGCGTCCCCTACCATCTGGATCTGCCGCCTCTCTCTGGGCGCCCCACCACAATCTATTTTCTACATCCCCCAACCTTGCGCTCTTCTCCCTATTGTTTTAATCAATCGTCTCTACTATTTGCTCTATACTGGGCTTGATAGGTAGACGACCTCGTTAAGGATTCTCTGGCCGATTCTGGGTCTTAATGCGCTCTTCATGACCAGGTCAACTTTTACCCCCAGTAATTCGCTGAGATATCTTTCTAAGGCGACAAATTTGAGCAGGCTGATGGTCTCCTCAAATTCCACCAATAGATCCAGATCACTGGCTGCCCGCTGGTCTCCCCTCACATAAGAACCGAACAGGCCGATCTCTTTGACTTTGAAATTTTCAGACAAGATCTTCTTATGTTCCCCCAGCAGTTCTTTGATTTTTTCAACATCCTTCATTTTGATCAGGCCTCCAATAACCTCTAATAATTATAGTACTTATTTCACAAAAAAGAAACACCCATTGCTCTTTTATTCCACCATTCCATCATTCCATTATTCCACTGTCTGGGGTGGCTTGCTTTTTGAGGGAATTTTTGATATGTTGGTGTAGGGGACGCAGATCTGCGTCCCCTACTTTAGAAATAGGGAAACGATGATGAGCAGACAGGAGAAACAGGACGGCCCGGGCCCGGGGCGTTCCCCTGCAGTGGCTCATCCCCCACCTCTACCTGGGCCGGCCCGTCGAGGTGGTGGACTGGCAGCAGCCCTTTGCGCCGCTTAAACCCGAAGCCCGGGGCATCCTGTTTGAAAACACCACCATGGAGAAGTCGGGGCTGGAGACCGATCAATTCGTGGGCCGGAGGATCTAAAATTTGCCTGGCCCTTTTTTGGTTGGTGGGGTGGGGAGTTGAAAAAAGTTGTAAAATGGGTATAATTTGAAGTGTCGTGTTTTAGGAGCAACAACTATGGAGAAAAAATATACGGTAATTGTGAGAAAGAGCAAGCTTGAGTATGTGGCCATATGTCTCGAACTTAATGTCTGTGCCAGGGGGGTGGATCTGGCCGATGTGGAAAAGAACCTATGGGAGGCCATAGAACTTTATCTACAGGATATCCGGGAACACCCGGACACATGTGTGGCGCCAATCTCCACAGAAGAGTTGATCGAATTTTTACAGGATACGGAACCCGAATGGCATCGGGAAACCGGGAAGAAGTTGATGCTGAGGCCGTTTGAGGTTCACGAGGTTCCGGCCTATGCCTAAAGGTAAATTTCCCTCTTTATCCAGTAAAAAACTCGTCAAAATACTCGAAAGGGGCGGTGCAGAATTCGTGCGACAGGGCCGTACTGATCATGCGATTTATTCAAGAGTGGTGGCAGGAAGACGATATTCGGCACCGGTACAGATGGGGGCAAAAAAAGGGACAGTCCAAAAATCGTTCCCATGCCACCAAACAACTCTCCGGACACATCCGCCGCTTCCATCCTTCCACTTGACAAAAGGAGGATTTGAGAATATATTACATGTGAAGTTAAAATTGAGGTAAAACAATGATTACCGTATCTAAAGGTACATTAAAACAAAAGATTCATGAATATTTCCAGAAGGTGGAGGAGACCGGTGAAGAGATTATTGTAACCCACCAGAAAATTCCTGTTTTGAAAATTTCACCATTCTCAAAGTCAAAGCAGGTCGATGAAATTTTCGCCGATATCCGGGGTAAGATCAAATACAACGGAGATGTCATGGCCCCCGAAACCACTGAATGGCAAGCACTCTGCTGATGATCTTACTGGACACATGTGCATTATTGTGGTGGACGCTGGACCCCGATAAATTGTCTATCGCCGCAGCCAGGGCATGTAATAAAATCCCAATAAATGGAGGGGCGATATCATCGATTTCCGTTTGGGAAATCGGAATTAAAATAAGAAAAGGTATTATTGATATTCCAATAGACATTAACGAATATGTTTGGCGGTTAAAACAACTCAGAGGAATAGAAATTATTCCGGTTAATGAAGATATCTGGGTAGAAAATATTTCTTTAGACTGGGACCATCGAGATCCAGCAGACAGGACGATTGTAGCAACCGCCCGATTAAGAAACATCCCTATTATTACAAAAGACGAGATAATTAAAAAGTTCTATCCCCATATTATATGGTAAGGCCAAAATCAGGGATCAGATAAAAATGCCGCCCCTCTCTGGGCGCCCCACCACCATCTATTTTCTACATCCCCCACTCTTCCCCATCATTCCAACATTCCATTATTCCATTACTCCACTATTCCACTGTCTGGGGTGGCTTGATTTTTTTGGGGATTTTTGTTATGGTGGTGTAGGGGACGCAGATCTGCGTCCCCTACTTTAGAAATAGGCAAACGATGATGAGCAGACAGGAGAAACAGGGGAGCGGGGCCGTGATCTTCGAGAAGATCGAGCTCAAGATTCCGTCCAGGCAGGGGGCGGGCCTCAAGGCCGCCTTTGCGAAGGTCGTCGACTTCCTGGAGCAGGGGGGCAGCCTGAACCTGGAAGTACTGGCGGATATCGCCGAACGGTTGTCCCAGGTGGCGGCCAAAAACAAGGCCCTGGTCCGGGTGCTGGAGGCGCTGCACGGCAGCGGCGACTTCTTTCATGTCAACCTCTGCCACCCCGATGCCGACATCCTCAACCTGCCCTGGGCCCTGGCCGCAGACCCAGTGGCCGAAAACCAGGACAGGCTCTGCGACCTGGACCGGCTCTTTATCAGCAAGAACCCGTTAAAGAGAGAGCCGGAACACCGGGCCCCCGGCAGCGGCCCCCTCAAGATCCTGGTCATGATCTCCTCCCCCAAAGACTTAAACACCGGGGGCCGCCCCCTTTGCCGAGGCCCTGCTCAAGGGCCAGGGGGGGATCGGCAAGACCACCCTGGCCCGCAAATTGATCCAGCGGCTGGAGGCGGCCGGGCCCGACCTGGTGCCCTTCATCTACAACGAGGAGGGCAAGGAGTTTAGCCTGTCGGCAGTGCGGGATCAACTGAAACGCTTCTGCCTGGAAAAGGGAGCAAAAAAAGGGACAGTCCAAAAATCGTTCTCCATAAGAGGGGCGAAGGCACCACTCTGAACAATATCGGCCAGATTTATAGGGCACGTGGGGATAACGATAAAGCCCTGGAATACCTGGTGCAGGCGCTAAACATTTTCCGGCAGATCGGCGATATTTCAGGCGAGGCGATTACCTGTTTTAATGTGGCCCACATACTGGAAGGGGCCGGGAAGATCGAAGGGGCGGTCAGGCTGGTGGAGCGGACGGTGGAGGTATTCCGAAAGATTCAGAACCCCAATTTAGAGGTGGCGATCCGTTATCTTGGGGAGTTGAAGGGGAAGTTGGGGAAATAACAGGAATAGGGTTCAGGTTCAAGTTCAGGTTCAGGTCATTTTTACCGATATAGGGCAAAAGCCTCTCCCAGGGGCGCGATTTAGCTGCTCGGAACTGCGGTGGAGCTGCTCGGAACTGCGGTGAAGCTGTTCGGAACTGCGGTGAAGCTGTTCGGAACAGAGATTTAGCTGCTCCGAACCGGGATCTAAATCTGCCGCCCCTCTCTGCGGGGGGGCGCCACAATCTATTTTCTACATCCCCCTGGTCTTGCGCCATGCCGATATTCCCTCCCGTCTCCCGCCTCTTAACTGATGCCCGGTGCCTATTCCCTGTCCGGGGTGAATGTTAGGAGGTTATCCAATGTTGGCCTGTCCCTGTGTTTTATCTTACGCTTTTAACTTGTTCAAACTTTTACTTCAGTGTTTTGTGCTCCTCGAGTGTACGTATTTCACTGATTATTCCGGGCTTAATTATTGGGCGGGGTTGGGGGATGATTACAACAAGGTTGGTTACCCGTATATTGACCGAGAGGGGTTGGCCGACAGGTAGATATAATGCCGGTGTGTTGACCACTGTTCCGGTCCCCAAAGTAGAAAGGGTCTTGTATTTTCTAAAAACTTGAAGCGTTAAGGGAAAGGAGCCGGCCTGGGATGGTGCCTTTAGATTTATGGTCACAGTTCTCTCTTGCTCAAACTCAAAACGACCGCCAGGTAAAGGGAATTCACCTACTCCCTGACAGAAATTTCCGGGATCATCGACCACTCTTAAGACCGGCTCGACAATATCTCTTTTGCCGACATTGGTTATGGTTACGGTGGCCGTGGCTTCGGCTCCTGCCTTCATCAATGTGGGGATATCATGAGAATAGGCCACGCCCCAATCAGGTGCCCGGAGCTTTCTCACAAAATGGGCCGACAGGTCAATGTATTGCCTGCCGAATTCCTGGGTGTTGCATAGGCAAGATCCTTCAAAAAATTCATTCCAGGTCTCTAAGAGAATCGGTTTTGGTTGACCCGAATCGATGATTGCCTCCCAGGCGTTTCGATAGAGATTGCCATTTTCCCGGTCAACGACTATTTTGCCGTCATCATACCCGGGAATTACCGAAATGAGGTCGCCAAAATAGACGGCGTTGGGATTCGTTCCCCCGTTCCATCCAAAAATAGGATACATTTCAGGCAATCTATACATTGAGTCCCAATTTGCATTTTCCGGCCTTATCCAGTAATACTCCAGGCAAATATAAGGTTTTACACCAAATTCTGCATTGAATCTATTTTCGACTTCTAAGAAAGTATCGGGGCTGTAGGAATGTTGTACGATGAAAGGTGAATGGGGCGACCATATCAACACCAATGGACGTCCGCCGACCCTGGCAAGATGCGGCCAATTAATGCCCACTTCCAGAAAAAATGATCGAAATACACCGTAAAATTTATCCCTATCCTCAGGAATACTTAAATTTATTGGCGGGGGCATCGGATTATTATTATCTATAATATAATCCAGCGTAGCTTGATTGTTTTCCATCAAATTCAGGCATGTGGTATCAAAAAACATTCCCACTTTGGGGACGGCAACATTGTTTTGAGCCAGTTCTTCTAGCGCTTGCTTCATGGCTGTAAGTCCGGGGATAGACCAGCTATCTATGAAGTGAGGATTTCCCCAAAACACGGGTAAGGCAATATCTACTTTCGCGTCCACCATATCGAGCAATTCCCCTTTATGCCATTCCTTGTTAAGGGTGTTGAAAAATGTGGGGTCCTGAAGGTATTCATTGGGGGGGTGGAGATGGAATTTTTCTTCGTTCTCTTCGTTTATGCACCGCCACCAATAGAAATAAAATGTCAAAATCTTACCTTGAAGCTCAGAATTTACGTTTGCCATAATACATTCCTCCTTTTCGCTCAAGCCGGGGACAAGAGAATCGTTCTATCTCCATACTCACATTATAGAGGATATTTACCCATTAATCAATAGAATAAACCCAATCTTTGAATCCCTTTTTTGCCGTCACAAAGGGAGATTGGAGGGTTGGATGAAATTTAGAAACGGAAAGGGAACAGTCCAAAAACCGTTCTAACTCTCCAGACACATCCGCCGCTTCCACCCCTAAAACCCAAATCCCCCCCTCTCCCTGTTTTTCTCTGCAAAGAGATTGCCAGGAGTGCCCGGTATTATTTTTTAGATAACGGTATCCGCAACGCCTTGATCAGCAATTTCAACGATTTATCGGACAGGAATGATGTGGGATAATTTTTTAGATTTTGTAGTCTTCTAAATATGGCCAGTCCATTTAAAGCACCGTTCATTTTCCAATTTTGAACGAAATGTTATAGTTTTTGGACGATTTGTTATAGCGTTGGTCGTCATTTTCATATAAAATAGCGGCAGCGCGTTGGTTTTAACGATCGAGTTTTTAATTTTGATTAAGGAGGTAAAGCAATGAGTACAGGGAGTAAAAAAACCAGGCGGGTTTTTATCAGTGATTTGCATATGGGGGATGAGCGGAGCCTGACGTGCCATCCGCCTCAATATCCCAATGTCTACGGCTGGCTGCGGGATGACGGCAATGACGGCAAGGCGAATAGGATTACCATGCTGGCAAATTTTTTGGATTACCTCATCGCCCATGCCGGGGATTACGACGAGTTGATCATCTTAGGAGACCTGCTTGACCAGTGGGTCTGTCCGGTGGCCTTTGACCCCACCACTTACGATGCCATCGTCAATAACACCCCCCAGAATGAGAGGGTCATCGCCAATTTGCGCACCATCGCCTCTGCCGGGGTGGACATCGACCTCTACTATGTCCCCGGCAACCACGACATGCTGCTGTCCCGGCCATTTATGGAGGCGAACTTTCCGGGCATCCGATTTGTCGGGCAGGATAATGTCGGAGTATACGAGGCCGACGGCCTGGCCGCCGAGCACGGCAGCCAGTATACCCTCTTTTGCGGCCCCAACCCGGGCATGGGCGGCCGCCTGCCCATGGGTTTTTATATCTCCCGGGCGGCAGCGGATAAGAACGCCGCCAAAGGCGGACACATCGATATCATCGATGCCCTGCTGGCCTTCATCTTCGACTTTTTTAAAGACATCAGCCAGTTTTACCTGACCGGCATGAAGGAGCTCTATGAGGCCATTGCCAAGGGTATGGAGCTGGAACTGGATACCCCCATTGCCATGAACGGGCTCGACTGCGTGCACGATTCGCCGCTGGTGGTGGAGGTGGCCGATGCCTATGCCGACCTGTGGCGGCGCTGGGAGCGGCGCCGGCCCAACGGGGTCAGTGCCCTGCAGGGCATGATGAACGAACTCTTCCACCTACACGGGGTGGCCAACCGACACTATTTCGAGACGGACAGGGCAAAGATCGTCGTCTTCGGCCACACCCATAAGTACACCATGCAGGGGTACAACAGACAGGACGACCGCCTAAACGATTCTCTTTTGGATCCGGAGTGCGACTACATTTACGCCAACTCCGGCACCTGGATCAACGATCACGACTACTGCACCTACGTAGAGACCGAACTGGACCCCGATGAAGGTAAACACTATGTCCGCCTCTACCGCTACGAATCCCCCCAGGACCCGGCCTACCCCATGGGAGAGCGGTATATCAAATTGAAGTAAAAACCTCTAAATAAGGAGGCATAAGAGGTAGATTTTGGGCTGTCCCCTTTCCGCTCTCAAATTTTTAAAGGGAACTTTTGTAGACCTCGTCGTGGGTGCCGATATGGACGGGAATGATGGTCTTTTCAGAGATAAAAAATTCCATGGTGATCCGATAGCTTATGTTAATGGAAACGGAATAGAGTTCCTGTAATTTTCCCGACAGCCTGTGAAGCCGCAGGGAAGGGTGAAAGGGATTTAACTCCAGGAGTTTTAGTGCCTTTTCATATTGGCCGATCAGTTCAGGATGTTTTTTGACAAACCTGGCTGCCCGTTTATTGTAAGCGGGCGTGAATATGATCTTATATTTCATTCTGAATCCGCCGGATATGATCTTCTACGCTCTCCTCGATCCCCCGGCCTTCGGCAATGTCCCGCTTCGTTTCAGTCAGCGCGGCTTCTAACTCAAATTCCCGAAATCGATTGTATGTATCCATATCAATGACCACATATTTATGCTTTCCCCTCACGGTTATAATGGCCTCTCCCTGTTCCTCGATAATGTCATCCAGGAGAGATACCCCCTTTTTTTTCAATTCATTGGCCGTCACATGCATCATTTTTGCCCTCCAAAAGGTCCATAAAAGTTTTTTAGAATACTATTATAAGTACTCTTTAAGGTATTGTCAACAACAGATCATCCAACCAGAAATCACCCCCATTACCGAGCAAGCTGCTTACTGTTGACGTGCGCTTACCCGAAGGGGATGAAGCGGATGAGGACATCACCACCGTAGTGCAGCTAGATCGTCATGCGTTACCGGTTGGAAAAGGATAACCGCTACAGCCGGGCCTCCATCTACTCTGACGAAGACACCGTAACCATCGATCTCCTCGATAACCTCAAGCTCGACCTCACCTCAGTCTTCAACTAAACCCGATCATAAGCCCAAACCCTTCAAGCAGATAGGGTAGGGTTCCCCTACCACCCCCCGGGGGGATCGAAATCGACCCTTTTTGCCCCTGAATCACCCCTTCGAGCTCCTATCGCGACACCTCGAGCTCCGATATCGACCCCTTGTCACCCAATATGAGACGTAAAGAGAACCTTCCAGGCACCGGAAGGATTTGAGGACAGTCGTGAAAGAGCTCAATCCTCCATCCCTCCTACAATTCTTCGATGTCTTTTTTAAGCAGGCCGGTATAGCGAGCGATCTTGTCGACGGATTCTCCCTCGTTTTTCATCATCCGGGCCATTTCCAGGGCCTTATTCTTTTCACCTTTTTTAAATCCCCTCTCTTCACCGATCATCACTCCCTCTTCCAGACCCTCTTCATAGGAGGTGTCCACCACCCCCTTTAAATCCCGGTATACCTTCAAACTCTCCTCGTATTCCGCCAACTATAGTAAAAGACCAGCAAAGTTTTTACGTTTTTGCGTCCCCAGTCCCTCCAGTCCCTATTCCCTATTATAACCACATGATTGTTCGGTTACCCTGTGGTGGGTCGCCAGAATTGGCTGTTTAGGAACGGGCCAAAATTTCTTCATACTTACCCTGGGTTGATAATTTCCCCAATCCTATATAAACAAAAGTTTAAGGGAGGGGCATTGAAAGGGGGGAAATTATTTATTTTGGATAGATCGGTGATTGAAAATTAGTGAAAATTGTTATATATTTTTACCCTGGAGGAAATATGGAGAACATCAAGATTGTGGTGGAAAAACACGACGATGGGTTTGTGGCTTATCCGATTGGCCTAAAGGGTATTGTGGTAGGAGAAGGGGATACTTTCGAGGAAGCATTCGCGGATGTCAAATCTGCCATACGATTTCACATAGACACTTTCGGCCTTGAAGTCCTGGGAGAAGATAAACCCAGTGAAGTCTTTATATCTGAGGCAGTTATTTAAATTGAAATTTCCAAAAGACATCTCCAAAACTAAAGTAATAAAGATACTAAAAAAAATAGGTTTTGAAATTGTTAGAGAAGGCAATCACATTGCCATGTAAAGCACAATCCAGATGGCAGTAAAACCCCTCTAACCATGCCTAATCATAGAAGAATAAAGGGTTCCACATTAAGGACAATCTTAACCCAGGCTGG
>CBFDCR010000077.1:0-23010 GCA_965603365.1 uncultured bacterium
ACAACCCTGATTAAACGGTAGGGGGCGCAGATCTGCGCCCCCTACAGTATCTTCATGTTGGATTTGATTTTTGGGGGAGGGGGGGGGAAGTGCTGAATTTTGGTGGGGGTGTGTTAGGGATGGGGGGGATGTTGAAATAATCATGGGTTTGTGGTAAATTCTTAGCATGAATAATGTCGTATTTGCCATGTTGCCTCAGAATACAGGAAGTTCCACCAACTATCTCAGCCTGATTGCCCAGGCGTCGCCGGTAGTCAAATTTGTCCTTCTTCTGCTGCTGGTCTTCTCCATCGTGTCCTGGGCCATTATCATTTTTAAGTTAGTGGAATACGGAAATGCCCGGAAAAACTCGAGCCGGTTTGCCGACTATTTTCGCAAGACCAAAAATTTTGCGGACATCAACAAGTTTGCCGCCCTGTTCCAGAATAACCCCCTGGCTAACATATTTAAAAACGGTTACCGGGAGTTATCGCTGCAAAGGGGGCCAAATACCAACCCGGAAAAATTGAATACCGACAGCATCCAGCGCTCGTTGATGAAAGCTTCTACCACGGAGATCACCCGATTGGAACGGTTGAATGGCTTCCTGGCCACCACCGCCACCGTGACCCCCTTTATCGGTCTGTTCGGAACCGTGTGGGGGATCATGGGTGCCTTTCATGAGATCGGTATCCAGATGAACGCCAACCTGGCCACCGTGGCCCCGGGGATTGCCGAGGCATTGATTGCCACGGCCCTGGGACTGTTCGCGGCCATCCCGGCGGTGATTTTCTACAATTTGCTGCTGAACAAATTGAAGGTGCTCATCTCTTATATGGAAGAGTTTCAGTTGGAATTTTTAAATGTGAGCGAGAAGTTGCGATAATGCAGGCCAACAGTAACAATACCCGGTTAAGATCCAATTTGTCGGAGATCAATGTGACACCGCTGGTGGATGTGATGCTGGTACTCTTGATTATCTTCATGGTAACGGCGCCCATGATGCATACCGGCATCAATGTTAATTTACCGTCGGCGGAGACCCGTTCCAATCCCAGTGCCGGCGGGCTGGTGCTGACTATCACCAAAGACCGCTATATCTACATGGAGGATCAAAATACCAATTTATACTTGCTGGAGTCGAGGTTGAAGAGTTATTTCTTTAACCGCGATAAAAAGATCGTTTTTCTCAAGGCGGATAAGGATGTTACCTATGGTTATATCATTGCCGTGATGGATATAATCAAGAAGGCCGGCGTCGAACAGGTGGGGATGATCGTGGATCAGAAAGAGAAGAAAAAGAAATGAAGTTTAAGTTTAAATTCGCCCTGGTTCTTTCTATAGTCCTGCACGTCTCCCTCTTTGCCCTGGTGTTGGTTGTACCCACCGTAAACTTCAGCAGCGACACGGTCTATTATGTGGACCTGGTCCAGTTTCCCGGCAGCACCGGCGGCCCGGGCGGTGAGGGCGGCAAGACATCGGCGCCTCAGATGCAGAAGGGCGAAAGTACAGAAACCACCGAGAAGGGGGATGCCCAACTGGTGGAGGCGCCGGCCGGAAGCCTCAAGGATCTGACGGTTCAGAAAGAAGTAAAGTCCAAAATGAGGTATCCGGATAAGGAGAGCCGGAAAAAGAAAGAGGCCGAGCCGCTGATAACGGTGACCCGTAAGAGCACGCCAAAGGCTGACAAAAGCGGCCAGACATCCTCGCCGGTAAGTACCAGCCGCTCCGGCAGCCTGAGTACCGGTATCTCGGCCGGCACCGGCACCGGCAGTGGTTTTGGCGACGGCCCCGGTGGGTATTTCCCCTATGCTTATTACATCGATACGTTAAAGGGGAAAATCTCCTCTGCCTGGTATAGTTCGCTGGTATCCCCCGGTTTAAGGGGCAAATTTGTGACGGTGGTCTACTTTAAGGTTTTCAGGAACGGCAGTGTCCGGGATTTAAAACTGGAAAAACGAAGCGGTATCGAATCACTCGATCTATCTTCTTTGCGGGCGGTGGGAAATGCTGCCCCCTTTCCGCCCCTTCCGGCCGATTTCCCCTCCCGGTACCTGGTCGTTCACTTTAAATTTGAATGGGAGAAATAATGAAGCTTTTAAAAATAGGATGTATTTTATTTTTAATGACAGCGGTTTATGTGCTTCCCCAACAGGAAGTCTGGATAGGCATCAAGGAGGGGATGCCCATGGTGCCGGTGGCGCTGCCCCAGATCCAGTTTAGCGCCGATTCGGTGATGGACAATGAGACCCGAGACGAGGTCTATGAGACCCTGTGGAGCGACCTGGAGTTTTCCCGGGTATTTAAACTGGTGCCCAGGGAACACTACGGTTATATTGGAAAATTTGATTCCCACCATATCGTATTTAAAGATTGGCAGTCGATCCAGGCCAATATTTTGATCTCCTGTGAACTGGAGATATCGGCGGAGGAGAGGATCATTCTCACCTTCAAAGTGTACGAAGTGAAGAGTGAAAAATTCATCTTTGGCAGGAATTTTGGCGGCAAGAAGGAGCTTCGCCGTTTAATGGCCCACCGGGCGGCGGACGAAATGATGAAGTATTTTGGCGAAAGGCCGATATTTACCTCGAAGATCGTTTTCGTTTCCGAACGGGACGGTAACAGTGAGATCTATATTATGGATTATGACGGCCGGAGACCGACCAGGATTACTTACAATGATTATATCGATATACTGCCTTCCTGGAGTATCGATAATGAAAAAATTCTTTACACCTCCTATCGAAAGAACAATCCCGATCTGTATATCTTTTATTTATATACCGGGAAAACCGATCCGGTGTCAACCGTGCGGGCCAATTATGACGCCGATTGGTCTCCCGAAGGGGATAAAGTGGTATTTACCTCCACTAAGGATGGCAATGCCGAGATATATATCAAGGATATGAAAACCGGTAAGGTTAAACGGTTGACATTTAACCGGGTGATCGATACCACCCCTTGCTGGAGTCCCAACGGCCGGGAAATTGCCTTTACGTCGCAGCGCAGCGGCTCCCCCCAGATCTACATCATGGACGCAGAGGGCACCAATGTGCGCCGGATTACGTTTGAGGGCAGTTATCACGATTCTCCTGCCTGGTCGCCGGACGGGACGCGCATTGCCTATGTTTCCCGCATCGAGGGGCGGTTTGACATATATATTTATAATCTAAGAAACAATACCTATGGTAAAATCACCGAAAAAGTGGGCCGGAATGAAAACCCCGCCTGGTCGCCGGATGGCCGCCACCTGGTGTTTTCATCCAACCGGGGCGGCACCTACCAGTTGTACCTGGTGGACTATGACGGCCGGAATTTGCGGCCGATCACCTCCAGGGGTGAAAATAAGATGCCAAATTGGCAGAAAAAGGTCAGATAGATTTGACAAATCGTGTTTTGTATATTATAAATAAAGTTGCAAAATGTTAGGAGGAATAATGAGAAAAGTATTGATTGTCATGTTTATGAGTGTCGCCTTAGTCATGTTCTTCGGTTCCTGTAAAAAAGGGGTTAAAACCGAGCCCGTCACCCAGGAACCTGAAGTGGAGAAGGTAGAAGAAGTGACCCCTAAGGTCGAAAAGCCGGTATTTACGGAAGAGGAAATTTTTGAGCGCATGAGTCTGGAAGAAATCAACAAAGAGGGTCATCTTAGAAAGATCAATTTTGATTTCGATAAGCACGATATCAGGGACGATATGAAATCGACTTTACACCGCAATGCCGACTGGTTGTTGAAACATCCCAGCGTGGAGATAAAGGTTGAGGGGCACTGTGATGAAAGGGGTACGGTGGAATACAATATCGCCCTGGGTGAAAATAGGTCCTCGGCTGCCCAAAAATATCTGGTCTCCCTGGGCGTACCGGCGGAAAGAATGAATATTGTCTCCTATGGTAAGAACAGGCCGTTAATCCCCAATGCCGCCGATGAAGACTCCCATTTTCAGAACAGGAGAGCCGAGTTTATCATTGTCAAAAAATAGTGTTTTTTATTTGAGATAAAGTATCCAGATGAAAAGAAGCATCGTCATATTTGTATTGATCGGCTTTCTCTTTGCCTTACCCGTCTACCCGGTAAAGAAAGATACCAAATTGATCCTGGATGAGATACAGAAATTGACCGTACTGGTACAGAATCTTGGGGAAAAAGTGGCATCCGTTTCCGCTGAATTGGCGGGTTTGCAGAAGAAAGTCGGTATCATCGAGAATAAGGTCAGCGCCGTTGCGGAAAGTCAGGCAGATTTCAATCAAAGTCGGGAGAATGTTTCTTTAAGTCTTCAGTTTATAAAAGAAGAGATTAATGAATTAAAAAACAAAATATCGGCGCTGAACGATCGTCTGCTGACCCTATCGACAGCGGCGGTGACGGAAACCGTTCCTGCCGAAGGGGAAGACAATCAGAATACCATGACCCAGTCTCCGGAGAGTATCTATTTTACTGCCTATTCGGATTATCTCAAGAAGAACTATGAACTCGCCATCAAGGGATTTCGGCAGTTTATCGACCTCTATCCCCAGAATGGTCTGGCAGACAATTCCCTTTACTGGATTGGTGAATGTTACTATGCCCAGCGGATGTATCAGGAGGCGGTCAATACGTTTGCCGAGCTGATCGAAAAATATGGCGAAGGCGATAAAGTTCCTGCGGCTACCTTAAAGCAGGGCTTTGCATTGATTGAGATGGGCAAGCAATCGGAGGGGGTGACCGTGTTAAAGGCGTTGATTTCACGGTTTCCTCTATCCGAAGAGGCCTCGCTGGCCCAGCAGAAGATCAAGGAAGTATCGGATTGAAAAATGAGTCATGTCAGAAGTCTAAATCGAGTCATTTTAGTCGGCAGGGTCGGACGGGATCCCGAAATCACCCATATCCCCAGTATTGAGAGGGATGTGGCCAAGTTCAGCATAGCAACGAATGAAGGCTATATGGATAAAAATAACCAGTGGCGGGATATGACCGAGTGGCATAACATCGTGGCCTGGGGACCGCTGGCCCAGAAGACCGAGAGAAATATTCACAAGGGTGCGATGGTGCTGGTAGAGGGCAAGCTTAAAACCCGAAAGTGGCAGGATCAAAATGGCAACAACAGAAAGAGTACCGAAATCGAAGTGGAAAACCTGGTGTTACTTGAGAAAGCCGATAAAGGGCCCTCTTACCCTGAAGGCGGCGGCCAGGGGTCTTACGGCGGGTCAGGTCCCGGGGGGCGCGTAGAGTCTAAAAGTCCTGCGGAGGGCCAATTCCCACCGGTTCAGGATATCAATGAATTTCCCTATGACGACAGTGAAGGGGATCCCTTTTAAGAATGGCTTTTGTAAATTATAACAACAAAGAGATTACCATAAAAATCGTATATTATGGGCCTGCCTTAAGCGGTAAGACGACCTGCCTGCGGTATATATACTCCAGCAAACAGGTGCGTAACAAGGGTAAATTGATTACCCTCGACACCGATGGAGACCGGACCCTCTTTTTTGATTTCCTGCCCATCGAGATCGGGAAATTGGGAGATTACTCTCTCAAAATCCAGCTCTATACCGTGCCCGGTCAGGTCTCCTACGACACCACCAGGAAGTTGGTGCTGCAAGGGGCAGACGGCGTGGTATTTGTGGCCGATTCCCAGGTGACCATTCGAAAGGAGAATATCGAAAGTTGGAAAAATTTAGAAATCAACTTGCACAAGAACAATATTGCTATTTCAGAAGTTCCCATTGTCATGCAGTTTAATAAGCGGGATTTAAAGGAGATCCTCCCCGTTGATGAGTTGAACAAAGATTTAAATTCAGAAAATAGAACGTTTTTCCCCACCGTTGCCACCACCGGTGAAAGCATCGTCGAAAGTCTTCATACCATCATGAAAATGGTCATTATCTCCTTAAAGAATAAACTGTCGATTTTCCAGAAAGATAAAACCGTCATGTTTTCCAAGGAGGAAATCACGGCTTCGTCTCCGGCAGAGGAGGATTTGGACCAATATCGAACCATGCCCATGCAGCGCAAGCTGAATGAAGACACCGAAAAAGAAGAGATTTTTGAATTGAGTAAGCCTTTTATCGACGAAGAGGAAGAGGCGGCCGTTTCGGGTCAGGAGGAAGATATTTTTGATCTCGACGATGGCAGCTTCCTGGGAAAAGTGGATGAAGACATAGAAATCCCTGATGTCTCATTGGTAGATGAGTTGGAGGATGAGAGGGAGGCGGCAGAAACCGAGAGCGGACCGATCATTGAATTAACGGATGAGGATAAGGCTCCCCCCGGAGTATCGGCGGGTGAGAGGGTACATCAGATCCATCTTGATGCCGGTGAACAGGCTGCTACAATTCCCATTCGCTTAATCATTCCTAAAGGCAGAGATGAAGTAAGAATTAATTTAAATTTAAAACTCCATTTCAAATGAAAGTGAAGTTTATTATGAATAGGAAATTGACTTCTTTTTTTTTTATTTTGCTTTTGGGGTGGTTCAATGGAACTTATATTTGTGGCCAGGGGTTGGATCTGTTGGCCGGAAAAGCGGCCCAAAATATCGTTGATTTGTTAGCCAACCAACACCGTAAGAACGCCGCCATCATTAAATTTGAAAATTTTTCCGAACTCTCCGATCAGTCTGCATTGAGATTTTATCAACTCCTTTTATCAAAGTTGGAAGGCCAGACCCAGATCCGGTTCGTCGATTTGATGATTAATTTTTCCAATGGCCGGGGGGTTTTTAACCAGAATGTCGGCCGTCACATCCATTACCCCATCTACGTCAAAATAATCCGAAATCGGGGGAAAATCGGCGTGGGCACGGTTATTTTTTCCACCCTTCTCGATAAAATTGTCAGTATTAAATATGCAGAAGAATGGATCGACAGCGGCGAAAAAGAGATTTTGAATACCGCTGTATACGGCTTCGAGGGAGTGGGATTTTCAAGAACGGTTGAAATAGAGGCGGATCAGGATTTGTTGGATTTACAGGGTTCTAAGGCTCCATCTGGAGAATACCGGTTTTATTTTTACTATCCGGAAAAGGTTGACATCTATGGTCTGGAACAAAACAGGCTTCAAAAACTCCTATCCCTGAACCTGGAGTGGGGACGCCCCTATTATCCTGCCCAACAGCCGGAGGGGAGACTCCTGGTTTTCGACTTCAATAGTAGCTATTATCTGGCAGTGGGCAGTAATTTTTCCCCACGGGCCAGGCTGTTCTCCCTTAAGAACAACCAGTGGCGGGAATTGGCAAGTATCCCTTTTACGCCGTTTGATATGGTACAGTTAAATGGTATTTATTACCTGATCGGCGCATCTTATGAAATGGGGAAAAATTATTTCCAGGACAAAGTTTTTCTGGCCCCCTTCGGTAACGCCGGGGTCGTCGAGGGCAGACGTTATGAGAAAAAGGTCGATCCCTTTTATGCCGTCGATTTTTCTTCAGACGATGATATTCTAAGCTCTATTCATATTGTGGATAAGGATTATCATTATAAATTTTACACGGCCGATTTCGAGTCCTTTTCCATCGACCTGGAAAAGAGGGGTTTTGCGTTGGCTTCCTTGCGGGATCAATGGCTGGCGGTCAGTGATTACGTTGATACCGGAGATCGGGATAAGCTGTTTTTTTATAAGATCGAAAACGGTGCCAGAAGGTTGGTTTATGAGGAGAATATCAGCGGAGCCGTTGTTTTTATTTATTCCGGTATCTGGAAGCAGGAAGAGGGGTTATGGGTATACGTTAAGAGACGGCAAAAATATGGCGACGAGTACAGGCTTCAATTCTGGAAAAAAGGTGAGGATGAAGCCGCTGCGTCCGATTCGGCAATTGAGGGAGGGCACTGAAATGACTGGTTTTAAAAAGCTATTGATCGGTCTCATTTCAGTCGCCGTCATATTCGCGATCAAGCCCCATTACGGCGGTAATATAACGATCCGATTAAACGAGCCGGCCTCCTTTTCCTTTACCCCTTCTAATTATTCCAATATGATTTTTTATTCCTTGATATATGAGAATTTCTTTTATCTTAAAAAAAACGGGCAGGCCTGGTCCAACATCTTCAAAGAGTATCAGTATGACAGAAGTCAGAAAAGGCTGAGCCTCCAGCTAAATCCCCATTTGAGTACTTCGAAAGGAGATCCCATCGATAGTGAAGGTGTCAGGAATTCCTTGCAATCATTTCTCAATCAAAATTTCCTGTCCGCCAAAGAGCTGCGAAGTATCATCAAGAATGTTCGATCGCAGAATGATACCATATACATCGAATTGTTGTACGATCGGCCCGATATTGTCAATCTGTTAACCGTACCGGAACTGGTCCTGTTGGGTGGGGAGAGCCACTCGTTTACCGGTATTTTTTATCCTGCCGAGTGGGTGAAGAACGAATATGTTGTTTTATCGGCCAACCCCTTTTATCCGGGAGGCAGGACCTATCTCGATTCGGTGAAAGTGTTATTTTACGATCACCAGTACCCTGATGTATTCCTGAGTAATCCCGGCGGCTTTGGGGATTATCAATATCAGGAACTGAATGCCGGCATTTATCAAAATGTCTACATCATTTTCCCCGGTGAAGAGGTGGGTCAGAATACGAGGATTGCACTGTATTCATTGTTAAAACAGTATTATGATTTCCTGAAATTACCGGGATTGAGTTCACTCACCTCGGAGGAGGAATCTCCGGTTTCCATCAATATCAAAACGATTCCTTCCCGACGGATGAGATCGATTTTGCGATATTCGAAGATCAATCTGTATATTCTCTCCTCCTTGAAGGACATGGAAGAGAGTTTTAACGATTTTTTACAGCGAAAGGGTGTCTCTATCCAGAGGATTTATATCGGTGATAATCAGTTGCTTGGTTTTGTCCGTGATGGTACCATCAAGTATCTTCTCCTGGAAAAGGTGTTTCGCCGTCGAACTCCCCTGGAAGCTAAAATCAGTCGTATCATTAAGGAGATGACCTTTTCCAGGTTTAACGAAAAGTATTTGAAGTTGATGGACGAATTGGAGGAGATTAGAAATTTAAACAATGAAGAGCTATTAATGGAGCAAGTAGCGAAAATTATTGAGACAATTATTCAGGATGGTTTCCTGCTGCCCCTTTATCAGAAAAAAATTTCACTGTATGTCAAAGGCACCCTCAAGGGCATTGAAATGGATTATTATGGGAGACCGTTGTTTCAAAAGGTGGGAGTAAAATGAGAAAAAAATTTTTTATCCTGGCTATTGTGTGTGTCGGCATGACCGGCAACCTGTTTTCATTTGAACTGGGCTTGATCGGGGGGAAGATCAGTAACCCTTCCGAGGCCTTTTTCGGCATTTCCGGAGGCAGCGGTTTTTTGTTTCCTATGGTTAAACTGGAAGTAGAGTACTGGAAATTATCCGATACCGATTTTAAGGCGCTCTCTGGGGGGATTAAGTTTCGCCCCAGGTTTGGAATGATTTCGCCTTATGCCGTGCTGGGAGTGGGGTCAGAGTTTGGGACCTTCGATTTTAAATTTAGTGACTACAACAATTTCAGCTTTCTGGGGGTGGGTGTTCATCTGCATTTTATACAGGCAGCCTCCCTAAGGATAGATATCCGTTTTCTCAATTATTCGGGTTATAACAGGACCCGTTTCAGTGGAGGGATATTTCTGCATCTATAGGTCACTTTTGTATATTTTGATATAGCTCTCTTTTTTCAGTTGCTCCATAAATTCGTTTACTGCCTGTTGGTACTTTTGATCTCTAATTTTATTGTGTATGTTTTCTCTTACTTCCTTGTATTCGATCAGGCTGGGTTCGATGCGTTTGGCCATCTGGACAAGATACCAGCCGCTGTCGGTTTCGATCCAGGACGAGTGTTTGCCTTCCTGCAATTTTATGGCCTCCGCCTCGATCTTTGGGTCCAGTTCCCCTTTTTTGAATGTTCCCAAGAAGGTGTTGTTTTCGGCGCCAGCCAATTCGGAATATTTTTTGGCAGTTTCCGGAAAGCCGGCCTCACTTAATTCTGAATTGATCACCGTGTTTTTTTCCTCAATCGCCTCGTTATCCGGATAATTGGCAGGATCTAAGTAAATGCAATGCAGCGTCATCTCCAGGGGTTTGGTAAATTCATCGATATGTTCTTTATAGTATTCCATGATTTGAGAATTATCGACTTCGATTTGGGCACCCACCTCTTCATAGAGGAACCGCTGCTGCATTCTGTTGAGCCTCAACTGTTCTTTGTAATCATCGAAATCGATTCCTTCGGCTCTTAAAGCTGCTTTTAATTCCTCGTCGGAATTGAGGTTGTTTTGTTTTTTGATATCCTTCAACATGATTTCAAGGTCGTTTTCCAGATCGTATTTTTTTTCTTTGGCCTTTGAGATGACGATCTTTCTTTCGATCATGGAATCCAGCAGGTCTTTTTTCATTTTCTGGATGGCGGTTTCCAGTTCCTGGCCTTGATATTTTTCTCTTAATTGCATCATCCATTGGGCCTGAGCGTTTCTCAATTCCGAATAGACGATGATTTCGTCATTCACTACCGCCACGATCTCTTCGAAGACTTCGGCAAAGTTTATGCTGAAGAGAACCGTCGTGAACATAAATAGAATTAATATTTTACTGAACTTTATCTTCATCTTTGACATCTCCTTTTTCGTCGATATATTTAAAGTACAAATTTTGTTGGATCAGGGTGATCTTTAACTGCTTCTTCAGGGTGCCCAGAAGTTCCTGGCGGGCCACCCTGATCTTCTCCGACAGCAGCTTGTCTTTAATGTCGTCCTGGACATTCTCAAAATAAAGCAATCGTTCCCTTTTCTTTCGCTTGACTTTGAATATGTGAAAGCCGTATGGCGATTCCACGATGGGGCTGATCTCGTTTATCCTGAGGGAGAAAACCACGTCTTCCATCTCTTTGGGTAACATCCCCTTTTCAAAATAGCCCATGAGGCCATTTTTTTTGGCCTCCGGTGACAGGGATTCGGACCGGGCCATTTCTTCAAATTTCCCCGGTGAATTGAGCAAGGCCCCCCGAATCTCGATGGCCTTTTCCCGGTTTTTGACCAGGATCTGGTATACCTCCGACTCTTCTTTCTTGCGGAATTCATCCAGGTGGTCCTGGTAATATTGTCTGACTTCAGCCTCTGATACTTTTATATTATCGTAAGCCACAAAATACAAATATTTCTGTACTTTGATGCTCTCATTGATGAAGTTGTCACTTATGTTTTCGGTTGGCATGTTTAGTTTTTGCAGATATTCATCTCTTTCATTCTCATTTAGGGAAATATGTTCTGCCTCTGCCTGGTACAATATGACCTGGTGATCAACAAAGATATCAAATATCCTGGACAGTAAAGGATCGGCATTCTTTTGATCGGCAATATCCGGGTACTGGACCTTCAGGAACATCTTGAGATTTTTATTAGAAAACGTTGCCTCATCGATCTGCAACACAATCTTTGCATCAAGCGCCTGCCCTGAAATTTCCTCTTTTTTCTTTTCCGGAGAAGGCTCGGCCTTATCTCCGGCAGTACCACCGCCGCAGCCCACAAACAACAGCATCATTACAATTATAGTCAAGTAAATTAATTTTTTCATTTTGGATACCAAATTATAACCTATTCTTGCCCCCCATTCAATCCCCACCTCCACCTTAAATCCCATTCCCCATCTTTTCCCTTTTTGCCGGGTTAAAGAGACTTTTTTTAATTTTTTGTTGCAATGTTCTGAAATTTTGGTAAAATATGGCCTGTTTTAGTGGAGTTAGGATGAAGCTTGTTGAGTTACTGGAACAGAATGAAGAGCAGATAGTCGCAGAGGCCAACACTGCTCTGGAGCGGGCCCAGTTGAAACATTACCAGGAAAGCGGTGCAGGGGAGAATCGGCTGCGGCTGCACAACCTCTATCGTTTAGTGTTGCAAAGCCTCAAGGATAAAAACCTGATCCCCCTGACCGACTATATTCAGGATGTTGCCGCAGAGCGATTCAGGGCCGGTTTTGATGTCTATGAGGTTCACACTGCCATCAATGTATTGGAGGAGACCATCTGGCAGTTGATTATAAAAAAAATGCCTCCTGCAGAGTATGCCGGGGCCCTTGGGTTGATCAGTACTGCCCTGGGGGCCGGGAAAACCTGTCTTGCTCAGACCTATGTATCGTTGGCCAGTAAAACCAGGGCCCCGTCTATGGATTTATCTGCCCTTTTTAAAGGCACGGAAGGTATTTAAAGCCCTGTCGGTCGGGGAGTAGGTAAAAAAAAATTTTTTTTAATCAAAAAGTTGACTATTTATTATAAAGATACTATAATTGGAGTATGATGATAGTACATTTAGGTCAAAATATTATTATGGAGATCCACCATGGAGATTTTAAAAATTTCAAAAAATGCTTTTAATTCCTTTATTGGCCAGAAGATCTCGGAAAAGAAATCTCGAATGTTGGGAGTTACTCAAAAGGGTTCCCACTATGTGTATGCTGATCTCGATTCCGCCGATCAACTTTGCCTCGACTACGATGTCACCATACTGCCGCCCAAAAAGTATTTTCAACTCCCAAAGGAGGTCTTATTAAAATTTGTTCCCCAAAAGGCGGATTCATATGTGGCAGTCAATCGATGTGATCCGATTACCATTGTTGGCATTCATTATTACGACCTGGCGGCTATTTATATGATGGATCGAGCCTTTTCAGATGATGAGAGGGATGAACACTACATGAGGAAGCGGGAAAATTCCCTGCTTATTGGCCTCTATCCCACTAAACATTTCAAATACAGATTTTCCAGGTCTGTTGTTAAGGATCAATACTATCGGGTGGCCGATTTGATGCTGGTGGATATGGGAGACGACTATGCGGTTGAGGTGGTTACGGAGAAGGGAAAAGAATACTTACAGGGAGCCGATGCCGAAAAATGCGATTATTCTTATAAGGAAATCGATGAAGCCAAAAATCGAATAAAGGATGATCAGAAAATCCCCCTGTCCGTTGAAATGATCCCGGAATATCTGGCCAAAAACTATGCCCATCCGGTCTGGGAACATTTTGGCGAAAAATGTTTTTCCTGCGGTTCCTGTGTGCTGGTTTGCCCTACCTGCTACTGTTTTGACGTCAGAGATGAGGTAGATCTTTCCCTGGCGGACGGAAGACGAATTCGCGTCTGGGATGGCTGTATGTTAGAAGATTTTGCCGTAGTAGCGGACGGGCATAACTTCAGGTCGGATCGGAGTGCCCGTTTCCGACACAGGATGTTTCGCAAGGGCAAGCATCTGCCGGAAAAGTATCGCTATTTCGGTTGTGTCGGCTGTGGCCGCTGTGCCGATGCCTGCACCGCCGACATCGGTGGACCGGTGAAGGTTCTTAATTATATGGAAGAGAATGAATAAGGAGAGGAATATGTGTGAACACTGTGGATGCGCTGGAGAAATCCTAAAGTCGTCGATATATTTGCCAGAAGTGGCCACATTGACCCAAAAGAAAAAGATGACTTCGCTGGATAGTTTCTTCGAATTTGAGTTAAACGATCGTTCCCTGGGGCATCTGCCGGGTCAATTTGCCGAAATTTCCATCCCCGGTATCGGAGAGGCACCGGTTTCCATCTCTTCTCCCCCTTCGGATAGCAACCGTTTCGAGATGGTCATCCGCAATGTCGGTTCCGTTACCAATGCCGTTCACTCCCTTGAAATAGGAGGTCAGGTGGGCCTTCGGGGACCTTTCGGCACCTCCTTTCCCATGAACAACCTGAAGGGAAAGAATCTGTTGTTTGTCACCGGCGGAATCGGCCTGGTGCCGGCCAGGTCGGCAATCCTCTATGCCTTTCAGCACCGAAACGATTATAACGAAATTACCATTCTTTTTGGTTGTAAAGATCCCGGCCAGCGGCTGTTTGCGGATGAAATTGAGGCCTGGAAAGAGAGAGATGATATCACTTTTCTCGAGACCGTGGATCAGGATCTCTCGGGTGAGTGGACTGGATGTGTAGGCGTTATAACGACCTTATTACCGGAACTGGAAAATGTGAACCCCCTGCAAACCTATGCCATCATCGTGGGACCGCCGGTTATGTACAAATATGTCATTATGAATTTGCATGATATGGAATTTTCCGATCAACACATTATCGTCTCCTTAGAGCGTCGGATGAAATGTGGTGTAGGTAAGTGCGGTCACTGCCAGATAGACAATATCTATGTCTGCCAGGATGGGCCGGTTTTTTATTACGAGGATATTAAACACTTAAAGGAGGCAATCTGATGAAATCCAAACCAAGAGTGGCCTTTTTTGATTTCGCCTGCTGTGAGGGATGTCAATTGCAAATTGCCAATCTCGAGGAAGATGTAGTCCAGTTGGTGGAACTGGTGGATGTAGTGGAATTCAGAGAGGTCCTGACGGGACAGGCCCCGGAATATGACATTGCCTTTGTGGAGGGCTCGATTACCAGAAAGGCCGATGAGGCGAGGTTGAATGATATCCGCCAGAGGGCAAAGTTGTTAGTGGCTTTGGGGCAATGTGCGGTGACCGGCGGTATTAATCGCTTGAAAAACAACTGGCACAGCATGGATGAGGTCAAGAAATGTGTCTACGGTGACAGATACAATATGTCCCATCTGGATACCTATCCCACCAAAGGAGTAGACGAAGTGGTCAAGGTGGATCTCCATATTCCCGGTTGTCCGATCAATCGTGAGGAGTTCCTTCGGATCGTCAAGGAGATCAGCTTAGGGAAAATGCCCCGGATACCTAACTATCCGGTGTGCGTGGAATGCAGGCTGAAGGAGAATGGCTGTTTATTTGACCAGGGCATTATCTGCCTGGGGCCGCTGGCCCGGGCGGGCTGCGGCGCCATCTGTCCTTCCAACGGTTCGCCCTGTGAAGCCTGTAGGGGCACCGTCGACAATCCCAACAAGAATGCCATGCATGAGATTTTAAGGAAATATAACTATACGCTGGAAGAGATCAAACGAAAGATCAATATTTTTGGTGTGAATCCGGAGGTAAAAAATGGGTAGTATCAACATCGATGTTCATCATATAACGAGGGTCGAAGGCCACGGAAACATTGAAGTGGATGCCAGAGAAGGCAAGATTGAGAAAGTGGAGTGGCAGGTACCGGAGGCGCCGCGATTTTTTGAGGCCATGGTGGTGGGCCGGGAATATACCGAATTGGCCACCATTACCTCCCGTATTTGCGGGATATGCTCCATCGGTCATACCTGTGCCTCACTGAAGGCCACCGAAGCGGCATTGGGGATTGAAATCTCCGAGACCACCCGCGTGCTGCGGGAACTGATTCTTCACGGCGAAACCGTGCAAAGCCACATCCTGCATGTCTGTTACCTGGTGCTTCCCGATTTGTTTAAGGTCAACAGTGTGTTTCCCTTAATTGCCACCCACAAGGATGCCGTGCTGCTGGTCACCAAATTGCATCGACTGGCCAATGAGTGGTGTGACCTCATCGGCGGCCGCACCACCCATCCCATTCGCATGAAGGTGGGGCGATTTTCCATGCTGCCCAGCAAAAAAGAGCTGGAAGATTTAAAAGTACGCCTAACCGAGAGTATCGATGATTTGAAAAAGGTGGCTGAGATTTTTCAATCGGTGGCCGGTGGATTTCCTGACTTTACCCGGGAGACGGAGTACCTCTCCCTCTCCTACGCCAAAGAGTATGCCTTTTACGATGGTCTTATCACCACCACCGATATCGACAGGAAGATTGCGGTGGATCAATACGAATCTGTTGTCAATGAATTTGTGGTTCCCCAGTCCACCGCCAAGTATGGTAAATTCAATCGCGATTCTTTCATGGTGGGCGCATTGGCCCGGTACAACAACAACTATAAACAACTGCCGGAGCCGGTCAAGGCCGTGGCCGAGATGTTGGGGCTAAACGGTGTCCATCACAGCCCATTCATGAATAACACCGCCCAGGTGGTGGAGAGCGTGTTTGCCGTGCTGCGTGCCATCGACCATATCAACTGGCTGCTGGATCAGGAATTGACACTGGAACATCCGGAGATCAAAGTCGAGTCAGGTCGGGGCGTTGGCGCGGTGGAGGTTCCCAGGGGCATTCTCTTTCACGATTACACCTATAACGACGACGGCATCTGCGTGGCCGCCAATTGCGTGATTCCCACCAATCTTAATCACAACAATATTCAGAAGGATTTTGAGAAGATGGTGCCGGAGTTGATGCACCTGGGAGAAAAAGAGCTCCAGTTCTATTTGGAGATGCTGGTCAGGGCTTATGACCCATGCATCTCATGCTCTACCCACTTTTTAAATGTCGATTTTAAAAGGGAGGATCTATGAACAAAAAGAAGATATTAGATGTAGATGACGATCTGGATGTACTGGAAGCCCGGAAGATGGTATTGGAACACAACGGCTATGACGTTGTGGGCGCCACCAGCATAAAAGTCGCCCAGGAGATATTGGAAGAGGAGCATATCGATTTAATTATTCTGGACGTGATGATGGATAAAAACAGCGACGGCTTCAATTTTGCCATATCTGTTAAGAATCATGAAAAGTATAAACGGATTCCCATCATTATGGTAACAGCCGTTGGCCAGAGGACGAAATTTAGTTTTAATGTCGAATCCGATGGCGATTTCCTGCCGGTGGAAAAATTTTTAGAAAAGCCGGTAGATCCGGATGATTTGATCGCCACCATAAAAGGGCTGCTTAAATAATAAAAAATAAAAATTCAAAAAAAATTTAAGCGATAAATTGCAAACCACTTTTTTTTCAGATAAAATATAACATTCTTATGTTCTATTGTATTGTATCTCGAAGAGTTAAATGGATCGATACGATTTCTCCATCTGAAAAAAAGGAGGTTTGGCATGAAGGACGACAACCTGGAGGGGCATGAACGGGCACGAAACAGACTTGCAGACCTGGAAAAACGAGCGGAGATAGGCGGCGGCCAGGAGCGCATCGACAAGCAGCATGAGGCCGGAAAATTCACCGCCCGGGAGCGGTTGGAGATGCTTTTGGACCCCGGCTCCTTTGTGGAACTGGACAAACTGAAGACCCATCGCTGCACCGATTTTGGCATGGATGCCAAAAAGATACCCGGCGACGGGGTGGTCACCGGGTATGGACGCATAGAGAACCGGCTGGTGTTCGTCTTTGCCCAGGATTTTACCGTGTTTGGCGGTTCCCTGAGCGCCGCCTTTGCCGAGAAGATCTGCAAAATCATGGATACGGCCGTGAAGGTAGGGGCGCCGGTAATCGGCCTCAACGATTCCGGCGGTGCCCGGATTCAGGAGGGCGTTGTCAGCCTGGCCGGGTATGCCGACATCTTCCTGCGCAATACTCTCACTTCGGGGGTGGTACCCCAGGTATCGGTCATTATGGGGCCCTGTGCCGGTGGCGCCGTTTATTCACCCGCCATTACCGATTTTGTATTGATGGTGGAGAAGACCTCTTATATGTTTATTACCGGCCCCGACGTGATTCGGGCGGTGACCCACGAAGAGGTTACCAAGGAGGAGTTGGGCGGCGCCATGAGCCATGCCACCAGGAGCGGAGTGGCCCACTTAACTGCCAGCAATGAAGAGCAAGGCCTGATGATGGTACGGGAGTTGATGAGCTTTCTGCCCGCCAACAACATGGAAGATCCGCCCTACATGTCCACCGATGACCCGCCGGATCGAAAAGAAGGGGCCCTGAAGGCCATTGTACCGGTCAATCCCAACAAACCCTACGATATAAAAGAGATCATCCGCCTGGTGGTAGATAACGGCTATTTTTTTGAGATTCACGAGCATTTTGCCCCCAACATCGTGGTCGGGTTTGCCCGACTGAACGGCCACCCCGTGGGCATTGTCGCCAACCAGCCGGCCCACCTGGCGGGTTGTCTAGATGTACGTTCCTCCAAAAAGGGTGCCCGGTTTGTGCGTTTTTGTGACTGCTTCAATATCCCCATCGTGACTTTTGAAGATGTGCCCGGATTTCTACCCGGCGTCGACCAGGAATACGAGGGCATTATCGTGCAGGGCGCCAAATTGCTGTTTGCCTATGCCGAATCCACGGTCCCCAAGGTGACGGTGATTACCCGCAAGGCCTACGGCGGTGCCTTTGACGTGATGGCCTCCAAGAATATTCGCGGCGATGTGAATCTGGCTTATCCCACGGCGGAAATAGCCGTCATGGGGCCTGAGGGGGCGGTGAACATCGTCTTCCGAAAGGAGATCGCCGAAGCCGAAGACCAGGAGAAGAGACGCCAGGAACTCATTCAGCAATATCGCGACACCTTTGCCAACCCCTACAAGTCTGCCGAATTGGGCTATATTGATGCCGTCATTTACCCGGAGGATACCCGTTTGCATATCATCCAGGCCCTGGAGATGCTGAGAAACAAACGGCAGACCAACCCGCCCAAGAAACACGGGAATATACCGCTGTAGGAATACAAAATGCCAAAAAAAATACGGATCAAAAAGATTTTAATCCCCAACCGGGGAGAAATTGCCGTGCGCATACAACGGACCTGTCGGGAGTTGGACACACTGACCGTGGCGGTTTTTTCCGAACCGGACCGCCATGCCCTCCATGTCCGCTATGCCGATGAGGCCTTTCCCCTGCCCGGCGCGACCCCGGTTGAGACCTATTTAAACCAGGAATTGATTATTGAAATCGCCAAACGTTGCGGGGCCGACGCCATCCATCCGGGGTACGGTTTCTTGAGTGAGAATGCCGATTTTGTGGAAAAGTGCCGGGAGAACGGTATCCTCTTCATCGGCCCTCCTTCCGAAGCCATCAGGCTCATGGGAGTGAAGACCGAGGCCCGCCAACGAATGCAGCAGGCAGGGGTGCCGGTGGTACCGGGCACCGAGCCTTTAGACAGGGTAGAGAGCGCCCAGAGCGAGGCCGATCAAATGGGCTACCCGGTTTTGATCAAGGCCGCGGCCGGAGGCGGCGGTAAGGGCATGCGTAAGGTAGAATCGGTCAAAGATCTCAAGCCAGCCTTCGATGCCTGCCGGCGGGAAGCCCAATCTGCTTTTGGTGATTCCCGGGTCTACATTGAAAAGTATCTGGAAAAACCACGTCATGTGGAGTTTCAATTGCTGGCGGATCTTCACGGCAATGTGACCCATTTCTACGAGCGGGAGTGTTCGATTCAGCGGCGTCATCAGAAGATTATCGAGGAGACGCCGTCCCCCATTTTAGATGAGGATTTACGCCGTCGCATGGGCGAGGTGGCGGTGGAAGCGGGCCGGGCCTGCGGCTACGCCAATGCCGGTACGGTGGAATTTTTGGTGGATGCCCACCGTAATTTTTACTTTCTAGAAATGAATACCCGCCTCCAGGTGGAACATCCCATCACCGAGATGATTACCGGTATCGACCTGGTGGAGCGGCAAATCCGCATTGCCGAAGGCGAAAAGATCTCCACAGAACCAATTCCCCGTCGGGGTGCCGCCATGGAGTGTCGTATTTACGCCGAAGATCCCACCAATAACTTCATGCCCTCTCCGGGTCACATCAAGGCTCTGAACAATCCCGGAGGGCCGGGGGTACGCAACGATTCCGGTGTCTATTCCGGTTTTATGATTCCTATGGAGTACGATCCCATGATTTCCAAACTGGTGGTCTGGGGTGAAAACCGGGGCCATGTGCTGAGCCGGATGATGCGTGCCCTGGAAGAATACTATCTACTGGGAGTCCGCACCAATATCATCTATTTGCGAAAAATCATCCGTCATCCCCAATTCGTCTCCGGCGATTACGATACCCATTTTATACCTCAAAATCAGGACCAGTTGATTACCTTTGAAGAGAGCCGGGAGGAGTCGATCGCCCTGGCCGCGGCGGCCATTTTAGATTTCAACAGCCGCAGTCAACCTTCATTCCCCCGGCAGGAGGATCGAACCGGCTCTCAAATCTCGGCCTGGAAGCTTTCCGGTCGACCAGGAGGAAATATCTTATGAAATATACGGCCATATTAAACGGTAAAGAGAGGGAGATCGAAATCAGCCAGATAGACAACGACCGGCACCGGTTTCGGGTGACGGTAGACGGTCAGGCCCATGAAGTAGATGCCCGCTCTTGCAATCGCGACTGGCTCTCCATGTTGGCGGACAATCGTTCCTATGATATATCTTACACCTTTGATCAAGACAGCGTGGAATTGTGCTTCTGGAATCAGTATTTTAACATTGAAATTCTGGATGAACGGAAGATGCGTATGCGCCGGGTTCGTACCGGCCTGGATCACGCCGGACCGGAGATCATCAAGACATCGATGCCCGGGAAAATCGTCAAAGTGTTGGTCGAACCGGGCCAGAAGGTGGATCCCGGCACAGGCATCATTATTATTGAGGCCATGAAAATGGAAAACGAGATAAAATGCCGCAATGGCGGGCTGGTAGAGGCCGTCCATGTAGAACCCCAGCAGACGGTGGAGAGCGATGCCGTCTTAGTAAAAATTACCCCGGAATAAGTAGAGCCGGAAGAAGGGTAGGGGCGAGCAGCAGGCTCGCCCCTGGGTTTAATATCTTTAGATGGATTATTTGATGCCGGCAACCTCTTCCAGCATGGCGGTGGTAAGGGATTTGGGTCTCTCGATGGGGTATCCCAGCGCCCGATCCCAGATGATGTTGGAGAGCACGCCGATGGCACGGCCGATGCCGAAGAGCACGGTATAGAAATCGTACTCCTTGATGCCGTAGTACCACTGGATGACGCCGGATTGGGCATCCACTTTGGGCCACGGATTCTTGGCCTTACCCTGCTCCTCCAGAATGGGTGGTACCACCTTGTAGAGTATGTCGACGTATTTGAAGATGGGATCGTCGGGCAGATGTTTCAAGCAGAATTCCCGCTGAGCCTGGTAGCGGGGATCGGTTTTGCGCAGCACCGCGTGGCCGAAACCCGGAATGACCTGGCCGGAATTCAAGGTATCCCAGACAAATTTCTTCATCTCCTCTTCGGTCGGCGTCTTGCCGCCCATCTTTTTCATTACCCCCTGGATCCAGCTCAGCACTTCCTGGTTGGCCAGGCCGTGCAGCGGGCCCGCCAGACCGTTGATCATGGCGGAGATGGCATAATAGACGTCGGAGAGCGCACTGGCCACCAGGTGGCCGGTATGGGCACTCACGTTGCCGCTCTCATGGTCGCTGTGGAGAATGAAATAGAGCCGGGCCACCTCGTCGTAGGGTTTATCGATGCCCATCATATGGGCAAAGTTGCCGCCGAAGTCGAGGTTGGGATCTGGAGTGATAATATCCTCATCCCGGTATTTCCAGCGGAATATGAAGGAGGCGATTTGAGTCAACTTGGCCAGCAGGTTAAGGGCATCCTCCAGGGTCGGTTCCCAGTAATTCATTTTGCTGATCCCTTCGTTGTACTTCTGGACAAAAACCGATTCCTTCTGCATCGCCACGATAGCGGCGGAGAACATAGCCATGGGGTGTGAATCCTTGGGCAGGGCCTTGAGCATATCGAATACGTACTGCGGTACCTTTTGGCGTTTCTTGAACTCTGTCACCATCTCCTTGACATCGTCTTCGCCGGGCAGGTCGCCGGTCAGGAGCAGGTAGACAAAGCCCTCCACATAGGGCATTTCCCCACCCGGTACCTTCGGCAGCTTCTCCAGTACTTCCGGGATGGTATAACCGCGGAAACGGATGCCTTCAAAGGGGTCCAGGTAGGAGATGTCGGTGGTCAAACATTTCAATCCCCTCATACCTCCAATAAGATGGGAGATCTTGACGTCCATGACTTTCGTATCCCCATATTCCTTAACCAGTTTGGTCGTCCTGGGCCGCCACTCTTCAATCTTTTTTTTCAACGTTTCTTTTAATGCCATTATTTACCTCCGTTTATTTTTTATTTATAGGACTACAGATCCATTTTATCGACGATCTCGCATACCTCTTTTACGTGATCTGCCGATTTCTTTAATGCCGCCTTCTCGTCGTCGGTTAGGTCGAATTCGACAATTTCTTCCACACCTTTGAGACCCAATTTTACGGGGACACCCACAAAAAGGCCTTCGATGCCGTACTCACCGTGAAGGATGGCATGGCAGGGCAGGATCATCTTCTTGTCTCTCACGATCGATTCGGCCATCATTACCGTACCCGCTGCCGGTGCCCAGTAGGCACTGGTACCAAGGAGTTTTACGATCTCCCCGCCCCCTTTTTTGGTCCTCTGGATGATGGCATCCAGTTTCTCACTCTCCACCACTTCGGGAGTAGGTTGGCCGCCGATCAGAGAGAACCTGGACAGCGGTACCATGTCGTCGCCGTGGCTTCCCAGCGTCATACCCTGGATGGTCTTAATCGAAATTCCCGTCTCCATGCCTAAGAAGGCCATGAACCGGGTGGAATCAAGCACTCCCGCCTGGCCCACGATGCGGTTGTCGGGAAACTGGGTGACCTTTTTGCACATATAAGTCATGGCATCCAGTGGGTTGGCCACCACGATCACGATGCTGTCGGGGGCGAATTTTTTGATCTTTTCAGCCACAGTCTTCATAATGGGCGCATTCTGACCGATCAAGTCTTCCCGGCTCATGCCCGGTTTTCGGGGATAACCGGCGGTCATGATTACGATGTCCGAATCCTTTATGGCCTCGAAATCGTTGGCACCGATGATCCTGGTATCATAGCCAAGGATAGGACCTGCCTGCATCATGTCAAGCGTTTTGCCCTGGGGCATGTTTTCGACAACATCCACCATCACCACCTCATTGGCGATCTCTTTCATGGCCAGAATAAAAGTTGTCGATTCACCTACATGCCCGCCACCGATAACACTGATTTTAATTTTACCTAACATTTTAACCTCCATTTAATTTTATTTTTTTATATATAAGGATGAGATAAAAATGATGCTCAGGAACCTGGTGCTAAATATCGTCGCGCTGTTCACCTCTTTCTTTCCGTTGGAGACGCTATTGGTCATACTCTTTTATAATTGAATATAGGGTAAATGTCAACTCTTTTTTGAAAAAAAATTAAAAAATATAATTTTATCCTAAAAATTGGCAATAACGATTATCTTTTAAAAATTAACAATAAAAAAATTTTTAAAAAATCAAGAACAAAAATACAAATGCTTTATATTTCATTCCGGAAAT
>CBFDCR010000078.1:0-23004 GCA_965603365.1 uncultured bacterium
GGGGCGAGCGCGGGGCCCTAGGGGGGCGACATCGGCGCTCAACGGGGCGAGGTGGGGACTTTGGGCTGCGCGGGGGGAGCCGGGGGGGGGTGACTGTCGTGGTAGAGGCGGTTGATGTAGAGGCGCCACAGCTCTTCCTGGAAGGCGCAGGCCGCCTTATTGAGCCGGTTTTGTGTGTCCAGGCCGGTATAGACGCAGCCGCCGCTGCACAAGCCCACCAGGTGACAGTCCAGGCAGTGTTTTTTCAGGGCGGCTGCCCGCTGTCGAATCCAGCGGTAGGTGGTCTCCCACAGTTTCGGATGGTAAATATCGTACGCCAGCTCCTCCAGGGGGCGATAGGCCTGCTTTACATAGCCGCACAGGTGGGACACCCCCAGGGTGGAGAGGTTGAGGTTAAGGCAGAGGTGGGGCAGGCAGCTTAAGCCCCCGCAGTTAAAGGTAAAGCGGTAGTCGTCCTGGTTGATCCGCTCTTTGGCCTTGGCAAAGAACAGCTCCGTGACCTGGAGCCGGTGGCGGCTGTTTAGTTCTAAAAATTTGCCCATCAGCCGCGCCTTTTGCCGGCCATCTTCTTCGGAAACCCCCAGCAGATTGGGGGCTAAGCGGGCGGTTAAAAAGCCGTATTTTTCCATGCCGTAGACCGCTGCCGGCTCGAAGTCATCGATGTACTCGATGGTTCCCTGGAACGCCGGCAGGGGATTTTGTTTAAAATACTTCCGGTAGATCTCGAGTCCCTTGAGGATGTCGGCAAACGATCCCCTGCCGCTGCGGTAGCGCCGGGTCCTGTCGTGGGCCTGGCCATAGCCGTCGATGCTGATGTTGACCTCGAAGTGATGCCGGCTCAAGAAGGCGGCGATCTCCTCGGTCATGAGGGTCAGGTTCGTATTCAGGCCGAAGGCAAATGTGACCCCTTTATACTTATTAGAGAGACGGTTAACAATGGTTTTGATGGTCGGCCATTCCAGTAAGATTTCACCGCCGTTGAAGAATACGCGCACCGGTTTGGGGGTTTCCGCCGGTTCCGAAGCCCCTGTCGGCTTTCGGGAGATATATTGATCGAGGCAGTGGTTGGCCAATTCGAGCCTCTGGGAGAAGTCCTGCTGAACCGGCCGGTCTTTGCGCTTGTACCGGTTCACGCAATAGGGGCAGGTGAGATTGCATTCGTCGGTGTAGATCCGCATGGCCTCATAGGCATGCCCGGACCGATAAAAATGATCCCCCTTCTCCTTAACACGGGCTAACCGGCGGTCCAACATGTGGAGAAAATCCGCCTTTGACCGGTCTTTGCCGGTGTCGTAGATGAACTTGTATGTGTACAATTCCTTGAAAAAAGCCTGTGTTTCATCATCGTAGTCGATTTCTCTCTCATCTTTAACGGCTGCCAATAGCTCCAGGGCGAAGCGGTTTAACTTAAAAATAGTGGGAAAGAAGCGGTTCCAGCCGATGCTGATATCTTTGTCCCGGTCAACCGCTTGAAAATATAGATATTCGGACACCTTTGGCTCGTTCATACCTATATTTTACAGGTTGTCCTGCAGTTTGCAAGCCAAAACCGGGAATTCGCGTCTTTAGCCGTTACCGTTCTGCGTCCTATTTTTTCCCCCGATGGAACAATCCGTTGAATCGATGCTCAAGATGTGTTTGACAAAGCAGCCGTTCTCGTCTGAAGTGGGATAGATGCAGCCGGTGTCCGCAGCGTAGGGCGAGTTTTGGGAAGTCGTATCGCCGGCGGCGACCTGTTCCTGCTCGTTGACCGTGAGTCTTTCAAAAATAATTTTGGCCATGTTTATGTCCTCCTCATCATATTTTTCCATTACCTGTTTGTTATCATATATTATACAGCAATTCCAATACCAAAATGAACATTTTGCCGCAAATGATCGACTCGAAAGGTTCCGGGGCTTCCCTACAAAACCGGAACGAATGCGCCTACCGTAACGTACCGTTACGGCAGACCCCGGCTTTTTCCGGACAAAACCCGGAACTCAAGATAAATAAGGGTAACACGGCCTATTCCCGGGGTGATACGATTCGTTACGCTTAAAAGCCCCCGGAATCCCTATCGGCAGAGAATACTCTGCGGCCCCATATCTCAGCCGTTTCGAAGCGTAATGAATCGTTACAGGTGGGACTATGAGAATTGAAAAAAGTAATCGCTTTTGATATAGTATAGGTATGTCCAAAACGAAAAAAACGCTCCTGCTGCTGGCATTTCTTCTTTTTTTATTGGAGACTCTTTTTGCCCAGACCCTGGCCTTCCGGCACTATGCCGATGCCGAGGGCATGCCCGACGCCTACATAAAATGTATGTACCAGGACTCTAAAGGGTATCTCTGGTTTGGCACCCCAAACGGAGTCGGCCGGTTTGATGGGTTGGAGTTCCGAAAGGTGGATGTGGAAGACGGCTTGTCGGACGATTTTATCCTGGATATCCTGGAGGATCGAAACGGCCATATCTGGATCGGCACGGCCCGGGGGGGAGTGAGCCGCTTTTCTCAAGCCGGGATCAAAAACTTCACGGCCGGGGAGGGCCTGGCAGGTAAGGCGGTGACCGCCATTGCCGAAGATAGAGAGGGGATTTTATGGTTTGGAACGGAGAAGGGGGTCAGCCGATTTGACGGCCGCCACTTTACCACCTATACAAAAGAGCACGGCCTGGCTGCCAACCTGATCATCAAAATGGCGGCAGCCAGGGACGGCACTCTCTGGCTGGGTACAATGACCGGCCTTAGCTGCTTCAAAGGCGGCCGTTGTACAAACTATACCACCGCCAACGGTTTGACCAACAACAACATTCATGCCCTGCTGGCGGACAGCCGGGGAAGGTTGTGGATCGGTACCCAAAATGGTCTGAATTGCCTGGACAGGGGAAAATTCTCTTACTATACCACCGCCGATGGACTGCCCGGCAACCAGGTGATGTCGGCCGTAGAAGCTCGGAATGGGAATATCTGGTTTGGCACCGACAGCGGGATCAGTTGTTTTGCCGGGGGAACATTTACCAGCTATACCACCCGGAACGGCTTGCGCAGCAATTCGATTCTCTCCCTGCTGGAAGACCGGGAGGGAAATCTCTGGATCGGCACCACCACCGGTGCCAGTTGCTTAAATTCGTTAAAGACCGTAAACTATTCGGTCAAAAACGGGCTGCCCCACAACATGGTCTGGTCAATATTGGCGGACCGGGAGGGGCGATACTGGATCGGTACCGAGGAGGGATTAAGTTGTTACGCCGATGGCCGATTTAAAAATTACACCACCCGGCAGGGATTGATCCACAACAAGGTCTACGGCTTGATGGAAGACCGCAGGGGAAAAATATGGATCGCTACCGACGGCGGCCTCAGCGTCTATGCCCGGGGGAAATTTACCAATTATAACAGCAAAGACGGCCTGTCGAGCAATGTGGTGACATCGGCCTATGAAGACCGGCAGGGGGTGATCTGGATCGGCACCCTGAACGGCTTGAACCGTTTCGGCCGCGGGGGGTTTTTGCTGCCCCATTTTGACGGTTCTCCATTGTCCGCCTACATCCTGAAAATAATGGAAGACCGGCAGGGCAACCTGTGGCTGCCGACCCCCAACGGGCTGTATAGAATATCGTCATCCCGGCAGCAAATGAGCCGTTTTTCCGCTAAAAACGGACTGCCCCACAGTTCCATCCTGTCGGTAACGGAAGACAGCGGCGGCAGGATCTGGATCGGTACAAAGCGGGGGCTGGCCTGTTTCGAGCAGGGAACATTTATCACCTACACCACCGCCGACGGGTTACCCGACAATAAATGTTATTTTGTCCTGGAGGATGACCGCCATTATCTCTGGATCGGCACCACCAAAGGGCTGGTCCGCTGCGATGGCCGGACTTTCAAGAATTATGGCCCGGATGATGGATTTCCCGTAGAAAGCTGGAGTAATTCTTGCGGCTTAAAGGACAGTAACGGCGATTTGTGGTTTGGCAGCGGCCAGGGGGTCAGCCGGTTCATCCCGGCCCTGGACCGGGCCAACACCGTGCCCCCACCGGTTTACCTTACCCACATCAATGTGCTGGAAAAGGAGGTGCCCTTACATTCATTCCGGCGCCTGGCGTACAATCAAAACTATCTTAAGTTCGGCTTTGTGGGCTTGTGCTTCAGTGCCCCGGAGAGGGTGGGGTATAGATACCGCCTGGAGGGCATCGATAACGGGTGGCGCCAGACCCGGGCCCGTTCCGTATCGTATCCCTATCTACCCGCCGGTGACTACCGATTTACGGTGAAGGCGGTCAACAACGACGGCCTCGAGAGCCGGGAACCGGCAGAGGTCCGGTTCACGATCCTGCCGCCTTTCTGGCAGACCTGGTGGTTCCGCATACTCCTGGTACTGGCCGTACTGTGGATGCTGGTGTTCGTTGTCATCTGGCGAATCCGGCGGGAAAAAGAGAAGATGGCCTACGAGGCTAGAACACGGCAGTTGGTGCTGGCCCAGCAAATGGAACTGCTGGGCATTATGGCTGCCGGAGCGGTTCACGATTTAAAGAACTTGCTGGCCGTGATCCTGGGTTATTCGAAGATGGCTGAGAAGAGCTACGCCCGCGACTCCGGCAGCCGGGGGGAGCAACATCCACCCATGCCCATCGAAAAAATAAAGAAGACGGCAACGACGGCCATCCAGGTGGTGCAGCAGATGCTGGCCTTCACCCGCCAGCGGCACGGCCACACCACTGCCGCCAACCTGGTGGAATTGTTAACGGACATACTGGATATTTTAAATATCACCCGGCCGCCGGATGTAAAAATATCGTGGCAGCCGCCGCCCGATGAGATCAGGTACTGGATCAATCCCATCCGCTTCCAGCAGGTGGTCATGAATCTCTGTTTTAATGCCATCCAGGCCATGCCCCGGGGAGGAGAGCTTCAGATCTCCCTCTCCAGGACCCCGGCCGACGAGATCGTCCTGGAAGTCGGCGACACCGGCTGCGGCATCGAGAAGGATATGATCGGCAAGATTTTCGATCCCCTGTATACCACCAAAGAGCAGGGCAAGGGAACCGGCCTGGGGCTCTTTGTGGTGAAACAGATCGTGGCGGAATACGGCGGCACCGTTACCGTTCACAGTGAGCCGGCAAAGGGTTCCCGATTTACAGTCTCATTCCCCTCCTTAGCCCCCGCCACCTTAACCCGCCTGCATAAAAGAAAAAGCAGGGCGGGCTGACACGAAGGAACCGTGTCTGCCCGCCCTTACATTTTTTTCGCGGCCATTAAATCACTCTGCTAAAGTAGTGGCTGAAATTTCCATACTGTATTCGCTGGTAACCGTATTCGGATTGTCCCCGTGGGGCTCGGTAAAGGTTTGCACCACAAAATAGTAGGTGGTGCTGGCAGAGAGATTTTGAACGGTGTGGTCGTCCGCGGATTTGTCGGCAGTGGTTCCGTCCAGCATGTAACCACTGGCGGGGGTGGTTGTGTAATAGATACGGTAACCGCCGGCATTACCCTGGTAGGCGATGGCTGTCCAGGCGATTTTTACCGAATGGTTGGTAACCTGGTCGACCCAGACATCGGCGGGGGCAACGGTCTGGGTGCTTTCCCAGTCGCCGCCCTTTTGCCTGGAATTCAAAAAATCCCTTAAACCGGGATCGTCGGTGTACAGCCCATTATAAGTGATGTCGAGGCCAAAGTTATTAGATAAATGGGAAAGATTTGCCAGCGTTGTCGGCAGGCTGCCGGTTAGTTGATTGCCGTGTAAGCGGAGATAGTAAAGGCTGGTAAGATTCCCGATTTCCGCCGGGATACTGCCTGAAAGCTGGTTATGATCAACACTAAAATCCATTATACCGGTGAGGCCGGAAAGATCTGGAATTGTACCGGTAAGTTGGTTCTTACTCAGGTACAGCCAATGTAAATTGGGCATCACATTGAGCCAGGTGGGAATATTTCCGCTGAGTTGATTGTCGGCTAAAGCAAGATAATCCAGTTGTGACAGGTCGCTTAAGTTTGGAATCGATCCGCTGAGCTGGTTGCCGCTGAACAGGATATGAGATAAACTGCCCAATTCATTGAGCCAGGTGGGAATCTCCCCGCTGACCTGGTTGTTATCCAGGTTGAACCAGTTTAAATGGATGAGGCTGCTGAGGTCGGGGATAGGCCCACCCAGTTGGTTGTTCTGAAAATCAATTCTTGTCAGTTGGGTCAATCCGTTCAGCCAGGCCGGGATATTACCGCTCAGTTGATTAAAACTGCAATCCAGTTCTTCCAGTTGACTGAGGGCGCCCAGTTCAGGGATCAAACCGGTCAATTGGTTGCCTTGAAAATTGATCGATGTGAGATGGGTCAGTTGATTCAACGAGGGGGGAATATTAGCGGTGAGTTGGTTGTAGCTGAGATTAATCCTTTCCAGCCGGGTGAGGGCACTGAGATCGGGAAGGGTTCCGTTCAGCCAGTTGTTATGGAGAAAAATTTCCTGCACATGGGTGCCTTCGGCATTACAGGTGATGCCGGACCAGGTAGGTTCCGTTCCCCGTTCGTTAAACTGGTCGGGGTATTCGGGATGACGCCAGTTATTCCTGGACAGCCAGTAATCCCCGTTGGTACTGTTGTACAGGGCGATCAAAGCATTTCGTTCCGACAGGGGGATCATGGGCGTTGAAATGGTAAACTCATCATCGCTGGTATCCGAAAGCGGACCCCACGTCTCTCTCACCCTGACCCGACATTCGTTGGAGGGGGTAGCGGGTACGGTCCAGGTGTAACTGCCGGTGTCAGGGATTGAACCGGCAATGGGGTTCCATGAATATCCGCCATTGGTGGAGTAGTCGATGGAGATAAGGCCCACGATACCGCTGTCTGACCAGGTGATGTCATATGGTGAGCCGATATAACACGCCTCACCGCCGTTGGGGGAGGTTACGGTAATAAAGGGGAAAGTGGGTGGGGAGATCGTAAATACTGAATTGCTGACATCGCAGCACATGCCGCTAAGGTCACTGACCCTGACCAGGCAATTACTGGATGGACTGTTGGGAATGGTCCAGGAATAGTAACCGTAGTTTGGAAAGGAAGCCGCAATAGGTATCCACGTACTTCCGCCGTCGGTGGAGTAATTGATGGAGACGTCGATGATTGAGGGGCCGGCTGACCAAATTATACCATAATTATTGCCGGCGGCCCACTCTTCTCCACCATTGGGGGAATATACTTCGATATAATACCCAGCCGGAGTGATGGCAAACACGTTGTCGCTGACATCCGAGGAGGCGCCGTATGCATCCTGCACACGGACCAGGCAATTGGGCGATGGGGTATCGGGAACCAGCCAACTGTAATAGCGGTCGTTATAGGTGTTACTGACGATGGGAATCCATGAATTACCGCCATCGGTGGAGTAATCGATAGAGACTTCAAACACCGATCCGTCGTCTTGCCAGGTGATATATTGGAAGGTGCCCACCGACCAATTTTCATTTCCGTTGGGGGCGGTCACCGTGAGTTCGGCCGTGGAACCGGATACCACTTTGGTGACAAAGCCATTCTCCATGTCTGCGCCAGGGCTCTCATATCCCTGATAGACCATTGGGTCCCCGGTGCCAGCCACGTAAATGTTCCCCGAACCATCGACTACTATATCCTTTCCGTAATCGTAGTCCCAGCCGCCGTGATAGGTGGAGAAATGAACCTGGGAACCGTCGGCGGAGAATTGGGTAATAAACGTATCCTGCCAGCCGTCCAGGTACTCCTGAAACGGTTCCACCAGGGGGAAATTGGGGCTGCCGGTGTCTCCGGTGATAAAGGCCGAGCCGCTGGCATCGATGTCGATGGCCCGGACCGTAGTCCAGCCGCCCGGGCCGCCCAAATAGGTGGAATAAACCAGGGTGGAGCCGCCGGTTGACAGTTTGGTCACAAAGGCATCAGAGTCGTACATATCGCCTGGCCTGGTAGCCTGATAGGCATTGGCAGTGGTGGGATAGTCGCTGCTGCCGCTAAAACCGCCAACATAAGCCGCTCCACTGCCGTCCACCGCGATGGCAAACAACTCCTCAAAACCGCTGCCCCCCAGATAGGTGGAATAAACCAGGGAGGAACCGTTGCTAGAAATCTTGGACACAAAACCGTCGTGTTCCTCACCGCTGCCTGCTAATGTGGACTGAAAGGCATTGACGGTGGGAAAGTCGGGGCTGCGGGTAGTACCACCCACGTAAACGGCGCCGCCGCTGTCTATGGCCAGGCCATAGGCCAGATCCATGTCACTGCCCCCCAGGTAGGTGGAAAACACCAGACTGCTGCCTGATGGGGACAGTTTTGCCACAATAGCATCTCCCTCGGTCTGGGTGGTCTGGAGGGCATTGGCCAATGGAAAATTGTTGCTGCAACTGTCTCCCGCCACATAAATCTCACCACTACTGTTGATCGCAATTCCCCGCAAACTGTCATATTCATTACCCCCCAGGTAGGTGGAGTAGAGTAGGGTGGAACCATCGGTTGAGAATCTGGCAATAAAACCGTCGTTATCCCCGCCCGGCGATGCTTGATAGGCGTTGACGGTGGGAAAGTCCGAACTGAATGTCTGCCCTGCTGCATAAAGGTTTCCGCTGCTGTCCAGTGCCAGGGCATTGACTACATCGTAACTACTCCCACCCAGAAAAGTACTGAAAACCAGGCTGGTACCCTCCGGCGAGAGTTTGCTCACAAAGGCATCGCAGTAACTCCGTTTCGTCGCCTGATAGGCATTGGCAATGGGAAAATCAGAACTTTCGGTACTTCCAGCCACGTAGACGGCACCGCTGCTGTCCACCGCCAGTGCCTCGATGCGATCCGCTTCCCAGCCCCCCAGGCAGGAAGAAAAGGCGATCACCCTGGGGTCGATCACCAGTTCATAATCCTTATTGTGTTGGCCGATCTCAAATCCATAGGTGTGTGGGCCTTTTTTATCTCTTTTAAATTGAACATCCACGAAGACCTTTTGGCCATTGATCACCTGGTAAGCCACCGGCTTTTGGTGGCGCCATTTTTCGGAGGCGGTGTGCACCACCAGATTTCCTTCTCTATCTATAGAGACCTCTTTCACCCCCTGGTATTGGAACCCAATATCCTTACCATTACCGCCGGGTTTCACCAGCCAGTCATACTCGATCTGTTTCTCGTTTCCATACACCTTCAGATCGATGCCGGGGTAGAGGTTTGGGTAACATACCGCTGTCGAGGTGGGAATAGCGGTATACCATCGGGATTTGTCGCTGCCGTTGATATAATTAACCCGGTGGGTGGTGGGCCCTTCGGGCACAACTTCAGGATTCCGGTTGGCATCCAGGAAGACCAACCTGGAGACATCCCGACTGCCAAATACCAGGCCCTCTCTGGTTAACCACAAGGTATAGCCGGGGGTTCGGGCGCAAAACACCGCTTTCTCATTCATCTGCCCTCTATTAGGAATAAAATAGAGGGGAGGATTGTTCGTTTTCGTTGTCCCTACATCTTGAACCTCTGGAATACGGAACTCGTCGGCGCGGGGGAATTTTGCCCTGCTCCACCCTCTTTGAAAACTTCCGGAGACAAGGAATAATATCACGATGACGGCAATACTTGTACCTATACCCGGAGAATTGCCGGGTAATTTCGAAATGATAGATTTGTTCATTCGGTCACCTCCTTTAACTTGTTCCGCCGCGTTTGTGAGGCTTCAGATGAGGCCTACCAGGTAGGCGATCAGGGCATCGATCATGGCGATCAGTCTGGCCTGGTCATCGGCACAGGTGATCCAGTCGTTTTTACCTTCGCCGTCCACCTTGGGCCGGATGTCGTGGCTCAGTTTGTCGATGGCCGCCTGGTAGTCGCCGGCGTCGATCAGGGCTTGAACCTCCAGCAGCTTTTCGTGAAGGGCATTTTTGCGCTGGTCGGCATTGTTCTTGAAACAGTCGTCCGGCAGGTTCTGGATGTAGTCGTCGATGGAGCCGGGCATCTTGAAGGCCGCGAATTCCAGCCCCACCATGTAGGGAAATCCGGTGGAACATACGAAGGAGACCACGGCTGTGTCGGGATCGATGGTGTAGATATCCCCATTGGCACTGGCCCCATACATGATGCCGTCCGGGCCAAAGGTGATGGCAAAGAAATTGCCGTCTCCTATTAAGTCGATGGGGGCAACCGCACCCGTATCTCTGTCTATCGTCAACAGGGTGCTCGAGTCCACGCCGTAGAGGATGCCGTCAGGGGAGAGGGCCAGACCGTCGATGTCGGTGTGGGTAGCGCCCACCACCGTATAATGAAAATTTTCAGGATCGATTATCGCCAGGCTGTCGCCGTTTGCATCCCAGTTGTTAAGGCCGCTGTCGGCAGCATAGAGCAGACCGTCGGCAGCAAAGGCGATGCCCTCTATCAGCGTACCGGTGGAACCCTGAATCGTACCGGCGCCGGTAGCGGTATTAATCGTTACCAGGTTGTTCCAGCGGGAAACCCCATCCACTGCCCAGAGTGTTCCCCCGGGGCCAAACGACAGGTCCAGCGACCACTGCCGTTGGTCCAGTCCGGCAGCCGTGGCACCGATTTTCGTGCCGGTTCCGCTGGCCAGATCGATCTCCACCAACTCGGCGATTTTCCAGGCATTGGGGGCAGGGGAACTGGTGGGCCTTAAACTCACCGCATACAGTATGCCCGTGCCCAGGATCGTAACCTTGATCTTGTTTCCGGGGGCAACCATCTCATAAGTGCCGGGGGGGACCGGCTGGCCCGCAGAGTCGGTCTGATCCCAGTAATAATTCATCTGCTGGGGCCAGTTGGAGATCAGGTGCGGCTTGAGACTGGTGACCAGGTCTCCGCCTGCATCAAAGACATTGCAGTAGGCTAAGATGAAATAGCAGGTGTCCGAATACAAAGTGGCGCTTACGGCCTCTCCATAGGCGTACACCGCCTTGTCCGTGGTCATGGTAACACATCCGGCCCAGGCACTGCCGGCCAGGGATGCAGCCAAAAAGGCAATCAACATAAAACGTAATACTAATTTTTTCATGATTCTATCCTCCTTATCTTTTGGTTAATGTCAAAAGTTTAGGGTTTGATCGATCACTCATCAAACCGATATAGATGAAGCAATCCCCATGCCATTGTCTCATTTTTATCCGGAAAGACACTAATAACAGTGCTTTCGGGATTTTTCCCTGGATTTGTTTACCCCTCCCCGGCGTAACGCATCGTTACAGGCCGGCGGGCGTCTTTGACCGAATATGGCTTCAAGAGAGCCAGGGGCAAAGCATCATCCCCGATCGTAACGTCCCGTTACAACCAGACCGCCTCTCCGTAACATCCCGTTACGGTTGTATAGCCCGGATCGATTTTTCGTAAAAGTCGGCTTCCGGCCTCAGCCGGTACTTCCGATAGGGGAATATCTTTCCTGATTTTAACCGGCAGGCCAAAATAGCAGCCTATAAATTCGGCAGTCAATTCCACGATTGTCCGCTGGCTCCGACTGAACGCCCCCAGGGGTTGGATATAGATCACATTACGTTTTCCCCTGGCGTTTAGGGGATTTGCCTTCAAGTACTGGTGGAAACGTCTCTCCCGGTTCGTGATGATGGGCCAGCCAGTCGTGGGGCCCCGGGGGCCCCAGTTTCCGGTGAATCGGCTTTAATGCCTCTCTAATCTTTTCCAGGTACTGCAGCCGCACCTTTTCATCCCCCTTCATTCCCCCTGCCGACACCATCACCCCCAACCACCAAAAAAGTAGTTTTGCCATTTTCGCTCCACCCTCCCATTTTACCACCATACACCCCGGAGCCCAAAGTACCAATTTACGGGGTAGTGCCAACAGGCAAAATAGACTCTACAATGCTCTATGTATCATGTCTTGTCAAAATTTTAGTATAGTGTACTAAGATTTATTTACTAAAAAATTAATAAGGTAGTTGAAAAGTGGTTGGAATTGTGGTATAGTATGGTGTAAATAAAATCCGATCAATGAGGTGCAAAGAAAAAATTTTAACATAAATATGTTAGGAGGTAAAAAGATGAAGATTCAACCTTTAGATGATCGCATTTTGGTAGAGCCGATTGAACAGGAAGAGAAAGTCGGCTCCATTTTGGTGCCCGATACGGCCAAGGAAAAACCCATGGTGGGCAACGTCATCGCCGTGGGAACCGATGAAGAGCTTCAGAAGCTGATCAAGGTGGGCGACCAGGTGCTTTTTGGTAAATATGCCGGTGAAGAAATCAAGGTCGACGGCAGGAAACACCTGATTGTTTCCCGGGAAAATATCCTGGCCAAAGTCACCTGATCAGCATAATCCATTTATTATGACCAAGGAGGAAATATGCCTAAACAAATTATATTAGGAGAAGGTGCTAGACAGAACATCTTGAAGGGAATCAACCGGTTGGCCGATACGGTGAAGGCCACCTTAGGTCCCCGGGGACGGAATATTGTGCTGGATAAAAAGTTTGGTTCCCCCACCATCACCAAGGACGGCGTCACCGTGGCCAAGGAGATTGACTTAAAAGACCCCTTTGAAAATATGGGGGCCCAGATGGTCAAGGAAGTGGCTTCCAGGACCTCGGATGTAGCCGGTGACGGTACCACTACCGCTACTGTGCTGGCCCAGGCCATTTATCGAGAAGGTCTGAAAATGGTAGCCGCCGGTGCCAATCCCACCCTGATCAAGAAGGGTATCGACACCGGTGTGGAGAAGGTGGTTGACAACTTAAAAGCCCTCACTCAGGATGTGTCCGGTAAGATGATCGCCCAGGTGGGTGCCATCTCGGCCAACAACGATATGTCCATCGGCCAGATCATTGCCGAGGCCATGGATAAAGTCGGCAAAGACGGTGTCATCACGGTGGAAGAGGGAAAATCATTAGAGACCGTGCTGGATTTCGTCGAGGGTATGCAGTTTGACCGGGGCTTTCTTTCACCCTATTTCGTTACCGATGCCGACCGCATGGTGACGGAACTGGAAGACCCCTTCATCTTGCTGCACGAGAAAAAGATCTCCAATTTAAGGGAGATGCTGCCCCTGTTGGAGCAGATTGCCAAGTCCGGCAAACCGCTGGTGATTGTCGCCGAAGATATCGAAGGCGAGGCCCTGGCCACCCTGGTTTTCAACAAGATCAGGGGTATTCTCAATGTGGCGGCCGTGAAGGCCCCGGGATTCGGTGACCGGCGAAAGGCGATGCTGGAGGATATTGCCGTCCTGACCAATGCCCAGGTTGTTTCCGAGGAACTGGGCATGAAGCTGGAGAATGTCAGGCCGGAACATCTGGGAACCGCCAAGAAGGTGATCGTGGACAAAGACACCACCACCATCGTGGAAGGCGGGGGCAGTGACGATGCCATAAAAGGCAGGATCAAGCAGCTCAAGAAGCAGATTGAGGACACCACCTCCGATTACGACCGGGAAAAACTCCAGGAGAGGCTGGCCAAACTTTCCGGCGGTGTAGCGGTCATCAAAGTGGGCGCAGCTACTGAAACCGAATTGAAGGAAAAGAAGGCCCGGGTCGAGGATGCCATGCATGCCACCAAGGCCGCGGTGGAGGAAGGCATTGTTCCCGGCGGCGGCATTGCCCTGCTAAAAAGTATCAAGACACTGGATGACCTGAAGCTGGAAGGGGATATGCAGTACGGGATTAACATCTTGAAGAAAGCCCTTGAATCGCCGCTCCGTCAGATTGCCGTCAACGCCGGGTTTGAAGGGGCCACCATTGTAGAAAAGGTAAGAAGCTCCAAAGAAAAGCACTACGGTTTTGATGCGCTGAATGAAAAGTATACCGACATGATCGAGGTGGGTATCATCGATCCCACCAAGGTGGTCAGGATTGCCCTGCAAAACGCCTCCTCTGTGGCCGGTTTGCTGCTCACCACCGAAGGTCTGGTGTCGGAGGTTCCCGAAGAGGACAAGCCGTCCGCCCCGCCAATGCCTCAAGGCGGCATGTATTAATCCATAAATAGATCGGCTATCTGTAGGGGTTCAATATGAGAAATCGTATTGAACCCCTGCGGTTTCACATTTTTTCTACCTTTTTTTGGGGAAGAAGAGAAGTAAGAGGTAGAGAAGGTAGTACAGCAGACCGCTGAGGAAGATCGCCAGCACGGCATAGGAAAAAGTAAAGGGGGTCCATACCAGTGCGGCTGCAAGGGGTACGGCGAAGCCGATTAATGACGGTAGAATGGTTAAAAGATAGACCAGGATCGCCAACAGCAGGCTGGCCGCGATAAAACCCAGCGCCTTTTTAAACCCTTTGGCCGAGAATCTACGTTTCTGCCGGACAATCTTAATGAGGGTAATGACTAGCAGTATCAAGGCCAATAGGATGAGAGGGCTTAAGACCAATACGGCCTTTGTTGCCATAGCGTCGTAGCCCAGGTTTGACTCACCCCCGGGCAGCTTCGGCTCCATGCCCCGGAGAATAAAGAAAATCCTCCGGCCAACAGCGGGGGTCAAATCGGAGATGGCGTTGGCCAGTACCGCTACCCCCAGTTTTTCGGTGTCGAAACCCACAAATGAAGAGAAATTGGGATTGGTACCGCTGTGGTTGATGAAACCAGGCTGCCGAAAGTTGATCCAGCCGGCCGCATAGATGGAGTCGCTCCTGTCCGGGTCCGGGACATGGGATTTCTGGATCAATGGTTGGCCCATGCCGGTGGCTTCAATGGTGCCCATCTGGATCTTCAACCAGCGGGCCATATCCTGGGCATCGCTAATCACGTAACCGGCCGGGGTGTTGCCCCGGTATACGGGGGCATCGTAAGCAGCCGGCTTGCCGAAACAGAGCTTGTAGCCGGTGGCCAGGCCGGCGGCCTCTGCCGCCTTTTTGCCCACATAGGTGTGGTCGAGCTGCAGGGGGATCAGGATGTTCTGTTTGATATAGGCTTCGTAAGATTCCCCCGATACGTTCTGGATAACAAGGCCCAGTACATCGTAGTTGATGGTGGCATAGATGAACCGCTCTCCAGGGGCATGGGCCAGCTCAATGCCAACCAGGGTGCGAACCGTCTCCTCCAGGGCATTATCGCCGCTGGCAACGGGGATATTGCCGATGGTTTCGCTGGGCACACCGCTGGTCTGGTATAGAAAGTGGGCGATGGTGACAGGAACTTCCGATCCCCTGTACTTCATTTTCAACCAGGGGATATATTTGTCCACCGGGTCGCTCAGATTGAGCAATCCCTTGTCCTCCAACTGCAGGATGGCTAAGCCGGTAAAGGCCTTACTGCAGGAACCCAACTCAAACAGGGTGTTGGGGGTGATCGGTTCCCGCTTGTCGAGGTCGGCAAAACCAAAGCCCTTGAAGTAAACGGTCTGGTCGCCCTTTACGATAACCACTGCCAGGCCGGGAATCTTTCCCGCAGCCATCTGCTGCTGGACAAAGGTCTCGATCTTGTCGAGTGCCGCCTGGTCTGCCGCCTGGGAAAAGGCCCAGAATGGCAGTAACAGGCATAACATGAGTATTACTGCTGCCGGGGATATCCTGGTTTTACCAGATGTTGTTGCCGTCATGATTGCCTCCTTCTCAAGATTCAGATTATCTCACAAAACGGTGTGGATTTGCAACTGTATATTCGGAATCTGGCATGGGACTTTGAAATTAAAAAGGAATCTGGTATAGTGGGGTCATGAAAAGGAAAATGATTCTCCTCGTTGTCGCCCTGCTGTTCTCTATATCCTGCTGCCCCTGCCTGTTTCAATCGGTGCTGGCTCCGGCAGGAACCGCTGAGGCGTGTTCCCACCTCCAGGTGGTGACCACCATCCCGCTGGAGACCACGCTTGATCGTAGCGCCACTCCCCATACCCCCGATGTCTGGCTGGCCATGATCAACCGGGCCAAACACTCCCTCGATTTTGCCCAGTTTTATCTCTCCTCACAGGAAAACGAACCGCTGGAACCGGTGCTGGCAGCCGTTGTCAAGGCCGCTAACCGGGGGATTGAGGTACGGATTTTAACCGATGCCGCCATGGCCGATATCTATCCCCAACCGCTCCGGCGCCTGGAACAGGTTAAAAATATCAGGGTGGTACGCTTCGATTGGCAGCCCTTAAAACGCGGCCGGCACCATGGCAAATATTTCATCGTGGATGACCGGGAGGCCTTTATCGGCAGCCCGAACTTCGATTGGCGGGCCTTGAAACACATCCACGAAACCGGCCTGCACATCGAATGCACACCGCTGGTCAGAGCCTTGAAGCGGATCTTTGAACTGGACTGGGCCTACAACACCGGTAATGCCGCCGCCTATGACCACCTGGCCGCAGAGCCCCCCCTGACATTTGGCGGCCAGATCTACCTGGTGTCCAGTCCGGCCGACTTGAATCCCCCGGGCGTGGACAGTGCCCTCGACACCCTGATCCGCCTGATCGACGGCGCCGGCGAGAGTATTACGATTCAACTGCTGGACTACCAGGTCTATCACCGGGAGGGTGGAGGCAAATTTACCCTGATCGACGATGCCCTGCGCCGGGCCGCAGCCCGGGGGGTGCACATCAGGATGCTGATCTCCCATTGGAACAGCCGGCAGCCCGGTATCCGGGGACTCCAGGAGTTGGTCACCGTACCGGGCATCGACATCAAGATGGTCACCATCCCTGAGTACAGCGCCGGCTTTATTCCCTATGCCCGGGTGATCCACTCCAAGGTGATGCGCATCGACGATGACCTTTCCTGGGTGGGCACCAGTAACTGGGGGAGGGACTACTTTTTCAATTCCCGCAACATCGAAGTAGTATGCCGCTTCCCACAAGTGGCCCGCCCCCTCGACCTCCTATTCGAAGACCTCTGGACCAGCCCCTACGCCCAACCCCTCGACCCCACCAAAAACTACCCCCCACCCAAAACCCATTAACCCATAATATAAAAAACGGGACACACGAAATATCTTGCCATTAATTTGCCTATATTGATCCGGTCTGTCCGGTTGAAATCAAATAGACTCAAAATTAAATAAGGAGGTAAAAAGTGAAAACAGAGAAACTCACCAACAAATTAACTGTGAACAAGGCAACCGTATCCGACTTGACCAGGAAAGACCTGGATCATGTTAGAGGCGGCGGGTCCAGGCCTGGACCATGTCCAACCGTCGATTACCGGACTTGTTGGTGCTAATATTTAGTATCTGGTAAGACAATTGTTTTTTTGGGGTCTTCCTTCTTCCCATTTATTATGGAAAGGGGAGACCCCAATGCCCTCTATTTTCTCTCATAATAAAACCGGGCACAGGCTGCCCGGCCGGCATTGTCGAAGGGTATCCCTTCTTTTTCGAGCAGCGCCCGCTTCATTTCAGTACCTCCCTGGTAGCCGCCGGGATGCCGGTCCGAGCGAATGGCCCGGTGACAGGGCACGATAAGGGGAAACGGGTTGTTGGCTAAGGCATTCCCCACGGCCCGCGCGCCGTTCCTTTTCCCCAGGTATTCGGCGATTAGTCGATAGGTACTGATGCTCCCCCGGGGAATCCGGTGCTCTGCCCGTAAAACAAGCTGTTGAAACCCGGTACACAGGCTCAGGTCGGCAATATCCAGCGAAAACTCGATCGCCTCTCCCTCAAGAAATCCTCTGATGGCAGTGGCTACATCGTCGATCTCCGGGCAGGAAGAGACCTGCGAATTGGGGTAAAGTCGGGACACCCGATCTTCGGCAGACAAGCCGGGCTTTGAGAGCAAGATCCGGACGATCTTAGGATTGTCATTGCGGCCGGTCCAGATGACCCCCACAGACCCAAACGGAGTCGGTTTTATAATCTTTCTATTCATATGCCCAACATTGTATTTATACAGTTACATTGAAAAAGTCAAGCTAACATGTGCTACCATAATTGTCAAGATTGTTTTAAAAAGGAATTGGCAATTAATGAAATATATGCTATATAATAAGATAATTGGATGCGTATAAGATGAATACTTGCATCAGAAGGAGATATGATGAGAAAAACGGGACATTCGGGAAGTGTCGTAATACAAAGAGGCAAAGAGAATGAAGAAGGACTTTCAGTGCAACCTAAGGCGCTGCTGGTGGGCAATTCTGATGGCATAGGTTTGGCGACAACGAGGAGACTGCTTGCGGCTGGCTGGGATATCATCGGCGTTTCAAGAAGCGAATCGCCGATTACAAGCACAACCTATCATCACCGGGTCGCAGATGTCGGTGATGATAAATACCCAGCGTTGATTGCTGAACTGGTGCTGAAAGGTTCATTGGATCTGTGCATTTACTTCGTGGGCATCGGTGAACTGTTAGATCCCCTGGATATGAGCGGTGAAACAAGAATCATTGATGTAAATCTGACTGGCATGGTTAGAACAGCGGCAGCAGTGATTCCCTTGATGGGTAAAAGAGGACAGGGCCACTTCATCGGTGTTTCAAGTCTGGCCGATGAGTTGCTCTCAGCCGAGGCGCCATCTTATCATGCCTCTAAAGCGGGCTTTTCTAACTATCTTGGCGGCCTGGCGTTGGCCTTGAAGCCAAAGGGTGTGTATGTTACCAATGTACGGTTTGGCTTCGTCGATACCAAAATGGCAAAGGGTGATGTTAAACCCTTCATGATGAGCGTTGAAAAGGCAGTTGACCATCTGGAATTTTGTATTCGCAAGAAGCCTGTCTGTCACACTGCACCCAAAATGGCTATCCTCCTCGTTAAATTTCGAAAAGTGATGATGAGATTGGCAGGATCATAATGTTTAGGGGAGAAAGGGAGGCGGGAATTTTTGGCTTTTCCGATGGCCTGTCGGAGATCATGAATGAAGCCGAGGAGATGCTGGGGGTTGAGAATCTAAAACGGTGTCCAATTCATTGAGGATAAAGAGGCCAGCGCGGAGATTGCCAATTTTACCTCGCATCAGTTGGCAGAGTATGAGGAGGGTCGCGAAGGGGGCGAAAAGATTGGTGAGGAGAAGGGAATAAAGAAGGGAAAAATAGAGATGGCCCGGGCCATGAAAAAGAAAAATTACCTGGTGAAAGAGATCGTCGAATTGACCGGTCTCTCCCCCGAAGACATCTCGATATCATGGAAGCATTGGAAAACATGATAAGGAGTTTGATTTCAATCCGGCTGAAGAATTTGATACAGAGAAGCAGGAAGGCCTGATCGAATTTATTTATAAAACCAGAAAGAACGAAAAAACCAGAGAGGTGGAGATTTTAAAGTTTGTTGACAAAAATCTCCAATAATAATAAAGAATAACAATTTTATTTTTTTATTGAAATAAAAGGTGTTTTATTATAAAATATTTTGCAGGATGAATAATAAAGAGAGAAAAAAAGGAAATTTTATCATGGGATGGAAAAATCTTTACCAACAGAATATAGGGATTTTTTTTGATGAATCACCTAGATCAGTTTACACCAAAATTTATCTGAATATCAGATTACTGATTTTCTTTTTAGGATTTTTTGGATTTTTAGGTCTGCTGATTATAAAGATGTTGGATTTGGAGATTGAGTACTTTCCTTTTATTAAAGAACTAAGAATTGGTCCTCTATTGATATCACTGCTAATAATATTGATGTGGACATTGGTTATTTTCTTTGCAATTCGTTCTTATTCAAAAAAGACAAAAAAAATTTTTACGTTAGATTTTTTTGTGGGTATATCATTGTTAGTTGATGCCTGTGTAATTTATCTCACTTCTGTTGCAACAGGAGGAGCCGATAGCTCTTTTTATCATACCGTTTATTTTTTAATTGCTTTCCATGCCTACTATTTTCCTACTTACGAAATAAAAATATTTGAAAATAGAAGAGTAATCAAATACGTTTTTGGGGGCGGTGTACTTTCTATTGTTGTATCTATGCTGATATATTTTGGGTTAGAAAGAGATCCATTAAATACCATTAATTTTTATGTCGAGTTAGGTCTACAAGGTATAACGGCTTTCTCCTGGACTTTGTTAAGGAATATTAGCAATGAACGATATAAAAAATTAAAGGAAGCCCATGAACGGATAGAGCGAACCCAATCAGCCCTTGACAATCTGGCTCGGTCTATGGAGTATGTGACGAGTATTGCCAGAATTCAGGACAAGAAGCAGTTAGAAGGGTATCTTGAAAAAATTTGTGGTGATATTGGGGAGAATCTTAGTGCTGAATATTGTTCCATTGGTTTGTGTGAAGGGGATACCATCGAGGATTTCGCAATCTGGACGAGTTTTGGTCTCTCATACCAGACGAGGCAGAAATTGTCGGAGCATCGTTTGGGGAAGCTTCAGGATACATTAGTGGGATCGGTTTTAGAAAAGCATCCCTTTCCTTTTTATTGGGATGAAAAAAAGGATGGAGATATATTAGATCCAGATAACCCGAATATAAAAAAATTAAAATTAAAGATCCGATATGAAAGTGCGTTAGCATACAAAAATGAAATTCTTCAAACTAAAGAATTAAAACACATGCTGATTGTTCCCATTTATTCCCAATGTGATAAAAATGAACCGATAGGCTATATCCACATTGTAAATCGACTTACAAAAGATGAAAAATTGTGTGCTTATGGTTTTCCAAGTGATGACAGAGAATTGATGGAGAGGATATCATCTCGACTTGCAGTGGCTTTTGATAATTTCCGAGTTCACGAAAACGAGAGGGCTTTGTATAAGGAAGAATCTTTTTTTAATACCCTCTTGAAGGAAAATGACCTGGATAAGATATTCAAAAGCATATTAGAATATTTAAATGAGCTTTTGGATTCAAGATTGGCTTCCTTGTGGCTCCCTACTGAAGACGGATTTAATACTAATAGAGATAATTGTAAATTAGTGCTTCGTTCAGTGGTTGTGGGGATTCGCGGTAAACAATCAGAGGCTGATGAAGTTCTTCAAAAAAAATTAGAGACCAGGAATGTATTTAAGCCAAAAGATTGTTACATCGGTTACTTCTTTAAAAAGGAAAAGTTGAAAAGAATTTTATATGAGCCCGATATTTCAAAAACAATAGACTCCTGGTCTGATTTATGTGAAGAGATTGGGACAAGTCGATTTATTGCCATCCCAATTTGGAGTTACAGCGGCGAAGAGCAAAACAATGATAGAAAATTGAATAATCGGGAAATCTTAGGCATTGTTTGCCTCAGACCTAAGAGTGAAGAATTTCGTTTTACCCAAACCATAGAAATGCAGTTGGAAAGATTTGCAGAATTTATTGGTAGTCACATAGAACAAGTTTGGTTTAAACGCCGGTATGAGCAGATTGATGTATTGAAAGATGGATTGGAGAAACTTCAAATAAGTGATTTGAGCCAATTCTATCAAAAACTTGTAGCTATTGTAAAAAATGTTCTCAACGTTGAAACATGTTCTCTATTTTTGTTAAACAAAAAAAACAATTCTTTAATTCTAAAGGCAACAACGATAGAGCACGCTTACGTTAAAGATAATTATGGTAGCATGATTTTGGTTGAGGCGAAGGATTACATTGATAAAGATATTTACTCTTATAATGATAAGTGTATCACTGGTGAGATATTTAAGCGTGAAGTAACTACCCTCGTCTGTAATGTTAAAGAAAATGAATTTTTTTCTCAGAATTTTATGGAAAAGACAAAGGGAGAACATCAATCGTTGATGGGTTCTGTAATTGTTAAAAGTAACAATGAAAAGATTGGTGTTATTAGGTGTATTAACAAAATAAAAACAGGCTCAGTCTTGCCTGTATTCGTTCGAGGAGATAAGCAGTTTTTAGAATTAATTACAGGAATAATAACAAAATTCATAGAGATTGCTGAAATGAATGCTGAAAGGCGCCACTTTTTGACTCGACTTTCGCATGAATTTTTTACACCTCTTCATACATTGACAACACAAATCGATTATGTAGAGAAGATTTTTTCCAAAAGAATAAAGGTCCTTAAGCCCCATGAACAATTTCAGTATCTCAAAGATCAGACTCTTTATTTGAATTATTTAATACGCGATATCGATTACAAATTTGGAAGAGAAGCTAATTTAAAATCTAAATACGATTGGGAAAAGGTTGCACTATATCCTATAATTGAAAAAATCCAAAACTTATTGAAGCCAGAGGCGAGGGTTGACAAAAACATTGATATCCATTATTTAAAAAAGGGTTCCAAAGAATTACCTGAAATGTATATAGATAAAATGAGGTTTGAGCAGGTCATTTTTAATCTTCTTCAGAATGCCGTCAAATATTCTAATAGGGGTTATCACAGCATTCAAATCGTGAATAAAGGGGAAGTAAGGAAACAATTTAAGGGTAATACAAATACTTCCTGGCAGTTGATTGAAATAAAAAACTGGGGTATAGAAGTCTTAGAAGGAGAGAGGGAAGTTATTTTTCAGGAGTATAAAAGGGGAAGTAATTTAGGAGGGATAGCCCCGTCAGGGACCGGGATAGGCTTAGCTGTTTCCAGAGAAATTATTGAGAATCATGAGGGCTATCTTCTGTTAACAAATTGTCATATTCCGGTAACATTTTCAATTTATTTACCAGGTTATCTAAAAAAAAGGAGGCCAGAGGTCTAATGAAGATATTATACATTGAAGATGATGTTTATAGAAATCAGCCAATTGTAAGGTATTTTAAAGATGTAAAAAATTGGGCAGTCATTCTGGCAAGCTCGCCCAAGGAAGCCCTTACACAGTTAGAAGAGGAATCAGATATCGATTTGATCTTACTGGATATCATGATGGCTGCTGACAATTCTATTGATGAGAGTAAAAGCGAGATGGGCATGTCTACGGGGATTTTGTTGTTGGATAAAATTCATAAGATTACCAAAGGCAGCATTCCGATTGTAATTTTAACTGCCCGACAGGATCTGAAATATCTAAAAGAAGACGAAAGAGTGTCTGATGTTCTTGAGAAACCCGTGTCAGCAGAAGAGATTATAGTAGTAGCCGAAAGTGTAGTTCTAAAGAGTAAGGATATATGAAAATGAGCTCATTTTTTAAAAAATGTTTTAAATACAGTATTGCGATACTTTTTGGTATTTTACTTACTCACTTTTATCTTACGTTTTTTTCATCGGACAATAGGAATACCAAATATGATGAATCCAAATCGGAGCAAATGGTTCAATTGTTGTCTGAACTTCGGCAGCTAAAAGCGA
>CBFDCR010000079.1:0-22970 GCA_965603365.1 uncultured bacterium
GAAAATTCCGGGTAACGAAACCTTCTATATGATTATCAGTGTGTCGGATATTGAGCACCTTGAATCCGACAAAGGTTTATGTACGGTTCCTGGTCACTGCGAAGGTCGGTTGTTGAATAAGAGACGGTCTACCTTAATTGAGAGCTGTATTGAAATATCTCTTTAAAAACCTTATAATTCGTCATGTGAATGTTGTAATCTTGAGATTACAGGAGCTTTTATGGAGGTTTAAATGTTTCTGAGCATAGTTGGAACGATTGGCCCAATTTTAGTAGGCATAGCCGCAATAATTGCATCCCACTTCCTTAACAGAAAAACGTTAAATTTAAAGAGGAATGAGGACAGAGTCGATTTAATTAACAGAATGTTGTCGGAATTTTACGGACCTTTCCAACAACTTAGATTAAAAAGTTGTAAATTATATGAAAGATTTACTATTGATAAACCCAAAGATTTCCGTACTGTAAGAGTGCTTCTCAGCGGGCATAAGTTTGAGGGGAATGACAAAATTCTGCTCGAAGAAATTTTAGAAATAGGGGAAGAACTTCAAGGACTAATAAAAGAAAAGGCTGGCCTGGTAGACGATAAAAAGTTAAGAACTGAAATCTTACCTGAATATAATAAACATACAACGCTTCTAAAACTGATGTATGAAGGAAAAATTCAAGGTGAGTATGACAGATTCAAAGACGATGTGTTCCCCCGCGAGCTTGATGCTGAAATTGATCGAAGAATAAACGAACTCCAGGCAGAACTAAAAGAGATAAAATCATAATACTTTCTCTCTATTTCAAATTGATCGATGGACAAGGTGGACACCAACGTTGATATTAAATTGCATATTTTCTTTCCAGCAAATGAAACTGTTTCTGAATCCTTGCCATCTTAAAACGACGACTTTTTGAGTACTGTAGCATTTTTTCAATCATTTTGAAGATATCATTCCTATTTGGCTGAAAATCACTATGCCTGATTTGTCCGATAGGTACATTCCCTTGAAAAATAAACCAGAATAATTTTCCTAATTGAAAAATATCAGATTTTTCATCAATTTTACAATCAAATTGGTACTCTATATCTTGATTTTCTGTATAAACTTTATTCATCACTTCTGGAGATAACCACCCCGTTGGCCCAATCATTTCGCATTGATCATCAAAGTCTTCGTTCCTTTTGGCAATAAGCCCTAAATCACCTATCTTCCAGGCATTACCGGTAAACAAAATGTTCTCCGGCTTTATATCTCGATGGTATATGCCAATATCATGTAATTCTTTTATCCCGTTCGAGATCTCTCTACAAAATTTTAATTTTTCTTGAATGTCTAATTCGTTATCCAGATCCAGCATATATTCTTTGAGATTACAGTCAGCTTTTTCCATCACATAATAGGAGTACACCTTCCTCTCAATTTCGATCTGACCGTCAAAAAAGTATTCAATAATATTTTTACATTTACGGGCCTTAGCGGTATTAAGGGCCCTAATCTCTCTTTGAAACCGCTCAATTCTTTTCTTTTTTGATGAATTTTTACTATCAAATTTACATATTTTTAAAATTCTATTTGGATATACCCCATTTGGATCTTTCAAAACAAAGATTGATGAATTGAATCCTGGTCTATATTGAGCATTATTTATTTTGTAGGTATAGGATTCATGTACTAAAAAATTTTTTGTTCTATCACGAGACGTTTTTACATTTTTGTTAATGATCCTCATTTAATACTTCCATACTATTATCTTTTTCGATATTTGGTTCTTTAACAATACTTTGCAACCTCTTAAAAGAAATGATTGTATAGGCTCCGAGCTTCTCTAACTCATCTTCATTCACCTCATAAAATTTCAAAATTGACTCCTGAATTTCATTGGGTTTAGGGTCAGTATTTAATAGGAACCCATTGAAAAAATCTAAGCGTTTCAATCTGGCATTTTTTGAGTTAGATTGACTAACACAATGAAGTGCGTATTCTTTAAATGGCTCACAATCCTCAGTCGATGGAGCAATATCTTCTCCGACTAAAACCAGGAGTTTATAAAAGTATTCAAAAATTTGAATCTCTAGGTCCAGACTTTGATTAATGAAACCAAATAGGGTATAGAAATCATTCCTCTGTTTATACCTTGTCTCTTTTAATGGAAATATTTCGTTCAGATGATCAAGTATATCAACAATCCTTTCAAATCTTTCAAAAAATTTGTCATATTCTGCTTCTGTAATGTCTTCTTCGAACATTTTGTCAACATAAATTTTTTTGTCGGTAATGCCATATTTCATTTGACAGACCAACTCTCCCATAAAATCTGCGTCAGTCATTCTTCTAAGTGAAGATTCTGGAAATAATTGAAAAGATTGAAACTTCTCATTTGTTGATAAAATATCTATAAGTGAAAGGAATCTGGTGTCATAATACTGCGCTTTATTTAGCTCTGGCCGGTTTAACTTAAGACCAGTTGAATTGACCAGAGAATAAAATTGTTCCATTTTCTCGTCTGTTTTTATATTGGTGATTATTGTGACAGATAGGATATACTTTAAAAATTCCGGGAATTTATCGGGATCGTACTCCGCCTTTTTCAGATCAGGAAATTGTTTCTTATAATATCCCAATATTGCTCTTGTTCTTTGCTGTCCGTCAACAATATCGAAGATGCCATCTTTTTTCATATATAAAAAGAAATTTGGGATTGGATAATTATTCTTTATAGAATCGATTAACCTCTGTTTGTGTTTAACTGGCCAAATTTCGTTCCTTTGATAAGGAGGATTTAAATTAAGCTTATTATCTTCATAGAGTCGAATTATTTTCTCGACAGTCCATTTTTCGATTTGAAATTCCATATTAATTTTCCCCTATAATATTGAAGTTTTTTAGGTATTGGATGCCTTTGTCGAGATTGGGGAAGGTGATGTGGGCGGTGGAGTGGATGATATCGAAGTATTTTTTGAAGTGGGGGTCGGTGGGGGAGCGTTCGTCTACCAGGATTATTGTTTTGTTGAGGGAGGCGGCTAAGCCGACTTCGAGGGCCAAGCCGTAGCCTGAGGGATTTGTCTTTTCCATGTAGCCGAAAAGGATATCGCACTGTTTGATAAAATGGACATCCCAGGTCCAGTATTGCCGGCTGCCTGGCAACTGGTGGGCACGGGGATTAAAAAAGATAAAGCCACCCGCCAGGGAGTCGATCAGTCGCTGCTGCCAGTTGGAGGCAAAGCCGCCGGATAAGTATACTTTTGGTTTATGCATCTGGCTTCTCCGGTTTGTGTAGACGGTAAAATTTGGCGATAAAAATTGGGAAAGGGATCTTGTAGGCAATGGCCAGGAATCGATTTCGGGTGAGATTCAAAAAGTAACCGGTCACCACAAGAAGCAGGTAACCGATTATAAATTTAAAATGGGCATAGAAAAAGTCGATTTTCAGGCCTAAATGGAAAATAATACCGTTGATTAATCCGGCCATCCCGATGGAGACCACGACAATATTTAGGTGGTTGCACAATTCGGCCCTGAACATAAAAGTATATATTTTTTTGTCCGCCTCCGGTATATAAGACATGGCCATGCCTCTCATGCTGTGAAAACTCAAACTGTCGATCTTATTTTGAGCTTCGGCGTCATCTTCCAGTAGTTTTTTTAGAATGATTTTTGATATTTCAAATTCCCCGGATTTTTCGATGCCCGCTCTTATTTTATCCACTCCTATCTTCTTCTTAACAATTTTTAATAATTTGCGCCAAAGATTATCTCGAAGCAGCGCCACACCGTAGATAATGTAGCCGGAAATGTAGCCGAAAGTTAATAGAAGCCAATGGCTGGCGTTCCAGGCTTTGTCAAATATGCGGGAAAAATCGGGATTTATAAAAAAACCGAGCAAAAAGATTAAGGTGATACCGGGGAGCAGGAAGCCGAGGATTTCCAGGAAAAATTCCTTGAGGCCTTCCATAAGTTTGGATAGATCCATGGGTTATTTCCTCATAAAAAACATATGTTGCAGCCTTGCTGTTCGGAGAGGTCGAGGATGTCGATGAGGTAGGGGGACGGTTCTGCTGAGGCGTTTAAGCTGCGCTTGAGGTGGTCTTCCTTGATCCGCTGGATTCGTTCCGGTTGAATGAGTTCTTCTAAGCTTTCGGTGTCTTTCCAGGTAAAGCCGTCCTTTTCATACGCCATCGCCTGCTGAAACAGGTCCGGGTGCTGTTCGTACAGCCAGACCCACTCGATCCTTCGCTGGAAAAAACAGAAAAAGCAGCCGGAGCGGCTGCGGGCATAATGACCCGCTTTACCGTTGACCTTAAATGGAATTTTTTGGTAATACCCCGGAATACCGACGCCGCTGTGCTGTAGAATGCGAAAAATGTCATCTCTAACGAGGCTATCTTCATTTTCCAGCAATGAGAACGATTCCAGTTGGGAGAGGGGGTAATCGGTATCTTTTAAGAATTCAAACACCACCCGGTTAAAGTCCACGATACCGAGGGAAAGGAGCTCATTCAGTTTTTGTGTTCTGGTACAGCCGGGACGTGTCTGCTGCTGCGCAACCTTTTCGGCGGCGGCTAAAAGGGTCTCATCATCGGCAACCTTCCGGTATAGACGCAAAAGAGTGGGAATGTTTGGGTTATCCAATACCTTCACGATTACATCGCTGCTCCAGATATTCTTGCGAAAGGGGAAGATGGACTGGATGTTGGGCTTCCTTGAGATGTAGCCGTCCCGGTCTTCATCTCCCCGGATGGCCACGTAGGAAATCACCGGATCGCTGCCCACAAATTGCTCGAAGGGTTCCAGCTTCATGTTTTTGGTGCACCAGCGGGCATGTTGGGATGGCAAAAAGCCGCCGTACAGATGGTAGAAAAAATCGAAAGGGGCTTCGGGACTGCCTTTGGCGGCTCTTAATCGGACGATTTCCTTTCCCAGGTAGGCTTGCAGATTGTCGATGAAGCGGTAAGTCTCCTTCAACTCCTTGCCGGTGTCACAGAAATAATACTCGATATCCAGTTCAGGGCAGTGTTCTTTTAGATAGACAGCTAAAGCCGCGCTGTCTTTGCCGCCGGAGATTCCTAACACATGCCTGACTTTACTCATCATTCATTTCGTCCTTCAACAGGCTTAACAATGCTATGATATTCGTTTTTTTGTCTCCTGTCAATTTTGACTTTACCGACTCTTTGATTTTTACAGCCTCTTTCATCCTCTCTTTGGGGAAGCGAAGTGTTTTGCGGTGCAGCCCCTCTGCTGAAGAGATCATCTCCAGTTTGACGATCTCCTCTTTCTGGGGATCAATGTGCGATTTCTCAAATTCGCATAGATTGTCCAGTTCATAAATCATATCCCGCAGTTTGTCATGGATCATGAATTCATCCTGGTCGTTGATTTGTTCGGCGGGTCGTCCCAGCACACTGTGAATGATGGATTTCAGCCAGACCTTTCTTTCATCTGTGTGAGAATGAAGTCGGGCATAGAATGATTGTTGGTGGGGCAGCAGCAAATGTTCCCTTAACGATTTATATCTCTCGGCAATGGCCATTTTGTAGGCTTCAAATTTAAGTTGTTGAAGTCCCAATTCCCGGAGCAGGGTTTCCTCCAGCCGGTCACAGAGTTCATCAAAGCAATTTCTCAATTCCCGGATCCCTTTTTGCAATTTTTCTACGAATTCTTCTAAATTTTGATCCGACTCGTTTAAAGAGGTCATGGAGTAACCCAGTGCCAAAGGCAAGTCCTCAAAAAATGTCTTTTCCGGATCTCTGGCAGCGGCGATGGCCTCCCGTATGGCGGCGGCAGTTGGAGACAGTCGCCGGGTTTTCCGGCTGTACTCCGGTAGCCTGCTGTAAAAGATCAGGAAGGGCTTGATGGTATCGATAAAACCGGTTTGGGTCAATTGATTTTGCTGCTCCTTTTGGACCATCAGCCTGTATTTGTTGAACAAATCGATTTTAATACCGTCAATATCAAAAGCCTTGATGGTGTACTTTTCGGGCCTTTTGGTTAACGACTGAAGTATCTCGACATTCAAATCCGGCACGTAAATATCATTAAAATAGAGGGCATAATCGTCTCGTTTTATAAAAAGGTAGATAGGAATCCAGAACTCCAGGAAGCCTTCCTTTAACTTAAACGGTCTCTGCCGCAAAGTGCCTACCAGATGGGCAAGACATTTCTTGCTCTTTCTGGCAGAAGCCAGGAACTCTTCACAGGCATTCCACAGAGGCTGAAACGTCGGTTCTGTGGGTTCGGATAAAGTCATGGCACACTCCAATTCCCTGTGCAGGCCGGTTTCCTTCAACAAGCTCAAATATATGGTCTTTTCCGGGGGGAACCTGTCTTCGGGAAAGCCTGAGTCTCTTTCGTGCCAGTGGTTGACGAGTCGCTGAAAAAAGAGTTTTTTGGCCTGCGATATAGGGGAAGAGAGCTTATGGCGATTGATCAATTCATTGGGGAACCGGGGGGTATAGGGGTAAACGTTTTCACAGATTATAGATAAAAGGGCATTAAAATCTCTTCTATTCTCTATGGTCTGGATCTTTCCCTTTAAAATCCAGGTAAAATCCTCTGACTGATAAAGGTCATTCATGATTTTCTGATTCAACTCATTGATGAGGTGGATGTGAAGGGCTTTGAGTTCTTTGCGAGCCACCGGATCATCCATGTGGAGCGCCAGGACATGTTTGACCTTTTCGATTTCCAGCAATACACCTCTGATGTCGAGAGTACGGCGGTGCAGGCCGAATAAAATAGCCTCCCGGCAATCTGTTGATGCAGCCACCACGGAATCGGTGGTTAGTTGGTCGTCAAAGATCAGGTTAATGATGCCGTCCACCTCCCCTTCGGGAGCATCGTGGATCGATGCCGTGGACAGGCGAAAGGCAAAGAAACGGGGGGTACCGACTTTAAAATACGCAGCCTTAGCCATCAGATAGGGGAAATGGAAATATTGCTGTAATTTGGGGGTGATGTCAACCGGAAGATCGACGGCTGTTTCCGCTCTTTTGATCTCCCATTCGATATCGATGTCTGTTCCCTCAAATAACACAAAACATCTTTTGTATTCTTGAAAGCGGATGATCTTTTTTGTTTTCAAAACATGGATCAGTTGGAGAGGGTCTTTGACCCCTAAACATATATTGGCGTAGGCGGTGAGAAATGTTTCATCGATGCGGGCCGCTTTGGAGGCAGAGATATTCAACAAGCCAATGGTTTTTATTAATTTTGCCGCGTCCGGATAATTCTCTTTAAAGAATGGTTCCACCCGTTCTAAGGCACTGCGAATAGCCGTCCACTGCAGGTAGTCGGGATTAAATTTGGTAGATAAAAAAGAATAGAAATTGTGGGCCAAATAGTCATATACACAACCAATATGATAGAATGGCGCTTTGGTGCGATCAAAATTTTTGATCCCCACTTCATTCGGGGCTTCCAGGAAGGTAAACAAAGACCGCTCGTTCTGGCCGTATTTTTGCAAGGCAAGGGTTAAAATCGAAGCCGATAAAATATCGAGGGGATACAATCGGAAGGCCAATTCGTGCATGAGAGATCGATTAAAAGGAAAAGTGCGGGATTCTTGGATGATGTTCAGTAACTCTTTTGGCGTTTCATCTATTTTTCCAGTGATTTCTCTCTCAAAATAGGCGGCCGCCAGCACCAGTAATTGTTCCACCGGCTCATTAAAGGCGATCTCTTTAAAACGCCCCTTTACCTTTTCCCACTCTAACCGCTGGCTCCGGTTTAATCCGCTGGTATAGGCGTCAAAATTTTGATGGAGAGTGGTAATAAACAGTATGTCTTTATCGGTATCGTTGGCAAACTCGGCTACCTGTTGAATAAAATACAATTCCCGTTCCGGGTTATTCCGGGCGGCATATTCTAAGAATTTTCCAAACTCGTCAATTAAAACCACCAGGCCCAAATCTTGCTGCTCACATTTTACATAATAGCGCTGGAGTTCGTCCAGTATTTTAACGCTGTCTTCCGCGACTGAAACCGCGGCGGCAAATGATTTGAAAAGGGTTTGGTATTCGCCAATAATTTTTAAAAATTTATATTTACGGCCGTTGTCAACCGACAAATGAGAGCTTTTAAAGAAAAGCCGCTCTCCGTTGAGTTGTTTTTCAAGGGCCCACAGAAAAGAAGACTTCCCTGTTCCATAGCTGCCGATAATATTAAATGAATGAATGCCGAGGGCGTAGTCAGCTTCCAGTTGCTGAAAGACAAGTTCGCTGTTGGGGGTAGAGATGTAACTTAAATTTTTATTTCCATCCCGGATGATGTTTATGGAGGGAGTAAACTTACTTCTGGTAGTAATCATTTAGCACAGCCCATTTATCCATTTTTTTTCTGAATTGCACCTGCCGAATCCCGGCATCATCGGTATACACAATGCCGCTGTTTTTTTCCTGAAGCTCTTTGATCTTTCGAATCAAACCTTCGGCATTGAGCGCAAATATATTTCCAACACTGTCCTTATCCAATAAAAGCGTATTGAAGGAAACCGAGTGGCCTAAATCCTGACGATCCAATATTACAAACAGAATAACTTCCCCGGGGATTTCATCCTTTCCCGAATTGACGATCCGGTACCAGTTCGATTTATCTTCATTCCCGGACACCTCATCTATGAGCTGGCAGTCCACCAACAGGCCGGAGAAATGATCTTCGATATCGCCGGAAACCTTTTGGGGTTTCAAATAGGTTCGCAAGAAGACAGCGATATCTTTTTTTATGGAGATAGGATAAAAAACCGTTTTGTTCTCCTCACATTTTCTTTTAATAAATCTCAGCAAATGATCACGGGTAAACGCTATTCTTTCTTTGCGAAATTCGTTGAAAACTAAAGAATAAATGGAGGCGACATTATTTTTGATTAAATAATAATGAAGCAGCCATAAGGTGGCGGGATCTTCCAGGTATGGGTCTTTGCCTTCAGTTCCAAAAATATACTCCGCAAATAAAGTTAATTGCCTGTCGGCATCCAGTAGATTAAAGGCCGCCATCCAGTATCGAATAGCTGTAATCATATTCCTGCCGACTCCCAGATGAACCACCCCATCGGGTTGATTAAGATGATGCCCGCTTTTTATATAATCATACCCTTTTTTTAGCCAGAGGGCCCGGCAGTGAAAGGACTCATGGCCTGAAAAGTTTAACTTGTTCATTGACAGCAGCCCGTTTAATCCACACAAAAACAATTTCAGCCATCGCGTTTCCCTTTAAATTCTTGTAAAATATCTCGACAGCATTATATCATCTCACCAGAAGTCAGTCAAAGGGTCTCCTGATAATTTATGGTTGTGTCAGCCCAGGAGGATGCCGGCGAGGGTGGCGGTGAGGAGGGTGACCAGGCTGCCGCCTAAGACGGCTCGCAGGCCCAGGGCGGCGATGTCTTTGCGGCGTTCCGGGGCCATGGGGCCGATGCCTCCCAGTTGGATACCGATGGAGGAGAAATTGGCAAAGCCGCACAGGGCGTAGGTGGCCATGATGACGCCTTTTTCAGAAAGGACACCCTGTTTGATCAGTTCCACCAGGTTGACGTAGGCCACGAATTCGTTGAGTACCACCTTGGTACCGAAGAGGCTGCCGAATTGCAGGGCATCGACCGCAGGCACGCCGATGCCGATGCCTAAGAAGCGCAGGACGACGCCCAGTATCAACTCCATGGACAGGGGGTGGCCGAACTGGGCTATGAGCCAGGTGTTGATGCCCACCAGGTCGCCCACTGCGCCGAAGACGTAATTGATCAGGTAGACAAAGGCGATGAAGACGATCAGCATGGCGCCGACGTTGAGGGCCAGTTTTAAGCCGTCTGCGGTGCCGTTGGCGGCGGCCTCGATGAGGTTGGAGGCTTTTTTCTCCACCTCTATCTTCACCGTACCTTTGGTCTGGGGTTCCTCGGTCTCGGGGTAGAGCATCTTGGAAATCACCAGCGAGGCCGGCGCCGCCATGACACTGGCGGTAATCAGGTGGACGGCAAACTTGAGCTGGGCCTGGGCGAGGCTGATATTCTGGGCGGCGGCCCAGGCAGAGCTCAATAACTGGATATAACTGAGCATCACGCCGCCGGCCACGGTGGCCATGCCCCCCACCATGATGGTGAGGAGCTCGGACCGCGTCATGGTGCCGATGTAAGGCCGGATCAGGATGGGGGCCTCGGTCTGGCCGATGAAGATGTTGGCGGAATTGGATAGAGACTCGGCGCCGCTGGTTCCCAGCAGCCGGGCCATCACATAGGCCATGCCTTTGACCACCAGTTGCAGGACCCCCAGGTAGTAGAGCACGGCAGTTAAGGCGGCAAAAAAGACGATGGTGGGCAGTACCTGGAAGGCAAAGAAAAAGCCCAGCGAACCCTCATTGCCGGCCGAAATGGCCAGGCTGCCGAACACGAATTCCGAGCCGGCGGTGATAAACTGCAGCAGCTTCACCACCGCGCCCCCCAGCCAGTTGACGACGTCTTTGGGCCAACCCAGTATAAAGAACCAGGAGCGGAGGGTTTCGCCGTGGATGATGAAAATGGCAAAGATAATCTGGATGAGCAGGCCACCTCCCACCAGCCGCCAACTGATTTTTCGCTTGTTTCTGGAAAATAGAAAGGCGATGCCTAAGATTAATAGGATTCCCAAAATTCCTCTCACAATGGTCATTGCATTCATCGTTGTTCACCTACCATATAGTTTTATTAGACTGTTGGCTGTTAAAAATTTTTTTCGAGGTCTTCATAATAATTGATAACCCGGCGTACGTAATTTCTTTTTTCCAGATAGGTGCCGGGGAAAAAACTGCGTTTGAAGCCGTAAACCACCAGGTCTTTGAGTTCTTTGGCGGAAATATCGAAGGCCTCAACCGCCTTGAGAATTTCGTCCGTCACGGTGGTGGAGGAGACCGTCCGGTTGTCGGTACAGAAGGTGGTGGAGAGTTTGGCCTGGCGCATCTTGCCGAAGGGGTGTTGTTTCAGCTCCCGGATCTCCGGGTTGGTCTGCATATTGGAAGTCAAACAGACCTCGATGGTGATGCGGCGGTCGGCGATATACTCGGCCAGATATTTTATATAAGCCTCTCTATTCTTGATATCCCTGTCTTGAATCATCCGGGTATTGAAGAGATGGAGTCCATGGCCGATACGGTCGGCGTGCAGTTCGGTGATGGCCTGGAATATGCTCTCTGGTCCAAAGGCTTCACCGGCATGTACGGTTTTCATCAAGAAGTTGCGGTGGGCCAGTTCATAGGCATCCTTGTGGTCCACCGCGGGGTAGCCTTTTTCCATGCCCGCCAGGTCAAAACCTACAATGGGAATTTTATATTTGTTCCTGGCCTGCACGGCGGCTCGCACCAGTTCCTGGGAGGCCAGGGAGAATATCAATTTTTTATCGGAATGCTGATGCACATCCAGTAATTTATTAAAATATTCGGAATAGCCGTAATCGAACATGCGCATGGCACAGACGATGAGGCCGTAATCAAAGGGGACTTCCTTACCGGACCGTACTTCAGCCCGGGAATTGAATTCGTCCCGGGCACCGGAGATCCCACGATCCACCGCCTGCAGCACTTCGATCATGCCCAATGCCTCATGGAGGTGCAGTTGGGGCGCAAATCTGACTTCAATGTAGCGGACCCCTTCGTGGATGTTATCTAAGACCAATTCATAGGCCACCCGCTCCAGCGCGCCGGGGGTTTGCATCACTTTGCCGGTATAAGTGAACCCCTGTAAATACTCCTCCAGGTTCCGGTATTGGTCTTTGAAGACTTTTTCCCTTAATCCTTGCTCGGTGTCGGCCGGTAGAGGGACTCTCTCCTTTTGGGCCAATTCGATCAGGGTGGACAGCCGGATGGAGCCATCCAGATGAAGATGAAGGTCGGTCTTGGGGATCTTTTTAATAAATTCTTTCGTGATTTTCATGACCGTTTTAATTCTTTAATCAATTTAAAGAGTTTCGGCTTGTGTTGTTCGACCTCCTGGGCGGTCAAACCGGTTAACTCGTGGGGAAAGATGAGCCATTTGTCGGTTTCGTGAATGTAATAATCGGGAACGGTGTCGGTCTGGTTATTGGCGGGTTTGAAGTAGACCACGGCGATACGGATATCCAGGGGGGTATTCTTTCGACACTTCTTTTTTAGGGTGTCGATTACCGCCTTGACACTCTGGCCGGAATCGAACACATCATCCACGATCAGCAGGCCGTCCTCGGCATTGATGTTGTCCACGATGTAATCCAACGCGTGAACCCGGATGCTCTTGCCCCTCCGGCCGATGCCGGTGTAATAAGAAGTGCGGATGGCGATGTGGTCGGTGGTGATGCCAAAATAATCCAGTAGTTCCTGCACGGCGATGCCCACCGGTGTGCCACCGCGCCAGATACCGACCGTAAAGGTAGGCTTAAAGCTGCTTTCCATGATCTGGATCCCCAATTTGACGGAATCTTCAAGGAGTTCTTGAGGGTCGACAAACAGTTTTTCCATCATTCTTTATCCTTGTATTCGGCAATTTCTTCTTGAATGCGGTCTTTAATCAAGGCCACCACCATCCGGGTGGATACGGGCTTGTGCCCCTCCGGCATAATGATGTCGGCATATCTGCGGCTGGGCTCCACAAAGGTCAGGTGCATGGGCCTGACGGTGTCCATATACTGTTGAATGACCGAATCCATACTGCGTCCCCGCTCATGGATATCCCGCTGCAGCCGACGGATGAAACGGATGTCATGATCGGTGTCCACAAAGATTTTCACGTCCATCAGCTCCCGCAGGCCCGGTTCGGTTAGGATGAGAATACCGTCTAAGAGAATGACCCCGGCAGGTTTGACCGGGAGCCCCTGTGTCTTTCGGCAGTGGAGGGTAAAATCGTACTGCGGTATCTCTACGCTTTTGCCTTTCAGAAGGGTCTTCAGGTGGGCTGCCAGCAGATCGGTCTCCAGGGCATCGGGATGGTCGTAGTTGATTTTTTCTCTCTGGCAGAGGGGCAGGTGATTGTGGTCTTTGTAGTAGGCGTCATGGTGAATGACCGCCACATCGAGGCCGTTCAGTTCTTCCCGGATGGCATTGGCCACCGTTGTCTTCCCGGACCCGCTTCCACCGGCAATGCCGATTATCATGGGTTTCGTTTTCATGGTTTAGGAGATGTTAACACCTTTGCCTTCTGCTGTCAATTTTGTTTCCTATTTTAATTTCAGGCGCCGGGTGTAGCATTTACGGCAGACGGACACGTACTTGTCGTTGCCGCCGATCTCGATCTGGGGGCCATCATTCACCGGCTGGCCATCCTTGAATTTGATCAGCATGGTGGCCTTCTTTTCACAGTACCAGCAGACAGTCTTGACCTCTTCGATTTTATCGGCTAAGAGCAGCAGGGCTTCACTGCCGCTGAACAATTGGTTGCGGTAGTCGTTTTTAAGGCCGTAGACAATTACCGGGATATTGAGCTCGTCCACAATCCGGGTCAAGGCAATCACCTGGGCCCGGGTCAAAAACTGGCCCTCGTCTATCAGTACGCAGTGGGGCCGTTTCTCTCCGGCAATCTCAACCATATCTGTTTCCTTGCCGATGATGACGGCCTCCCGCTGAAACCCCATGCGGGAGGTGACTTTTCCCCGGCCGTAGCGGTCGTCGATGGAAGGGGTAAGCAGCAGCACCTGCTTGTTCTGCTCCTCGTAGTTGTGGGCAATCTTTAACACTTCCGTCGATTTACCGGCATTCATGGTAGAGTATCTGAAATAAAGTTGCGCCATTGCTTGTATCCTCCTACGGTTCTACTCCTCACCGTTAACAATCTGTTCATGGATGCGTACTTTCCCTTTGTATTGGGCGGCATCCACGCCTTTTTTAAGATGTTGAACCATGATGTCTGCGATTTTCATTTCCGAAGAGGTGCCGGGGTCCTGGTGGGGGAATTTATAACTCGTCACCATAAAATTGTTCATCCCCACCCGGTAGGTTTTGTCTTCCGCCAATTGGCCGCCCTCCCTGGTCTTTATTTCGACGGCCTTTACCCGGTGATCCCCGGTTCGCTTCACCGTAAAGTCGATGCCCGAGACCTGGAGGTCCGTCTCCTTTCTCCTCTCGTAATCGTATTGGATCAACCCCCGGATTTCCGCGGCTGTCATGTTGAGCACTACCACCACATTGCCGAAGGGGTGCATGGCGTAAACGTCTCTATAGCGGACACTGCCCTTTAATTCGTCTACCCGGATACCGCCGGAGTTGTGAAAGGCAATGTCCAGGCTCAAAGCCCGGCGGATGGCATCGGTAATCAGGTTACCCAGCTCGGTCTTGCCCTTCAAGGGAACCGACAAGCGGGTAATCTCTCGATCTAACACCGGATTTTTGTAGAACTCTTTAACCATCGCCTTTATTTCGGGATCTTCGCTGTCAACGGTCTTTAAATCGATCAATGCCCCCTTCTTCTCAGTCAGGACACCGTCCTTGACGGTCAGGTCGATCCGTCCCAGGTAATCGGCGTGGGCGCCGGCCTGGGCAATGAGCACGCCGTTTTCGGTCGTGGGCGCCTCGATTACCGTGTGGGAGTGGCTGCCGACGATGAGATCCAGTTCTCCCATCTGCTTCGCCAGATATTCGTCGGTCGATAGACCCAGGTGCGTGAGAGCCATAAAAACGTGATTCTTCTTTTTTAAGTTTTTATATTTCCCGGCGGCGTTTAGGGGATCGGAAAACCGCAGACCCGCTACCCTGGCCGGCAGGGTGTCGGGCAGGCCGCTGTCGCGACCGACCTGCAGCAGCCCCAGGACGGCGATGCGAATGCCGTTGGCGGTCTTGAGCACCGTGTAGGGCTTCGGTTGGTCAATCTTCGCCGAGATGACCTCCACGTTGGCACAGATCACCGGGAATGCGGCCCGCTCCATATACTGCTTCAGGGCTTCCTGGTCATAGTCAAAATCGTGGTTCCCCAGTACCTGGGCATCACACTGCAGCCGATTCAGCAGTCTTACGATCGGCTCACCTTTTGGCTCATAGAGATCCACGTAGGGATCGCCGCTGAAGTTATCGCCGGCATCAAGGAAAAAGACGTGGGGATTCCGGGCTCTCTCTGCCTGCAGCAGCCGGGCAATCCTGGCAAAGTTGCCGACCCTGGCGTGCACGTCGTTGATGTGGAAAATAACAATTTTGGTCTCCCCCGCTGCCGGGTCAGACCCGATCACGCAGGCACTCATGACTATAACGATCAGCGCGATCGTTAAAATTCTAAATAAAACGCTTAAATTTTTCATTGTAGCCCCCTCGAGATGTTCTTGACGAGCAAGATATCGCCCTCGGTCAGGGCGCCGTCCAGGTAGACGCGGTTTCCCCGGCGATCCACCACCATCTTTTCTCCGGCGGTCACCAATCGAAAAGCGGTTTCCGAATACCGCCGCAGGGCATCCTGCACCCGGGCACCGCCAAAAATTTTAATGTGCTGGCCATTTACCTGAACCGTCATGTGATACTCACTTCTCTTTTTTGCTCGACAGATTAAATTTTAATGAACCCATGATCATATGTCAAGCAATCTCATAAATGCTAAATTTCCCATCAAAAAAAATAAAAAAGCCCCGTTTTCGCCTATAATAGTGTATAATTACATATCCCAGACACCAAAATAGATCACAAACGAGGTGCATAAATTATTACACAAGGCGTATTACCTTTCAAGTATGAAGAGTCAAAAAAGACGCGAAGCCTGACGAGTTTTTCGGGTTTGCTGCCCTATGTTGAGTTGCTCTACCGGATGAAATTTTTTGATTTAGTGAAGAGTCATGTCCAGGTTCACGGAGGCGCAGCGGTTGTCAGCAGAGGCGTACATTCCTTCTCCTAATGATCATCTTGCGGGTTTGGGTTTGGTGAATTGGGGATTTATAGATTTTATGCAATTAAATGTGTCCTTTCGGTAAGCGTGTGAGAGAGTGGGGGATTTTTTTCTATTAATTGCTTTATGGCATCAATATCATCTGCACTTACCGTGCGGCCCTGTAGTATTAGTTCTTTTGGCATATAAAACTATAACATAAGTGGGTTTGGGAGTTCAGTTGCTCAATCGCTTGATAAATAACCAGAACCCCTGACCATCATATAACAAAATCTTCAAAGTAGTTCGCCTCTGGAACCAAACAATTCATCCATTCCTGACCCAACACCTTTATCCAATTTGACTTCTAAAAATGACCCCTCTCCCAAATTATTACATGAAGCGTTCATACCCTTTGAATCACATCTCTTTTTTAACTCGTTCCAGCTTAGGCCAGGACCCCGGCTCACAGAACCTACCGAATATCTTTTCACCAGGCCCTACAGCCTGCCACCACAATGGCTCCGGGATGCGCTCTAGCCGCTTCTACGATCTCCAACTCTTGAACGCTTCCTTCACCCTGATAAACTCTTCATCTTCTCTTTCCGTCTATTCTGTAACACCGGAGGCATCATAGCATTTATCAATATACCCTGTCACGCACACTTACCGAAAGCACACGAAGCTACGGCTGATAAAGTATCATTCGGTTTCAGGAAGAAAAGAAGTATAAAAGATGCAGCAACCCACATATTCACCTATCTGAGACTTAAAAACTCAGCCCAATGGGTGCTTGAAGGTGATATAAAAGGGTGCTTCGACAACATTTAAAAGAATAGCCGAACAGATCAGGAGCACAATAAAGAAATACCAGGCGGCAAGACAAGAGAGCCTCATAAGGAAACTAAACCCCATCATCACCGGCTGGAGCAACAACCACAAAAGCGTAGCCGCCAAAGAAGCTTTCTCCAAACTGGATAACACCGTATTCGTCTCGCTATGGAAATGGGCCAGGAGAAGACATCCAGGCAAGGGTGCACAAATGGGTCAAAGACAGATACTGGAAACGGAGAAACAACAGAGACTGGATCTTCACAGATGGAAAAGTTACACTGAAATTTGCATCCGATACCAGGATCATCAGGCACCAACTCATAAAATTTAAAGCCAACCCTTACCTACACTCGGACAGATCATACTATATGGCCAGAGAAAAGCAAAGAAAGAAATGGGAATCTAAACATGCCGCCAATAAAAATTGGTTAATGAACTGCTTGAGCGGAGTGCGGTGAAAGTCGCACGCTCCGTTCTGAGGGGGGGTCGGCTGAGCAATCAGCCATCCCTACCCGACGTGTCGAGGTGATAAGTCAGCCAAAAATCCCCGGCCTGAACTGAACAGTTGCTGCCCGGACAGAGGTTTTCAACTCGGTGCAGGTATTGTACTTCCTGAACGAATATTTCGTGAATTCAAGAATCCCCCTCGACCTTACCGACCGCAACGTGCGCATCGATTACCACAAACTGCGACACCTGATCTTGATCGACCGGAAAGGCAAACCTGCCCCCAACGGTAGAAAAATTGGAGTGTCCCCTATTTTGCTTCTTAAAATTTGCCGGTGTAGGTGCTCCACAGGTGGTCGCCCAGTTTCCAGTAGGCAGAGACCAATTTGTCCATCCAGTCGTTGCTGTATTTGGTGAGAAAGCGCCGGGCGGATCTGGGTTTTTTTTGGTAGAGTCTTAACGCCTCTGCCTCGATCTCCGGCTGCTTTTGAAATACCTCTTGCTCAAAGGGCTGCCACACCTTCTCGACATCGCCGCGCATCTGGCCCCATTTCTGCGCCGCCAGGTCGGCCACCCGGTTGAAGGCCCACCAGGCACACTCCCGGTTAAAAGCGGGCCGGCCGCAGATCTTGTAGGACTCCGGCACCTTATCGATGCCGATATAGAGGGGGGCATAGGCGACCATGGCGGGATTGTCGTAGCCGAACCAGACCAGGCCGCCCAGCCCGTCGGGCAGCCAGCCCCGGACCTGCACCACCGTTACATAGGTGCAGTAGTAGCGGGCAATACAGCGCTCCCCCATCTCATTCCAGCCGCCGTTGATTTTAAACAGCGGCATCATGTCGTAATCCATGAAGGGGTTGGCGTAGGCACTCTTAACGAACTTTCCGGTGGGTTTGCCCTCTTTGTCCAGTTCCCGCACCAGCATGTATTTGGTCATGTCAAAGGGGGTATCCTCGAAGGTGTCCCGGAAGATGGTCATGATGTCTTGGGGGCCGACCCTTTTTTCCGGTTTGACGGAGAAGGGGAAATTTTCGCCGTTGGGGTCCAGTTTCAGGGAGGGGGCCAGCAGGTCGAAGACCCGCCACTCCCGCCGCCGGGAGGCCATGCTCTTGCGGTCGGCATAGACATAACAAAACTCGAAGGGTTGACCGGAGTCGGGATCATACAGCCCCAGTTCAACGGCCCTCGATTTGTAGTTTTCCGAGGCCATGAAGAAGTCCGGCCTGGCGAGGTTCACCTGCCGGATGCGGGCGGCATTGGCGTTGACGCCGATGTGGTCATCCGGCACCCGTTGGGCCACCCAGACGGCGCCCTTCTGGCCTTTGCCGGGGCCTAAGATCTCCAGGTGCCAGACCTCTTTGGGGTCGGCGACGGTGAAACATTCGCCGCCGGAAATATAGCCGTACTCTTTCGTCACCTCGTCGGCGACCTTGATGGCCTGGCGCGCCGAGATGGCCCGCTCGGCCATGAGGCGGTTCAACTCCCGGTAATCGATCAGGCCGTTGTCGCTCTGCATCTCTTTTTTACCGCCGAAGGTGGACTCGCCGATCCCCACCTGGTTCTCGTTCAGGAAGGGCAGGGCGGAGTTAAAGTATTTATAGGTGACCGTTGGTTGGGGGATCTCCCCTTTGAGTTCCCGGGCCGACAGGTCGTAGGCGCTGACGGTGCGTTCGGTCTTGCCGTAGATCTGCCGCCGGCTGCCGGGCCGGTACTTTTTAGCGGGCACGATGTCGATCCAGGTGCGGGTGGTGCGGGAGTCGCAGGTGTGGGAGGTCATCACCGAGCCGTCGGTGGATGCCAGCTTTCCCACCGTGATGGTGGTACAGGCATCCTCTTCGGCCCCGGTATCGGTCAAACCCACAGCCCCGCACCCAAACACAACAAACATTAAGAGTAAAATCGCCTTCATAAAAAGATTACTGTTCATACTGCCTCCAAGAACCGATTATAACCATTCACAGCCAATTTATCAATACGGAGAGAGTCAGAAAAAGCGAACCGGAATTTACTTTTAAAAAAGAAACTGATATAAAGGAGACATGGCCGAACAATTGAAAAACATGTTTTTTACCCGGGAGTCTGTGGATAAGATGGCAGAGGCCGTCAAACGGTTCTATCCGGGGTTTGATAAACAACGGTTTATCGATCTGATCTTTGACGACGCTCAGGAAGAGAGAGAGTTGACCGAGAAGATGCGGCACACCAGCCGATGCCTGCATCAGACCCTGCCGGAATCCTTTCCCGAAGCGCTGGAGATACTGAAACAAATTGCCCCGCTTATTAAAGGATTTGACGCATTGACGCTGCCCGATTTCGTGGCCCGGTATGGCCTGGATAATTGGCAGTTATCGCTGCCGGCCCTAAGATATTTTACGAAATATTCCACCTCCGAACTGGCGATTCGCCGCTTCTTGGCCAGAGATCCCAACAGGGCCATGCCCTACATGAGGGAGTGGGCCGATGATGAGGATTACAATGTCAGGCGATTGGCCAGCGAGGGCTGCCGGCCCAAACTGCCGTGGGCCATGGCCTTACCGGCTTTTCAGAAAGATCCCCGCCCCATCCTGCCGATCTTGGAGAAGCTCAAAGGCGACGAATCCGGAACCGTGCGCCGCAGCGTGGCCAACAACCTGAATGATATTTCCAAAGACCACCCGGATATGGTATTGGACATCTGTGAAAAGTGGTATGGCCAATCGAAACAGACCGATGAAATTGCCAAACATGCCTGCCGCACCCTGCTGAAAAAGGGCAACAGGCGGGCGCTGCTGCTCTTTGGCTGCGGTGACCCTGCCGGTTTGTCGGTTGAGGCGTTCAAACTGGGCACAGACAAGCTTCCCATCGGCGAGGATCTTCATTACTCCTTTGAATTGGTCATCGGGGGGAACGAAAGCCGCCAGGTACGTTTGGAATACGCCGTCTACTATGTCAAGGCCAAAAACAAAATGTCCAAAAAGGTGTTTAAACTCAGCGAAAACACCTTTAAATCTGGCCGTCACGCCTTTTCCCGGAAACAATCCTTTCAAGACATGTCCACCCGCAAGCACTACCCCGGTCAGCACCGCCTGACGATCATCGTGAACGGCGAAGAGAAGGCCGCCGCCTCTTTTTATTTGCTTAACAGATCTTGACTTTGATGGCTTCCGTATGTTCCCAGGTGGCGGAGGAACCAGGATTCGAATTTCTTGTAGACTGCCTTGTATTTGACGGTGCCGCCCAGGCTGTGCTTGCCTTCGGGGTCTAAGAAGATCTCCACCAGGGTCTCCTTACCGGCCCCAAGAAAAGCGTTGTACATCTTGAGGGTATCCTGGTAGAGGACATTGTCGTCCATCATGCCGTGGATGAGAAGAAGGGGGCGACTGAGCTTATGGGCCTGGGGGTTGCCGGGATTCTGGAAATTGGCTTCGGAAAACCGTTTGCCGTAGCCGGTCTGGCCGCGGGGGTCGATATTGATGGTCACATAGCCGTGTTTGGCGGCCATCAACATCTGGAACAGATAGGAGAGGGGGCTGAAATTGTCCACCTCTACCGTATGCTGGTTCAAGACCGGCCCGCCGTACAGGTACACGATCCCCGGCCGTTTAGCCTCCGGTCTCCAGCCCGCCGGCTTGAAGATCATGCCCTGGATGGTATCGCCGCCGCGGTTCTTGTATTGGAAAATTTCCGGTTTGATAAAGTAAATATTTTCCCAGCCCTTGCGGTGGCTGTCGGTTAAGGCATTCTCCTCGCCGGTCCGGGTGTTTAACAAATACAACTCCGCTATCCAGCGTCACTCTGTAGACGGTGCGCCAGGCGGGGCTCTCTTTATCCGACACGATGTACATATAGCAACTGTCCCGGCTGAAGTCCAGGATGGGATAGGATTCGAACTTTCCCTTTAATACAGATGTTTTCTTTTTGGTCTTTAAATCGAAAATCACCGGCTGCCGGAAACCGGCTTCGTTGTTTAACACCGCAGCCAACCGTTTGCCGTCGGGGGAGATACGCGTTTGTGCTATTTTGTATTTGTTGTCTTCATTCAATTGGTGATCGATTTGCCGGATATAGGCAGAGTCGAATTTGACTAAAAAGACCCGCTCCTCTTTGGCGTAGTAATAACCGCTGCCGTCCGGCGTGTACGATATAATGGATTCCGCCTCATCGGTCATGGTGAGCCGCCGGATCTCGTCGGTTTCCGGGAGATAGCGATAGAGATCCCCCCGGTATTGAAAAATCAACTGGGCTGCCGGCTTCGACCACTCGTACCCGGACACGCCGGGGTAGAGATCTTCAATCTTAACCGCCTCCTTTTTCTTCTTCTCTTCCAGTTCCTTCTTTAACTCTTCGATCTGCTGGGCCAGGATCATCTTCTGCCGCTTTTGTTCTTCCTCCAGGATCTGTTTTCTCTTCTTTACAAACTTTTCGTAATCTTCCGGCGGATCAAATCGTTTCATGCGCTCCGGCGAGGTCACCCGTTTCAGCTTCCCCTCCTTGATATCGTAGATATGGAGATCATAGCCGGCCGCTCTGTATCGACGGGCAGTCAACAACAGCCGACAGCCGAAATCCTCGTATGTGTTCCACAAAAAGGCCAGATACCGGTGGAACGGCAGCAGGAGATGAGTCTGAAAGAGATGGTTGAAGAGTTGCCTAAAAACTGCGATGTTGGTGTTAAGCGGAACAGTAAAGGATATAGGGAGACGTGGATCGGCTACAAATTTCATATTGATGCAGTAGATGGTCAACTTCCCATTAGCTGTATATTAAGTTCAGCCTCTGTTCATGACAGCGAGGTAGCCTTGCCGTTAGCAGAAATGAGTGCCCGGCGTGTTTGTGATTTGTATGATCTGAGGTTATTCTGGACGACCCCAGGTGTTTTCGTTTTTATTTGACATTAAATTTGGCTCGGTCTTAATGACCAAAATAATTTTGCAAGAGGCTCTATAGTTAATCATTATGATACACTGAATCGAATCTTTAATCTTAACTGGAAGCAACTACCGGCCTATACAACAGTGCGTAACATCATCATAGGAGTAGCAACAACCTCTTTAGAAGAAGCTTTCAGGAAATATAGTTCGGCTTTGGATAAAGACAATAAGACAAAGGATGATAAAAAGAAGGAGATAGAAAAGAAAAAAGGCAATCCAGCTATTAATAGCCTTTTCAGTAGACTCAAAAATTATATTGGCGCATCAAGAAGTAGAAGAAAAAACCAATGAAATACCCGTGGCACAAGAACTGATGCAAGAATTGGGATTAACAAATTGCATTTTTACTTTCGATGCCATTAACTGTCAAAAAAAACTTTAAAGGTGGCCAAAGAAGGGCAAAATGAGGTTATTGCTCAAGTAAAAAGTAATCAGAAAACTTTGTTGGAGGATTGTATTTATACCTGGCAGACTCAACCGGTTATCGATGAATATAGCGAACCAGTTAACAAGGAACGAAATAGGATAGAAAGTAGAACGGTACAGATATTTAACAATGATATGATCACTTATGATGAAGAGTGGAAACAGGCTAAGGTAATTGTTAAGGTCTATAGGGAAAGAAAAACCTTTGATACAGCCTCAAAATCCTGGAAAGATAGTAACGAAATGGCATTTTACATCTCTACGATCTTATTCAGTGCAAAAGAATTTTGCCAAACAATAAGGGATCATTGGGGAATAGAAAATCGAAATCACCGGGTTAAGGATGGCTCTATGAAGGAAGATCACTCCAGAATTAGGGTAAACCCAGATAGAATCGCTATATTAAGAAGTTTCGCTTTAAATATTATGAGGGCGAACGGCGCTGAAAATATCTCGACGGAAATGTATAAAAATTGCCTGAATTTTTAAAGGATACTTAAATACAAAAGGATTTTTTAGAATTGAACAGCCCTGGTAGCTTGCCATCCCCCAGTTTTTAGCAAACCATTAGATATCCTACATTTTGAGAGCA
>CBFDCR010000080.1:0-22688 GCA_965603365.1 uncultured bacterium
CTTTTAGATCGCCCTCTTCCTTATAACTATGGAACATTCGAAAAAGCCGAGAGCCATCGTATTTTTCAAGAAATTTTATTTTTTTTGATTTTCCTGAGATTTCAGGAAATAATTTAGCCGGATCGCTGTCACTACTGAATGGAATAGCCTTTACACTGAGATTATAAGAACTGAGAAGTGAATCAAATCCACCGATCAGGCTTTTATTATCGTGACTACGATTATAAAATGGAGTAATAAAGTCAAATTGCCCGGTATCATTCCTTTTAGCTTCTTGACCTACCATATGAAAATTATAAAAGAAATCAGATAATATTTCAATAGACCACACATGATAAAGTTAAAGCAGCCGCATATTTGTCCGACATGAAAAGAAAAAAAGGGGGGAGGGGATGTTTTATTTGTTCATGAAGTGGTCGCGGATGAAGTTGACCATCAGGGCGTTGTCTGAGTGGCCTGTCTTCTGGGCGATGATCTTGCCCCGGATGGGGTGGCCCAGCAGGTAAAAGTCCCCCATGATGTCCAGGATCTTGTGGCGGGCCAGTTCATCTTTGAAGCGCAATTGGGTGTTGATGATCTTACCCTTATCGATCAGGATAAAATTGTTCATCCGGCCGCCCTCGGCCAGACCCATCTGGGACAGCTTGCTGATCTCATCTACGAATCCATAAGTACGGGCCGGGGCAATCTCCCGCTCAAAGTCTTCCGGTGAATTTAAGACAAACTCATAGGTCATCCGGCCGATGGGTTCCGGGTAGATAACGGTATATTTGACCGCAAAGCCGTCAAAGGGCTCGACCCTGATAAATTTGCCGTCCTCGCTCTCGTCACCGAAGCTCAAGGGCCGGTCGATCACGATTTCGGGAATCAACTCCCCCTGCTCTACCACCCCGCTGTCCCGCAGGAATTCACAAAATCTGCTGGCCGACCCGTCTCCGATGGGGACTTCTTTGCTGATCTTGACGGAGAGGTTGGTGATGCCGAAGGCGTGCAGGGTGGCCATGAAGTGCTCGATGGTCCTGGCTTCCAATCCGTCTTTGCGAATGGAGGTGGCATAATTGGTGGTATCCAGGTACTCCACCCGGGCCGGGATATAGCCCTCTTCGGAGATGTTCTCAAAACGGATGCCCTTGCCCACCGGCAGCGGTTGGATGGCCATGCCGGTCTTTTCGCCCGAATGAAGCCCGATGCCGTAAAAAATATTGCTTTTAGCCACGGTCTTTTGCCGCCGCAAATGGCTGGTATCGCCCAGTTCAAATTTAATGACTCCGGAACTCTCCCTCTTGCCGCCTCTTTTTTCTCCTAACGGCAGCCCGTTATGGTGTTCGCCTAAAAGGGACTTCAGCTTCTTATTCTCTTCCAGGACCTGCCGGTACTCTAAGCCCCGATTCAGGACAAAAAGCACCTTATCCAGACTCAGAGGCTTCTCCAGAAAGTCGTAAGCACCCTCCTTAACCGCCCGCACCGCGGTGGAGATGTTGCCGTGACCGGAAATCATGATAATGATCTGAAAGGGATCGATTTCCAGTATATTTTTCATCGCTTCCAGGCCGTCGATGCCCGGCAGCCATATGTCCAGAAAAACGGCCTCCGGCCGGATATTCTTGAACTTTTCGACAGCCTCCTCACCGGAGGCGGCAAAAAAGACCTTGTAACCCTCATCCTCCAGAATCGTTGCCAGGGAGACCTGTATGTTTTTTTCATCATCCACGACCAGGATTTTTTTCATGTTTCCTTTGCCCCGCTACCTCGACTTTTCATTCGCCTCTTCCAGCCACCCTGTCTCATCACACGTCACCGGGCCGCCACCCTCTAAACTAAATTCCACCTCGTCTCCTTTCAAAGAGCAGGCCACACACCCGGCCTCATCCCACTCTTCCTCTAAAGACGTTTTAGAGAGTTTTTCCAGTAAAAGATTCTTCAATGTCCTGGAAATATTGCGGGCGCCGTACTCTCTGGAATACCCGACCTTTACAATGAAATCGATGACCTCATCCGCAATAAACAGTTCCTTGCCCTGCTTTTTCAGATTTTCCCGGACTTCCCTCAACTGAATATCGATAATCTTCTTGATATCCTCCTTCTTTAAATTCTTAAACAGGACAATCTCATCGATGCGATTCAAGAACTCCGGTGAGAAGAACCGTTTTAATGATTTAAGAAGGGATGCCCGGGAGACATCCGCCCCTTCCAGGTCCCCGCGGTAGCCCATCTGAATTTTTGAGAACATAGAAGTACCGATATTGGAGGTCATGATGATGGTGGTGTGGGAAAAATCGACCACGTTGCCCCTGGCATCGGTCAATCGGCCGGCATCGAATACCTGAAGAAAGATATTGAGCAGTTGGGCGTCTGCCTTTTCGATTTCATCCAGGAGGATGACGGAAAAGGGATTCTGCCGCACCTTATCGGTCAATTGATTGGTATCGTGATAACCCACATAACCGGGCGCAGCACCGACAAAGCGGGAATAGGTAAACTTTTCCATATACTCGGACATGTCGATGCGAATCAGATAATCCTCCGATCCATATAGGGCCTTGGCCAGGGCAATGGCGGTCTCGGTCTTGCCGACGCCGGTGGGTCCGATAAACAAAAAGACCCCATCGGGCCGATTCTTTTTGACATCAAAATCCAGTTTCGATGTCATTACATTGGCGACGACTCGCGTTAATGACTCATCCTGACCCACAATATGGCCGGACAAATTTTCCAGCAAATGGCCCAGACGATACTTCAAGGATAGTGAAATATGGGTCTCCGGGAGATTCAAAATATCCGACAGCACTTCGATGACCTCTACCTGACCAACTTCCAGCCGCATGAGTTCTCCCGAGTGAAACTTTAATTTCACCTTCGAGATACAGCGTTCAAAGATCAGAATGGCCGAATCCGGCAACTTCTTCTCTTTAATACTCCGCCTGGCACTATCCACGCTGTCGGCAATGATCTCATCGGATACGATCACGTTATCTCTGGCCAGAACCTCTTTGGCCCGATGTTTCAAAATAGCTCTGGTATCTTTTATCGACAGTTCATTCAGGTTAATCTTCTGAAAGAATCCCATCAACGAATGATCTTTTTCCACCGAATTCTTATATTCTTCATAATTGGTGGTGGCGATGACTTGAATGGAGCGATCCCTCAAAAAGGGTTTTAAAATATTGACCAGGTCGAGAGAAGTCCCCCTGGCGGCCCCGGATAACATCATCAGGTGTATGTCTTCCAGCACCAGGATGGAATTTTGGCTTTTAAAGTCATCCAGCAGTTTCAGAACCTTCTCTTCAAATTGGCCCCGGTACTTAGAACCGGTCAGCAGAGAAACGAAATTGATTTCTTTAATGCCCCTGCCTTTTAAGCCTGTCGGAACATTTTCGTTCATTATCCGTTGGGCCAGAAACCGGATCAGGGTCGTCTTGCCCACCCCGCTCTCGCCGATGAGGATGGCATTTTTTCTGGAATTTGAAATCAATATTTCGATCAATTGGCGCAGCGCCTTTCCCCTGCCAACGATCTCCTCATCGCTCCGGGAAACACTTCTCATCACATCGTAGAAAGCATCATTCTGCCGGTTCTCGACTTTTCCCTTGCTCTGGGTTTCCATCTCCTTAATCTTCTTGATCTTTCCCGCCACCCGTTTACTCTGGGTGATATTTAAAAACTTCTCATAATAATTCAGGGCCAGATCAAAGTTTTCTTCCCGGACGTATATATCGCCCATGATTTCATAGACATCGGCATAATAGGGGAAAAGCAGCACGAATTTTTGTAAAGATCGTTTTAAATCAAAAATTTTTTTTAGACCCATCAGGTTCCTGATCTGCAGTAAAAATACCAGGGGATAATTGATCTTTTCAAAGGGCAGCTCCTTTAACAGCTCGAAACTATCTTCAAAACGATTGCTCCGCTGATATTGATAGGCATTCTCAAGCAAATCGATCTTTTCAGATAAAGTATGGTCTCTATCTGAGATTCTCTCTTTTATTTTCCTGGCATTTTCAAAATCAAAATTTAAAATGAGGAAATTAAAGGTCAACAAATCATGCCTTTTATTTTGAACGAAAATCTCTTCACCCGATACAATTTCTCTATATATAAGATGAGTTTCACTAATCCCACTCAGGAAAAAGTAATCCTTTTGCCTGGGAATAATAAATGGAGAAAGGGCCAATTCTACGGTGGGATTCACAAAAATCAGTTCATCCCCTTTCAACTGGATCGTACCGTTGACCTTCTGGTCGAATATAGAAAAAAAGTTTTCGATCCAGAATTTGTAATCGGAAAATAAATTCTCCCGGCTCTTTTTTTCTTTATAAGAGGTACGGGCCCTGAAATAATCGATTATATTTTCAGTCACAAAGTTAAAAGTCTGCCGTTCGGTTCTGGAAAATTTAAATATTTTCGTGTCGAATTTATTAAGATATAAAGTAATATTTCCCAGAATTCCGGGAAGCTGGTCGGGGAAGAAATCCTTTCCAGCCGGGAGAATGATATTCTTCCTTTGATAGAGATTTTCAGCCTTCAGCAATGTGTCGACAATATGGCTGAAATAAAATAAAAGTGATTGGAAATTTTTTTTTGTTAACTCCCTTTTTTTCACGGTTAGTTGTGGGTGAAAAGACGACAGGAAGAACATCACATTTTTCAACTGACCAAATTGAATATCCATTCAATATCCGACCTCAATCATTCTTTTTTCCAGGCACGAGATAACCAAAAGTTCAGAAAAATTATATATTTTAAAGCGCCATTTGTCAACAAATCTGTTCACTTAAAAATTTTGATTTGGAAATTGATTTTTTTTGGGAGGTCTGGTATACTTTCCAGACTGATATGAAAGAAATATTAGACTTTATCAACCAGCATTCAGAGATCAAACTCATCGTTATTCTTCTCGTCATTGTTGTAATTGTAAAAATCGTATTTGAGTTATTGAAGGTGGCTAAAATATTGGACATTCAGGATAAGCCCTTTCTCGATGCACTCTATTCCATATTTTTTAAAAAATCTTATCGCCTCAAACAGGCCAAAAAGGCGCTGAAGCAGGGGATGTTCTATAAAGCCGGCAAGATATTCGAGGACATCGGCGATTACAAGAAAGCGATCAGGGCCTATGAGGACGGGAAGGAATTCAACGAGATGGGCCAACTCTACGAGAAGCTCAACAGGGAAACGCTGGCCATCGAAGTTTATAAGAAGAGCGGCAACATGGACGGGATCATCAAACTCTATTTAAAGCGAAAAAATATCGAAGCCGCCTGCGCCATACTGGAAAACAACAACCGTTTTCAAGAGGCGGCAGAAATATACTATAATTACGAAAGGTATGAAAGGGCCGCCCAAATTTACGAAAAAAAAGGCTTTTATAAAAAAGCCGCCTATATTTACGAGAAGGCGGGAAATTTAAAAAAGGCAGCCCAAAATTTTGAAAAATGGTACTTAACCAATGCCGACACATCGGTGGGCTATCAAAACTCCGACCAGATGGCAGAAGATCTTTTCAAGGCGGTCGAATTATATACAAAAGTCGGCGATGTGGAGAAGGCCTACGAAATGCTGCTGAAGAACAATAAATTTGAAAAGGCGGGAGATCTGGCCCTAAAAATGGAAAAACTCGACCAGGCCGCCAAACTATTCGAAAAGGCGCAATTACCATTAAAAGCGGCAGAGATATACGAAAAAATAAACCAAAAGCCCATTGCCTGTCAGCTAAGGGGCGAAGATGCCTTTGCCCGGGGCAATACCCGGGAAGCAGCCGAGTGGTATCTAAAAGGAGAAGATTATACCCGGGCCGCCGAACTGTTTGAATGGGACCGCATATACGACAAAGCAGCCTATTGTTACTTCATGAATCAAAATTACCTGCCGGCTGCGGAAAACTACATGCGGGCCGGTATTGAAGAAGAGGCAGGCAAAATGTACGAATTGGGCCAGCAGTGGAAAATGGCGGCCGACATCGCCTTTAAATATAAAAAATTCCAGAAGTCGGGGGAATTGTTTGAAAAGGCGGAAGAGTTTTACAACGCCGGAATTTCATTTTTAAAGGTGGACGATGAAAGGAGAGCATTGGCCAATTTTCAGAAAGTCAAGCCCGGTGACGAATTTTTTGAAAATGCCGTCACCCAGTTGGCCCACATCTTCCTCAAAAACCGGAAGCCCCAATTGGTGATCGAAAAGATCGGAAAATTGCTGGCCAACAAACCGATCACCAAAAAATACTTAGAATGGTACTATCTGCTGGGGCAGGCCCACGAAAACGCCGGAAACTTCAAAAAAGCCTTCGATATTTATCAGGGCATTCTGACGGAGGACTACACCTTCAAAGATGTCCACCAAAAGTTGAAGGAAGTCGAAGACCTGATCAAAAAATATAAAGAGATGGAACTGGTTTCTGAAGATTCCTCTCAACGCTACAAGATAGTCGAGAAGGTCGGTGAAGGCGGCATGGGAGTCGTATACAAAGCGGAAGACAAAGTACTCAAGAGAATCGTGGCTCTGAAAATTCTGAACTCCAGCTTAATTAAAGACAAAAGGAGCCTGGAGAGGTTTTACACCGAAGCCCGTTCCACCGCCTCCCTCTCCCATGCCAACATCGTAACGGTGTACGATGTGGGGCAAATCAATAACGACCACTTTATCTCTATGGAATTCATCGAGGGTGAAAACTTTATGAACCTGATCCGCAAAAACAAGGCCTTCACCATCCCCCAGATCCTTTTCATTGCCATCAAAATATTGAAAGCCCTCGATTATTCTCACCGCAAGGGAATCATCCACCGGGATATCAAACCCCACAATATTATGATTACCCGCCAGAAGGAGATCAAGATCATGGATTTTGGTCTGGCGGTGATCAGAGGAGATGTCAAAGATGGGGAAAGCGGTATTATCACCGGCACCCCCTATTACATGTCTCCGGAACAAATACAGGGTATCCAGACCGACCACCGTACCGATATCTATTCCACCGGGGCAACCCTATTCCATCTCATCGCAGGGCGAGTACCCTTCAAAGGAGAAAACGTTTTTTACCAGCATTTGTTCGAGCCGGCGCCGCCTATCACGAAATTTCGGTCCGACATCAATGCCAAATTAGTCCAGATCATCGAGAAGTGTATGGCAAAAAAGAGGGAAGACCGCTTTCAAAGTGCCCAGGAAGTGTTAAACGATATAAAGACGATCAAATCAACATAGGAGAGCAACATGGATTTTTCTTTAGACGAAGAACTGGTGGAATTGAAGGAGCTGACGTTTCAATTTGCCAAAAATGAAATCAGACCAGTGGCCGCCGAATATGATGAAAAAAATGAATTTCCCTATCCGGTCATGCAAAAAGCCTTTGAGGTCGGGTTTCTGTCATCTGGGATTCCCATCGAGTACGGCGGGACCGGTTTTTCCAATTTGCAGAATTGTATCGTATGTGAAGAACTGGCCTGGGGATGTGCCGGTATGTTCACCTCCATCATGGCCAACACCCTGGCCACCACCCCCATTGTGCTTTTTGGAAACGAAGAACAAAAAAAAGAATTTTTAACACCCTTAACCAAAGAGATGTCTTTCGCCTGCTTCGGATTGACCGAGAGGGAGGCCGGCTCAGACAACGCCGCCATTAAGACCACCGCCGTTAAAGATGGCGACCATTATGTTTTAAACGGTTCCAAAACATTTATCACCAATGCCGGCGTCTCAAAAGTGGGTGTTATCTTTGCCTCCACCGATAAAGCCAGAGGGGCCAGAGGCTTATCCGCCTTTATTGTGCCCATGGATCTGGCAGGTATTACCGTCGGCAAACACGAAAACAAAATGGGCCACCGGGCATCCAATACGGCCGAGATATACTTTGACGACGTTAAATTACCGGCCAAAAACCTGCTCCGGCGAGAGGGGCTGGGATTCATCATTGCCATGAGAACCCTGGATTTTGCCCGACCGGCGGTAGGGTCCGGCGGTCTCGGTGTGGCCCGGGCCGCTTATGAGGAGGCTTTAAAGTATTCCCAGGAGCGGGTTCAGTTCGGCAAGCCCATTGCCTCGTTTCAGCACAACGCCTTCAAACTGGCAGATATGGCCACCGAGATCGATGCCGCCCGCCTCCTGGTCTATCGTTCCGCCTGGATGCTGGACAACAAGCTGAAAGCCTCCAAGGAATCCGCCATGGCCAAAATCGTGGCCACCGACGTGGCCATGAAAGTCTCCGTCGATGCCGTTCAGATGCTGGGGGGTTATGGTTACATGAAGGAATATCCGGTGGAAAAGATGATGCGAGACGCCAAGCTGCTGCAGATTTACGAAGGCACCAACGAAATCCAGAGACACGTCATCTCTTTAGAGATCCTGGGCAGCTTGAAAATTCAATAATGGACAACACCTTTGATGCCATTGTAATAGGGGGCGGGGTCATTGGACTAGCGGCAGCCTTCCATCTGTGTGATAAAGGACTAAAAACAGTGGTGCTGGAAAAAGAGTACCCCGGCAGCGGTTCCACCAACCGATGCATCGGCGGCATCCGGCAGCAATTTTCCACCGAAGCCTCGATCAAACTCATGCAGGAAAGTATCCGGCAGTTTAAGGAAATGGAGGAGATCTTCGGATTTTCGGTGGAGTTTTACCAGGGGGGTTACCTGTTCCTGGCCTTTCAACCGGAACATATGGAAGCCTTTAAAAAAAGTTTCAATATTCAAAAAAAATTGGGTTTAGATGTCAGGATATTATCGGCAGATGAGTGCCGGGATATTGTACCCCAGTTAAATACCGAGGGACTCATCGGCGGCGTCTATTCTCCCGAAGACGGCCAGGCTTACCCCTTCAAAGTACTGGAAGGCTACATCCGGGAAATCGAAAAAAAAGGATCCGCGCTTCTCACCTATACCGAAGTGACCGACATCATCCTGGAAAACGACAGCGTTAAAGGGGTCCGGCTCAAGTCCGGGAAAACACTTTTCTCCGATATAGTCTTAAATGCCGCCGGTCCCTGGGCGGCAGAGATAGGCAAAATGGCCGGCGTCGATCTACCCATCTTCCCGGAAAAGCATGAAGCCTTTATCACCGACCGGCTGGAGCGGATGTTTGACCCAATGCTGGTGGATTATCGACCCGACGGTTGTTATTTTAACCAGCGGGTCAACGGCCAGGTCATCGGCTGCTACACCCCAAAGCCCAATATCCCCGGAACGGCCATCGACACCTCCCTGGAATTCCTGATCGAGATGTCGCGGCGCACCGTCCGCCTCATCCCCGAACTGGCCAAAGCCAGGATCATCCGCCAATGGGCCGGTTCCTACTCCAACACCCCCGACCTCAGCCCCATCATCGACCGTGCCGATGTTAAGGGTTATTATGTCGCCGCCGGCATGTCGGGCCACGGTTTTATGTTTGCCCCCGCCATCGGTAAATACATCAGCGACATCATTATAGATAATCGATACCCCTTTGACTGGGATGAATTCAAGCTCAAACGGAATTTTTCCAGAAAAGAATTGCTGAAATAAACACCCAAGATGAGATTTATTATCCTATTATTACGATTTGTTTTCCTGGGACTCATCCTCTACATCCTGTACAAAGTCGTCAAAGGCGAGCCCCTGAAGTTTTCTTTCTTTAAACGCAAGAGGCGACCGAAGTCTACCCAAAAACTGGAGGAGATGAAAAAAGACCCGGTGTGCGGCACCTACCTGCCGGAAAGCCAGGCTCTCACCTACAAATACCAGGGGGAAACCTACTACTTCTGCTCCCACGACTGCAAACAAAAATTCCAACAACTCCACAAATAGCCGGCCCCCTCAACAGGCAAAAAGAATTTATCCGTTCCCTTTCCACGGGGGATTGTACCCATTCCCACGGAGTCTGCCCCCCCTCCTCTCTGTCCTTTCCTCTACCGGACAGTGCCTCCTTCTTTTTTTTACGGTTGACAATTTTCCCGTGAATTCCCCGATCAATGACTATGAAGATGCAGTCATTGAAGTGAGTTCTATCAAAGAAAAAATTGATTATATCATCACCCGAAACATCTCAGATTTCAAACTCAGCCGAGTAGACGCCACCACCCCAACAGAATTTTTACAACTACTCCAAAAGCAAGGTTAAGATACTGCATCGATTACTAAATTCAAATATTTGAGACAATTTCATTGATTTTTGTGGAGTTGTATGATAATTTATATACTAAATTATGCGATGATCTGAATACCCCAAAACGCAAGGTACAAATGACAATGAAACAAGAAAGACAAACGATTTGGAGTAAATAAATGAATAAAACACAGGTCAACCAGGCCCACTACATACTGAAAGGGAAAATGGTCGAATTCGCCGGTTGGGACATGCCGGTTCAATACTCGGGAATTAATGCCGAGCATTTGGCTGTAAGAACCAGCGGCGGTATCTTCGACGTCAGTCACATGGGCGAAATTTTCTTTAGCGGCAAACAGGCACTGGAGGCGGTGCAATACATCTCCTCCAACAACGCCGCCAAACTAATACCCGGAAAAATCCAGTACTCCGCCTTGCTGCTGGACAACGGTTGTTTTGTCGATGATCTGCTGATCTATATGCTGGCTGAAGACCGTTATATGCTGGTGGTCAATGCCGCTAATATCGAAAAAGACTTCAAATATATGCGGCAAAAGGCCGGCCATTTCGATGTGCAAATCGATAACGAAAGCGACCATTACGCCCAGATTGCCATCCAGGGGCCCCTGTCCGAGAAGCTGCTGTCCCAATTCACGTCTGTCGATTTGAGCCAGATCGGCTATTACCGTTTTACCACCGGAAAGGTGATGGAAATCGATTGTATCATCTCCAGGACCGGCTATACCGGCGAAGATGGATTTGAAGTCTATTTCAAGTCCGGCGAGGATGCGGCGGTCAAGATGTTCTTAGAATTCAGCGAAAAGGGCCAAAAATACGATATCGTACCCTGCGGCCTGGGCGCCAGGGACACCTTGCGGTTAGAGGCCGGCATGGCCCTGTACGGCAACGATATCGACGACAGCCACACCGTGCTGGAGGCGGGCCTGGGCTGGATTTTAAAGTTAAAAAAAGGCGATTTTATCGGCCGGGAGGTTTTGCAGCGGCAAAAAGAAGAGGGCATCCAGAGAAAACTGGTGGGCTTTGAACTCACCGGCAGGGGTATCGGCCGTCACGGTTACCCCGTGTATGTAAATGGCCAGGCAGTTGGCCCCGTGACCAGCGGTACCTTCGCTCCCTTCTTGAAAAAGCCCATAGGCATGACTTACCTGCCGATCGAAAACACGACAGTGGGGGCCGAGTTTCACATCGGTATCCGCGATAAAACGGTATCCGCCAGGGTGGTGGAGACCCCCTTTTACAAAAGGGATACGTGATACACGACAAACAATAATGTAACATCAGGAGGGAAAAAATGGATTTAGAAAAATTAAAAGAGTTTAAATTCAGCAAAGAGCACGAATGGGTCAAATCAGAAGGCGATATTGCCGCCGTTGGTATCAGCGATCATGCCCAGCATGAGCTGGGAGACGTGGTATATGTGGAACTGCCGGCGGTGGGAGACTCCTTCAAAAAGGGCGATGCCCTGGGAAATATCGAATCGGTAAAGGCGGTGAGCGACATCTACGCCCCCCTATCCGGCGAAGTCACAGCAGTGAACGGAGAGTTAGAAGATCAACCGGAAATCGTCAATCAAGACCCTTACGGTAAAGGCTGGATCGTCAAACTCAAAATGGAAGACACCGCCGAGTTGGACGATCTCATGAACCATGATGAATATAAAAAGATGATCGAAGCGGAGCAATGATGAAATATTTTCCTTTAACCGATACCGCCAGGAAAGAGATGCTGGACTTTATCGGTGTCAAAGATATTAAAGAGTTATTTGCCGACATTCCCCCGAAAAAGTCCTATTTCCCCTTAGACGATATTCCGGCCGCCCTCTCGGAGGACAGGCTCATCCACACCTTCAACAAACTGGCAGGCAAGAATCAATACCGGGACTACCTCAGCTTTTTAGGCGGCGGCGCCTATAACCACTTCATCCCGGAAGTGGTCAACCACCTGAGCGGCAAAGGAGAACTCTTAACCCCCTACACCCCCTACCAACCGGAGGTCAGCCAGGGAAGCCTGCAGGCCATGTTCGAATACCAGACCATGATGACCATGCTCACCGGCATGGATGTAGCCAACTCATCGCTCTATGACGGCGGGACTGCCGCTGCCGAGGGCGCCCTGTTGACAGTCAGAAAATCGAAGAAGAACCGAATCCTGATGGCCGCCAACCTGCACCCCGAATACATCGAAATCATCAACACCTATATTCTAAACCTGGACATCGAGGCGGACCTGGTGGACTACGACCGGCAAACCGGCAAGGTTTTACTGGACGATCTGGAGGCCAAAATAGACGGCCACACCGCCGGTTTCATCTTTCAATCCCCCAATTTCCTGGGGGTGGTGGAAGAGGCCAAAGAGATTTCGGATCTGGCCCATGAGCGGCAGATATATTCTGTCCAGGCCGTGACCGAGGCCATGTCGCTGCCCTTCCTCACCCCGGCTGCAGAAAACGGCGTGGATATCGTTGTAGGCGAAGCCCAGAGTTTCGGACTCCCCTTAGGATTCGGCGGCCCCTATCTCGGCTTTATCGCCGCCAGACAGGAGTTCCTGCGGCAGATGCCCGGCCGGCTGGTGGGCCAGACAGCAGACGGTAAAGGAAGACGGGGTTACGTGCTGACACTGTCTACCCGCGAGCAGCACATCAAACGGGAAAAGGCCACCTCCAATATTTGTACCAACCAGGCCTGGTGTGCCTTGCGGGCCGCCATCTATATGTCCACTATGGGCAAACAGGGACTCATGGACATCGCCAGAACCAACCACCTCAATACCGCCTATTTCGTTAGAGAAGCTGCCGGGCTGAAGAATGCGGCGGTCAAATATACGAAAGACTTCTTCAACGAGGTGGTACTGGAGGTCCGAACGGGCCGTGTCGACGACTTCCAGAAAAAGCTGCAAGGGAAAAAAATCCTGGCGGGGATTCCCTTAAAGTGGTTTTACCCGAATTTTGAGAATGCCGTCCTGCTCAACTTTACCGAGCTCCACCGAAAAGAGGATATAGACCTCCTGATTCAGGCTATCGGAGAACGCCAATGAACGAACTACCTGATTTAATCTTTAACAAGAGTCGGGAAGGTAAAATCGGCTATTCGTTTTCCGGCTGCGAATTTCCAGACGATTTACTGGCCTTAGACCGGTCAAAGCTGCGGGAAGACATAGCGGATTTTCCCCAATTGTCGGAAGTGGAAGTCGTCCGGCACTACACCAACCTGGCCCACCTGAACCATTCGGTGGATTCGGGGTTTTATCCTTTAGGCTCCTGCACCATGAAATACAATCCCAAGATCAACGAAAAAATCGCCAACTCCGAATCCCTCTCCCCCCACCCCTATGCGCCCCACTCCCTGGTGCAGGGCAATCTCGAAATCATCACCACCCTCGAAGAGTGGCTCATTAAAATCACCGGCCTGGCCGGATTTACCATGGCGCCCGCCGCCGGCGCCCACGGCGAATTAACCGGCATGATGGTAATTCGAAAATACTTAAGCGCCCAGGGGGACCCCAGGAAAATCGTACTGATCCCCGATTCCGCCCACGGCACCAACCCGGCCTCTGCCCACTTCGCCGGCTACGAGATTAAAGAGATCCCCTCAAACAGCGGGGGCATCATCGATGGGAAGACGTTAAAAGAGCATTTAAATGGAGAGGTGGCGGCCCTGATGATGACCAATCCCAATACCCTGGGCATCTTTGAAAAAAATATCGTCGAAATTGCCGATATGCTTCACCGCAACGGTTCACTCCTCTACATGGACGGCGCCAACATGAACGCCTTCATGGGTATTGTCAAACCCGGAGACCTGGGAGTAGATGTGCTGCACCTGAATTTACACAAAACCTTTTCCACTCCCCACGGCGGCGGCGGCCCCGGCTCGGGACCCATCGGCGTGGCACACAACCTGCTGGACTACCTGCCGGTACCGCTGGTACGAAAAGGGGAGGCGGACTTTCAGGTCACCTATTTTAACGACGAAGGAATCGGTCGAATCAAAAATTTTTACGGCCACTTTCTGGTGATGGTGCGGGCATTGGCCTACCTGATGGCTCTGGGCCGGGAAAATTTGCGGCGGGTCGCCGAAGACGCGGTGCTGAATGCCAACTACATTCGCAAAAGCCTGGAACCCCATCTGGATCTCCCCTATTCCTCCAGGACCCTCCATGAGGTCATATTTTCGGATAAAGGCCTGCCGGTTAAAACCCTCGATATTGCCAAGCGGCTGCTGGATTACGGCATTCACCCCTTTACCATCTACTTTCCCCTTGTCGTTCACGGCGCCATGATGATCGAACCCACCGAAACCGAGAGCAAAGAGACCATCGATCGGTTTATCGGGGCCATGAAAAAAATATTAAAAGAGGCGCAAGAAGATGCCGAATTTGTCCAGGGCGCCCCTTACGGCACACCGGTCAGCCGGCTCGACGAGGTACAGGCCGCCCGGAAACCCATTTTAAAGTGGCAAAAGGAAGAGGAAGAACATTGAGTTTACAGGATATTATTCTTAAACTGCAAGAATACTGGGCCGACAACGGCTGCTATATCGCCTCCGGCTACGACACGGAGGTGGGGGCCGGCACCATGACCCCGGATACATTTTTCCGGGTACTGGGCAAAAAACCCTGGAAAATTGCCTATTGGCAGCCTTCCCGGAGGCCCGACGACGGCAGATATGCCGAAAACCCCAACCGGGTGCAAAAGCACAACCAGTTTCAGGTTATACTGAAACCGATCCCCCCCCAGGGCCAGAAATTGTATTTAGACAGCCTCCAATATCTGGGGGTGGATATTCGTAACCACGACATCAAATTCGACGAGGACAACTGGGCCTCACCCTCCTTAGGTGCCTGGGGAGTCGGCTGGCAGGTCATGTGCGACGGTCTTGAAATTACCCAGTTCACCTACTTCCAGCAGGCGGGGAGTATCGAGTTAAACCCCAACTCGCTGGAAATCACCTATGGACTGGAACGGCTGGCCATGTTCCTGGATGCCAAAAGCAACATTTATAACTTAAAATGGGGACATCACACCTCCTATGCAGAATTGAGAAAGGAAGAGGAACGACAATTTTCTGTCTACAATTTTGAGTTCGCCGACATCGAATTTCTGCGCAAGGCCTTCAGCCTCTACCAGGATGAGGGACAGCGATTAATCGAGGCCAACCTCTATCTGCCGGCCTTTGATTATCTCTTGAAGTGTTCCCATACTTTCAACCTGCTGGATGCCAGAAAAGCCATAGCCGTGGCCGAAAGAACTGCCCTTATGGCCGCCATGAGAAACCTGGCGGCAGAAATCGCCCAAAAATACACAGAAGACACAGAGGGAACCCCCTCACAACAAGGACAAAAAAATGCCTGATTTTTTATTTGAACTCGGTGTCGAAGAAGTACCGGTTTTGGAAATCAAAAATGTCGTTGAGCAATTAAAAGACAAACTGGAAGCCAGATTCAAGGAACACCAGGTCCAGTACAATAGCATCGAAACCGCCGCCACCAACAAGCGATTTATGGTATACGTCTCCAAAATCGATGAAAAAACCGAAAACAAAGAAGAAGAGATTTTAGGCCCTGCCAAAAAAATCGCCATCGATGAAAACGGGCAGCCCACCCTGGCCCTGCAAAAATTTATGGAAGCCCATCAGGTTGAACTGGGCGACACCCTGGAAATTGAAACCCCCAAGGGCACTTATATCGGCATACACAAATTTATCCCCGGGAAAAAAACAGGGGACATGCTGGAAAAAACCATTCCCCAAATACTGGGGGAGATCCAATTTTCCAAAACCATGGTATGGAATGCTTCCAGGGTCTCCTTTGTCCGGCCCGTCAAGAATATTTTAGCCCTATTTGACAATCGCCTGATCAAATTTGAATTTGCAGGCATTCCCACTTCCAATAAAATCAGCGGCCACAGCTTGCTGTCGGAACATGAAATCGAAATTAACTCCTTTAAAGACTATGTTGAGAAACTGCACAAAAATTTTGTGATCGTCCGGGAAGAGGAAAGAAAGGAAAAAATATTGAGTGAGATCAAGGACATTGAAGAAGAGATGGAGGCCCACGTTCCCCTGAAAGAAGAGATGCTCCACTATTATATCTATAACAACGAGTACCCCGTGGTATTCAACGGTGAGTTCGACGCCAAATACCTGGAATTGCCCCACGAGATCATCGCCGCCTTCATGATTAAGGAGAAGAAATTAATTCCCGTTTACAAACAGGACCAGCAAATGCTGAATATGTTTGTGGGGGTATCCAATATCCCCGATGAAAATAAATTTGTAAGTACCGGCAATGAGCGGGTGATCCGGGCAACCTTCGACGATGCCAAATTCTTCTGGGACAACGATCGCAAGGACGATTTTAAAGCCCTGAGGGATGGCTTGAAAAAGGTGACCTTCCAGAAAGAGCTGGGAACTTTTTATGACAAAACCGAAAGGCTCGCCCTCCTGGCCGAAGCCCTGGTGCGGGAAACCGGTAATGTCGAACTGTCCGAGTCCCTCAAAAAAGCGGGCCTCCTGTGCAAAAATGATCTGATTACCCGGATGGTCCGGGAATTTCCCTCGCTGCAAGGTGTCATGGGGGGACTCTACTTGCGAGAAATGGGTATTGACCTTTTGATCTGGCAGTCTGTCTACGGGCATTACGAGCCGAAAGGCTATACCGACGACAAGCTCGAGCACTTAGGTGCAGGCCTGTTGTCCGTCGCCGATAAGATGGACAATATTGCCGCCCTGCTGTCAAAAGGTGTTAAAATCTCCAGTTCAAAGGACCCCTACGGCATCCGCCGGGACAGCAACGCCATCATTAAAATCATCGTCGATTTTCAACTGGATTTCGATCTTTCGGAATTGATTCGGGCAGCGGCCGAACCGTTTGCCGATACGCCGGAAAAACGGAAACCCCTGGTCCGCCAGATCACGGAACTATTTTTCTACCGCATCGAAAACCTCCTTAAAGACGTAGTGGGTATCCGCTATGACATCGTCAATTCGGTCCTGAACAGCGATAAAATGCTGGTATACCAGATTTACCTGAGGGCCCGGGATGTGCAAAAAATGGAGGATACCGAACCCATCCAGCATCTCATCATCATCCACAAACGGTTGAAAAATCTCATCAAAGATTGCCCCCCCTATTCCCTCTCCCGGGACCTGCTGGTGGAAAAGGAAGAGACACTCCTCTATGAAATTTTTAAAGAATCCAGGGGCAAAATCGAAGATTTGATCGCCCGGCAGAGTTATGTCCAGGCCTGTTCCGAAATCGTGGAGATGAAGCCCCTGATCGACGGCTTTTTTGACAATGTCCTGGTGATGGACAAAGACGAAAAAATAAAACAGAACCGGATTGCCCTGCTGCAAAAATTCGATGAGCTGCTGGCCAAAATCGCCGACTTCTCCGTCATCTTTGAATAAGCCGCTAAGAACGCGAAGGGGCGCGAAGGCTTCATGTGATAGATATAAATCGGATCTTTTGTCTGAAACTTCGTGTGTCTTAGCGTCCTTCGCGGCTATAATCATACAAAATGAAAAGTAAAGTGCTTTATGAATGTGTGGAGTGCGGGTTTCAGAATCCCAAGCTCTACGGCAAATGTCCCCAGTGCGGTATGTGGAATTCCATGATCGAGACCCGGGCCGCGGCGGAGACAGCAGACTCCGGCGGCCCGGCGGTGCAGCCGGTCCACCTAAAAGATGTCGACCAGCAGCAATTGCAGCGCCATATGACCGATTTTAAAGAGTTTGACCGGGTGCTGGGCGGCGGCATCGTGCCCGATTCCATCGTCCTGATCGGCGGCGAACCGGGGGTGGGTAAATCCACCCTGCTGCTGGAAATATCCGGCATCCTGTCGCAGCAGGGGAAAAAGGTGCTCTACTATTCCGGCGAAGAATCGGCCTTGCAAATTAAGACCCGGGCCCAGCGGCTGGAGACCGATGCCGACGATATTTTCCTGCTGACCATGGGCAGCCTGGAAGATGTCAGGGCCGCGGTGGAAAAGCTCAAACCGGAATTCTTAATCATCGATTCTATACAGACCATCCAGTCCCGGAAAGGTCCCCTCATCTCCGGCTCCATCTCCACCATGCGCTACGTCACCGCCGAGATCAGCGAACTGGCCAAAAAAGACCACATCACCGTCTTTATTATCGGCCACATCACCAAAGAGGGGGTGATCGCCGGGCCCAAGATGCTGGAACACATGGTGGATGCAGTCCTCTATTTTCAGGGGGAGTTAAAATCGGATCTCCGCATCCTGCGGGCCGAGAAAAACCGCTTCGGCCCGGTCAACGAACTGGGCATATTCCAGATGACCGGCCGGGGTTTGAAATCCGTGGTAAACCCCTCGCCCCTGTTTTTGCAGCACCGCCAATCGGCCGACACCGGTATCGCTACCTTCCCCACCGTCAGCGGCCTGCGGGCCATCTTAATCGAGATACAGTCGCTGGTGGCCGAGAGTCCCTTTACCGGTAATCCCCGGCGCATCGCCGTGGGCTTCGACCACTACCGCATGTCCATGCTCATCTCCATTATCGAAAAAAAACTGAAACTCCCCTTCTACAAATCCGACGTGTTCCTCAACATCACCGGCGGCATCAACATCCGGGAGACCGCCGCCGACTTAGCCATCGTCACCGCCCTCATCTCCAGTTACAAGAACTTCGTGGTGCCCCACGACGTCATCATCATCGGCGAGGTGGGTCTCACCGGCGAGATCCGGCCGGTGGGGCTGCTGGAAAACCGCCTCAAAGAGGCCATTCGCCAGGGATTTAAACAATTCATCCTGCCTGCCTGCCAGTCCGACATCAGTCACCTCCCGGACATCACCATCTCCCCGGCCCAGAATATCTACGACCTCTACAACCTCCTCAAACCCCAGAAAAGTAAAGGCTAACTACATTATATTGCGCCACACCCAGGAGAGAATTTATGTCCGATGAGCCCCTGTTGGCGTTAACGCACCTCGTGGATCAACATTTTGGCTGGAATCGACAACTCAGGTTAAATAGGGCTTTCTGGATTTACGAAAGTGAGGGGCATAAATATTTGCATAAATATTTTGTTTATGCTACACTCCAGATCTGTAAAAGCGTGTGAAACCCAAAGGAAACATTAAATAAGTAGATCTGTGAAGGAGGCCACCAGTATTGAGACCAGGTATTAAGAGCAAGATATTTAAGGGATGCTCTTCGGTGTATGTTGATTTTCCAGATCTGGGGCATTTTTATTGTTGTTTTTCCATTTTTCGCTGTGCTATAATCGAATTATGAAACACCCACAACAAAATCAAGGAGACCCAAAATGAAAAAAGTATTAACCATTATAATTATTTTAACATTTACGATGGGGATTTCGGCGTTCACCGTTTGTAATGATCTCGAGTGCATCTTCTCCGAAAATCCTGAAAAAACTGTCCTTTCTGTGAATTTGATTAACGGTGCAATTCATTTCTTGAAATCAAAGTCTTATGCCGATCTACTGCTATATGAATACGAGAAGTCGGCATTGCAGAACTATGACTACTCTGTATCTTTCGATCACGTCGAAAAGGCGATTTTACAATTGGAATCTTCCAGGGCTAAATATAATGAGGCAATAAATATCGGTAAGAGGATCGGTTATAACGAAAAGAAAGTCGCCTGGTTTAAAAATTTCAATTATAATGAATTTATTGATTTTAACAACTTGAATAAAGAGACTGCCCAAAGGGTTATGAATCATTTAGGCGAAAGTAATATCATAGGGATATATCAACAATTTATAAATGACATTGGAGATATCCAGAATACTCTTTATCTAATTAGAGACAGAGTTAAAACGGGAACTAAGCCTGAAATTACAATTATCTGGAAACTTTTACAGCAGTACTCTGAAGCCAGTTTATTCGGTAACTATGCCACTGTAATGGGGACAACTATTTTAGGTGAATGCAATGAGTAAATATACAGTCAAAGTTATATGATGAAAGTTACCTTATATGAAATAAAACGGCTTGGCAGAAAAAGGTATGTTATCATACTGTTATTTTTTTTGATATGTTCTTTATATTTTGCTCTATCAGGGGTCTTTGAATATAAAACATCGTTGAAAGAGAGGGAAAATTTTGTCAATTTTGAGAAGCTCCGGTTCAAAAAATATTATACTTATGATATATATGGAGTGCTTGGGCATCAAATATTATACCAATATTCCCCTCTTAGTATTTTTTTTGACAGCAGCTCTTTTTTAAAGCCTACCGAGGCATCCCTGGACGTGACTGAAATCATCAAGGTAACCACCTCAAAAAAGGACAAATCATTATTTGGAGAAGATGGATTTTTTAAGGGATTCTCAGGACTGATCTTTATTTTTGGTAGTTTATTTACGCTTTTTTTAGGTCTGAATAATTTCAAGACAGCCAAACAAGCCAGGATTTCTCATTCCCTATTTTTTATAATGAAATCACAGCTTGTCCGTATGATTTTAATTTCGATAATCCTATCTTTTCTTTTTATTTTCATTTTTTTATTTGTTAAATTATTCGGAATTAACTTCACTGCCGAAGAGACCCAAAACTTTATGATGTTTCTGTTCTATTCCATACTTATGCTTTTATTCTTTTATCTATCTGGCCTAACGATCTCTGCTCTAACTTTACATAAAAGAAAACTTACTATTGCCTGCGGATTTTTCTTCTGGATTATCCTTGCCGTTTTTATTCCCTCTCTTTCGAGTAAATATATCTTGAATGAAGCCAATAAATTGCCATCTGAAAAGACAATAAGTATAAAAAAATTCTCAAAGTTATTTATGAGTCAAATAAGAAAATCGAGTATGATCAGTTGAAAAGGATAAAAAAAATCGTTTCCCTAAAGCAAAATCTTTCATTGCTCTTTCCAACTACTTATTATTCTTTACTGCAAAATGAGATATCAACGAAGAGCTATAATAGTTTGATCGATTTTGTTATTTACAATATGAACCTTAGATACAATTTCATGAAATATTACTACAATAAGAAATACTTCTCGAAGGATCGGAAGGTGGAGTCGTTTATCAAGGGGGAGGAGAATGTGTTTAGGGCGGAGAGTCGGCTGCCGGGGAATTTTTGGGCCGGGGTGGGGATTACCGGGTTGTACTGTTTGATTTTGTTTGGACTCTCCCTGCCGGTGCTTTACTTCAAGCTCAACAGGAAGATCAAGGATAAGGAGAAGATTAATTTTAACATCAGCGCCCTGGAGCAGGGAAAATGTTTTTACCTGCGCTGCCGCACCGAAGCCTTTAGAAACCGCCTGTTCCACCAGTTGGCTGGCCAGCCCAATGTCCTGGCCCTGGAGCAAATGAAGGCCGAAGACATCGATCCCGACTTACTGCCCCGTTATATCGTGCCTTACCTGTGCCATATCAGGGGGATTAAAGACATCGATAAGGTGGAGTCCCTGATCGAACGATTGGGGGTAGAGGACTTCCAGTACTTCAAATATAAAAAACGGGAAGAGGTCAGCGAAGAGGAGTTTAAGAAAATTTATGCTGCCCTCATGCTGGCGGAGGCAGGCGATGAGCAGGCCATTATACTGAACAACTTCCTGGCCGGGGAGAGGCGGTCGTTTGAGCGAAGCCTGGTGGAGGCCTTGCTGGATATCAAAAGGGCGGATGAGATTATCATTTATTTGAGTGCCGAAAATTTTGAGTTCCTTTCGGCCACGGACATGGACGAGATACCGGAAGGCGAGGATTTCGAGGTCAGCCGGGTACTATTGGACCGGGTTTGCCTGCGATAGCCTCTTAATCTTAGAGTTTCACTCTCTTGCCGGCTCAAGTCCCTGGGGGGCATCATGTGCACGGCTGGCCTCCGTTTTCGGTTTTGGCCCGGTACAATTTTTCGACCAATTCCCGGTTATCCAGTTTCCAGTGGAAGAAAAACTTCAGCACCGGGTATTGGAAGCGGGGGACTTCCCGGATGTAATAGAGAAGCTCTTCCATATCTTCCTGATATACCCCGAAATCGACATCCCTCATCTTCGTAATATCCTTAATGAACATATCCCCCTTGCCGGTGAGCAACCAGTTGATGTTGACATCGTAGCCCTGGATTAACTTTAACAGCATACCGGCATCAGGATAACCGCCGTCGGTTTCGTATCGCAGGATGGTGGGTTTTGAGAGTCCCATTTTTTGGGCGAAATCGCCCTGGTTAAATCCCAGTTTTTTCCTGACCATGGCAAACCTTTCGGCAAAGCCGCTTTTGTCTTTTTTCATGATTAATCCTTATGTTTTATTATCACGTTATTTTTTATTGTCAGTAAAGCCCGGGGGTTCCCTCCTCTGGGAGTCGGAACCGGCAGTGGGCAGTGAGGCCTATGCTGCGGCGCGGGTGTTTTATTATTCGGCCAAAGGTGCGGCAAAGGCCAATGTTCCCGGTGCCGATGCCATCGTGGAAGAGTTGGCCAAACGTTACAATCCCCGTGCCCAATCGGAAGAAAAGGAGAAGGCGGCCTGAATCATGCCATTTTTTCGCATATAGCTCAAAAGCCTCTCCCAGGGGCGCGATTTAGCTGTTCGGAACAGCGATCGATCTGCTCAGAACTGCGATGTAGCTGCTCGGAACTGCGATGAAGCTGTTCAGAACTGCGATG
>CBFDCR010000081.1:0-22600 GCA_965603365.1 uncultured bacterium
AGAGATAATAATTGAAAATTTGCAAGGGAGGAGAAGAGGGAAAAAAGAGGGGTGGCGGGAATTACGTTGATTTGGACTTTAAAGGTTGGTGGTGTAGGGGACGGGAGAATCTGCGTCCCCTACAACTCCGAGGAAATCTGGTTCTTTAATTTTGATAGTTCATTCTTCACGATGAACCAGATAATGTGTAAATCTACGCCGAAATAGTCATGGACAATTCTATTCCTGATACCCGCCAATTTTCTCCAGGGGATATCCGGGCATCGCTCTCGAATTTCAGAGGGGATATTTTGAGATGCTTCTCCAATGATTTCTATATTCCTGACAACAGCATCCGTAATCATGGTGCTCCCCAAAAAATCCATAAATTCACCAAGACCTTCGGTGTATTCCTCTATTTTTTCGATGGCTTCGAGAATATCTTCAAATAGGAGTTTCCAATCTCTTTTAGACATAAACCAGTTCTTCTTTGATCTGTTTCATGATTTTGGGTTTGACACCGTGGACAGAGGCCAGATCTACTTTTACCCCCAACATCTCTTCCAGTTCGTCGGCCAATGTCACAAAATCCAGGCCAATGGGGCTCTTAAACTCCACCAGGATATCCACATCACTCTGCGGCGTCTCTTCTCCCCGGCTGTATGAGCCGAATATGCCGATCTTCTTTATTGGATATTTTCTCATCAATTGGGGTTTATGTTGGTTCAGGACTAATTTTAATTCCTTGATACTTTTCATTTTTCTGCCCATCAGGTATTATATCACATCTTATCCTTTTTCAATGCAAAACTAAGTACTCGGGGATTAATTCGGGATCAGGTTAGATTCGCTATAGTGAGGAATGGGCACACCGCCCCGGGTTATACTCAATCTCAACGCAATCTCCGTAAGCCGAGTTTAGCGACTCCATAACTTCTCCGGTTCCTTTCCGGTTGAATATTTTTATGTACCATAGGGGAGAAAAAAAAGCAATAGTCTTTTTATAAATTTTTCAGGCTTACCTAAAGTAGGCCGGTGCTGACACCAATATGGCATAAAAAGGATGGGAAGCCTTATGGGGGGGGACATACGCCCGGAGGGACTCGAACCCCCAACGCGCAGATTCGAAGTCTACCGCTCTATCCGTTGAGCTACGGGCGCACGCGCTGTATTGGTTAATGGGATGATTATACGACTATCCGGTTTTTTTTTCAAGACCATTCTAATGAAAAAATAGACTTGAAAAAAATGTAATTTTCCGTTATTATAGAGGTATGACAAGCAAAGAGATCGAAAACATAAGTGAATATTTTACAATGGATAGTGCCGAGATATCGGCGGAGAAGAAGTGGGATAATATCTTTTTAAGCTGGATCAGCCGGATTGATCAAAAGAAAATGATGCTCAACCTTTTCGAGTTGAAGCTGTGCATGGAAAGTATCGAAGCATTCTTTTCCTCCAGCTACCTGGAACACCTGGTGTTCAAATATACCACCAGTGAATTACGAAATTACGACTTCTACTTTTACACCTTCAATCAAGTCGTTGTCAAAGTTATCAATCTCTTAAAAGAGTTGGATTTCAAAAAAGACAAATACTTTTTAAATTTTGAAGAGTTTATCGTAGATAGCATTTTAGAAGGCTACGGCACCAGGTCGTTCCCCTATTTCAAAGAAATCTACGCACCGGAATCCTCCTGGTTTTCCAGTCTGCGCATCTTCCTTCAAAATCTGAAAATTTTGACTTCGGAATTGTCCAAAGGCGATATCATTAGCCAGCGGGCCTATAATTCCCTCAAAAAGATATACCACAAAGAATTAATCGGGAATCCTATCATTTTGTCTTTACTCAAAAAGAACTTCATCCCCCGGATGGATAAAATATACCAGCCCGATATTTCTGAGATCATTATTTCCATAACGGATAAAGAGGTCAAAAAACATGTAGGCATCTTCTTCATCTTCGCGTTCCGGGTGATGAAAATCAACAACTTCATCGAGCTTCATCTCAATCGAAGTAAGAACATCCATGTGGCCATACCCCTGGTCATTACCCTCAAAGATCATCTAGAAAATATTTTTTCCTTCTATGAAAAAATGTTAAGCAAAAGCCTGTCTAACTATTTTAAAGATAAAAAGGAATTAAAACCCATCAGTGAAGTCTTTGAAGAATTAAAATCGGAATTCAATAAAATCTACGACGGTGAATTTCCCTATTATTTCGACCAGGGAAATGAAAAAATCAATGCCAGGAAGATCTTAAAGAATATCGTGATTATCTCTGATGTGGCTATCAAAGAACTGATCGAGACCTTAGCCAAATTGTTTAAGCCGGAAATATCCGGCAGCAACATATTCGAAAATTACATCTCCCGCAAGCAGCAAGCCCTGGTGGTGAAGAAAAAGTTAACGAAGCTGCACACCAAGATCAACGACTACTTCACCCACAAGGGAAATATCAATCCTTCGGATATCCTGTTTGACATCAATCTATTTATCGAAACAGATCTCAATTACCTGCTGTATAAAGACTGGAATGAATTTTTATACTATTACAACCATTTAATTAAAACAAATTTTTCGTCGGAATTCGATATCAATTTAAGGGCTTTTCACTCCTTTATCACCAAAATCTTAAAGGAGATGGTTAACAAAAGTTGAACTCTATTACCGAAATAACACCAAAACGAGCACCAACTCGAAGAGCAAAATCTATAATCTATGAGGAGGCAACATGTCATTAGAGCAAACATTTGTTATGATCAAACCGGATGGTATTCAGCGGCAACTGCTGGGCGAAGTCATTTCCAGATTTGAAAAAAAAGGTTTAAAACTGGTGGCCCTGAAGATGATAAGAATCGATAGAGAATTAGCCGAGGAACACTATGGAATTCATAAAGGCAAGCCATTTTATGCCGGGCTCATCGAGTTTATTACCTCAGGCCCGGTAGTGGCCAGTATCTGGTCGGGTGAAAGTGCCATTCATATCGTGCGAAAACTGGTGGGGGCCACCAGGGCGGAAGATGCGGAGCCCGGAACGATTCGGGGAGACTTTGCCATCAGTACAAGTTTTAACATTGTGCACGCCTCAGATTCGCCGGAAACAGCCCAAAGGGAAATCAATTTGTTTTTCTCCAGGAAGGAAATGTTAACCTATAATTTGACTATAGAAGAGTGGCTCTGCCCTGAAGATGAGAAGTAGCAGCATGATGTTAGCTATGTTATAATATAGATGACATGAAGCGAAAAGAAAGGATTCTGGTTATCCTCAATCCGTCCTCCGGGGTGGTCTCCAAAGATATCGCCACCTCCGTTATCTTTAAAAAACTCAGAGAGTATTTCGATACGGTCTCCATCATCAACTCTAATTCCCCCGCCCACGGCTACGGGATTACCAAACAGGCGCTGGAGTACTTCGACATTATTACCGCTTTTGGGGGAGACGGGACTATTAACTCCATCGCTTCTGCCTTAATCGGTTCCGAAAAAATTCTCGGCATCTTGCCCGGAGGATCGGGCAATGGGTTGGTACGAAATTTGAATATACCCTTATCCTGGAGAAGGGCACTGGACATTTTAAAATATGGGAAAGATGCCTATTTTGATGTGGGTAAAATTAACCAGAAATACTTTTTAAACGTGGCGGGAGTGGGACTCGACGGTCTGATCGCCAAAAAATTCAACCTTCAGTCAAAAACCCGGGGCATTGTACCCTATATCTATTATGGCTTAAAGGGATACTTCGAGATGCCCACCTACCGGGTGAAGATTGTCCTGGATGATATGGAATTCCAGGATGAAATCATGCTGGTGGCCTTTGCCAATTTTCAGCAATATGGCGGCAAGGCGATTATTGCCCCTTTTGCCCAGCCGGATGACCAAAAACTGGATTTATGCATCATTAATAAAATTAAATTCTTGAAGACCCCTGTGAGTATTCAGAAACTACTCACCGGAAATATTCACCAGTTGCCTTTTTATCGAAGTTATAAGTTTGAAAAGGTCAAGATCGAATCTCTCGATCGTACCATTCCCTGTACTATTGATGGGGAATACGGAGGAAGGGATTTAAAAAGTTACACCGTCCAAGTCCTCCCGGCAAAAATCAAAATCAGGGTTCCCGATTCCATCCTCCATAAATAATCTGAAATTCTAAATAAAAAAAGGGAAGCAGCAATGCTTCCCTTTTTATAACTTGAGAAAATCTTAGTTTCTAAATTTTTACTCGACTTAATCAGAACCTGCGTATTGCTCGGTAACCAACCCCAAAACCTCTATGTTGGCCTCTTTGATTTTATTCATTACATCTATCACTTTGCCGTATTCAAGGTTCAGGTCCGCCCTGAGCAATACCTTCCGATCCGTAATCTGACGTTCCTCCATGAGATCTTCGATGGCAACCGGTAATTTGCTCATATCGTCAATCATCTTATCATCAAGGAAGAGTTTAATGCCGCCAGATACACGATCCACAGCCACATCAACGGTGACCATCTCACCCGCTTGGGGCTCTTCCTGCGTATTGCTGGCTTCAGGCAGCGTTACATTGGCGCCCCGTTGAATCATGGGGGTCACCACCATAAAGATGATCAACAGCACCAGCAGGATATCACACAGAGGTACCACATTGGGTTCTGATTTTGTCTCACTTGTGCCCAGTTCTGCACCAGCCATTATCGGGCTCCTTACTTTACTTTTTTATTACCCTGCAGTTTGATAAAGTGGTCGATCAACTCTGACGAAGCATTGGCCATTTCTCCGGTAAAAATATCGACTCTGTTGAGAAGACCGTTGAAAAACCAAACCGCGATGACCGCCACTAAAATACCAAAACCTGTGGTAATCAATGCTTCGGCAATTCCGGCGGCAACGGTTCCGATTCCACCGGAGCCGGACACGGACATGCTCTGAAACGCATTGATGATACCAAAAACTGTACCGAACAAACCGACGAATGGCCCCGTGGAACCAATGGTAGCCAGGGTACTCATTCCTCTCTTAAATTCCTGAACGCCTTTGATTGTGGCTCTTTCAATTGCTCGCTTAGCAGACTCTACTTTTTGACTATAGTCCGCCTTGGTGTCCTCCTGGAATTGCAGTTCACTCAGACCGGCAACCAGCACTTTTGCAAGATGACTATTTTTGAATTTTTTGTCGGAAGATAATTTTATGGATTCTTCTATTTTTCCTTCTTGCCAAAGTTTACTGATAAGTCTCAACAATATGTTGGATTGTGTTTTCGCTTTCTGGAAAACCAGGAATCTCTCTACGCCTACAGCAATCGAATAAATCGACATGAACAGCAACACGAAGGAAACTGTTTTTGCAATTATTCCCATCGAGGCGAACATTTCGGGTAGATTAAATTGCATAATAAACCTCCTAAATTTTTTAAGTGTATTATTGTCTCAAGTTAAAGGTAACAACTACGGTGAATTTAACAGGTTTTGGAATACCATTCACGATATAGGGCTCATAAATCCATTGTTTAATAGCCGCAAGCGCGTTGGAATTCAACAATGGATGTCCACTGATAATTCTCGCTGAGGCAACCCGTCCGTAAATATCAGTTACGGCTTCGATGATCACTTTTCCCCGGATCCTGGCCTTTAAGGCCACCGCTGGATATTCTGGCTCTACCTTTTTGATGAGTCTCGGCTGTTGCACATTGGACACGCGTATAGCCTCTGTATCGGTGGCTTCTCCCAATCCGCCAAGAACACCGCCGACGACTCCACCTTCGACTCCACCTTCGACTCCGCCTTCAATTCCGCCCTCTATGCCAAAATCGCCAATATCCTCTTCCTCAATCTCTTCGGGGATTTCTACCGGTGCCACCAGTCGACCGGCGACCGTCGGTTTCTTGTCAACTTCCTCTTTTTGCTCTTGCTGTTTGCTTCTCCGCTTTGAAGTTTTCTTCTTGGCGGCTGGGGGTGGGGGAGGGGGTGGGGGAGGGGGTGGGGATGCCATAAATACATTGATAACCTTAATTTCTGGTAAATCTGCATCTGCATTCATGAGCGGAGCCACCACAACGACTGCGATCAAGAATGCATGCAGCAGAATGGAAAGGGGGAAGGTTATCCATCTTCTTCTTGTAGTCTTTTTACTGCCACTTGTAGCAATTAACGCATCTTCAAACATAATAACCTCCCTGCGAAGATTAACGCAGAATTATATATATAATAATTTTTTATAAAATTCAAGGGGTTTTTCATATTTTCAACTTTTTTTCTGTCCCAGGAAATATTTTTCCCATATTTTCAGCCAGGCGCAAGACTGGAAGATCGAAGAATAAGTACCGACAACGATCCCCACCATCAGGGTAAAGGAGAAACTGTGAATTACCTCGCCGCCGAAAAGGAAGAGAGACAGAACCGTAATAAGGGTGGTACTGGAGGTCACAATGGTTCGACTCAACGTCTGGTTGATGCTCCGATCCAGGATCTTTACCGCGTCCTCCCTCCTCATTAATTTGACGTTGTCCCTGACCCGGTCGAAAATTACGATGGTATCGTTCAATGAATATCCCACAATGGTCAGCAGGGCTGCCACCACCGACAAAGAGACCTCAACTTGAAAGAAAAGAATGACCGAGAGGCAGATCAACAAATCATGAAGCAGCGTGATGACTGCAGCCAGGCCATAGATCAATTTAAATCGGAAAGCAATATAGATCAGCATGCCCAGAAGGGCCCAGAAAGTTGCCAGGGCCGCCTTGGTCCTCAGGTCATGTCCCACCTGCGGGCCCACGCTCTCTCTACTAAGGAAGGTAAAACTTCCCAGGTAGGTGTTCTCTTGCAAAACCGAAAGCACCGTCTTTTTCAATTCCAACTGTTCTATCTCTTTAAAAGTCTTGATCAATCCCGAAGGATTATCTCGTAAGCCAACGATTTTTTCGGCGCTGCTCTCGGCCTCCTCCAGGGGAATACCTTTAGAAGATAACAAATTGGCGATCTTCTGCTGGGAGAGATTGTTCAGATCCCGCTTACCTGTCTCCAAATCGGCCTTGTCGGTCTCCATAATCAAGGCCTCATTAATCTTTTTGGAGACCTTTTCGATGGCATCCACAACCTCGTCTTCCTCTGCCGGTTTCTCTTTCGCCGGCGCACTCTTCGTCTCTTCAATATTGATGGTTTTAATGAAAAATTTGGTTTGTCCCTGGCCTACCCGCTGGATTAAAGACTTGCCCAGCCCAATTTTAGTCAGGATATCTCTCAGGTTATCCTCATTGGTGGGCTCTTTAAAACTCACCTCGATCATGGTGCCGCCGGTAAAATCGATGCCCAGATTGAATCCCCTGGTGTTAAGGGCCAATGCTCCGGCAGCGATGACCAGGCCAGAAAGGAGAAATGCCCAATACCTTTTACTCATAAACTTAAAATCCGGTTCCTTTTTAAAAATCCTCATTTTACCACTCCTCTCAAATGCTGATTCCCTTCAACTTCTTCCGTCTTCCATAAGCCAGATCGAAGATCACCCGAGAGACAAACACCGCCGTAAACATGCTGGCCACGATACCGATAATGAGGGTGACCGAGAAGCCCTTTATCGGCCCGGTGCCGAACTGAAATAGAAACACGGCGGCAATGATGGTTGTTAAATTGGCGTCAAAAATGGTAACAAATGCCTTTTTAAAACCCGAATCGATGGCGGACTTGGGTGCTTTTCCGGCCCGAAGATCCTCTTTGATCCTTTCAAATATCAGCACATTGGCATCCACCGCCATGCCGATGGTCAGGATGATACCGGCAATTCCCGGCAGCGTTAAGGAAAATCTAAAATAGGCCAGAGCCCCCATGAGGATCACGATGTTTAAAATCAACGCCACCACGGAATTGATGCCCGCCGCTTTATAGTAAACCAGCATGAAGATCATCACCAATGCCAGGCCGATGGCCGCGGCGAATACGCCTTTTCGGATAGAATCGAGACCCAGAGTCGGCCCGATGACCCGCTCTTCCAGGTAATTCATGGGTGCCGGCAAGGCACCGGAACGCAGCACCAGCACCATATCATCGACCTCTTCAACCGTGTACCTGCCCCGGATGATGCCTTCGTCATAGATGACATCCTCCACGGTGGCCACACTCTCGATCCGATCATCCAGAACAATGGACAATCTTTTGCCGATATTGGCGGAGGTAAACTTTTCAAACTTCCTGGCCCCCTGGGAATTGAGAGAAAATCCCACTGCCGGGGCACCGTATTGATCCTGTGACCGCCGGGCATTCTTCAAATCCTTACCGGTGACCACCGAAGCGGCTTGCATTACATAGTAAGCTTTATCCATCCGCCGGGGATTGGTCTTGGTAATTTCCAGGTCTTCGGGCATTTGCTCGCCGTACTCCTTCAGGGCCTCCTCTTCGGTGTTAAAGGGACCGGCCTCCACTTTCTTCCATTCCAGCATGGCGGTACTCTTAATTAAAGACTTGGCCCTTTCAAAATCATCGATACCCGGTAATTGCACCAGCAAACGGTCACCGGACAGTCCCTCCTTTTGAATCACCGGCTCCGACACCCCAAATTCATCCACCCGGTTGCGAATGGTTTCTAAGGCTTGATCCACCGATTGATCCCGCAGCCGCATCTCAATATTGGGTCTGAGGCTCAAACTCACCTGGGTGCCGGATATCGAATACTTCCAATCCCGGAAGTAATCATCCAGGATATCCTTCAATTTCCTCTCATCTTCAAAGAGGGTGCCGGTAATTCGGATTCCCGTGTTACCCTCACGAACGACTTTTTCATATGTAATGCTGGATTCCTGGAGCAGATTCTTCAACTGGCCCACACTCTGATCGGTCTGAATCTTAATCGCCTCATCGGTCTGCACCTTCAAGATCAAATGCATGCCACCTTTCAAATCAAGACCCAAAACGATTTTATCTTTGGGTGGGTAAAACAACACCACCGATAATACGACCACCGCCGCAATCAGGCCCACTTTCCAGCCAACTGATTTCTTCATCATTGCCTCCAAAACATAATTTCATTCACCGCTGCACCTTCAAAAACCATGTGAAAAGAATGAAAAATGGGGGGGGACATTAAAAATTCTTACATCTATTCATTTACTTCTTGGCTTCGGCCCCCGCCGGTTCTATCACACCGGAAATGGAAGATTTAGCGATCTGCAACCTGGTGTTTTTATCTACTTCCACTTCGACCCGATCTTCCATTACCCTGGTCACGACCCCATATATGCCGCCGGAGGTGACGACCCGTTCGCCGTCCTTTAGCGCACCGATCATACTTTGGTGGGTCTTTTGCTTCTTTCTGGCCGGCATGATAATTAGAAAATAAAAGATCACAAAGATTATGACGAATGGAATTAAAGCACTGAACATACTCGGCTGCCCGGCTCCGCCCGACGCCTGACCGTATAAAAACATATTACACTCCTTGATTATAAAGAGCTAAAAACGCCTCTTTAAATTTTTCGAATTCTTTTAGCTTAATAGCATACCTTATTTTAGACATAAAATCAAGGTAAAAATGGACGTTGTGGATGGTGTTCAACACCGCCGAGCCGATCTCCTTTGATAGGTAGAGATGGCGGAGATAGGCCCGGGAAAAATTCCGGCAGGTATAACAGGAACAGCCCGGATCAAGAGGGCTTTCATCCAATTTAAAGCGCCGGTTCTTGATGGATAACTTTCCCCGGGAAGTAAAGAGGGTGCCCCGCCGGGCATTCCGGGTCGGCAGCACGCAGTCAAACATGTCTACACCATTGGCAACGGCGAATAAAATCTCTCCCGGGGTCCCGGAACCCATCAGGTAACGGGGCTTAGCCACCGGCATATGGGGCAGTAGGAACGATACAATCCGCTCAAAATCCGCCGGCGGTTCCCCCACACTCAATCCCCCCACCGCATACCCCTCAAAACTCAACTCTACCAGGATCTCCAAGGAGTGCTCCCGCAGATCTTCAAACAGTCCGCCTTGAATGATGGTAAACTGGGCATTGCCGTCATTGGTCTCTAAAAATCGCTGCCTGGCCCGTCGGGCCCAGTCGTGGGTAATGGTCAATGCCCGGGCATCCTCCTTGCGGGTGGCCGGATAGGAGGCAAAATGATCCAGCACCATCTGGATATCGGAGTTCAGGACATTCTGGATGTTCACCACCTCTTCGGGGGAGAGGAAAAAGCGGCTGCCGTCCAGATGGGATCTGGATGCCACTCCCTCCGGGGTGACTTTCGAATAGGCTTCGAGGGAATACAGTTGAAATCCCCCACTGTCGGTTAATATGGGCCCCGGCCAGCCGATAAAATCGTGCAGCCCGGCAAACTTTTCGATCACCTCCAGGCCGGGCCTCAAGAAAAGGTGATAGGTATTGGCCAGGATGATCTGCGCCCCGGCCTGCTGCAACTGCTCCACCGTCAGGGCCTTCACGCTGCCGGCCGTGCCCACCGGCATGAAGGCCGGCGTCTTGACCATGCCCCGCCGGGTCGTTAAGGTGCCGCTGCGGGCTTCGGTATCTTTATCTGTGCATTCGATCTTAAATTCCATGATTCCGGCCGCTTTGCCTCCCCATCAGTACCGAGAAAATCTTTTGTGCCGCTAATTCCGGCGTCACCCGTCGACGGTTGGGGGCGGGCAACGATGCCCCCTCCAGGGTCACCGGCGATACCATGTTAAAACGGACTCCCGGATGCAGTTGGGCCCACGATTGGGTTACCAGCAGCAAGGCATTCTTGGCCGCGGCATAGGCTAAAATCTTTTTATAGGGTTTCATCTGGCCCACAAACTCAAACCCGATATTAACCACCGATTCCAGTTGGGCATGGGCGAGAAAAAATCGGCTGATTTCAACAGCGGTGACCACGTTGTGATGATAGTCGAAGATAAAATCCTCCGAGTCCAATTCCCGGGTATCTTTATAGATAATGGGGCCATAGTTGTTGACCAGGTAACGGCCGGATCGAAACTTCTCTTTATGCTCCCTTAAAAAATCCCGGATGCCGTCCAGGTCGGAAAAATCGGCCGGCAGCCATTGGCAATTTTCTCTAACAAAGGGTCGATTCCGGTGATACTGGGCCCAGACGTAGAATCCCTGTTCCAGGAAAACCCCCACCAACTGTTGGCCCAGCAGACCCGAAGCGCCGGTAATCAATATCTTATTCATCCACCATTTTCAATTGTTCTTTGAATAACTGCAGCGTGTTGTACATCAGCATGGCCACCGTCATGGGCCCCACCCCCCCGGGCACCGGGGTATAATAGGCTGCTTTTTTGAAGGCCTCCCGGTGAATATCACCGGTAATGCCGTAGCCCTTATTGTCAAACTTCCGGATCTGGGCTTCGTCGCAGTAATGCAGCACATCCTCTTTTTTATCCAGGAAATTCTGGCCCACATCGATGAGAACGGCTCCCTCTTTGACCATATCGGCGGTGACCAGGCCCACCTTGCCCACCGCCGCCACGATTAAATCTGCCCGTCTTAAGATAGACGGTAAATCTTTCGTTCTGGAGTGACACAGCGTCACGGTGGCGTTGCGGTTGGTCAGCATACCGGCAATGGGCTTGCCCACGATAAAGCTTCGGCCCACCACCACCGCATCCATGCCGGCAGCGATGATGTTGTAATAATCCAGAATCTTCAATATGCCCGCCGGGGTGCAGGGATAAATCTCGGTCCGTTTGAGCAGCAGCATACCCAAATTGACCGGATGGAAGCGGTCCACATCCTTGCGGGGGTCGATGCGATCCAGTATTTCCCAGGTATCCAGGTGATTCGGCAGGGGCAACTGCACCAGGATGCCGTGCACATCATCCTGGCCGTTTAACTCCCCGATTTTAGCGATCAACTCCTGTCCGGACACCTCCCGGGGGTACTCGATTACCGTGGACTGCAGGCCCAATTTGACGGCGGTCTTGTGCTTGGAGCGGACATAACTCTTCGAGGCCGGGTTATCACCCACGATAATCACCGCCAGTCCCGGCACCCGGCCGCTGGCCTCCCTCAACTTCTCCACCTCCATCTGGACCTGGGTCTGAATCTCCGAGGCCACCAGTTTGCCGTCTAAAACGTTCATCATCTTCTCCTAAAAGATATATTAATCATCCAACAGATGTACCACCAGGCCGCTCTTCAATTTCGGTTCAAACCAGGTGGACTTGGGGGGCATGATCTTGCCGGAATCGGCCACCCCAAACAACTGGTCAATGGTGGTGGGATACATCGAAAAGGCCGCCTTAAACGCGCCCGAGTTCACCCGTTTTTCCAATTCGGCGGAACCGCGAATCCCGCCTACAAAATCGACCCGCTTGTCCCTGCGGGGGTTCTCGATCCCCAGCACCGGGGACAGCAAATTGTTTTGCAAGATCGAGGCATCCAGGGAGCCTACCGGGTCTGCTTCGTCAAAGCTCCCTTGCCTGGCCTTCAGCAGATACCATTTACCGCCCAGGTACATGGCGAACTGCCGGTTGGTCGTCGGCGCCTTCTGCCGGGTCTCCTCATACTCAAACTTCTCGTCGATCTTGCGGAGAAACTCCGCCTCCGTCAGGCCGTTCAGATCCCTGACCACCCGGTTGTAGGGCAGGATCTTCATCTGGTTGTCCGGGAATATCACCGACAGGAAGAAATTATACTCCTCGTCGCCGCTGTGGTGGGGGTTCTGCTCCTGCCGCTCGATCTTGACCCGGGTGGCGGAGGCGGAGCGGTGGTGGCCGTCGGCCACGTAGAGGAAATCGATCCCGGCAAAGGCGTTCTTGATCCGGAAAATCAGATCTTCATCGTCGATCACATACAATATGTGCCGCACATCTTCGGAGATGAAATCGTACTCAGGCGTCTTTCCCATGGCCCGGGCAAACAGGTCATCGATGGTGTCGTTGTGTTTAAAGGTCAGGAATACCGGGCCGGTGTTGGCATTTAAGGTCTCGATGTGTCTCATCCGGTCGGTCTCCTTCTCTTCCCGGGTCAACTCGTGTTTCTTGATCACATCGTCCTGGTAATCCTGGCACGAGGCACCGGCCACCAGCCCCACCTGCTCATGGTCGCCCCAGACCTGTTTATACAGGTAAAAATGCTTTTTCTCATCCTGCACCAGGATGCCCTCATCCCCAAACCTCTTAAAATTCTCCCTTGCCTTTTCATAGACCTGCTGATCGTAGGGGTTGATGCCGTCGGGCAGGTCGATTTCCGGTTTGGTGATATGCAAAAACGAGTAGGGGTTGCCGGCGGCATAAGCTTTGGCCTCCGCCGAATCCAACACATCGTAGGGCGGCGAGGCCACTTTTTCCGCCATATCCTTACGGGGTCTCAAGCCTCTAAAGGGTTCAATCCGTGCCATACATTATCCTCCTTCAACTTCGCGTTTTTTTGGCTCAACCGGACGGATTCCCCGGTTGCCTGTTAATATACCATTATAAAAAAAACCGCCGCAATGTCAATAAATTTTCCCACGATTCCCAATTTGTACGTGATCACGGCCTTTCTTGAAGAGAAAAAATAAAATTAAATAGTTAATAGGTTGACAGAAATGAAACTGTATATTATATAATAAAAACGAAGAGACTAAGTATTGAGGAGAGTACAAAATGAAAACCAAGACAATGATTGCAGCGATTGCAACAATTCTGGCAGTGGGGAGTCTGATGATGGCCCAAACAATGGTAACCTTTTCTAAACCGGCGGAGGAGGGGAAATTCACCGTCTTCGCTTACAGCCCGGAGAAAGTTATCATCATAGACTCGGCTGCCAAAATGGGCTATGCCTTTGACACGGCCAAAAAGGCCAGGATAGGGAGTTTTACCACCGAAGTCGCCGAGCCTAAAGCGGCAACCTGGGCGGAAAAAGACCTCTGGATATTGGACCAGAAGACGGAAAAGATGTACCAGGTAGATCCCGAAAATGGAAGCCTTATCAGAGATATCCCGGCTCCCAAACCCGAAGGCGAGGGCGAATGGTCCTATGAAGGCTTGACGTGGGACGGTCAATACCTGTGGGTGGTCTACTATGCCGGATTTTCCAGTAAGATCATCCAGGTGGACCCCCAGACGGGTGAGGAGGGGCAGTCCTTCTTTGCCGATGGCAACCCCAGGGGGATATACTCAGACGGAACATACCTCTGGGCCCTCTGCTATAATGGTGACCAACGCCCCTCGATGGTAGACCGAAGAACGATCGGCCAGAAGGGATTTGCCACTACGAAAACCAGGGAATTCCTGGGTAAGGCGGAGATCCCCAATCCCAGGGGGCTGGCATTTGACGGTGAACGATTCCTGACCCTGGACATTTCGAAGGGTGAGGTGGTGAGTTTCTCGCTCAAAAAGTAGGGAACTCGTTTTCTTAACAAAGGAGGTTTAAGATGAAAAGGAAATCTATAATTTTAGTAGCTCTGGGCGCCGTTATCCTTATCCTGTTCTCAGCCAGCAGTTGTAAATCCTGTAAAGAGGGAGTGGCCGTTTTAATCAGCACCCATGACGTAACCGCAGACGATATCGGTTATTTTTCCGTATGGTGGTATGATACGGTTTTAATGTACGAACTCCTGAAAGAAAAGGGTTATGACCGCATCTATGTCTTATATGGGGACGGCACCGACTTTAACAGCAGTCACCACTGCTACAACTCTGCGGCCCGGTTCGGGGGGCCGATCACCAGCTTTCCCTGCGATAGAGCGCATATCAAAGCGGTCTTTGAGAGTCTGGGAAGCGGCGGAACCGTAGACGGGAAGACCATCAAAAAATTTCAAAACGACGGTCGACTGTTTGTCTGGTGGATGGGGCACGGCGGCGGAACGAATCAGAATAACTATATAATGGCAATATCACACAAAGAGGAATATGTAACCGGCACCGAGTTCAGCACCTGGGTCAATTACATCACCAACTACGCCAGGCGCAGCATCCACGTGATGACCTGCCACAGCGGATGTTACCTGCCTTTTTTCAGCGCTGCCGGGACGAATACCGTTGCCGAAGCTTCCAGTGATTGTCTCCACAGCTCCTATGAGCAGCCCAGTCCCCCGGATGTCAACCACGCCGAGTATACCTACTGGCTTTATGCCTCTTTAAGGGAGAACGGAGCAGACACCAATCCCGACAGTGCCCCTTGCCTGGGAGCTGTCGTCCCCTCCGACACCAGCGGCGACGGCAAGGTATCCCTTGCCGAATCATTCAGCTATATAATCGCCCAGATGATTACTTCCGTTCCCCAGCAGGTGGACCCCGACACCATCGCCTCGACAACCTATTGTAGATAACAAGACGCTTCAGGAAAAAACAGGAGAGCCTCTATCCAGAAAGGATAGTTGTGTGCTTATTCCGCTGCCGTTACGTCTTTGTAATTACCCATTCTGAATTCGGGATGAAGCGGAATTCCCCAGGCATCCAATGTTGTTTTTACATAATTCAGTCTCCATATCTCCGGTTTAAAATGTCCGGATTCGTTGTTTAAGCGGTAAATCTTGTTATCTTTTATCCTGAGCTCTCCGGCACACCATAGGGGATCCCAGCCGCCATTTAATTGTGAATGTCTTACATGAAGATAGCGTCCGTTCTTGTAATTATTGGGGTAACGATACCTGCTGTAATCTTTACCCGCCACATCTCTATCAAAGTGCCTGATAATGAGCTTGTTGTCGGTTCCCCGGTACACATAAATATACCTTCCATCTTCAAGCGTCTGTGTCATTCCTCTGCGCAGCTCGGTCACATAATTTAAATTCTGCCAATTCATATCGAGGTCGTCCCTGATCCGGTCGTCATATTTCCAACAGTTAAGTTCGTCACAATATTCGCCTCTTTCATTGCGACCTGTCGCCAAACCCTTTTTTGTCCATGAAGATCGATCGATATCGGTCTGTAAACTTTCACCGTGTTCATCTGTCAAAGCAGAATAAAATAGGTATGACCCCGCTCCTATCAGAACTGCACCAGCATAATGAGTTGCAATCCCAGCAGGAATTCCAATACCCGTAACATCAAGTCCTACTGCCGCGAGTTCTACTACGCCACCGACAACGGTAAGACCTGCTCCAGCTATAGCTTTAAATACCCTGCCAAAGCTCCATGTACCTGTAGGATCTGCGTAAAGTATGGGATTATTGCCGACGTATACATAGGAACTGGCAAACTGGTTGGCAGGATCGACCGCATAGAAGCGCCCGATCTCGGGATCATACATCCGGGCCCTGTAGTTATACAGCCCCGTTTCCCGGTCATACTCCTGGCCGGTGTAGCGATAAATTATGGGCAGAGCCGAACCGTCTCCCGGTTGGCTTACTTCACTCATCAACTGGCCGAAGGGGGTATAATTTAGATAAACCGCCACCTGGTTATTTTGATCAATGACTACCCTTACCGAGCCCAGATGATCTTTGAGGACGAAATAATCTTCACCATTATAGTTAATGGAAATGAGGCCGGTGGGCCCATAGATATAAGAAATAGCCGACTCCTGCCCCCCGGCGGCCTTGACTTTTTCCAATAGAGGATAATCATTCAGACCGTGGATGTACAATAACGAACTCTCCCCGGAGCTCTTCAGTACCCGCTGGTTATGACCGCCGTATTGGAACGATATGGTGCCGCCGGCCTGCTGGATTTGCTGCGGTAACTGGATGTAAGGGAGATAGCCGATATGGTCTATCTGCTTCACGGTTGACTGAATCACGTTGCCGTTTTCGTCATACCTGTATTGGTCATCCTGGCCTTCGGTTCCCAGTAGCTGGTTGCTACCCTCTTTGTAAGTGTATATATTGCTCACCAAGTTCTGCACCAGCCACTGGGGTTTATTTAAACCGGCCTGGAACACCGAGAGTCCGCTGCCGTCAAAGTTAATCTGCTGGATCTTTGCCAACGATCGATCTGTCCAGAACACCTGTTTATTGAATATATCGAGAGAGATCTGTCGGATATCCGTACCCCCGGTATACAGGTCGCCAATGCCCCCCGTACCATCCTGGTTGGCGTATTGAATCGTGGTGCTGCCGGACCAATAGATTTTACTTCTCATCGTATCGATGGCAAAACCGCCGACAGGCTCACTGCCGGCGGGGAGGACGATTACTGTCTGGATATCGGAACCGTCAAGGTTGGCGGATTTTATTTCGTATGGTGGATTCTGAATGTCCGGCCAGTAGATTTTTTCTTTATAGGGGTCCACGGCTACATTCGCCGGTCTCCCCTGGCCGGAAAACAGGCAATCCCAACTATCGTTGTCGAGATCACGCCGCAGCATGGCGCCGGCGTCGGGTTCTGCCCAATACAACTTCCTGTTTTTTAAATCCACGGCCATACCGCCGGGGGTATGGGACAGGGTTTGCAGGTTCTCTACATTGCCGCCGTCAAAATCGGCACGCTCCAGGGATAAATCTCTATCGACCCAATAGATCTTTCGGGCTGCCGGGTCAATCGCCAAGCCGTGGTAGGCATCCTCATAATTGCCGCCGTTATGGATATTGCTGACCGAACCGGCTTCACTTATCCTGGTGGTTTGAAGCCAGTTGCCGTCGGTTAAGAGGTCATTCCAGAAGAGAGTCTTATCTTTCCAGCGCTGTAATACCGTAATATTTCCATTATCGTCATAAGTGGCATAATTCAGATCATACTCATCTGTTTCCGATATGTAACCGGCAATCAGTCTGCCAAAGTCATCATACTTGTATTTGAACGTGTAATCTTGAGGCGCCCCGGACCAATTAAATTCCGAGGCGGCGGAGGCGATGAGTCCGCTGTAGTAACCTGCTCCTCCCAGTCCGCCGTGCGTATAAGTGAGTAACTCGGTAAATAAGCTGTCCTCTATCTGATCGATCCAGCCGGCGGGATTTAAATAATAAATTCTCTGATGGCTGCCGTTATTCAACGTTTCGGTTAGCGATGTGTCATGATAGGTATAGCGGGCATAATAAGAGAGATTATCGGGGATTCCCACCGCCTCTATCTGACCCAGATTGTTGTAAGTAAATACGGTGGGTTCCCCTGTGCCATCATCTATCCTGGTGACATTGTGCAGCAGGTCATATTGATAAGTCACCCTGTACGTTGTGCTGTCATAATCGCTTACTTTTAGGGTTTTTTCAACGATGTTTCCATAAATATCGTAAGAGAGATTTTCTTCTACTTCCGGCTCCGCATCTTCATCATTATTGGTTAATATCCGGGTAAGCCGGCCGATATTGGGTAACAGGCCATCGCCATTGTAAGAGTACCTTTTCTGCCAGAACGTAGGCGGAGGGGTATTTTCGAGGGCGATCCAGGAAACATCTGGATTTGCGGCCCTTTTCAGTTCCGGCTCATCCCAATTGCGTCTCATATAGCCTTCTTCGATGAGTCTTCCTAAATCATCATAGTTTTTGTATTGAATGATATTGGGTGAGACGGCCAATCCCACGGCATCCACCATGAATCTCAGCCTCCCCTCCTCATCGTAAAAGTATTTCTGGGTACCGGCGTCCGGTGTGCGGTGTGATGTTTGGTTGCCAATAAAACTGTACTCTTTTTCGGTATAAAAATTGGGGTTGTCGCGGCCGTCGGGGAAGAAATTGGGCTGATACTCTTTGGTCTGCCGCATAAACTTATCATATTCATACTGCCAGGTAATTGTATCTCCACTCTCTTCTGTAACATCCGAAAATTTGTACCCCTCCCGGTTGGTAATATCTGAGTCTTGCAAATCATCCGGATTGGTCACCTGGGTCATAATCAAAGAATCCGACTCAAGCGCACAATTTAATGATTCGTCTTTTGTACTGCCATATTGGTAGGTGGTGCCGTTCTGGTTGGCAGAGAAGGTTCCTCCACTCCCCGAAGCAGTGACAAGCAGACGGGGACTCTTCTCGACCTCTCTGGAGAAACTGAAGGGATTATCATAACCATAGGTCCGGCATACAATACTGGAAGGGTCAACCGTCAGTGTGGCCGGGTCATAGACGGCGAAGTTCTCTATGTAACTCATGGGAATACCGGAAGTAGTAGAGGAATTGCCGCCAATATCATCGTTGTCCACAATGGTTAACCGGGTGGTCGCGGTGTGCAGATCGAGGGGGCCGCCATACAATTTCTCCTGGACCAACAATTCGTCGGGATTCTTACGCCTGAGCTGCTGCTTGCTGCGTTGGTTCCCATCATAGGTGGTTTTTGACAAAATGGGCTCAACGATGGTTACAAAGTTATCACAGTAGCCGTAGGTATTGGTAGAGATTATCTCCGGCTGCCCGGATAATGTCCCGGTGAATTGATAGTCGAACAGGAAACGACCATCCGCATAGACAAATAGGTGATTGCCGTTGACCACCTCGATAACCATAAAGGTGCTCCGGGGAATATTGCTGATGGGTTCACTCTTGTAAGTTGCCCCGGTTTGTGCGTTATAGAGCTTATATTGATCGGATGTTAACACCAACCGGATGTCATTGCTGGTCGAGCCGTTTACGTTTGGAATAGACAGCCCTATTTCCTGGCCGGCTTGCAGATTGTTGGGAATAATTTCGGCATTTATTAGATAATTGGCTTCGCTAATACTCCGGCTGAATGTGGCCGAGGCGGGATTTTCAGGGGTGCCTTCGGAGACGAGGAGGCCGTTTTGGATAGACATGTTGACCAGATTGGAAGGAGGGAAATAATCGGTCGACGGCAGGGCAAAACCTTCCCATGCCCCGCCGGTCTGCGCTAAGGCGCTAAAACTCATATTGGGATTGTTTTTACTGAAAGTACTCGCATCAGCAAATATTTCATTTCCCTTCCGGGAGTTATACAATACGGAAAAGGCCCTCACCTGTTTGTCGGCACCAGGCCCAATCCGGGCTACCAGGTTATCGTAACAATTATAGGCACTATACATTGCTTCGCCGTTGGTTCCAATAGAGGCTATCTGGAGTCTTCTATCCACATCATAGACATCGGCAGAAAAATCGTAATCCAGGGGTGAGAAGCGCATGTCGTCTATAAACAAACCGCTGCCCGAATGTTGAAGGCTTATTTCAATCTGGGCAGCCTGGGATGGAGGCAGGGAGCGGACGACCTGTTCTGCGTAAATCCATTTTCCGCCGGTCGGCGCTACGGTTTTACTGCCCAGGGTCTGTCCGCCTGATCGAAGGGTCAGCCCGGTGTCGCCCTGATCTGTGGTCATCAACCAGGCCGAAAAAATATAATCGGTGGGATCACGAACCACGTTCACCTGGGTGTCAAAGGAGGAGGTGTTAAGGCTCCTGGCTCCGGTATGGGCATAATCGGAATTATATTGGGCATTGGGCTGCTGGTTGATATCGAAATTTTCATACTCTTCAAAGCCAGTGTAAAATGCCTCGTTGTGATATGGATTGACGTTGGTAAAGGTGGCAATCGGGTAATCGCCAAAGGCTTCGTTACTGAACGTTGTATAGTGGGCCACGCCATTCACATCCATGCTTCCGCCAACCGATTGATCCGGCGTTCGGTATAGAATTTCTTTATCCTGACGCCAGTCTTCCCGGTCGGGCTGCCCGGAAAAAATTGTCGAAGGATCGGCTGTCGGACTATTGGCGGAAAAGTATCTCCATTCTGCCCAATTTCCAGAATCTGCATTGGGACTGCCGCTGCTGTTCCATTTTGTCCATTGGCTGACGTCACACGAAGTCATTTCCCATGTACTCGAACCGTCATATTGGACCATCTCCATGCTTACGACCACCGGAGTCAGGATATGAAGGTGATCGCTATCGAGTTCGGGATATTTTTCAAACCCATAGGTAAACTCGACCTTAGTATAATCCTTTTGACTTCCACTCTCCCCCGGTTTGGGATTCTCCCTGGAAGATGATTCGGCAACAGGTAAATCAAAATCCTCATTGTACTGGTAGTTTACCCAATTACCGACTCCATATAACTCGCTGTATTTTTTTTGAATCCGTGGATATGCCCCCAGGTTATTGTCTTTTACATGGCCGATTTCCCAATAGGTGACCTGCGAGGTCTCCTCTGTCTCCTCTACGGGTACAGAGGCAGCGCTGTTGGATTTAGTTTGATACACCAGACCCTGTACGCAGGGTTCGGTTGGGATTTGAGTCGGATAATCGGGGGGAAAATCGACAAGGGAAGAGGCGGGCTGACTGTTGAAAAAGTAGAATTCCCGGTTGCCGTAAGGGGGATTTTCAGTATGGTCTGTCGTGTACCTGGCGCCGGGGAAAGCTTTCACCAGGTTGTATTGGGCATAAATCTGATCCTCTCCCCAGCGGGCATTCTGGAAATAGTAGTCAATCGCGGTATAAGTATTGGGATCAATAACGTCACCCGAATTGTTGTCATAGCCGTTGTTTACCGCACATTGTACTACCGGATAAACGATCATCCTGTCGCTTATATCATTCTGCTGGTAAGTAAATGTAATGATGGCGCCCGAAGGCTGGGTGACGGAGGTTAATGCCCCGGCATTGTAATTCAGCGTATTGGACTGCCCCCTGAAATCGACCGGCCCACCCCCACCTGAACCGGGTTGATAGCAGCCGGTGAAGCAGTTTTTTTCGATAACCTGGCTGCCCCAGAAATAGTCTCCGTAGTCGCCAAATTTGAAAGTGATACTGGCACTGCTGCTGTTGCCGTCATCGCTGGACCAGGAGAGTCGATTCCTGTCATATTTTGGACTCTTAATGACACTCCCCCCCAGGGTGACCTCTCCGGAGGATGAAATGGAAAGATCCGAAGAATCTTGCCAGGAGCCTTGAGTTCCGCCCCATTTCATTGCGGTGGTGTAAGTACCGGCCCAGCCGTTCAGGGAAGTAACGTCATAGGAAAATGCCGTATCGGCGGCCGCTTCACCGAACAAATTCATGGGGGCTATGGCCTTCAGCGAAGAGATACCGCTCACCAGATTGCAGTTGCTGCCATAGATAAATATAGAGTCATATTGAAGCAATACCTTCTCTACCACTCTATCATTTCTCAAATGGGTTATATTGTCTAAGTAAATATCGCCGTTTATTTGTTTATAGTTTAATTGATAGATATCTCCCAGCATGTTGCTGATGCTTACCAGGTCCCCGCTGCCGGAATACTGGAAATAGAGAGTATCACCCCATTGGGCTTCCACCATCCTGGAGACATTCCAGACGGTGATATCTCCCTGAACCCCGGGCTCCTCGAAAACGAAAGAATCGCCTTTTGCCGTGACTATGAGCCATTGGTCATCAGGGCCGCCGCTGCCGCTGCGGCTTACCTTCCACAGGTAATAGCTTGAGCCTGCCGTATATACAAATGTATTGTTGGTACTGGACACTTGATCCAACTTAAAAGACGATAGCCCATCCACCAGATAATAGTCACTCCCATCCTGGACAATTTTGGGGTAATCCATGAGTTTCCAACCATAGCCCCCCAGAACCGTTTTATAGTAGCCTGAAGTGGTGGAATAATTGTTTATGCAGGCCGAGCGACTGTTGTAAAAGGCTTTAACAGAGTAACTTAATGTTCTGCCCTGGACCGAGACCAGTACAACCGGCAGGTTGACATCGCCTGTAAATAAATTCACGCCTTCATACTGGGCTTTTCCATTGTTGGGGGGTAGGGGATAAACCGCATCGGGATGTTGGGCGTGAACGGGAACGATGATGGACAATAAAAATAAAAACAACAGACCGCATACACTGTAATCTAAAAGATTATTTCTTTGTTGTTTTACAACATTATGATTGTCTGAA
>CBFDCR010000082.1:0-22115 GCA_965603365.1 uncultured bacterium
ATTTGCCTGCTAAAGATCAAGAATTAGAGATTTCCATTTTGAAGAAAAATATTGAAATGGTTGAAGAGAAAATTTTGAATATTAAAGAGATTGAGACATATCGTGCCGAACTGGTAGAAGAGAATGTTCGACAGGCAGACCAGGTAATAGATATGACTAATCTTTTAATAGGAGTGATAGTTGTTATTTTGGGTTTATTTGTCGCCGCTGTTGGGCAAATAACTTTTAGAAGACATGCCGAGTTAAAGACTGAATTGGAGGAAGGAAGAAACATAAGTCAGGAAATAGAAACTCAGAAAGGACTTATAAATAAACAAAAACAGGATTTAGACGATATGCAAAAGGGCTTTCATGAAAAGATTGATAAGCAGAGTGAGGATTTAGGGGAAAAACAAAAAAATTTCAATATAGATATAAAAAGGCAAATGGGCTTGCTTACTGATATCGGAAATTTTATCCGAACCCTGATGCTTGAAATTCCCACTGAGATTATTGAAATTTTGAGCGCTATTAATCGAAATAATATTATTGGCCGTGAAATGGATGAAACACTACTGAATTTTATAGATGAAATTCGGTACAAGATCTTTTTAAGATTTCCAGATAATGAGGAAAAGCAAAAGGCGATTTATGGGTTGAGTGGATGTGGTACAGAGTTATCGATTCCGGAGTTGAAAAGGATTGTGAATGATGACAAAGAGGATCACAAAATTAAGCTTATAGCTCAAATGGCCATCCAAAAAATCGAAGATCGAGAAAAAGAAAAGAAAAAAATAAAGAATAAAAAAGCGCGAAAGTCTTAATATTTTATGTTATTTATTAAGACGTTCATCATCCAATCCTAATCAATTTTTTGTCTTTTTGTCGATGGATTTGAAATAAGTATAGTAGTTCGCTTTATTATGGCGAGGCTAAATGAGAGGGGCGGTATTTTGTTTGTGGGGGTGGGGGTGGTGTCTTTGATCTGGGCGGTGAGGGCACGAAGGGGTTTTTGGGAGGTGAGGCCAAAGAAGAACGAGGATTGGCCGGTGCCGGGAGCGGCAGTGACGCCCGTCAGTTGGCGCAGGTCGATGCGGTAGAGGTAGGCATAGAGGCCGGCGGCCGCAGTGCCTGGTTCTCACCGGGGGGAAAGGTTCTATGTTGAAGGAAGGCATCCCCTGTAGAGCCGGGAAGGGTAAAATGGGCAGTGGTATCGGATACGGTAATGGTGCAATCGGAATCGAACTTGCAGTTGATGGCCGGTGCACTGACATTGACGATTTTGAGGGTGATCTTGCCGGCCGTAAAAGTGAGAAGGAGAAGAGAGGATGGTGTATTTTTGTGTTTGTTGGGTTAGGGAATTGTCAAAAAGTGTGAAAAATGGTATCATTGGAATATGGAAAAGAACATGGGAAATTTATTAGGAGATACATTTGTGATTAGTCGTAGTGTTTGGTTTTTGGAGACCTATGTGATTATAGCAAATTTATGGGGAGGTGTTCGTTAACATGATCCGATTAGTTAGATTAGATGGCGTCGAGATATTACTTAATACAGAGAATATCATGGGTGTAGAGGGAGTACACCAGGCGGAGATTACCCTCACCAACGGCGAAAAAGTCAAGGTAAAAAATGCCAAAGGGGATGTGATGGAAAAGATGAGGGCCTATCGGATCGGTAAGAGAGTCGATCGCAAAAATTATGAGAAGAAAAAGAAAGCCGAGATGTATGGGACCAAAAAATAAAAACTTGATTTTTTAGGATTTGTTGAGTAAAATTTCGGTATGAAAGATTACTATGAAATCCTGGGAGTGAACAGGAGTACCTCCCTGTCAGAAATCAAGAAGACCTATCGAAAATTGGCCCGAAAGTACCATCCCGATTTAAATCCCGGAGATAAGAATGCGGAGGCCCGCTTTAAGGAAATCAGCCAGGCCTATGAAGTGTTGAAGGATCCGGAAAAGCGAAAACAATACGACACCTTCGGCAGGGTGGGGGCAAATTTTAAAGATTTCAGGAAGACGTCCAATTTTAATGGCTTTGATTTTGACACCGCCGGTTCCAGCTCCTTCGGCGATATTTTTGAAACCATTTTTGGCAGTGGTTTTCACTCCCAGGCGGGGCGAAAAGCCAGGAAAAAGGAACGGGGTGAGGACCTGATGTACGCCATGACGCTGGGTTTCCTGGATGCGGTAAAGGGTATTGAGACCCCCATCCAGATTGTCCGAAAAGAGATGTGCACCGCCTGCAACGGCAAGGGCATTGAAGCGGGTTCTTCCGAAACGGTTTGCCCCGCTTGCAATGGTACGGGGCATATCCAACAGCAAACCGGCTTCATGAAATTTGCCACCTCATGCAGCAATTGCGGCGGCTCCGGTTACCTTCCGGGACCACCGTGCCGCACCTGCGGCGGTGACGGTCGGGTCGAGAAGGTCACCCGGATAAAGGTCAAAATACCTGCCGGTGTGGCCGACAATTCTAAAGTGAGAATCAATAACAAAGGAAATGTCGGAAAGTACGGCGGGCCGCCGGGTGATTTGATCATTACCATCAATGTCGCTTCCCATCCATTTTATATGAGAAACGATTCCAATCTGGAAATCGTTCTCCCGGTCACCTATTCGGAGGCGGCGCTGGGCGCCAAGGTAGAGGTCCCCACCCTGGACGGCACCACATTGTTGAAGATTCCCCCCTCCATCACTTCAGGCCTAAAACTGAGGCTCAAAGGCAAGGGAATTGCCAATCCCAAGACCAGGGTCAGGGGGGATATGGTCATTGAAATAAAAATTGTGCCGCCATCCATCAAGGATATCGAGGTTCGCAAATTATTGCAGCAGATTGAAGAAATAGCTCCCTATAATCCAAGGGAGGGGATGTTAAAATGAAGGAAAAGACATACATGATTTCGGCCGTGGCCTCAAAGTATGAGATCCATCCCCAGACTCTGCGATTGTACGAGCGGGAAGGGCTGCTGGTGCCCTCCAGGACAACGGGCAACACCAGGGTTTACACGGATGAGGATTTAAAAAAACTTGAATTTATCCTCAGCCTCACCAGGGAGATGGGGGTAAACCTGGCGGGCATTGAAGTCATTTTAAATATGAAGAGAAAGATGGAAATAATGCAGGAGGAGTTTGCCAAATTTCTGGGGGAATTAAAAAAAGAGTTTGTCGGTAAGGAGCATATTTTTGAAGAAAAGAAAAATGCGATTGTGAAGTTTACGCCTTCCACCCTAACGGTGTTTAAAAATGGAAAAAAAGAGGCATAAAGAGTCGCTGGATTCTTTAAACCTGTATTTTCAGAAGGTGAAGAAGATTTCTATACTCACTCCCGAAGAGGAGAGGGCGTTAATCATAAAAGCCAAGGATGGAGATGAAGAGGCGTTCCAGAAAATCATCATCGCCAACCAGAAACTGGTGGTCAAGGAGGCATTAAAATACTATTTTAAAGGGGAAAATTTCCTGGATCTCATCAATGAGGGAAATAAAGGCTTGATTGAAGCCTTAAAGCGCTTTGATTCCAAACGGGACAACCGGTTCTATACGTATGCCATCTGGTGGGTGAGGAGTGAGATCCGGCGGTATTTATCTAAAAATCAAAATATTATCTCTTTCCCCGATATTTTTTACAATGATTATTTGAATTTCAAAAAGGTTTATTTTAAATTAACTAAAAAATTGAAACGCAAACCCACCATGAAGGAGCTGGCGGAAACCCTGGATATCCCGGAGAAAAAAGTCCACGTCATGCTGTCGGTTCCGGATGAAATTGTTTCCCTGGACAAGAGCGTAGTCGAAGGAAGTAACTCCAATTTATCAACCTATCTGTCGGATGAATCGGCCCCGGATCCCCAGGCAGTGTTGGCGGGAATTTCGATGAATGATCTCATCCGCAAAGATATTGAGCATTTGACCGAAAAGGAAGCGAAGGTGATCAAGATGCGTTTCGGTTTTAGCGGTGAAGAGCCGATGAAATTGAGAGAGATCGCCAAGAGGCTGAGCATGAGCCCCGAGGGTATTCGCAGAATCGAGATGAAGGCCCTGATGAAACTCAAAAAGAAATTGATGAAACAGGGTATTTACGGAGTCTTAAATTGATTGAAAAGGAAGAAGAATGTCCGAAGTGCGGCGGAACCGGCTGGGCCACGGAGAAGAGGGACGGCCGCGAATTTGCCGTTAAGTGCAATTGCCGGAAGGAAGATATGTTCCTGCTAAGAGGGGAAAGGGCCAATATCCCGCCGAGATTCCTGGCCGCAGAGCTCAAGAACTTTGTGCCGAATCCCGGTGACCCCTCCCAGAAAAAGGCTAAGAAGGAGGCCCGGAGGTTTATCGATGATTTTCCGGCGGTGACCGATGGTCTCCTGTTGCAGGGGCCCACCGGAGTGGGGAAAACCCGCCTCCTCTGTTCCATTGCTACCGAGTTAATGAAGAAAGATCCCCGCATCGATATATATTATATCGACTGGAACGACCTGGTGCGCCAGATGCGCTCCGGCGAAGATGCGTCCACCCGGGATTATGAGGCCATCAATGAACTGATCTATAAATTGACAACAGTGGATTTACTGCTGTTTGATGAACTGGGGGGATCGAAGGTGAGTCAATGGGTAGACGACCACATTTACTATCTATTCAATCGCAGATACAACAATCAAAAGATTACCTGCTGTGCCACCAATTTTTTAGACAATCCCTCTGCCGACAGAGGCGAATCCCTCGCCGGCAGAATCGGCAAGCGCATCCGCAGCCGGTTGTACGAGATGACACGAACGCTTGAAATCAAAGGTATGGACTATAGACAACAGTACGGTTAGGAGGAGACCATGAACGCAATGAACCAGGATATGACCTTTATTAACGAGAAAATTAGAGAAGAGAGCCAGATCATCGACAGGATACTGGCGGAAATGGAGAAGGTGATCGTGGGTCAGCGGGTTTTGCTGGAACGCATGATGATTGCCTTGATCGTATCCGGACACATCCTGTTGGAGGGGGTGCCGGGCCTGGCCAAGACCCTTTCTGTCAAGACCCTGGCCCGGGTGCTGGATCTCCATTTCAGCCGTATTCAGTTTACCCCGGATCTGCTGCCGGCCGATTTGACCGGCACCATGGTATTCAGCCCCAAGACTTCGGATTTCTATACCAAAAAGGGTCCGATCTTTACCAATCTGCTGCTGGCCGACGAGATTAACCGGGCGCCGGCCAAGGTCCAGAGCGCCCTGCTGGAGGCCATGCAGGAACTGCAAGTCACCATCGGCGACAATAGCCATAAAATCGAGGCGCCCTTCATGGTGATGGCCACCCAGAATCCCATCGAGCAGGAGGGCACCTACCCGCTGCCGGAGGCCCAGATCGATCGGTTCCTGTTGAAGGTGAAGATTACTTACCCCTCCAAAGAGGAGGAGAAAACCATCGTAAACCGGATGACCACTGCCGGCGACATACCGGTGCAGGCGGTATGCTCGAGGGAGGAGGTATTCAGGATCAACAACTCTTACAAGATGGTTTACGTGGATGAAAAGATAAAAGATTATATTGTCAACCTGGTCTTTGCCACCCGGTATCCGGGAGAGGCAGGGCTGTCGAAATTGAAAGATTTGATTCAATTCGGTGCGTCGCCCCGGGCTTCCATCTATTTGACCGAGACTGCCCGGGCCTTGGCCTTTGTACGCCGGCGGGGATATGTTACCCCCGAGGATGTGAAAAACATCGGCCGGGATGTGCTGCGTCACCGGATTATTCTCTCCTACGAGGCAGAGGCCGAGGAGTTGACCACCGACGATATCATCACCGAGATCTTCAACAACGTGGTGGTGCCGTGATCGTTTAGGAGGTAAGCCATAATGAGCAAAAGCAAACGGAAAAAGAAGTGGCGGACAACAATTAACCCGGAAAAATCCAATAAAATGATCTACGCAGTAGTCGGCGGGCTGGTCATTGTATTCATCGCCTTTGTCTTTGTGATGCTGCGGGGCGGCAGCAGCGCCCCGCCGGAAGATAAAGAAAAATTTATCGGCGATACCTTGAAGTACATCCGCCGCGTCGACGGCTTTGTAGACCTGAAGATCGATGCTCCTCAGAACCGGGTCGTGATCGTTTACCAGGAAAAAGAGAGGGTTGATTTCGTCAAAATAGCCCAGTATGCCGGCATGAAGCTCTCCGACAAACTTCGGGACGAAACCGTCGAGGTCAGGCTGGCCAAAAATGCCGAAGACAACGTCCAGTACACCTTCCGCTTTCAAAACGGCCGATTTATTTCCCCTTAAAGTTCCTTGAAACCGGTTCCCCGAAAGGTATGTTCAATTTGAAAAAAATCAAGGATGGAAACGCCGATATCGGCAAAAGTCCGGCGGGTCCCCAGGTCACGGGGCGGCAGGGATTTATGATAGACCAGCAGGGGGACGTACTCCCTGGTATGGTCGGTTCCCGGGTAGGTGGGGTCGCAGCCGTGGTCGGCGGTGATAATCAGGAGGTCGTGATCCCGGAGAGAGGCGCACAACTCTGCCAGCAACACATCAAAAGTCTCCAAAGCACCGGCATAGCCCTCGACATCGTTGCGGTGGCCGTAGAGCATATCGAAATCCACCAGGTTGATAAATATCAGTCCCCTGCCGGTGACGTCCAATTCCCGGATTAATTGCCCCATGCCGTCGCTGTTGCCCTTAGTGTGGATGGCCCTGGTAATACCCTGGCCGGCATAAATGTCCTCTATTTTGCCGATTCCCACCACCGGATAACCTTTACTTTTTAAAATATCGAGAACGGTTTCGGCCGGTGGTCTCATGGGGAAGTCTTTACGTCTCACGGTTCTGGTAAAGTTGCCCTTTTGGCCTACAAAGGGACGGGCAATGACCCGGCCGATTCGATAGCGGTCACATACCCGCCGGGCACCTTCACACATGGCGTAGAGTTCGTCAATGGGGATGATTTCTTCGTGGGCGGCAATCTGAAACACGCTGTCCGCCGACGTATAGAGGATAGGGTGACCGGTTTTGATATGCTCTTCCCCCAATTCCTGGATAATGACGGTACCCGAAGCGGATCGGTTGCCCAACACCCGGTGCACGCCGGTTTCCCGAAAAAAATCCTCCAGGATTTCGTCCGGGAATCCCTGCGGGTACACGGGAAAGGGTTGGTCGGTGATGAGGCCCATGATTTCCCAATGCCCCACCATGGTATCCTTCGATCCGGAAGCCTCACTCATCTTGCCGAAGGAGGCAAGATGCTTTGGATTTGGCGGCACTCCCTTGATATCGATGATATTGCCCAGCCCGAGCTGTTGCAGATTAGGGAGTTTCAAGCCCCCCCGCTGGCTGGCAATATGGGCCAGCGTATTGGCCCCTTTATCGCCGAACGTCTCGGCATCCGGCAGGGCACCGACGCCCACGCTGTCCAGCACAATGACGATCACCCGCTTTCCATTACTTTGATCTGACATCGCCTCTCTATCCGCTGAAATAATCGAATACCGCCGGACTGACATCGGCAATACTCTCGATCCGGCTGCGCAGTTGGTCGCTTCGACAACCCCAGACAAGCAGGGGCACCGGATTGAAAGTATGAAGCTGGGTCGTCATGTCTTCAAGGTTACCGTGGTCGCTGGTGATGAGCAGGGTATCGCTCTCCCGGTCCAGCAGCGAAATCAGACGCTTGACCAGACGGTTCAACTGCCCCACCAGGTCTGTGCAGTCCTCAAGATCGAAACCGTGGCCGAACAGGTCGGTCTGGAAATATTCGTAGAGCAGCATATCGTACTGCCGGGATACCTTATAAATGATCTCGGCCGCCTTCTCCGGGCCGAATCTGGGCAGATGGGGATGATTGCCGTTTAATGCCTGGTTGGAAAAATCGTGAAACAGGGCCTCTTCTCTTAAAATGTCCGGTTCGCCAAAGGGTCTCATATGGTTGGCCACCATCATGCAGGTGGTGACCGAAAGGGAGCGTTTGAACTGGGACTGGAATTGCGGGGAGAAGTAAAACTCACCGTCCTCCTGGATGCGGATGTGCAGCGGAGTGAACAGAGGGTAGGAGGAGGGAAAGGCGTTTAGGAAGTGAGGATTTAGACGGTTCTGCCTTAAGAGGGAAAATATATTTTTCTCCTTGATGATTTTTCGCATCAATCGGTCCGGGTAACTGTCCCGGTGGCTGTTGAGGGCGGCCGGTACATTGACGCCGGTAAACAGGCTGGTTTGTCCGGTGGCGCTCATGGGCATGCCCTCGACTCCCAGGCAGGCATCGATAGGTTTTACCGGGGTCTCGTCGGGCAGGCGGCAGCCGCTGTCGTAGAAGGGGAGATGATCGGCGCCGGCGGTGAAGAAGGGATTTGTACCGCCGGCCTTGCCGATGCCCACACCGTCCATAAAGATAAAGATCAATTTGGTCACATTTTATTATAGCCTAAAATCCCCCATTCGGCAAATTCAATGTTTAATTGGCAGGGTCGGTAGTCAAAACATTGGTATGGGTCCACTTGTAACCCCCGTGTCTGACCACCCAGTTATAATCGGCTATTTTGGCCCCCTCGCCGAACCAGGGGTCCATATAATAGAGGTCGCTGTCCACTATCCCGTGGCCCACGATAAAGTGACCGCCCCCCGGTACTTTCCAGCGAATCACGAAGGGCCGGCCGCCCCCGATTTCATCCTGTACTTCCGTCAAATTCAAATAGGTCGCTATGCCGTAGTTTTCGATGCCCCCCATGTCGATGAGAATCATCTGGATGCTGCCGTCGTAGCCGTAGTTGTAATTCCAGTAATTGCAGCCCAGAGTGGCATCCAGGCAGCAGTCCACATCCCCGAAGTCGTGAAAGGTGGCATTCAACCGGGTATACTCGGCGATCTCGCACTGCAAATAGTTATAGCCGTAATATTTTAATATCGCACCACTCGTACCGGCCCAGCACCACTGGTTGTATTCCTGGATGACTACCGGGACATCCAGTACCTGGGTATATGCGGCGGTAGACAGAATTAAAATCATGAATATTATTTTTACATGCTTCATGCTCAATCTCCTATGATCGATTTTTATTCTTCTGAAATGGCCTTATCCGCTGACAGGATAAGCCCCTTGATTTCTTGAAAGGTAAAGAACGGTTCGGCTCGTTTGTCCAGTGCCGGTAGGTTCAGCCGGGACGATTGCAGGGGATAGACCCTACCTTCCTTTACGCCCTCTGCGCTCCGGGATTTTGCCGGTACGACCACAAAGTCGCACTGCCTTTGAAAACATCGGAGTAGAATCTTTTCCCCTGGGGATTTGAAGGCCTCCAGTTCCCTGGCTAACACCGCCGCGCCGAAATCCACCGCTCTCCACAGGCCGTCGGCCCGGGCGACGGTTATCAGTGCCCGGTAGGCCCCGTCCACCAGAATCGGTACCCGCCACTCGCCGCTGGACACGGGGGAGAACTCATCGGAGAGCAGGTACATCTGAATCGGCCGGCCGGCAACTGCCCGGCTAAACTCTTCCCTGTCTTCAAAGCCGTAATATGTTTCCCTATCGGCCGGGATGAGATCTAAAAATGACGGGAGTCCGCTCACCGCCGCCCGATACACCTCATCTTCCGCCCCCGGATAGGCTGAAGCAGCCGGGCCCATGAAGGCCAACGATGAGATGAGCACCAGTACGAAGGTGATTTTTAAAAAAGATTTACCGGTTATATGCATGATATCCTCCTTAATTTGGTTTTTTCTAAGGCACCATTATTCTTATATTCAATAAAGTCCGCTCAATGTATAGGTGTGTCATCTTTTATAATAAAGAGACACAAAAATAAAGTCAATCGTCAAAAAGTATGACAAATGGTTCGATTTTTTTCCCCCAAAACGTACAACTTTTGATGTACCCCAAATCCCAAAGTTGGACATCACCCTAATATAATTGTTTATTCCATTGTGAACCTGGACGAAGATAAGTTAAAGATTTCTCAGGGATTGGTGAATAAAGCTCTGGACGAGTATTAAATTTTAATGTCGCCCCTTATTTTACAGGAAATGATATTTACTCTTGGGAAGCCTGGAGTGGAGCCGGCAGTGATTTTAAGAAATTTAGACCCTTTACTGAACTTGAAATTGAAGTACTTCCTGGAGATTGATGCACTCTTTGCGAGCTCAGCTCTTTTTGGTGGTGAGGTTGTGGTGACACGGGGGAGAGGCAAATTGACGGCGGTAGCGAGGCAAGGGGTGATCCCGTATGGGGGATAAGTTTGAAAATTGGAAGTCCGCCTTCCAATTTGCAAGGTTATCTTTGAGAATCCGTTGCTTATTCCACCCAAAAGGATTATAACGAATACTATGGATAATTATGTTTACCGGACTTTAACTGCCGAATATCCCGGTAGTAGCCATATTGGGCCCAAGACAGTGCGGTAAATCGATACTGGCAAAAGTTATTACTCTCTTCGAGCGGCCCTCAGATATGAATAAACTACGGGATGCGGAAGCCTATTTTAAAATGAACAAGGGGAAACTGATCTGCCTGGATGAGATACAGAGGGCACCCGAATTATTTACTATTATCCGAAGTGCAGTGGATGAAAACAATAAAAGCGGACAATTTATCATTTTGGGTTCTGCTTCACCGGATTTCCCCGGAGTTATCTTGCTTTAGGGGAGCAAGAGAGTTATGAATGGCGGTTGGATTTCATACGAACATTCCTTGAGCGAGATATCCCGACGATCTGTTGGGACATCCCGGCTGCGGCTCATCATGGGAAGGATTTGCCCTGGAGAACATATTGGCGTCGGCAGGATATTGGCGGCATTTTTTTTACCGGACATCCTCTGGCAGCGAAATCGATTTAGTACTGGAAAAGGGAAAATGCCGGATTGCGGTGGAGTTCAAGGTATCAACCTCCCCGTCGGTATCGAGGGGATTTTGGGAGGGCTTCGATGACCTGGAAGCAGTGGAAGGATGGGTCATCGCACCGGTGGAAGATCCCTATCCCCTTAAATCGAATGTCATGGTACCCCACCGGAAACCCTGACTGAACGCTTACTGCGCTAAAATCCCCTGGCCGGGGTCTACTCCCGGGCCGTTAAGGGAGTGCAGTTTTGCTTAGCTCTTTTTTCAGGAGTTTGTGGAGCTTGCGGCGGATACGGTTGAAGTTGATATTTTGTACCCGGGGATGGACCCGGTTGGTCAGTATGATGAACACCGTCTGCTCCTCCGGTTCCAGCCAGATGGATGTACCGGTAAAACCGTTGTGGCCGACGGCATGTTGAGAGAGGGCACGGCCGCCGGAGGTCATGAAGGAAGAGTTGAGCTTAAAGCCAACGGTGCGCTGGGCGGGTTGACGGGGGGTATAATTTCCCCAGAATAATTGTAGGGATTCAGGGCTAAGAATGGTGGCGGTGGCGGGGAAGAACTCCCGTGATATTTTAAACAGGTCGCCGGCAGTGGAGAATAGGCCTGCATTGCCGGCACTGCCGCCGGCATAAAAGGCGTTGCCGTCATGGGTCTCGCCCTTGATGATATATTCTCGCCAATTGAATTTTTTAGCCAGATCCAGGAAAAGCCGGCTGGCCCGCTGTTTCTCGAAGGTATTGCCCTCTTCGGTCGGGGCAGCGCTGTTTTTCAGATTTTCAGGGATTTTTAAAAAGGTGTGTTGAAGTTTCAGGGGATTGAATATGATGTCCCGGGCCAGGTCCATAAAGGAAGAGCCGCTTATTTTTTCGATGAGAAAGTAGAGCAGGATATAACCCAGGCAGGAGTAGTTGACCCGCTTGCCGGGTGTCGACTCCAACCGGATGGTCTTGAGGGTGTGGAGGTAGTGGTCCGGCCACAGGTAGAGGGGCCGCCAGTCGGGCAATCCCGAGGTGTGGGTTAACAACTGCAAAATATTGGTGTGGAGGGGTAAATCCGGCAAAAAGCTTTTGATTTCACTGTCCAGTTTTATTTTTTCTTTTTCCTTTAAATACACCATCAGGAAGGCGGTGACCAGCGGCTTGGTCAAAGAGGCCAGGTCATACAGGGTGTCCTTCTTGATGATCTCTTTTTGGGGAACCAGGCATTTGAAGCCGTAGTGCCGTTGAAAGACCGCCCCCTCTCCCTGGCCCACCAGTACGGAGATGCCCGGGAAGACGTTCCGGCCAATCAGGTTGTATACAAATCTCTCAAATGTCAATTTCCACCATCCCGCCCGTTTCACTCATAACTTAACACTTATCTTATCGTTATCATAATTGGGGAATCTCGATGCTGTCCCTAATGCGTATGGCCACCTGCAAGGCATTACGGGCCTCTTGTGCGGTAACGTTATAATTCCCCCCGCAGGTAATGGATGCAAAAAAATTTTTCCAGAGATTGTAGAGAGGTTCCACATCCTCGATTTCCGGGATGTCTTCGACAATTTCCCTGTTGAACAGTCGGTACGCCTTCACTCTTCTCTGTTTGTAGTCAATAGAGAAATAGGTGTTTTTCTGGAATATTCGCAGTTTCCTGGTTTTTTTCTGGGATACCCGGCTGGCCGTCAGGTTGGCCACCAGACCGGAGGCAAATTTGAGCCTGACGGTGGCGATGTCGATCTTATCGGAGATGATGGGTACACCGGAGGCGTGGATTTCTACGATGGGCGTCTGATCCCACTGCAAGATAATATCGATATCGTGGATCATCAAATCCATGATGACATCGACGTCGAGAGATCGGGGGGAAAAGGGGCCCAACCGTTGGATTTCAATAAACAGCGGCTGTTTCACTCTATTTTTGATGTACTCCACTGCCGGGTTGAAGCGTTCCAGGTGACCTACGGCGATGGTACAACCGCTGTTTTTTGCCATTTCGATGAGTTGGTCGGCCTCTTCGATGGTTTGGGTAAAGGGTTTTTCCACCAGGATGTTCTTCCGGTGTTCCAGGAAGAATCTGGCGATTTCGCAGTGACTTTCGGTGGGGGAGGAGATCACAACTCCATCCACCAGGGGGAGCATCTCTTCCAGGTTGTCAAATGTTTTAATGGGGTAACCGTCGCAGGCGGACCGCAAATTGTCGGCGTTGATGTCCATGGCGCTGGTTAGCTGCAATTCCGGCATGGCGTCGACCACCCTCAGGTGGTTTTTCCCCATCGAGCCGGTTCCCACGACACCTATTCTCATTTTTGACTATTTGCCCAGGGATGACATCAACACGGCTTCGGCCGCCAATTGACCCTCCACGAAGGCCTTTCCTTCCACAACGGCGAAATTCCCCCGTTCCCTCAGGAGCTTCAATTCAAAATCCAGTCGGTCTCCGGGAGCAACCACCCGTTTGAATCTCGCCCTGTCAATGCCGGCAAAAAGGGCCAGTCTTTTTTTTTCGGGAAGCTTCTTCAACATATAGACCGCACCCAGTTGAGCCATGGCCTCTATAATCAATACTCCCGGGAAAACGGAACGTTCCGGGAAATGGCCGTTAAAGACAGGTTCGTTGGCGGTGATATTTTTATAGCCTTTGATGGTTCCGGCGGATTCGTCTATATCCGTGACCCGGTCGATCAAAAGGAAGGGATACCGGTGGGGAAGAATCCCCCTGATCTCTTCGATTGATAGTATGCTGTCCATGATCTTTCGATCCTCTGATCCTGTGAGCATTCGATTTTTGGAATGCTTATTTCGAAGAGATCTTGGCGTTGTAGGCCTTGATCACATCGTCGGTGACATCGATGGCCTTGTCGAAGTAGGAGATGCCCGAGTTATTCAGGTCAAAAATGATGGTAAAACCCTTTTCTGAGCCGATTTTTTCGATGACCGGCATGATCTCTTTGGTCAGGTTCTGCATCTCTTTGGCGTATTCTCCTTGAAAGTCTTTCTGGGCATCTTCAACAAATCTCTTCAACGCCGTTCTTTTATCCTGTAATTGGGAGGATTTCTTATCTCTGGTATCGGCGTTTAGGGCCGGGGACATCAGTTCCTTTTCCAGCTTGTTAATTTCCTCTTCTATCCCTTTGATCTTTTGCTGTTTTTCATCACTCAGTTTTTTCAATTTTTCCTGGACCTGTTTTCCCCGTATGGTTTCGGCAATAACCTTTTGGGGATTAATGACTCCAATTTTGGTTTGCGAATACACAAATGAAGCCGCCACTAAAAGTGTCAGCACCACAATAAACGTTTTTTTCATGTCTTACTCCTTTTCTTCCCGGGAATATTTTTAGGTATCTCCCGGGTTTATATGTCTTTATAGTCTTAGTAAAATGACGGGCCTACGGCAAATCTAAAGGCAAAGTTAGAATCATCTTTATAAAGTTTCCTGGGGTTGTAGGCGAAGATCAATCTGAAGGGAACGTTTAGCATAGGTACAAATATTTTCAGTTCCGCACCCAGGGAAGAATAGACATTTTTAAAAGTCATGGGTTGTCCCATGTCATAGGTGTTGCCGATGTCGTAGAAAAACACAAAAGAGAATTGTTGGCTCAAGGGGATAGCATATTCGAAATTCAGGAAGAATGCCTTATCGCCGCCGATCACACGTCCCTCTTCATCCCTGGGGCCCAGGCGGTAGATATCGAATCCCCTGATTGACCTCTCGCCTCCCAGGAAGTATTTTTCATAATAAGGGAGAAAGCTGTCCCCGAATTTGGTGACATATTGATAGACTGCATGGAAACCCAATGTGTGCCTCTTCTTGTTTAAGGGGAAGAACTTCACAAACTCTGCCTTGAGTTTGTGCAGGTTGAAATCGCCGCCCAAAAATCCTCCGGAGTACCTGTAATTGAGAAGATACTTGACGCCGGAGGAGGGGAATATGGGAGAGTCGACCGTGGAATAATAGATGGTTGGCGATATTGAAGATATGGTCCTTTTGCCATCCAGGTAATAATAGTAGTAGTAATAGGGGATAAAAAATTCCTGTTCATCTTCCATTCTTGTGATTTCCACATCTTCGTAACTGTAGGTCAGCGATGCCCCCCAGTACTTCCAGAACCGTGCCGAGGTTGAGAGGTTAAACCCCTGTCTGTATTGTTTAGGCAGCCATTCGTATTCCGTCGATGTTTTGTAGAGATCGAATCCGAGACTGGCCGGTAAATTGAATAGATAAGGCTCGGTAAAGGCCAGTTGGTATGTTTTGGCCCTGGTTCCGCTTTGCAAATTGATGGTGAATGTTTCGCCCATCCCCAGGAAGTTCTGGGTGGAATAGCCGGCGGCAATGAACCAGCCGTCATAGCCGCTGTAGCCCACGTTAAAATTGATCATCTGGCGGTTCATTTCCTGAACATCCACCTTGACATTGATTTTTTGGGGATCATTGGGGTCCGGCTTGATTTCGGGCATTTTTTCGACGGTAACCAGGCCCAACTGTTTCATCCTTCTGATGGAGTCTTCGAGTATATTGATGTTCAGCCGTTTCCCCTCTCTTAAAAACCACTCTCGCCTGATGACGTGATCTTTCGTAAACGTATTACCCACAAATTCCAATTTTCCCAGATAAACAATTTCATTTTCCATGATATTGATGGTGAGGTCGGCTATTTTTTTGATGGGATCGAGATTTTCCTGCGGCGTTAACTGGCAGTAAAAGTAACCCAGCGAGCCGTATATTTTACGGATCTCTTCGAGGGCTTTATTTCGTTTCTCCATATTGAAAATTTTGCCTTTTTTCAAGGTAACCAGAGTCTTTAGAAATTCAGTCTTAAGAATTTTGTTACCCTCAATATTAATATCGCCGACTCTGTATTCGGGCCCCAATTCAACCGGGACGGTGACCCGCAGCATGCTGCGCAGCTTGCCAAAGATGTTGCGTTTTTTAAACAGAGAGAGGTTGGGACTACCGACCTTGGCTTCTAAATAACCCATCTCCTGCATTTTTATTTTAATTTCTTCGAGGTCTTCCTGTATCTTTTCTTTGTTATAAACATCTTTCCCGCCAATGGCTGAAAAGAATCCATGGGGTTTATTGTTTTTGATGCCTCTTTTCAAAAAAGAGGGGGAGATGAACCTGGCATCCAGGCCGGAAAAGACAAATTCTCCGATCCTGGTTTTAGGGCCCTGGACGATATTGATGGTGAGGGCCATGTTGTCGCCCTCCTTTTCGGTGGCAATGTTGACCTTTCCGTCGTTGTAGCCCTTTTCCAGCAGCATCTCTTTGATGATTTTCTCCACCCTTTTCATTTTAACGGGGTTGTAGTGGGAAAAAGTCGTCAGTACAATACTATTCTCTTGTAATTTTTCCTGGATATCGTTTTGCTTTATTTTTTTACCCGTATCATAGATGATTTTTGAAATCATGGGGTTCTCTTTGACGATAAGTTTGATGACTTTCCCCCCCTGGGCATTTTCGAGTTCGATTTTGATGTTTTCGAAGAATCCGGTCTCCCACAGGGATTTAAAGTCCTGTCTCAGTACCTCTTCGGAGAAGATTCCGTTTTCCTTTGCCTTCATGTAAAAAAGGATGGTGTCCCGGGAAACTTTTTTATTTCCCTCTATTTCAATCTTTACAATCGTTTCGGCCGGAAGGAAAAACTGAAAACAAAAAAACACCACCATTAAAGTAATTATCTTTTTCATGCGTAACCTCTTAATTGTAAGATTCTTTATATAACATAATTTAACCCAAAATACAATAAACCTCCGCCGGGCTTGACACTTTCGACCAAATTTTTGCGTACATGAGCGTATACACTCTTAAGATACTCGGTATTGGGGAAAAGGTTTCAAAAATTTTTGGCAGATTTGATTTGAAATTGACTTTCCATTCAATTTCCATTATACTGGAAAGGCAAAAAAGCTCACTGTTATAGGAGGATTGAATGAAGAAGATCGTTTTGATGATGGTTTTAATGTTTTTTGTGGTCGGTCTGTCAAATGGCCTGGCCCAGGAAAAGCCCAGGATCGGGGTTCTGAGGTTTACCAACAATACTTCCACCGCGTTCTGGTGGAATGCCAATGTCGGCCGGGAACTCCAGGACATGCTGGCGGCCGAGATGGCCAGTTCCGGTGAGTTCCAGGTATTGGAACGCCGGGAGATCGATGCGGTTTTAAGCGAACAGGATCTCAGCGCGTCCGGTCGGATCAGCCAGGGCACGCTGGTCAAGATGGGAAAGATCAAAGGGGCCAGATATTTGATAGCCGGTACGGTATCGGCCTTTGAAAGTAGTACTTCCGGTGCCGGAGGCAAGGTACGGTTTAAGGGCATAAGTCTCGGTGGTAAGAAAGAGAAAGCCTATGTGGCCGTCGATGTGAAAGTTGTGGATACCGAAACCTCCGAAATTGTCGATTCCAGGACCATTGAAGCCACCGTTAAATCAAAGGCCCTGGGGGCTGGTTTGAGTCTCAGGAATTTCTCCATCGCCGGTGGTGCTTATAAAAAGACCCCCGTGGGCAAGGCCATTCGGGCCTGTATCCTCTATATTGTCGAGTACATGGAATGTTCCATGGTGGAAGGCAAAGATGCGCCCTGCATGAGAAAATGGAATGCCATGGATGAAAAGAGGAAGGATAAAACCAAAGGCAGTATAGATTTAGACTAACACTATCATAGTATATGCATACGGTTAGTCACATCTTTGGCCCCGTGCCCTCCCGGCGGCTGGGCATATCGCTGGGAGTGGATATTATCCCCTTTAAGACCTGTACGTATAACTGCATCTACTGTGAGTGCGGCAAGACCAATTATCTGACGGTGGAGCGGGCCGGTTTCGTATCGCCGGAGATTGTTCTCAAGGAAGTGGAAGCCGCCCTCTCTGCCCATACCCATCTCGACTACATAACCTTTTCCGGCTCCGGCGAACCCACCTTAAACCAGGATATCGGGAAGATCATCCGGGGGATCAAAGAGATCAGCGATGTGCCGCTGGCCGTCCTCACCAACGGCAGCCTGCTGTACCGTGCCGATGTGCAGGAAGCGTTATCGCCGGCAGACGTGGTGCTGCCCTCTCTGGATGCCGCTTCAGCAGAGGTCTTTACCAGGATCAATCAACCCCACCGGGCACTGGATATCCGGCAGATCATCGAAGGGCTGGTGGATTTCCGCCGGCTCTTTTCCAGGGAGATCTGGCTGGAGGTTCTTATCGTAGAGGGGGTGAATGACGGCGATGAGGAACTGGACAGACTGCACCGGAGCTTGATAAAAATCAATCCCGATAAGGTGCAGTTAAATTCCCTGGATCGTCCCCCCGCCTACGAGAACGTCAAACCGGTGGGTATCGAAACCCTGGAACGCATCGTACAGAAATGGCCTGATCTGCCGGTGGAGATCATCAAGAGAATCAAGAAGCGGGAAGAGATCGCCGCCTTCAACCAGAATCTGGAAAACTGCATCCTCAACACCATCATCCGCCGCCCCCTGACCATCGACGACCTGGTCGTCTTAACCGGCAAGAACCGGCTGGAACTCTTCAAATACATCGATGTCCTGGAAAAGGAGAAGAAGATCCATCCCAAAATCGTGGGCAAACAAATCTTCTTCGCCCCCGCCCAGAAATAGAGTGAAGATGAGCTTTTTGGAAATATTGGTTCTGTCGGTGGCGTCCCTGATGTTTTTATTTGCAATTGGCGTATTTTTTTATAAAACTTTCACCATGAATAAAGAAGAGATAAAACAGATGCTGAAAAAGCCTACTTCAATCTTTTCGGCAATTACTCTATTGTTTGTTATGATAGACTTTTTTACAGAAGATTTTTTTTACGACTTTTTTTTCATTCCTTTAATCACCACACCGATAGCCGTCATACTGGTATCCCGTGCCCTCACCTCCTTTGTGGCCAGGTGGAAAATGAAAAAATTGGCCTGGCTGTTGACCATATTCTTCGGGATTGGGTCGTTCTGTATTTTTATAATTTTGATAGTCTTGTTAGTCCCCGATTATCCCCGCTTGAACCGTTATACCGGCTATCAACAATTGGCATTTGCCTATAGTATGATAATACTGGGGGGGATTGTTTTGATACTGTCTCTAATACTAAACATAGTGGAAAAAGTGAGAGTAAAATAGACTAAAAAGTTTTCTAATGTTGAATGAAAGTCTTGGAGGCAGGCCGGAATTAGAATGATTATAAAAAAGAGATTAATACTCAAGTGATTTCCTTGAAAGTTTGGGGGATTTGCACTAAAATATTTGAGCAGATCTATTGTGAAGCGATAAACGTAAACGATACATCAATGTAAGGAGGAAACGATGACCATGACAGCCATAAACCCGGCCAGCGGCCAGGAGATTAAGACCTATCCCACCCTGACCCCGGAGGAGGTGAACCGGGCAATCCAGGAAGTGGATCAAGCCTTTCAGGATTGGCGGCACACATCCTTTGCCCAGCGCCGCCGGTTGATGAAAGAGGCGGGCCAAATTCTGCGGGACAATGTGGAACAATACGCCGAACTGATGGCCCTGGAGATGGGCAAACCCATCAAAGAGGGCCGGGCCGAGGCCAACAAGTGTGCCTGGGTCTGTGACTATTACGCCGAAAACGCCGAAGATTTTCTCAAAACCGAAGTGGTGGAAACCGATGCCTCGAAAAGCTTTGTGTCGTTTCAGCCCTTAGGCGTGGTGCTGGCGGTGATGCCCTGGAATTTCCCCTTCTGGCAGGTATTCCGCTTCGCCGCCCCCGCCCTGATGGCCGGCAATGTCGGTATACTCAAACACGCCTCCAATGTGCCCGGCTGTGCATTGGCCATAGAGGAGGTGTTTACCGGGGCCGGTTTTCCCCCCCATGTCTTTCGCACCCTGCTGATCGGCAGCAAAGAGGTCTCGGCGGTGATCGAAAACCCCCTGGTCAAGGCAGTGACCCTGACAGGCAGCACCCCGGCCGGTAAGGCCGTGGCCAGTAAAGCCGGGGCCATGCTCAAGAAAACGGTACTGGAACTGGGAGGCAGCGACCCCTACATTGTCCTGGAGGATGCCGACCTGGAGGCCACCGTGGATACCTGCGTGTTGAGCCGCCTCATCAATTCGGGCCAGAGCTGTATCGCCGCCAAGCGGTTCATCGTTGTGCAAAGCTTAAAGGAGAGATTTGAGCAGCTCTACGTCCAGAAGATGCAGACCCAGCGCATGGGCGATCCCTTAGACGAAACCGTGACCGTCGGCCCCCAGGCCCGCCGTGACCTGCGGGACGATCTGCACCGCCAGGTAGAGGAGAGCATCCGGCAGGGCGCCAGGTGTCTGCTGGGCGGCCAGATCCCCGGGGGTAAGGGCGCGTTCTATCCCCCCACCGTGCTGACCGGTGTAAAAAAGGGCATGCCCGCCTACGATGAGGAACTATTCGGCCCCGTAGCCGCCATCATCCCCGTAACAGATGAAGACGAGGCCATCCGGGTGGCCAACGATTCGGTCTTTGGCCTGGGCGCGGCCGTGTTTACCAGGGACGAAAAAAAAGGCGAACGGCTGGCCGAAACAGAGATCCAGGCAGGCAGTTGTTTTGTCAACACCTTTGTCCGCTCCGACCCCCGCCTGCCCTTCGGCGGCATCAAGGAGAGCGGCTACGGCCGCGAGCTCTCCCACTTCGGCATCAAGGAGTTCGTCAACATCAAAACCATCTACATCCCCTAACCCCCCACCCCAATTCCCCCCCTAATGTATTTTCTGCATCCACATTGACCGCTGCTTCTCCGTCTTTTTTCCCTTGCAAAATCATTCTCCACTCTGTTATGGTGGGGATTTGGGGACAGTCAAAAAAAGCCCCCCCCGATTGCCCGCTTGATCTCAGCGGCACCGCTTCTGGAGGTGGATATTTTGAGTTCATCCAGGACCGAGGGCGGAACCAGGACTTTTTCAAACAGTCTCTCTAAAATATACAATTGGCCGGTTTTGGCCAGGGCAATCAATGGCCCGGCATCGCTCACAATGGTCTGGCGGGTCATACGATGTTTTCCAGGTCTTTATCCAGTTCATGTTCCGGATAATCCACCACATCGACATCGGTCTCTTTTAGAATGTCTAAAAAATCTTCTATGGATAAGTTGAAAAGATTTGGGGAAAAGATTTGGGGACAGTCGAAAAAGAGCCCTTCTGGCCAAAAAATACAACATTCAATTACACTATTTGAAAGAAACCGAACTCGATAACACCGCCTGACAACACTCTTCTCTATTCTATAATATATTGCCATCGAGCATTTGCATAACAAAAGCCGGATTTCATCCCCCCCAATCACTCATGTCGGTAATATGTAAAATAGAGAATGTAAAATAGAGACCTCTGCCTTCCCACCTTTTCCCCCTTGCAAAATCATTCTCTACTCTGTATAATTTTAGCGGAAACAATAAAAAATGGAGAAACCAGAATGGCGGTGACCAACCCTTACTCATTCGTTATTAAGTCTTTTTGCTTTAGAAGAACGAATTTCTTATGGGAAAAATAAAGATAATTACCTGGAATATGGATCACTGGAAAAGAAATTCTATTCAACGAAACTATGCATGGTCATATCTTTGGGAAAAAATAACCCCGGATATTGCTCTTCTTCAAGAAATTGTTCCTCCAGCACAAAGCTTCGAATTGTACAATATCCTGTATCATGAAATCGATAAAAAAAGAAGATGGGGTACATCAATCATCTCAAAACCAAAAATCAACAGAGAGATTTATTCAAATAATTTTTATCCAGGGTCATCCGGTTTAATTATAGCGGAAGTAAAAATATCTCATTCATTCACTTTAACAGTAATCAACATTTATGGTCTCATTGATCCAGAAGGTTACGCTACAACAACAATGCATCATATAATTTCTGATTTAACTTCAATTCTGCATAATAAAAACAAAAGAAATATCGTGTTGGGTGGTGATTTTAATGTCTCTGAACAATGGGATATAAAATATAAAAATAGAGACCCTGCACATAAGTTAGTTTTTGATAGGCTTAAGAATTTAGGGTTAATTAACTGCACAAAAGAATTTTTTAATGGTCATATTCAAACTCATTTTCATAGCAGAAGTAGCGTTAGATGGCAGAATGATTATATTTTTGTGAGTAAGAATTTGATCAATAAGGTCAAGGACTGCAAAGTAATTAATACTCCTGAAATGAGTGAGTTTAGTGATCATTATCCTGTAATGATTGAGCTAAAAATATAAAACGAAGTATAGGTGCACGGTGCGTAGAAAGTTGGATCTATAATTTTAAATCAGGTGGAGGATTTGGAAAAACACTTGACAGGGGAATAGAAAATCAGTAGACTGAAATCTAAGGGCGTTCGGCACAAAAAGAAAAAATCACAGAGTGCGAAGTCAAACAA
>CBFDCR010000083.1:0-22005 GCA_965603365.1 uncultured bacterium
TGGCAGAGAAAACCAAAATAAAGATCTGGCACTGTTTGACAGCTTCGATCATAGAGTCGAGCCAACTGTCGCCCGGCAAGATGTCCCGGGGCGCGATCCAGCAGCGGATACCCTCGGATTCCAGGCGGCGGCAAATCTGATCGGCCACTCTCTTGTCAGAGGTGATAGAATCAGCCTCTTCACCCTCTGCGTCGCGGGGAGACGAGTAGGAGATAAAAACCTTATTCCCTGGCTCCGGTGTCATTTTTTCATCCCCCGGCTCTTTGCTGCCTGGATGTAAACCGCCTGGAACCTCCCGGGATCGAGCCGCAGCGCCAGGCAAAGATGCCCACTTAGGCATGGCAGGCCCGTACATCCTGCACACCGCCACACTGTCACTGCTGCCTGTCTTCCCATGGGTTTTACACCATAATTAATCACTGTTTCCTTCTCGATACAGGATTATATACCAAAAATCCAACCGATTTCAACAACCTCTCCCTGTTTTCTAAAAAAAATCAACCAACCACCAAAAAGGGCAGAAAATGGGCACTCGAAAATTACTCAAAAATTACTCACCCCGGCAGGACTCTATTCTCCTGCTGTGGTTAAGATTAGCTGATATAGATCTTTATCTATCCAAAAGCCGGCCTGGGTGGTTAACCTATCCATTAGAGATCTTACTTCTTGAATATAACCTTGCTGTTTCGCCTCCACCAGCACACCCAATAATCCCATAAACCGAAGCCCCAGTTTGGCGGCAGTGGTCCGAGCGTCCCGCTCGTCAATTAAAGCCAGATCGGCTTTCGACTCAATGGCAAGAACAATTGTTTCGGCTTCTCCGTCATCTAGCTCTCTTTTAAGGACGGTTAGAAGTGGAATGTCTGTGACTCTCATGACCTCAATCCAATCGGATGTTCTTATTTCTCGATCCCCCGGTTTTCCTCTTCCAATAATCGCAATTTCGTTATATACAGCCTGGGGAATGACAATTTTTCCGAAGCGTTTCTTTAATAGATACAGCCTGTCTATAGCTGCCAGATTAATGATGGGAGAAGCATTACTTACGATTATCACAAATCTTTCATGTCTTCTATTGTCTTTAGATCGGCTTTAAAATCTTCTATCCCGTAATGGATGGAGATTTGTCGACTGGCAAGCAAATGCTGGAATTGAAACTGGCTCATATTGGCCAATTTACTGGCCTGGCCAAGAGTCAGTTTCTCTTTCTGAAACAGCATAATAGCAATCTCTTGTTTTAATTCCGAAGCAGACATATGGGTCGCTTCCACGACTTCCGCCGGAATAGCCACGCCTGTTGTTTCACTTCTTAATTCTGAGGTCATTTTTATAGTATAATATTAACTTAATTCGCTTTTGATTTCCACTCTTTTTTTGCTTTTTTTGTTTTTTCGGGTTGGAAGAAAATTGGGGGACAGCCCAAAAATCCACCTCACTATTCCACCATTCCAATTCTTTAGATGGTCAGCCTGCGTGGACATAGACTCATCCACCCGTGGAAAGGGGTCAACCCCCTGTGGAAAGGGGGCATCATCTCGTGGAAATACGATTTCGCGCCATGTAGGGGGCGCAGATCTGCGCCCCCTACCCTACCACCATCTATTTTCTACATCATCTCATCCTTCCATTATTCCACTATTCCACCATTCCATATATATATCCGGATATATCGTATACCCCCTTCCTATATATATGTAAATCGACTGTAGTTTTTTCCTCAAATGTATAGAAAAAAAAGTGCCAAAAACGAACTAAGCGGTTTTTGTGTCCCGAAACCGTTGTCAACAAAGGCTCCCGGGCTTCCACTTTTGTGCCGCCCCTTTTCGTATATATACGCGCTATATATACGTATATATATGGATATATATAGGGTAAAAATAAAGAAAATATTTGTGCGCAGGCGATCCGGCTGCCTCTCGGCCCCACAATTTTGCGGCGCGCAAAGGGTAAAAGAGAAAAAGGCTATTTAACTTCCTGGCACAGGCGGAATCCCAGGTCGCTGTAGCGACTCGAGGGCGTGACGTAGTTGCGATCGGCACAGCGGATGCCCACCGCACTGAGGTCCCAGCCGCCTCCCCGGACCACACGGCGGGAGCCCTTTGAAGGCCCTTCGGGATTCCTGGGTGGAGAATTTTTGTAGTAATCTTTATCATACCAATCGGCACACCACTCCCAGACATTGCCGGCCATATCCAGTAGTCCGTAAGGCGAGGCCCCCATGGGATACGAGCCTACCGGGGCAGTAAATTCAAATCCATCTTCGCCCTTTCTCTCCCAGCTATCATGGGCCGCATAATTGGCATACCATTTGCCTTGATAATAGGGATCATGGTCTCCCCAGGGGTACTTGCGGCCATCGCTGCCGCGGGCCGCCTTCTCCCATTGGGCTTCGCTTGGAAGTTTAAATTTCAGGCCCTTTTCCCCGGACAGCCAATTACAGTAGGCAACCGCATCTTGCCAACTGATACATACAACCGGGTGGTCATCAGCCTGGGGAAAACCGGGATTCTTCCAGTTTATATCGGGTCTTTTCTCCCATTTTTCACCGGTCCAGGTATAAGCGCCATCTCCTGTTTCCGCCTGGGTCTTATATCCCGTATTTTCAACAAATAAACGGAATTGCTTCACCGTCACTTCGGTCTTGCCCAGCCAGCAGCCGTCCAGGTAGACGTCATGGGGCGGTTTCTCGTCATCGTAATCGTTTGACCCCATGGTAAACTTGCCGGGAGGGATGTATACCATAATGATGCCGTCTCCCAGGTCGGCTTCCCAGGCGCCTTTTTCATTTTTAGAGACGGCAAAACCTTTTGCTTCCACGGCTTTTAAATCCGGCGGTGTCCCCCCTTGATTTTCCTTTTTACCCGGTTCCACCTTTTCTGCTGATGGAGATTTCTTTGTTTGAATCTCTTCTGGTTGAGATTGTTTTTTGCCAGCCCTGTCAAGGTGGGTGCGGACGGCCTGGGCCAGGCGGTCTAAATGTTTTTCCAGGGGGGGCGTGTAGGCATCTACCCACTGGCAGCGGGCCTGCAGTATTTCCAGCGTACCCTGTGGGGAGATGTTTTCGATCCTGAAGGGTATGATTTTTATATTGCGGTTCAGGGCCAGGGTTATCTCATCCTTTACCCATTGAGAACGATAAGTGTTGGCAGAGAAAACCAAAATAAAGATCTGGCACTGTTTGACAGCTTCGATCATAGAATCGAGCCAACTGTCGCCCGGTAAAATATCCCGGGGAGCGACCCAGCAGTGGATACCTTCGGATTCCAGGCGGCGGCAAACCTGGTCGGCCACTCCCTGGTCGGATGCGATAGAATCAGCCTCTTCGCCCTCTGTGTCGCGGGGAAACGAGTAGGAGATAAAAACCTTTTTCCTGAACTCCGGTGTCATTTTTTCATCCTCCGGCTCTATTGTAAAAGAAAAATAAAGGTATTTCAATAGAACAAAGTGGCGAAAAGGGAAAAGGGGACAAAAATCGTCGGTCTTGAGTGCAATAGTCTAATCACTGAATGTAACCGTCTGCTCAATCACTGTAATAGACTCCTCACTCAATGTAATGGCCTACTCAATGAGTGTAATGGCCTGCTCACTCACTGCAATGGCTTAATCACTGAGTGCAAAGGCTAACTCACTGAGTGTAATGGCCTTCTCATTCAATGTAATAGGCTTTGCACTGACTGCAATGGCCTACTCACTGAGTGCAAAGGCCGACTCAATGGGTGTAATGGCCCTTTCACTGACTGGAAAGGGGACAGCCCCAAAATAGGATTTGGGGGTTAGGATTTAGGGTTTAGTTTGAGTATGCCTCAAGAGACCGGATGTTCCATGAATGGATTGATAATTTTAAGTTTCTTTTCGATGAGTTGGTGGTGCTGCATGTCTTCTGAATCCAGATGTTGCTGTCAAGAAATGCTGTGTCTTTCATAAATTTCCGCTCGGGTATAAATTTTGAAATCCTCGATATCGTAAGGATTTTCCAGCAATTGGTCGATTTTGGATACCCCCTGGCCTCTCTTTCTCTTTTTATCCTCCACGATTTCGATATCCTTTATTTTTGAAATGAGATTTAAAACACTGTCTGCCAGATGATCATTTTTTATTTTGAGAGTGAATTCTTTCATTTTTGCCTCGAATTAATATTAATACAACATGTCGAAAAATTCAAGTACTCTCTGGAAATAGATTCATCCCCCCGTGAAAACGGGACTTCTCGCCCTGTAGGGGACGCAGATCTGCGTCCCCTACCTCTACACCATTCTTTACGGTTAAACTTAAGAAGGGTGGAAAGGGGACAGTCCAAAAATCTTATTACCTTAAATAAATAAAGAGGATTAGCGAAAGATGAAGCCCTCTTTTAAGGGGTCCCGGGGATCGAAATAGAACTGGTGTTGGCCCACGATGTGGGCTTCGCCGCTCACCTCCGGGATCACTGCCTCATAGGGGCCGAATTTCAGCGTATCGGTCACCTTCACCTCGAAGCAGGTGCCTAAAATGCTCTCGATGGTGATGGATTGGCCCGGTTTTAACTCATGTCTGCCATAATGGAGGGCGGCCCGGGCACTGACGCCGGTGCCGGTGGGGGAACGGTCCACTTCGCCCCCGGCAAAGATGCAGACATTGCGGCTGTGATGCTGCGGCTCAAGCGGCGGGCCGGTAAAGATGGTGCCGTACAAAAAACCCAGCTCCGCCTCAAAGGGGTGTTTGATGTCCAGGCTCTCCATCACCGCCTGCTTGATGCGCCGACCCACATCGATCAAGCGGTCGTGGTCCCCAGCCTCCAACTTTAGTTTTAACGCCCCGGCATCGCAGAAGGCATAAAAAGCCCCGCCAAAGGCGATATCGCAGTGCACCCTGCCGATGCCCGGCACCTCTACCTGGCAATCGCAGCGGTAGACAAAGGCGGGCACATTTAAAAAGGAGACTTTCGTTACTATTCCCTTTTCCCGGTAACCGGTGGCCGTGACCCGGCCGGCCGGGGTATCCAGTTTTAAGACCGGCCGATCCCCTGGCTTGTGAACCAGGCCGGTATCCAGCACCACCTTGGTGAGGGCAATCACCCCGTGGCCGCACATGGTGCTGAAACCCTCGTTGTGCAGGAACAGTACCCCCATGTCCCCGTCCGGCGTAACCGGTTCGGTCACGATGGCACCGTACATGTCGGCATGGCCCCTCGGTTCCCACAATAAGCCGGTGCGCACCTTATCCAGGTGTACCTGGGCATAGCGCCGCTTCTCTAAGATCGTCTTACCGGGAATACTGTCCACCCCCCCGGTAATCACCCGCAGCGGCTCACCGGCCGCATGGGCCTCAACAGTCGTAATCACCCGCCACCCTGCCGGCGGCCGCCAATCTACCCGCATCCACTACCTCCTGACATTACACGTTACAGGCAACTCCCTTAAAATCTATTTTTTTCATCCTTCCGCTATTTCAGGTATTGGGCCAGCCAGCGGTGGATCTCTTTCCACCAGCGGACGTTGTTCTGGGGTTTGGCTATCACGTGGCCCTCATCGGGAAAGACCACCAGGCGGGAGGGCACGCCCTGGCGCTGCAAGGCGGTAAACAACTGCAGGCTTTCGGCAAAGGGCACCCGGAAATCCAGTTCGCCGTGGGTAACCAGCGTGGGGGTCTTGAAATGTCTGGCCAACCGGTGGGGCGACCACTTCTCGTAGAGCTGCGGTTCATCCCAGGGGGTCCGGCCCATATCCCAGGCCGGGAACCAGAGTTCCTCGGTGGCCCCGTAAAAGCTGGTCAGGTTGTACAGCCCGGCGTGGCTGACTATGCACTTGAAGCGGTCGGTGTGGCCCATGATCCAGTTGACCGAATAGCCGCCGAAGGAGCCGCCCACCGCCGCACACCTTTCACCGTCGATAAAATCGTAATGTTTGACGGCATAGTCCAACCCCTTTATTAAGTCCTCATAACAGCGGCCGCCGTAATCCCGGCTCACCTGTTCCCTAAAGGCGGAGCCGTAGCCGCTGCTGCCCCGGGGATTGATAAACAAGCCCACGTAGCCGGGAGAAGAGACCAGGGGAAAGGTAAACCAGCCGGCCATGAAGCGGTCGGCCCACATGTTCTGGGGCCCGCCGTGGATGCACAGCACCAGCGGGTATTTTTGTTGGGGATCGAAGTCGGGGGGCTTCTGGATGTAACCGTGCACCTTTGTCCCGCCGGCGCCGCTAAACCGGAACTCCTGAAGCTTCGGCAGGGCGATCTCCTTCAAGATATCCGCATTGGTAAAGGTCAGTTGGCGGGCCTTGCCCCCTTTTACGGGCATCGAAAAGATCTCGTAGGGCAAATCGTTGAAGGAGCGCAGGCAAACCAATGTCTGGCCGTCGGGGGTCAAATCAACGGCCACATTGCAGCCCTCATCGGTTATTTTCTTGAAACGGCCCTTTAAGTCCACCCGGTATACGGCGCTGCGGCCCTGCTGGCGGACGGTAAAGTAGATGGCCCGGCTGTCGGGGGCCCAGCGAACCTGGACCGGCGAACGGTCCAGTCCCGCGGTCAAGGGGGTATGGGCTGCGGTCTGCCGGTCGTACACGGTCAACACCTCCCGGTCCGCTTCGTACCCCGGTTTCTTCATGGCGGTGTAGGCAATATAGCGGCCGTCGGGCGAATAGCAGGGCTGGCGATCCAGCGCGGGATTGGCGGTAATTTTTTTCTCTGTCATCGAGGGGATATCCAGGATGAAGAGGTCGTGATTGGTACTGATGGCCAACATGGGATCGTCGTTGCGGACAAAACAGACCTGCCGACCGTCCGGCGATATATCAAAGGCCTGGCCACCGGCAAGCGACACCGGCGGCACATCGGCATCTGCCGGGGTCAGATCTTTCAGGGAGCCGTCTTTGACAGTCACCAGGAAGAGGTGATTCCGTTCATCCCCCAGCCAGCGGTCCCACTGGCGAAACAGCAGGCGGTCGATGGTGCGGGCCCGGCAGTCGGGCAGTTCCGTTTCCGTCCGGTTCTCGACACTCTTCTTGTCTTTGGGCAGCAGCCGGGAGCCGCACACCAGGTATTGGCCATCCCCGGACCAGATGGGATCATACAGGGCAGTCCCGGCAGCGGTTAATTTACGGGCCTCGCCGCCGGCCATATCGATCAGATAAATATTGGCCACCCCATCGCGGCCGGAAATAAAGGCGATCTGTCTGCTGTCCGGCGACCAGCGGGGCGAGTGGTCGGCCTCCGGCGAGCGGGTCAATTGCCTCGGTTCGCCCCCTTTTAAGGGCAGCAGCCAGATATCGCTGTCGCTCTTATTTTTCTTTAAATCCGGCACCGACACCGTATAGGCAATCCATTGGCCGTCCGGCGAAACCTGGGAGTCGGCCAACCCCTTGAGCCGGTAGAGATCTTCCGGAGTCATGGGCCGCTGACCCCGGGCCGGGGCTAATGTACAAAACAACAGGGCCATCACTGCGATCATACATGTTTTTTTCATGCTCACCTCTCTATCAAGGCTAAATTGTAAAAGAAAAGCGGCGCTATTTCAACCGCAAAAAAATAATTATTTGACTAAAGGCAGATGAAATGTTATAAAATTACCTTTTGGTAAAAAATGATGAAACACTCACAACACTTAGTAACGACACTTTTAGTGATGGGCAGCCTCTTATTATTCCACTGTGCGGGAGCCCCCAAACCCGCCAGCCAACCCCCGGCCGCGTCGCCGGGCCTCGAGGGCAGCCAGAACCAACCGGCTACCGGGCAGTTGGCCGACGCAGAGGCGACTGCCGGGGAGAGCGAAACGCTTGAAACCGCCGAAACCCCGGAAGAGCTGCTGGAAGAGGCCCTGGATGCCTACCAGGAGGCGTTGACCGCCTGGAATAAGGGGGATGCCGAGTCTGCCTTAGCCGCCTTAGACGAGGCCTACGGCATGATCCTCCGGCTGGACGTGCCGCAGGATTCCCCCCACTTCCAGGGTAAAAACGACCTCCGCCTGCTGATTGCCCAGCGAATCCGGGAAATTTATGCCACCCACCTGAAAACCGCGGCCAACAACCACCGCTTCATCCAGTTGGTGGAGAACAAATACGTGGAGCGGGAGATTAAGAGTTTTCAGACCAGGGAGAGGCAGCATTTTCTACAATCCTACCAGCGTTCCGGCCGCTACCGGGAGATGATCCGCCGGGAGTTGAAGAAAGCCGGCCTGCCGGATGAACTCTGCTGGATCCCCATCATCGAGAGCGGCTTCAAGGTGCGGGCCTACTCCCGGGCCCGGGCTTTAGGACTGTGGCAGTTTATCACCTCCACCGGTTACCGGTTCGGCCTCAAGAAAGACCGCTGGATAGATGAGCGCATGGACCCGGAAAAGGCCACCAACGCGGCTGTCCGCTACCTCCAGGAACTGCACGCCCTATTCGGTGACTGGGCCACGGCTCTGGCAGCCTATAACTGCGGCGAGTTCCGGGTGCAGCGGGTCATCCGGGCCCAACGGATCAACTACCTGGACAACTTCTGGGATCTCTACGTCATGCTGCCCGGGGAGACCGCCCGGTTTGTGCCCCGGTTTATCGCCGCCCTGCTGATCATCCAGGATCCCGGGAAGTACGGCCTCGAACTCCCCACCCCGGACCCGCCGATACAGTACGAAACCGTGACCATCAACCGGCCGGTACAACTTTCCGTTCTAACCAAACATCTAAAATTGACGGAAGGACAGTTGGCCGGTTTAAATCCCGAACTGCGGCACAAAGCCACCCCGGACCGGGAATACAGCCTGAAGGTGCCCACCGGCTGGGGCGATAAGGCACTGACTGCTATCAATAACTTAGACCGCTGGATCCCCCCGGAGGCGACCTATGTCGTCCACTATGTGCGCCGGGGCGAGACGGTGTCCGGCATTGCCCGCCGTTACCGTACCTCGGTCTCGGCTATTGCCCGGCTCAACCGGCTGCGCCGCAACTACCTGATCCGTCCGGGACAACGGCTCAAGGTGCCGGCCCGGGGCAGAGTCGGCTACTCAACCCGCCGCTACAGTGCCGTTAAAAAACCAACTTCCAGACCGGAGGGGGCCTCGGCCTACACGGTGCAGGCCGGCGATACCCCCTACTCCATTGCCCAACGGTTCGGCATGAGACTGCGGTCTTTGCTCTCCATCAACGGCCTTAACCGCCGTTCCCGCATCTACCCCGGCCAGCAGCTCTGGATCATCCCCCCAAATTAAAACCCACCAACCCGGTTGAGTATAAATGAAAATTGACAAAAGAGGGTATCCATACTATCATAATCCAGGAGGCAATTAATGCTGGATATACAAAAACGATATATCGTCGATGAAAAAAATAATAAATTGGCAGTCGAGATCGATTATAAAACGTTTCTACAAATTGAAGAGATTCTTGAAGATCATGCCCTTTATCAACTCATTCAGGAAACGGAAGATTCAGACTCACTAACATTACCGGAAGCCAAACAATACTATCAACAACTCCTGGCTAAAGATGGAGATCAAGTATAAAAAACAATTTCTAAAGGATCTTGCCAGACTACCTCGATCTTATCGAAATAATGTGGAGGAGTTGGTCTTTGAGATCATCCCGGATGAAGGCCCTTTCGACATCAAGCAAAGAGTATCTAAACTTAAAGGTAAAGATAACTATTATAAAATAAGAGTCGGGGAATATAGAATCGGGTTATATATAAAGAATGATCTACTGGAATTTAAAAGGGTCCTCCATCGGAAAGAGATTTATAGATATTTCCCCTAAAACCATCATCTGCTATCCCAGAGAAAAATATGTCTTGAACTTTAGGGGAAACTGTGTTAAATACTGTATTTAAGGAGAACACCATGTCTCAGAACCAGATCAAACGTGTATATATGGATCACAATGCCACCACCCCCCTGCATCCGGAAGTCAAAAGGGTCATCACCGAGGCACTGGACGCTTTTGGCAATCCCTCCAGTTTCCATCACTTCGGCCGGCAATCCCGCAAACTCATAGAAGAGGCCAGGGGCAAAATCGCCTCCTTTATCAATGCCGAGCCCGATGAGTTGATTTTCGTGGGCAGCGGTTCGGAGGCCAACAATGCCGTACTGTACATGTTATCCTGCCAATCCCAGAGCTGCCGCCAATCCAGGAATGGCTCCGGTATTATCACCACCAAAATAGAACATCCCTGTATCATGGAGACCTCCAAATGTCTCCACGACAGGGGACTCGAAGTCTCTTACCTGGATGTAGACCACCAGGGCAAGATCAGCCTCGACCAGCTCAAGGAGATACTAAACGAACAAACCGGCCTGGTTTCGGTGATGATGGCCAATAACGAAATCGGCACCCTGCAGGATATCAAAACCATTGCCCGGATTGTTCATGAAAAGGGCAGCCTGTTTCACACCGACGCGGTCCAGGCAGTGGGTAAGGTCAAAGTAGACGTCAAAGAGTTGGGCATCGATTTCCTGACCATATCGGGCCATAAGATCTATGCCCCCAAGGGCATCGGCGCCTTATACATTAAGAAAGGGGTGCCTTTCTGTCCGTTGATCCGGGGCGGCCACCAGGAACAAGGCCGGCGGGCGGGTACCGAAAACACCCTCGGCATCATCGCGTTGGGCAAGGCCATCGAAATGCGGGCCATCGAAATGGAAGATGAAGCCAGCCGGCTGCTGGAACTGAAGGCCCTGTTGAAAAAGGGACTGGAAGACAATATCGCCGATATCCACTTCAACGGTCACCCCACCGATACGCTGCCCGGCACCCTCAACGTCTCTTTCAACGGCGCAGAAGGCGAATCTATCTTGCTGTACATGGACCTGGAAGGCATTGCCGCATCCACCGGTTCGGCCTGCGCCTCCGGCTCCCTCGACCCCTCGCACGTGCTGCTGGCCACCGGGGCATCGGCCGAAACGGCCCACGGTTCCATCCGCTTCAGCCTGGGCAGGGACAATACCCGGGAGGATGTAGAATATGTGATCGCTAAACTACCCGGGATCATCCAAAAGATACGGGATATGTCTTCGGCCTATGTAAGGAGTGAATCATGAGTAACGGTTATGAATGGATCTATTCGGACACCGTCAAAGAACATTTCACGAATCCCCAAAATGTATTGATGGACGAATCAGGCTATAAATATGACGGCAAAGGGGTGGTGGGCAACATCAAATGCGGCGACCAGATGGTCATGTACATCCAGGTGGACAGGGACAAGGGCACCATCACGGACTGCCGCTGGAAGACCTACGGCTGTGCCAGTGCCATTGCCAGTACCTCCATCTTATCGGAGGCGGTTAAGGGCATGACCCTGGAAGATGCCTACCACATCTCACCCAAAGATATCGCCCGGAAACTGGGCGGACTGCCGGAAAACAAGATCCACTGTTCGGTGCTGGGAGATAAGGCGCTGCGGGCCGCCATCAACGACTACTATCGCAAAAACGGCATGGAAGATAAAATCAAAGTGGAAGAGGCCAGACTGGTGTGCCAGTGCATGAATGTAACGGACCATGAAATCGACGAGGCGGTACTGGAGGGGGCCCGCACCTATCTGGAACTACAGGAAAAGACAAAACTGGGCACCGTGTGCGGCCAGTGTAAGGAAGAGGCGGAGAATCTCCTGCAGAAATACATCGTCCAACACTTCAGCGCCTGATCTCCATTTTCCCCTTGCCTCTTTTACCGTTTCAGCCGCCGGCCAACATCGAGTTATCGGGGGTGGACGATCAGGTGGTGAAGCCGATCCAGTCGTTATCCAGGTTAAAACGCAGGAAGGAGTCGTCCCGGGCCTGAATCCAGAAACCGGTCCACTGGTTGTCCAGGTCGAAAATATTCCAGAAATCCTCCCGGGCACCGATGCCGACTGCCGAGAATTCACACTCCGGGGTGAAGATTAGAAATACGCGCTCATTCACCGGAACGGTAAAGCCAACCGCCTTCAGGTCGAGATCAAAGATGTAAAGGCCTTGAATGTTGCTGGATACGTTGGGATTGATCGAGGCGCTCGTTTTCGGATTGATGCTGGAGCTTATCTCCGGGTTCAGGCTGCCGGTGAGGCGGTAGTTGAGGCTGCTGCGGGCATTGGGATTTAGGTTGGAGGAGGTGTTGGGATTCAGGCTTGAGGAGATAAATGGATTCCTGGTGGACGAGGTTTTGGGATTGAGGCTGCGTGAGACTTCGGGATTCAGTTGGCTGTTGCGAAGCGGATTCTTGGTCGATGATATCTCCGGGTTTCGTGTTGACGGTATATTCATCTCTTACCTCCTGTCATCAACATAGAACAGGAAACTCTCTTTATCCGCAGCGTGTATCTTCTCTTCTTCTATCTTGCCAATCATCCTGTTCACCTGCACTAAATATAATTCAATTCACCGTTCCTGTCAACCCAGCACCCCAATGTCAAACCACCCCGTGCATTACCTTCTTTTCAAAAACACACAAAAAGTCATGGAGTAATGCCCCGAGCACTTTTTTTGGAGCCGATGTTGTAAAATTATGAGTTTTAAGATATATTAATAGGGAGGACGCTCAAGTGGAAATATTGCAACCGGTTCGAGATGCGGCAAAAAAGAAAATTCTTTTTCTTCCTCATGCGGTGAGGCAAATGTCACGTATTGAAAGAATGATCACTACAACTGAAGTCAGACAGGTTGTAGAAAAAGGGAAACTCATTGAGGACTATCCTGAAGATGCAAGAGGTCATAGCTGCTTAATTTTTGGTCATGGAAAAGATAGTCGGCCCATTCATGTGGTATGTTCTCCGAAAGAGGACTATTTGTCAATTATAACAGCATATCTTCCCGACCCTCAAATTTGGGAAGATCATTTTAAAAAGAGGAAAGAACCATGAAATGTATGCATTGTAAAGGTAAAATGGAATATAAAACGGCTCCTTTTCAAATCGATCGTAAAGGGTATCATCTCATGTTGGATGCGGTTCCGGCCTGGGTATGTACCCAGTGTGGAGAAATCTATTTTGAGGAATCTGAAGTGGATAAAATCCAGGATGCTTTAAAAACATTGGATGAACGGGTAGAGAGGCTGGCGGTTGCCGTCTAATAAAACCGCATTACCAAACCACTTCAAACGGAGGTAAAAATGTTTCGCTGCGATGTGTGTGGGGGGGGTAAAAGACCATCCCGAACTCTTAGACCAACTCAGCAATCTGGTTTTCCGTTAAGGGCATATGGTCTATGAGCATAGACTCACCATACTTAATGGTTAGATATCCTGTTTTTTTGCATTTGGGGCAGTAATCCAATCGAATGTCCAATTTGCGTTTTTTTACTTTTTGGGGAACGTATTGATGATTTTTCATGGCTTCTTGAAGAGCTTCTTTGCTAACCATCCCTTCTTTAAACAGTTCCATTAGCCTGTCATCGGCCACCGGACTTGATGGCATACTCCCTACCACGGCGAGTTGCACGGCTTGCTAACGAAAAGAATTTCCTCAAGTAGAGCCATATGCGATTATTCACCAAATTGTTTTGACGTTTTTGACTTTTTTAAATTCTTGGTCAGAAGAAATCACCGGGATGTCTAAATATTTTGCCGTGGCCAAAATCAATCTGTCATGCAGTTCATAAAACTCAACGGATCTGGCGGCTAATATGATATCAGGCGTTAGGGTTACAACTTCATATATTGTTGATGATTGAATTTTTTCAACCGTTTCTTCTAAAGTGATAGGAATCCTGTTTTTTTCCGCTAAATAAAGAATCTCCATCAGACTGACAGTGGAAATTAATAATTGGCATACATTTTTAGTCGGCTTCGTCAAATATTTTTCTGACTTTTCGGGGAATTTTTCCTCTGTTTGTTAAGTATCTGACTAAAGTGACTGTATCCAGTAAATAATCCGTTACAACTCTTTTGAATCCAGTTTAGACTGTATGTCTTTGCGAAGATCTTTTAATTCCTGTTCAACGTCGATTTTTTCAAAGCCTTTATTTTTCCAGATTCCCCTGACACTGATTGGCTTTTTATGCTGAGCTTTATTCTTGAAGAGTATATATTCTATGAAGTTGCTAATTTCCTCCAATTTATCCATCGGCACAAACGATAAATTGCTGATAATCTCTAACTTTTTTAAATGTGCAGTGTTCATTGTTATATCCTTTTATTCTTTACTTTTTTAGTATAACCTTTTGATTTTAAGAAAACAAGGTTAACAACGATACAATCAGATTTCATTCGCCTCTTCTCGATTAAATTTAAAACCCACTGTATTTAGGCGCAGTGCCTTAAAAGTTAATCTTCTCTTTCGTTCCTCATCTGCTTCTTTTACAATGATCTCTATTTCCTTGTTTACAAAATCATCGGGTATTCTGATCGATATTTGATTGGACTCGGCACGCTTAACTTCTCTTACAATTTCCATTTTATCACCTACTGTTTTATAGAACATAAAAGCCGTTTTGTCAACAGAGTGGTAATTTTTTCGACGGTGGAAAGCCCCACGATAAAACCACACATAAAGTCATGAAGTAATGCACCGAGCACTTTTTTCAGCACTTTTTTAAAAGAGAAAAGCGCCGTACAATTACTTGACAAAAAGGCGGATATGTATCATATTATGGATGTGATTTTAGATCTGGATTCTAAAAGCACGATTTGAACAAATATTGAAGCCCCGGTAAGGGGCGATATAAAGGAGTCTGAAGTGGAAGCTATTAGAGAAATAAGAGATCTTGATTCAGATAAATTGGTGATTGATATACCCGAAGGGTTCAAGCCAAAAAGGGTCGAAGTCATTATTCTGCCGGTCGATGAATATTCGAAGTCACCATCGGAAGAAAAATCTAAGGCAATTGACCAATTAAACGGACTCCTGATAGACCTCCCGGAAAAAAAATTGAACGAATTTGATCAGGTTATTCAGCAGCGAATCCGTTTCCGCCAGCAGACCATACAGTTATGATGACAAGATTCACCTTAGACACCAATATATTCAGTTACCTATTAAGGGGAAATCAAAGAATTTCCGAAAAGATGAAGCTAGAGTTAGTAAAAGGAAACGAGGTCGTGATAAATCCAATTACCTATTACGAGATTAATCGGGGCCTGTTGGCAATTGACAATATAAGAAAACTCAGCGTATTTAAGGAAATGTGTAAAGCTCTGGGTATACTCGATCTCACAAAGCGCGCTCTCGATATCGCGGCAGAGCAGTATGCTCTGCTGAAAAAAGAAGGGGAATTAATCGAAGACGCCGATATTTTTATAGCAGCCGTGTGTCTGGCAAATAATCTCACCTTAATCACTAACAACGAAAAACATTTCAGAAGAATAAAAGGTCTAAAATTCGAGAATTGGAGTGTATAGAAAGAGTATTTTGACAAGTATGACGTTTACCAAACCACTTCAAACGGAGGTAAAAATGTTTCGCTGCGATGTGTGTGGTTCTGCAGAAAAAAAAGAAGATTTAGTTACCGAAGTATTCTTAATCGACAATAAACCGGTAATGGTAGAACACATTCCGGCATCCGTATGCGCCCGCTGTGGAGAGGAGACGTTTAGTCGAGAGACAACAGAGAGGATTCGACGTATGGTGCACGGAGAGGCCAGGCCAAAAAAATCCATCTCAATGGAAATATTCGACTTTGTCTAAAAACCCAATAAACCCCAAAAGTTCATTCCCGCCTATCACCACTTCCCCCGGTTGATCCCCCTATCAAGTATACACATTCAATCCATCCCAGTCCGATAGGTTGTCCACTGTAGGGGACACAGATTCTCCCGTCCCCTCCACCAATCTTTTCAAATTAACTTATTCATATAACGAATCTGGGCCGAATCTGATCCGGTGCATTACTACTACTTTTTTTCAAGAAACACACAAAAAGTGGGATAATTGCACCGAGTATTTTTTTTGCTTGTTTTAAGCTAAAGTGCATGGTATTTTTTTACAAGCCATTTGAAGTCCTCAATAAATTTTTTTCTCAAATAAAATTCAAAATAAGCTCTTTGTACACTCTTAATAAATGAGGCTTCAATATTTTCTTCTTTTTGCTCCTCCCATACTAAAGCCAAATGATTAATTGTTTCTAGATGATCATGATAATCATTGTATTTGAAAAGTTCAGAGAATCTAAAATTTAACTTTTTAAGCTCTTTTAATATCACTTGGGACTCCTTGAGACGCTTTGAATCATAGGCTCGCCCAAACAATTTCACACATTCATTTTCATCAATACCTTTTGCTATTGACTCAGTGAAATCCGTAGTTAAACATTTAAAGGAGAGCAACTTCTCTTGAATCGGATTGTCAATATTTTTATTGGATTTATTTATCAGTTCACGAAAATTCTTGTATAGTGCGAAATATGCAAGGGTAAGCCCAGATGAAACTGCAAACTTAATAGTCTCATCTGCAGATTTTTCAGTTTCTCCATAGCCACCAATAATAAAATAACCTTTTGACGCAATTTCGTTACTGCGTAAACGTAGCAACAGATTGACGATTTCTTCATTTTTAATTTGCTGCCCTTTAAGTCGCTGTCTCTTTTCTTCATTGCCATGTTCAATCCCAAATGCGAGTAAAGAACAACCTGTATTGTTAAGTAATTCAAGCCAACTGTCAAAACGTTGTTCATAACATAAAAAATCCTCGATTTTAAAAATACCACGCCATCTAAAGTCTTGCCCATCGCTTTGCAGTTTTTTGCGAATATTCAAAAGCCCATCAAAGAACTCTTTTGTCCAATTTATTGATTCTCTGTCATTTCTTTTTGATTTAGGGGCGATGAGGCTTGGTAGCAGATTGTCATCTATAAAATAAACTCTATTTGTATTATATTTTTCAACCAACCATAGTAATTCTTCTAATATGTCATTTACTTGTCGCCGAATTTCTCCATATTTACCACGGAGTATTGCCTCGGTACAAAAACTACAATTCCAAGAGCACCCTCTTGCCATAACTACATGGGCCTCGGTAATATTTGGTGTTCTTGTTTTGTTTGGTTCAAATTGGCCGCCGCCTGGTATAAAAAAAACACGGCGATTAATCCATGGCAACTCGCACCATTCTTTAGCGTTCATGAACTTAGTAGAATGATAAGTAAAATTCTTCTTTGTGGAAGAGCAAATTATTTCTGGAGAATTTTCTAGTTCCTCTGGAGTTTGACTTTCTACAATCTTCAGTAGTGGCTTTTCTCCATCACCTAATATGAGATAATCCCATTGAAATGTTCGATGATACAAAAAATCGGATACGTGAAGTGTAACTGCGTGACCTCCTAAAATTACTTTGGGTGTTTTCCCCCTGTGCATATTTTTTAATTGAGCTACAAAATGTTCAGTGCTCTTAAATGTTGAAGTTACAACACTGAAGCAGATGTAATCGAATTTTTGTGCTATTTTTAAAATATTAGTTGCTTGATTTGGAAAGCGATGTAAGTCCCATAATTCAACATCATGGCCATGACTAAGCAAGAATGATGCAATACTACCAATACCGAGAGCAGGACTAGATGTTTCAGCGGCTTTTAAATAGTCCCATTTATCATTTTTTTCTATTGGAGGTAAGATGAGTAGTATTTTTTTCATATGAGTACGTAGCTTCATGAACTCATTTTTTACTTCGGGATGTATTTGGTCCTCAGGAGCTTCAAATATCATTTTCTTTGCTGAAGGGACATCAATTAATTGGATCTTTGCATCTATTGGAAGAACATTTTTACCACTATGCTCACTTTTAAATTGACTTAAAAATTCTCTTTGAAGCCAATAATGAGAGGTGCTTTTAAAAATTTTTTCTATAATCCTTGAAGGAGCCTCTCTAGCTTTTATATGACCAATACGATTAGGGTTTTTCGCAATCAACTCCTTCCTATACTCTTCTTCAAAAGCAAGAACAAGAGCAGCCCATCTGATCGTTTCATCTTCATCTTCTGCCATAGCATCGAGATAGGAATAGAGATCATCTATCGGAACCTCTGATAAAACTAGCTGTGCAAAGGGCGTCTTATCTCCACGCCACGAAATATACTCTTCCATGTCAGAAATTCGACCAGTCTTATTATCTCTTAGAATAGATTCTATAGATGTTCTTAGCCCCCTTTGCTTTTCACCTTGCTTTGTTGTGCGAAGAAAAAGATATGTGGAAAATGCTTTATATTTGTATGGAGCCTTTAAGCTAAGTGTAAGAGCTAAACCGCCATCATTTATAAAATTACAAATCCTTTTCTCAGCTTCAAAATCTTTTTTACATATACTGAAATTCTGACATAGTTTAGAAATTCTTTTATTACAAACTTCAGATAAATCTTGCTCAAACAATGATGATAATCTCTGTAATCGTATCAATATTTTTTTTAAAAAACTTTCATTCCTGACCAATTGGGATTTTTCCAGAATATCAAAAGCAAAGTTCAAAATTTCATGTCGCATATTTATATTGGAGGCAGCGTAGAAAAATAACTCTTTCATTAAAAATTCATTTTCCCCAATGTATTTAGAAATCCTTTCCAGGCCTAATATCGCCTCTATATCAGACTTAGCATCGACAGTAGCACAAGATGCAGCAATCAATCTCCATAATACATCGGATGCGACTGAATTTTCGAATGGATTTTTTGATTTCTCTAAGGTGAGAGAGAAATCTCTCAATATTGCGATTATAGATTCTCTTGCTTCTTTAAATGGATATGTCCGCATTTTCGCCAAAGCATTAAGAAGCGAACATGCTGTTTTCCATTCATCAGGACGATAACCATTCCCTAACAATTTAAATATAAAATTCTCTAAAAGTGCAGGCTGGCGTTTTATTGCTAAATGAAGCAACACACCCGCATCTTGGCGTTTTTTCCAATCTAAGTCATCAAGTAGTTCCAACAATGTGTCTTTGTCAACTAAAATTGGATCCACAGTTCCAGAGAGCATATCTTTTCTAAGTTTCTTTACAGAATATATAAGTTTTACGTTATAGGGCTCAGGTTGAATTGAGCATCGTAAGTGGAGATTTTCTCTTCTCAAGAAATTCCTTAACATTGAAAATTCATGTAAGCTATTTTGCTTTCGAAACTCCGTAAGAGGTACTAATTCAATACTAGTTAGAGAAAGAGGTCCGGAATTCAGCTCAAATGCTTGCATACCTTTCAAATTTAGAAGCAAGTCTTGAACTTCTAATTGTGAAAGTGTGTGAAAAAAAATACTAATTCGCTTGGGTTCAGCTTGCTCTACTAACTGTTTTGATAAATCGTTAGCATTTCCTGAAAAAGAACAATATTCACCATGGGACTTAACGACTATATATATATGCCTTAGACTTCTAACTGACGACCACTGATGAATGAATATACGAGCCAAAACTTTTTCTTCTGCTTTTCTTAGAACATTAGTGTATACCTCTATTCCCTCCGCCCTCAACAGATTTAAATAATGAATTTCATCTTTCTCTTTTTTATCTGGACTATCCGAGGTAACAATAATACCGGGAACAGTCCCGATTAATATATGGCTTCTTAAAAAGAACTTCTCAATGAATTGTGAACTAAATTGACTGACAAAGAGAACTTCCTTTTTATTTGGTCGCATATTTCGTGGCAATGTTGCTTCCCCACCTTTAGAGAAATGCCCTAAATTCGCATGATATATAGAATACGCATCATTTTTTTCGAAATTTATACATATTCGCTTTTGACGGACAATTTTTTCATATTTCAAATTGAGTAGATTGGCATATATATAATGAATCTGAAATGGAATTTGGGCTTCTAATTGTGCTTGATGTAGAAGTATTAAGAAGTTGATAGAAGAGTAGAAAAGCATATTGATCTGGACGTTTAAGTCTACATTTTGATTGGGAATAGTACGGACGCCATTGTTAAGTAAGATTTGACGCCCTTGACCTTTAGAATTTGTGTCATCACAGGCATAAAATACTGCATCGGGTTTAAATTCGGAAATAATGTGAGAGCAAGCTGGTTGTGATTCAAAATCACGGCATAGCTCAAGTGTTGAGAGCAGTATTAATTTAGAATCATCGTTTATTTCTCTATAAGTATACTCACGGGTAATTGTTCCAGCCTGAGAAAAATATTCGACAAACTCTTCTCTCTCATCATCACTTTGAAGCCAGCTTTTCTGCCTATAAGCTCTGGAAATTAATTTCAATATTTTTTTTGCTTTTTTTTTTAGATCCCCATATCGGGAGTGTACTATACTTTCCAGTACACGTTTTAGTGTTTCTGGTTCTGCGTGATTTTCATTTTGTTTAACCTTTCGATGAGCTCCTAAAAGGTGACCGGAGTCGGTTAGTAAGGCTGCACCAACAAAGGGATCGTCGAATGGGTTGGCTATTTCACCTTCAATAGGAGCTATTTCATATGAGCAGTACTTTAATAAAATATCAAGAAGACATTCGCTTACCTGGTGCATATCCTCAGTAAAGTCATCAGATTGACAAAGCTTCTTTAAAACTTTTTGTTTTTGGGGTTCGGATAACATAGATTTGAAAACATTTTCTAATTCATCGGGCTTTTGGAAATCCATTATATGACTCAATCGGTTCATCTCTATTGCTCCTTATTTAGTCTAGCTAATTATCGCCCTACCTTAGTAATATTCAGGGCAGACAAAACTTATCCATCCTTAACTTCAAAAGTTTGGAAAATCGGTGCATTAGAGCGCCAGGCGAAGCTGGCGCGCTAACGTACCGATACTCATATAAAAGGTTCCGTTATCCAAAATTATTAATTTCAAAATCGCCAGGTTGACGTAGCTATAATTAGATCTTATATTTATTCTTTGACTAATCTATTTTGCCTTGCCATGAAGAGTTTGTAAATCACTATCTACTATTGCAATACAGTCTGAGATCAACTTCGTTATGAATTCAGAAACCTAGGCCGGCGCATCAATCTATTACTTTTCTATGTACAACCGATATTGGTCCGGAAAAAGGGCCAAAATCCAAAGATTAAAGAAACTGGTTTTTACTTTTTTTCTTTAGTTATTATGCCTAAAAGGCCGGGTTGTGTACTGTGATTTATATTGGATTGTATGACCATTACAGTCAATATTGTATCCACTTCCGTGATTACTTAATTTCATGTTTCTTAACAATTAAATGTTGTCATTACTTTTTTTTAAAAACCGCACACAAAAAAATTATCGGAGCTTGATGAACCAAATCCTACGGTTGATTCAAATATCCTGCGAAGGTTATAAGATTATTTCGGGATTCAAACACTCCCCCTGTTCGCTCCCTATCAAACTTACACATTCCAATCCACCGTCCCTTAACTTTTCGCAAGCACATTCATATCGGTTAATCCAATAGGGACTAGCTCAATAGGAAATGTTTTTATACCTGTCATTCCTGCTATGTTTACCTTAGTTATATATCTTCAAACAGAGATTTATGGATCAATTTTAGATTAAAGAAACGATCTCCATACTCCGACACCCAATAGGAGTGCGGGAACCGAGATGGCCTCGTCGAGGTCGTCCCAATGTAGGCCGGTTCCGCCTCCACTGATGATGTACTTCTTACGTTCATCAGGAGAAGCATGGAGGAGGCGGGGAAAGTAAGCGAGGGGCACACCCAATTGACGGCCATCCGCCAGATCGACCCACATCATATCGGCATCGAACCGAAGTGTCCGTGCCTGGGGTTTATTGACCAAAGTGTTCATGCTAATACTCTGTCTGTTTAACTTCTAAACGCTGGAAAGGCTTCCGCTGGTGCCGAATTTTTTCGGTGGGGCGGTGTGTCTCCGGGATGTTCTCAGTGGTCACTCGATCTCCGCAAAATCTGTTTTCCGGTTCCTCTCCGGTGGAATAGTTTTATGTACCATATAAGAGAAAAAAAATCAAGAAAAATTTTATAGTTCCCCCGAAAGGGCCTCCTGGAGGCGCGATTTAGCTGTTCGGAACAGCTATTTAGCTGCTCAGAACTGCGATAGAGCTGCTCAGAACTGCGGTGAAGCTGCTCGGAACTGCGGTGAAGCTGTTCGGAACTGCGGTGAAGCTGCTCGGAACTGCGGTGAAGCTGCTCGGAACTGCGATGGAGCTGCTCGGAACTGCGGTGAAGCTGCTCGGAACTGCGATGGAGCTG
>CBFDCR010000084.1:0-21898 GCA_965603365.1 uncultured bacterium
TTTACCCGCTCAAGTTTCAGTTTAACTATTTTCCCTCCCTCTGTCAAGTATTTTTTCCATTTTTTTGGCCTGTCCCTTATCCTTATATCCCCCTTTGCCCTTTGGAAATTTGATGATACCATATTCAAGAATTCAGTTCAAGAACCGGCTATTTTATAGGGGCAACCTTGTGCGGCTGCCTTAAGACTTAATCCAACTCTGGTTAATTTTTTGTCGGATTTTGGACAAAAAAGGGGTAAATTCCCGATTTCAGGGTGAGTTTGAACCCTTTTTTTATGTTTTTTTTCAAAAAAAAATTTTTTTTATTTTTTTTTAAAAAAGGCCGAAAAATCACAATTTTAGGGGAATTTTCGCTATTTTTTCGTGTTTTGGGATCCTTGATTACATAGATATATAGGTCGTTTTGGAGTGCAGCCCGTCGAGATTAAGATATAATCAGGGTTTTCTAAGAAAAATGCGAACATCCCCGATATACCTGTAAAACGAAAGAAAAAGGCTTGACATTTAATATTGGCTGTGATAGTTAGTAGTTGAGATGAAAATAGACCGAAATGGAGATGCGGTATGGCTTTTTTCGACCTAATGCAATCTAAAAAAATCGTGGGCCTGGATATCGGTTCGTTCGCCCTAAAATTGGTGGAATTAAAACCAAAAAAAAAGGGAAAAGAAATTACCTTTGAACTGGAATCATTGGGATATGAACCGGTTCCCTACCAGGCCATTGTTGAAGGAAGCATTATGGATTCAACTGCCGTGGTTGATGCAATTCAACATATTTTTTATGAGAGTAAAACTAAGACTAAGAAATTGTCTTTTGGTGTTTCCGGCAGTTCTGTTATTGTTAAAAGGATTGAAGTACAGAGATTGAATCCCAATGAGATGCATGAGCACATATTGTGGGAGGCAAGACCCCATATCCCTTTTACACCGGAAGAGGTCAATATCGATTACGAGATCATTGAATCTGCCGACGTTGCCCCAGACCGGGTGGGGGTCATTCTGGCGGCGGTCAAAAAAGAGAAACTCCATGATTATCTCAATGTGGTGACTATTGCGGATAAAACTGCGGGTATCGTCGATCTGGAGTCTTTTGCCGTTTTAAACAGCGTATTGAAAAATTATGAAATATATAGGGAGAGAAGTATTGCCATTATCAACATTGGCGCCTCCATCACCAACGTGGTTATCTCTAGAGGTGGGCACCCTGTTTTTGTTCGAGATATAGCTTTTGGGGGTAATCAATTCACCGACTTGATTCAGAAAGAATTGTCTCTTAAATACGAAAAGGCGGAATCGGTAAAGAAGGGACGTCAGGTGGAGGGGGTTTCACCGGCAGCAGTTAAGCCGGTGATTAATTTGATATTCAACGAATTAAAAAACGAAATCAAAAAGACCTTCGAGTTCTATCGTTCCAATACCACGGAAGGGCGGATTGATAATATTTTACTGGGCGGCGGTACGGCAAATCTTGAATCTATTATCGATTTCTTTTCCCAGGGATTTGATATTCCCGTTGAGATTGTCAATCCCTTCAACACAATTGAGATCAATCCGAAGAGGTTTGATCTTGATTTTATCAATGAAATGGCCCCTGTGTTTAATGTAGCCATGGGGCTAGCTTTAAGAGCCACTGGAGAGGTCAAATGATAAAAGTCAATTTACTAAGCCCTGAAAAGAAAGAGGTAGCCGGGGCTCCTGAGGCTGGGGCTTTTGCGGAAGAGGAAAAAGAGGCTAAGATTAATGTGGGTGCCATTGTCGCAGCCGTTTTATTGACTGTGGGAATCATCGGTTTTTTATACTTTTCCCAGTCTAACACCCTTGACAACAAGCAGAAGCTACTGGCTGAGAAAAGAGCCAGGAAGGCGCAACTGGACAGCGTGTTAAAAACATTGGCGCAACTGGAAAAGACCAAAAAGAATCTCGACAGGAAAGTAAAAGTAATCGGAGAGCTCAAGAGTCGGCAGACATCAACGGTGAGAATGATGGATGAAGTATCCAGGGCACTTCCCGATTGGGTCTGGCTAACTAAAATGAGTTTTTCCAAAGGTGTTGTGACTTTAGATGGTAGAGCGTTGTCAAATAATTTGATTGCCGATTTTATTAACAATCTCGACAGCACCGGGTATTTTGTCAACATCCGGCTGAAATCTTCCAAAAGAGCCAGACGCCGCGGCACAGAGGTTTACGATTTTAGTATCAGTTGTCAATTTGTGGCACCAACTTCAAGAAAGGCGGTATAACATGGATTTACAAACTTTACCCTGGTACGGCCAGTTTGCGGTTTTTTTAGTGATCGGTGCCATTGTATTGGGAATTTTCTATTATATTCATTATTCCCCCAACCAGGCCACCATCAAGGGCCTTGAGACCCAGATTGAAAACCTGGACATCGAAATTCGCAAGGCTGAGAGAGAAGAGAAAAAACTGAAGCAGATTCAAGAAGAACTGGAAGCCAAAAGAGCCGTCCTGGAAAAGCTAAAATCTATCTTGCCGGAAAAGAGCGAAATTAGCCAGATTTTGAAAAATATACAATCCATCATCCAGAATGTAAAGCTGGAAATCGTGAATTTCTCACCCCGAGGAGAGCAGAGAAAGGAGGTTTACATCGAGAAACCGATAAATATCAGTATAGAAGGAAGCTATCACAACCTGGGGATCTTTTTTGACCAACTTTCAAAGATTAAAAAAATCTTTACGGTGGACAATTTAAATATTCGCCCATTTAACCGGATGTCCCGGGATTTTACCATTCAGGCGAGCTTCACCGCCGTCACATACCTGTACAGGGAACAAGCTGAGCGGAAAAAGAGTTCAAAAAGAAGGAGAAGGTGATGGGCTATAATTCGAGGAGAAGAGAGATGAAATATTTCATATTATTATTTTTCATTTTATCTTTCCTGGTTTTTTCCCAACAGACGGAAAAAGCGGATGCGCAAGAACAAGAAGTGGTATCGAATCAAGGCGAAGATGAAAACCGGCTTCAAGCACAGCCCGGCGACTTCATTTATACCCCGATGGGAAGACGGGACCCTTTCTGGGATTTACTGCAAGGGCGGAATATCAAGGACAATCGAGAGGCCATCGAAGGCATACCCGGTTTGATGATCGATGAATTGGATCTTGGAGGCATTATTTTTTCAGAGGGTAGTTATAAAGCAATGGTGGTGGGACCGGACAATATGCCCTATGTCATTAAAGTCGGGGATAATGTGTATGATGGGGAAGTTATTAAAATCGATAATTCAACAGTGACATTTAAAAAGATCCTTACCGTTGCCTTAGGGGGCAAGAAGGAGAGAATTATCGTAAAAAGAATCAGTCCTGAGGAGGAAAAGCAAAAATGAAATTTAAAACTTTTGCATTAATTATATTAGTTCTGGGCCTCACCGGCTTTCTGAAAGCCAAATTGGCCATAACCGACGTCGAATATCTGGCGGGGAACGATTTTGTGCAGCTCCGTTTTATTACGGATGAGATCATTCCCATCCCTGATTTATTTTATCCTCAAAAGGATGACTATGAATTGATCGTTATGAGAATAAAGGATGTGGACGTTAGCCTCCTTGAATCGAAACTGGAATTTGATTCCCCCATCATTGAAAATGTGAATATTGTACCACAGGAGGCATATGTTGACGTGGAAATCCGGTTGAAGGATAAGGTGAACTATCGGGTGTTTACCAATCAGAATGGCCTTTATATTGAGTTTCCCAATATCAAAAAAGGGGGATCTCTGAAGACTCGATCTCAGCAGAAAGCAAAAGAGTATTCACCCCCAAAGTCGCCGATAGACTCTAATGTGGATGGAGACTGTTCGATCCAGGATGTTCGCATCAGCAAAAGAGATCCGGGGGAGATAGAACTTGAGCTCTTAATGTCCCGAAAAGCCGATTACAAGGTTATCCCGATACCTGAAAACCCGGTCCGACTGGCCATTGACCTGAAAAATACCAGATCAAGGATCATTAATCGGGAAATCAACCATCTCAATGTAAAGGCCCTCCGGGGTGCTTACAATTCCCCGGATGTGTTCAGGTTGGTTTTTGATTTGCATTATCTAAAGAATTATCGGGTTCGGTTTGAAGGCAATAAATTAAAAGTTGCCTTCTTCAATCAGAGTCAACCTGACGATAATATTGTAGCTGCTTCCAATGTCAAAGATGTTACGGAGAAGGAGCCTGAGACTTCCAGTTCAATACCGGCCCCGGCAGATGAGAAGCCGACTGAGACATCATCATTTGAACAGGCAAAGCCCCTGGATATGAAGGGGGCCACTGAAGAATTTTTTACCGAGGAAAAATCAAAAGTTGCCGCCCAGGCGCCGCCTGGTAATTTCGTAAGCGTTCAAGATGATCAGGGTAAGAATCAGGTCACCTATCTAAAACAGACCATTCAGAGCGGTGAGAGGAAGTATTCCGGTGATTTGTACGACTTTAATTTTAAAGATGCCGACCTCATCAATGTGTTGAAGTTTATTGCCCGGATTGCCGGGTTAAACATGATGATCGACCCGGGTGTCTCCGGCAGGGTCACCAGTGAGCTCTTTCAGGTTCCCTGGGATCAAGCCCTGGAGCTGTTTTTAAAAGTCAATGGCCTGGATATGGTTCTGGAAGGCAATATCCTGAGGATCGGTAAGGCTGACGTACTGGCCCGGGAGTCGGAGCAGAGGCGAAAATTGAGAGAGGCCCGGGAAATGGAGGGCGAGTTGACCACCACCATCCGCTCGTTGAGCTATGCCAAGGGAACTCAGTTGTTCGCTATTTTGAAGAAACAGTTGACCCAGCGGGGTGAGATCCTGGTGGATGACCGTTCCAACACGTTGATTATTTCCGAAGTACCGGAAAGGATTAAATTGCTGGATACCCTCATCGACGCCCTGGATACCCCCAATGCCCAGGTCTCCATCGAAGCCAGGATCGTGGAAACCACCGGCAATTTTGAACAGGGGTTTGGTATCCAGTGGGGTTACAATATGATTGCCGATGCCGCCTACGGCAATCAGACTACCCTGAAGTTCCCCAATTCCGTCCGGGTGGTGGGTGACGCCATCTCCAATATCCAGAACCCCGGTATGCCCAGTACCCTGCCCGGCGGTGGATACGCCATCAACCTGCCGGCTGCAGGCAGGAGTTCCGGGACGTCCTTCTCTTTAGGTAATGTGGCCAACACCTTCCGGCTGGATATGGCCTTGAGTGCCATGGAGAAGCAGGGGAAAGGCAAAATTATCTCTGCGCCCAAGACTGTCACCCAGAACAATATGGAGGCCATCCTGCAGCAGGGACAGCAGATCCCGGTGCAGACCATTCAGAACAATACGGTGACCGTGCAATATATACCGGCGGCCCTGGAATTGAAGGTCACGCCGCAAATTACCGCCAAGGGAACGGTTATTATGACCCTCGACATTAAAAACAATGCCGCCGATTTTGCCAACCCTGTAAACGGCATCCCCCCCATCACCACCCAGACCATCAAGACCTCGGTGATGGCCAATGACGGCGGCACCATCGTCATCGGCGGCATGTACCGGATCGAGGATTCCGTCAACAGGGATAGCGTTCCACTTTTGAGTAAAATCCCGATATTAGGCAATTTATTTAAAAATAAGTCTCGATTTGGGAGGAGAAGGGAACTGCTCGTTTTTATTACTCCCCGAATCGTAAAATAGGAGGTAATGAATGGGTATTAAAAATATTTTGGTGATTTTTACCTTTGCGTTACTCCTGGTATTATCCGGCTGTAATACGGTGGAGAATAAAACCATCTCCGGGTCCAGGTTGGTTGTGTTGAGTGTTACCGGCAAAGATTTAGATGGAACCGAGGGTTCTACCACCATATTTTCAGACGTATTGACCCAGGGCGGTATCTTTAACGACAACGGTGTGGCCGAATTAACGGCCCAGCTACTGGACCCGGCCAAAACGCCGGCAGAATCCACCTATTACAATGATATTGTGGTGGACCAGGTGGACGTGGAATATTCCCGGGCCGATGGGCAGAATGTCCCGGGCCAGGATGTGCCCTACAGTTTTTCCCAGAAGGTCTATGCCATCGTGGAGATCGCCGACACCACCGAGTTGCCCTTTGTTTTGATCCCCCATACCGCCAAGATTGAACCCCCCCTGATCCATCTGGTGAGAAGCGGCGCCGAAAAAATATTGAAGCTGGAGGCTAAAGTGACCTTCCACGGCAAGGATTTAGGGGACAACCGGGTCGAACCTGTGGTCGGCTACGTCTCTGTATGGTGCGCCAATTTTGCCGATCCTGATTAATAGATGGGGCTCACCATGAACGATAAATACAAATGGAGGCATAAGAAAATGAAGAGATACATGATCGTTATATTAATCGCAGCGGTGGTGGGGGCACTGGGCCTTACTTCCTGCAAGCGTTCGTCTGTCGAAGAGCCGGGGATGAAGGATACGTCGGCCTTTCGGATATTTCTGACCGGTACGGCCCATCCGGCCACCCTTTACGTACCGGCCTCCCTGCCGGAAAAGAGAACCGTTATCCGGATAAAAGCAAGGAACAACGACGGTACCCCCGTGGCCAATGGCACTATTGTGTTCCAGGCGGGAGACTATGGCTACTTCACCGGTTATCTGGTCAGCGATACCCGTGTCACCAATGCCAACGGCATTGCCGAAATCACCTATTTTATCCCTCCCGGTTTGAATCCCAAGTACGGCGATACGGAGATCAACATCAAGTCTACCTTTAAGGACGACGGCCGTCTGGAGAATGTGCCTCCCCTGTACGAAGTCCACGAGTATGTTTCCGTCCGCCTCATTCCCTATGATAAGAAAGAGGTCATCCGGATCTGGGGATACGCGTCCAGTCAGGAAGGTGGCGGTTTTGCCGGTCTGCCCGTTATCTTCGAGAATGCCGGCATTACCGTAACCCGGTCATCCGGCAGTTACGATTTTTATGCCCCCTGGGGCTGGTTTGGCACCATTGAAGCGGGCTCTCTCGACGGTTATACCGTTGAACCCAGTGCCGGTTATACCATTGGATTCTCCCTGTACAGCGATACCGGGCCTTATAATTTTGTGTTGATACCGGATCCGGTCGATCCCACCCTGCAAGCCACGCCAGCCTCTTTTGATCTAACGAGTGTGAGTGGAAGCGGCTTTGAGATATATGTGTTTAACAGTACTACCGACGATGTGATTACCATCAGGGTACAATCCGGAGCAAACTGGATTCACATTACCTCTCCTGCGTCGGGAACGGGGACAACTCCCGCTTCGGTGTTCTTCCGTGTAGATGCCAATCCAAGTGGAGTGAACAGAAGCAGTACCATTGAAATAACGGCAATATCGCCGACAGGCGTACAAGGTTCACCGCAAACGATTAGTGTTAACCAGGAAGGTTAACTATATAAATCATTAAAGTGTATTTAGAAAATTGTTATTAATTTAGATGGTTTAAAATTGATTAAATTAAGATGGCAGACTTGAAGCAGGAAAAAGAACAATTGGCGGCGTTGGAAAACCTGTTCTGGCAGCGGAAATTTTCCGAGGCCGCCGACTTAGCCGAAAAACTTCACCAGGAGTATTCCCACTCGTTTCAGATCAATTTCCTGTACGTCAAGATCCTAAAGGAACTCAAACGCTGGAAGGAGACAGAATCGGTTCTGATCCAATTGATGGACTCTTTTCCCGATAATGTCAGTATACTGCAGGAATGGGCCGATGTGTGCGTGCATCTGGATAAGGCCGATGAGGCCCGGGAATATTACCATAAAATATTGTTCTTGGATCCCTTTAATGTCAGTGCCAAAGAGGCTTTAAACCGAATAGAGGCTGTGCAGAAACAGCCCGCCCAGCAGCCGGCCGAAGAGAAAACCGCAGCCGAAGTAGAAGAAAAAGATGTGAGCCGCACCACCAATGTGTATCAAACCGCAGCGAAGGAAGAGGCACCCAAAACCTCGAAGACAGAAGAGAAGAAGGCCAGGTGGTCCATTTCCAAAGGCGATACGCTGCCGGAGGATACTGCGCCGGAGGCATTCCTGAATAATATCGCCAGAGAAATCGAGAAAAGCCGCCTCAAAGAAAAGACACAGGCCGAACAGAAGGAAGTGCTGAAGGGAGAGTTTGAACGGGCCGATGATGACATCAAAATTGAGATAGAAGGCTTTGAGGCAAGGGAAGATAAAGAAGAGGAGGTGAGAGATTTAGGGGGGCTGGAGGATTTTGACAGGGTGGATTGGGATAAAGAATTTGCTGCCGAGACAGCCCCTGAACAACCGGAAGATGCTGCAGGCGGTGCCGATGAAGAGGATATGGATTTCGTGACCGAAAGTGCCGCCGAGCTCTATCTGTCACAGGGGCTCTACGAGGAGGCCATCGGTATCTATCAAAAGATCTATAATCTGAGCCAGGATGAGCGTTTCTTGAAGAAAATAGTTGAAGTAAAGGCGGTGATGATTCGGCAGAAGAAAATTCAAAGATTGACCGAGTTTTTACGGTTGATTCAAAAGAAGGGGGAGCAATTTGTTTGAAGGTTTTTTTACGAAACTTTATTCCCATAATCCGGAGATACGACTGGTGGGGATCTGGGGTAAAGATGGCTTAGGATTAGAGGAGACTCGGTTTGGGGAGGTGGGGGTCGATCTGGAATTGATCGGCGCCGAAATGGCAGATATCGTTTCTAAGATTAGTCGTGCCCGGTTTACCCCTAAATCCTATTCGATGAAGTTAAAAGTAAATGAGAGTTTACTAGACGTCTACGAATTGACCCGGGAATTTTTCTTGATTGTGGTGTCCACCGAGGATATCATTCCCGGGAAACTCAATTTTTATGTGAACAGATACAAAACCGAATTGATTTCGAAATTGTAAAACTCCCGAATCCGGAAGTCGGGGATTATAATTGAGCCATTTTTCTTTACCTCAAATGCCGTATATCGTATAATGGGTGATAAGTGAAAAGGAGTTTTGACAGCGATGACGGTTTTTAAGACATTCAAGGTGGTACCCGATATCCCGGGAAAATTGAGCCCTTTAAATGATCTGGCCTATAATTTATGGTTTTCCTGGAATCCCGAAGCGGTAAAATTATATATCCGCATGGATGGGGATTTATGGCGGCGGGTCAGGGGTAATCCTGTTAAAATGTTAATGGAAGTCGATCAGGTCAGGCTCGACGAACTGGCCAGTGATGAAGGCTATGTGGTGGAGGTGCAGAGAGTCCATAAAAAATTCATGGATTATCTATCTGCCCTCAAGCCTGAACAGGAGGGAAAAGAGAGCCGGATCGGCTATTTTTCCATGGAGTATGGGCTGACCGAATCGCTGCCCATTTACTCCGGTGGATTGGGGGTACTGTCCGGCGACCATATCAAATCTGCCAGTGATCTGAACCTGAATCTGATCGGGGTGGGACTGCTCTACCGGAACGGTTATTTTCAACAATATCTCAATCAGGATGGCTGGCAGCAGGAATTCTACAACACCTATGATTTCCACAATATGGGGATCAAAGAGGTTAAAGGGGAAGATGGGGGTTCCCTGGAGATAGAAATGGCACTGGCCAATCGAAAAATATATTTGAAGGCCTGGAAATTGGAGGTGGGGCGTATCCCTATTTTTTTATTGGATGCCGATATTCCCGAAAATAGTGAAGCGGACCGGAAATTGACGGCCCAATTATACGGCGGCGACCGGGAGATGCGGCTCCAACAGGAAATTCTGCTGGGTATCGGTGGTGTGCAGTTGTGCAAAAAACTGGGGCTGCCGCCGTCGGTTCTTCATATGAATGAGGGACACTCTGCCTTTGCCGCGTTTGAGCGGGCCCGACAACTGATGAAGAAGCACTCTCTCATTTTTGCCGAGGCCATTGAAGTGTCCAGAAAATCGGGGATTTTTACCACTCATACCCCCGTGCCGGCAGGAAACGACGTGTTCGACTCGGGATTGATGCATAAATATTTTGAGAATTATGCCCAGGAGCTGGGGATTTCTATTGAAGATTTTTTAAAGTTCGGACGGGTTCAGCCGGATAACCCCCAGGAACCTTTCTCCATGACCGTGGCGGCGATCCGCAATTCCACCTACATTAACGGGGTTTCCCGGCTCCATGGGCGGGTTTCTCGAAAAATGTGGAGAAATATCTGGCCCCAGATACCCCACGAACACATCCCCATCAAAGCCATCACCAACGGAGTGCATGTAGCCACCTGGGTATCCTTTGAGATGGCGGAGTTGCTGGATCGCTATTTTGGCGTCAATTGGCAGTTTAAACAGGACCAGCCGGCATTGTGGCAAAAAATCGAAAATATCCCGGACCCGGAGATCTGGAATGTGCATGAATATTGCCGGCGAAAGTTGGTCCGTTTTGTCAGAGAGAGGCTTCAGCTCCAGTTGATGAATAAGGGAGCCTCCCGTTTGTTGATAGATGAGGCCCGGGAGGCGTTGAATCCCGAAGCCCTCACCATCGGCTTTGCCCGCCGTTTTGCTACCTATAAGCGGGGTAACCTGATCTTGAAAGATCCCGATAGACTGTTGAGGATCATCAATAACCCTGAGCGGCCGGTGCAGTTGGTCTTTGCCGGCAAGGCCCATCCCCAGGATCAGGAGGGTAAGAAGGTCATCGAGAGTCTCATCCATTTTATCAATGCCAACCAGTTGATCAAGAAGGTTATATTTATTGAAAATTACGACATTCAAGTGGGCCGCTGCCTGCTGCAAGGGGTGGATGTGTGGCTGAACAGTCCCTTGAGGCCCCTGGAAGCCTGCGGAACCTCCGGGATGAAGGCCGCTGCCAACGGTGTGTTAAACCTCAGTGTCCTGGACGGCTGGTGGGACGAGGCCTATGATCACACCAGCGGCTGGGCCATCGGCAGCGGCGAGGAGTACCGGGATCGGCATTACCAGGATGAGGTGGAGAGTAAAGCCATCTATTCGATCCTGGAGAATGACATCGTTCCCCTATTTTACCGGAGGGATTCCTACGGTCTGCCCCGTGAGTGGATCAAGATCATGAAGCGGGCCTTTGTTTCCATCGCCTCTGTTTATAACACCCAGCGCATGGTCATGGATTATAACCAACTGTTTTACCGGAAGGCGGCCCGGTATTACCGGTCCCTGAGCCAGGATGACTTTAACCAGTCCCGGGATTTTATCCAATGGCAAGATCAGGTTAAAAAGGACTTTAACAATATCAGGGTAACACAGGTGGTTTACGATGAACAACAGCAGTATAAGATCAGCGACCGCATTAAAGTTGAGGTGCGTGTTTTCCTGGGAAAAATCAAGCCGGATGATGTCGAGGTGGGCGTCTATTACGGCAATATGGGAGGGGATGGTCTGTTAAAAGAGTCGGAGGTTGAAAGTTTGCCAGAGGTCAAGGAGGCGGGAAATGGCGAATACATATTCTCCGGTCATCTGGTCTGTAAAAAGACGGGCGATTTCGGCTTCAAAATCCGCATTACGCCCCAGCACCCCCTCATGGCAGATCCCTACGAAATGAAACTCGCCCTCTGGGATTAAACAAATACTCTCAACAATTTTTTCATTGTTAACGTGTATTATATTTTGAAGAGGGAGATGTAGAAGATGTCGTTGTTGAGGGTGGGGGTGGGGAGCAGGTAGACGCCGAAGTCGGCCCTTTTACAGTTAAAGCCGTATTTTTCTAATACGGGCAAAATATCGATGGGGTCGATCTTTTTATTTTTGGCTATACTTTTCATGATGTCTTCGGTCTCCCCTTTGATAAAAGAACAGACCGAGTAGAGGATGTAGGCACCCGGAAAGTTGGCGATAACGGATTGCAGGATTTGTTGTTGTTTTTCGGCATTTTTCCGGATGAGAGCCTCGTCGATTTTTAATTTCAGGTCCGGGTTTTTCCGTAGGGTACCGGAGGACGTACAGGGGGCATCCACCAGGATCAGGTCGAACCGGGTTTTGAGACCCGGGGTGATGATATCCGTGACCAGCAGGTGCAAGTTGGCGACGTGTGGAGGCTTTAATGAGGTCTTCATCAACAACATTCTGTTAAGGTTAATGTCGGCGGCAAAGACCCGGCAGTTTGGCCGTAATTGACCGAGGGTGATGGCCTTTGTACCCGGGGCGGCACAGCAGTCGAATACCGATTTCTGAGAAAACCGGCCGGCGATCATGGAGATCATCTGGGCAGCGGTGTTCTGAAAGTAGCCCCGACCTTGACGGATAATCTCCCGGATGATCGTACCGGCCTGCTTGACTTCAAAAGAAAAAAAACGCGGACATTCCCGAAATTCTATACCCCCCTCCATCAATCGGCGTCGGAGATCTTCATAGGTGGCCGTACCGGCATTTACCCTGAGATGGAATACCGGCTCGGTATTTAAGTATTCCAGGTCTATTTCCGGGTGTACCGAAATATCCTCCAGGTTCCGTATCAGCGTTTCCGAAATGGAATATTTGATCCAGGGTTCCTGAATGGATCGAATGAGTTTTTGGACTTTTTGGCGGTTCCTGGCGATATTCCTGAGCATCCCATTGATGAAACCTTTAACATCGTTGTTGGCCAGGCTCACGACTTCGTTTACCACTGCATAATCCGGGAAGGCTTCGGAAAAAACCAGCAGATAGATGCCAATTTTAAGCAAAATAAGGGCGTCCCTGTGCAGCTTCTGGTATTCGATTCTGGAAAAATGTCGAATGATATGGCTCAAGCGTTGATCGTTTCGGACGGTGCCGTAAACAGTTCGAGAAATATTGGCATATTCTCCCTCTTTTAATCGCTCCAGATGGTGGGAGAGCAGGCGTTTCAGGTTTGTCTCCGGCCGGGCATAATACCGGCTTAATATTCGGTAGGTGGGTTCTAAGTGTTTCAAGGCTCTGACGGGTTTCTTGCTTAATCGTTGAGAGAGGGTGGTAGAGGGTGGCCCAGGGCGTAGCAGTGCGGCGTCATGGGGCGTTTGCATTCGGGCTGCATTTCGATGATTTCCAGGACCGATTGATTGCCGCAGCACACTTTGAGGCTGCTCTTATCCACGCCGATGATGTCGCCGGCTTTTTTGCCGGTCAGCAGGGCCTTCAGCTCCCGGGGTTCCTCGTAGACTCTTAGCTTTTTTATTTTGACACATTGCTGGTTCAGGTAAAAAAACAATCCCGGCCAGGGGGTGAAGGCCCGAAATTTATTGTACAACTGCCGGGCCGACAGGTTCCAATCGACTCGCCCCTCCTCCTTTGCCACCATCGGGGCATGGCTGGCCTTTTCATGATCCTGGGGCCGCTTCTGGATTTTATTGTCGAGGATCCGGTTGATCGTCATCACCAGAAAAGGGGCACCTTCCCGGCTGAGTCTCTCAAACAATATTTGGCTGGTGTCATCGGGGAAGATCTCGAATCGCTTCTGGGCCCAGATATCGCCGCTGTCCATTTTCCGGTTAATCTCAAAAATGGTTATACCCGTAAAGGTGTCCCCGTTCTCGATGGCCCGCTGCACCGGGGCCGCGCCTCGGTAGCCGGGGAGCAGGGAAAAATGCACATTGATGGTGTTATGCGTCGGGATGGTAAACACGACTTTGGGAATCAACTTTCCATAGGCGATGACAACGCCGATAGCCGGTTTTTTCCTCTTTATCTTCTCCACCAGGTCAGGAGATTTGAGGGTCTCCGGTTGGGCCAGTTCGATCCGGTTCTCCAGGGCGAAGCCCTTCGCTGCCGGAATGATTTTCGTACGGTGTCTGCCGCCTACAGAGTCGGGGCTGGTGATGATTAATCGGATATCAAAGTTCTCTTTGAGTTTCTCCAGGAAGGGCAGGCAAATGCCGGGGGTGCCGAAAAAAATAATTTTACCATTTGCCATTCTTCTGCAGCCTCTTGATCTCCTTCTTCACAAATTGCCGTTTTAATGAGGAGACCCGGTCCAAAATCAGGGTGCCGTTCAGGTGATCCACCTCGTGCTGCATGACCCTGGCCTTGAGCCCCTCGAATTCCCGGTTTATTTCGTTGCCCTGTAGATCGATGGCTTTCAGGTGAACGCCGGTTTTCCGGTTCACCGGCAAGGTAATTCCCGGCACCGACAGGCAGCCCTCGTTGCCCGCTTCGATACCTTCGGCTCCGGCAATCTCCGGGTTGATCAGCACCATGAATTCGTCGGGATCTTCGCCGAAGGATATGTCCACCACCGCCAGGCGAATGGATTCGCCGATTTGCGGCGCCGCCAGCCCGATACCGTTTGCAGTATACATGATTTTACGCATGGCTTCGGCCAGCTTCACGATTTTCTCATCTATATTGGTGATATTCTTTGCCCTTAATTGCAAGACATTTTCGCCAAATTTGCATATATGCAAATTCTCCATTTCCAGAGGTTCCATACCCTTATTATAGTGATTTCAGCCCCCTTTGTCAATTTTTAGCCGCTCCTAAAATCAGACATCAGACGGCGCCCATCTTCTGCATGCACCGAGACAGATTTTCGTTTGGGGGAGTTAAGGTATTGTGGTAAAATTGTGGCATGGGAAAAATTGTCGAGTTGACAGAGGATGTATTTCATAAAATCGCCGCCGGCGAGGTGGTGGAGCGGCCGCTATCGGTAGTCAAGGAGCTGGTGGAGAATGCCATCGATGCCGGGGCCGATGAGATCGACGTCGAGCTCGTCGAGGGGGGGAAGCGATTGATCCGGATCGGCGACAACGGTGAGGGATTTGCCGATGACGACATCCATCTGGCCTTCCAACGGCATTCCACCTCAAAGCTACAGGAACTGTCGGATCTGAACCGTCTGCTGACCCTGGGATTCAGGGGCGAAGCCCTGGCTTCCATCCTAGAGGTCTCAAGGATCGAAATAAAGACCGCCGATAACGAAGAGGGTATCGGCACCTATTGTGTTTTAGAAAACGGCCGGATCATCGAAAAAGAGAAGATCTCTTTTAACCGGGGCACCTCGATCGAAGTGCGGGATCTCTTTTACAACTTCCCGGTGCGGCGTAAATTTTTAAAGAGTGAACGTACCGAATTGAACCAAATTGTCTCCTTTCTTGAGTCCATCGCCCTGCCCCACTACCATATTACCTTCACCTTACACCACCAGTCCCGGAGCATCTTCAGGTATCAAAAGGCAGATAATCTGCAGGATCGGATTTACCAGATCTTTGGCAAGGATCTATTGGATTCCCTTCAACCCCTGGACTATGAGTGGGATCATCACCGCTGTCGCGGCTTTGTATCGAAGTTGAACACCGGTGTTTCGGCCAAGAAGCATCAATTCTTTTTTGTCAATGACCGTCCGGTGCGGGAAAAGACACTGTTCGCCGCCCTCAACAATACATTTCGGAGCTATCTGGAAAAACACCAGCACCCGGTGGGGATACTGCTGCTGGAGGTCCCGCCAGCGGAAATCGACGTGAACATCCACCCCATGAAGCTGGAGATCAAGTTTAGAGATTCTGGCCGGATCTATCGGTTGATCAAGAATGCTATCGAAAGCTCCTTCTTGCCGGAAGGGCATTTTGAAGTCAAAGTGGATTTTGGCGGCCGGCGGGATACCGGGAGCAGGTCAACTATACAACCTTCTCAAGGCCAATTGTTCCCCCAGAGTTTCCACCTTCAGGCGGATGCCGATGAGAGCTTTGTTTTGTTAGGGCAATTTCAGGATTCCTACATTGTGATGGAGAGAGAGAAAGAACTGATGATCATCGATCAACACAATGCCCATGAGCGAATCAATTTTGACCGGCTAAAGGAGGCATTTCGCCAGAATAAGGTCGCTTCCATCTCGCCATTATTCCCGGTGATTATCGAATTATCGACGTCGGAGGCCACGGCCCTGGATGATACCAGACTCGACATCCTGGAGAAATTGGGGTTTGAGATCCGGCCCTTGAGCGGCAATGCCTTCGATGTGAAGAAGATTCCCCAGATTTTAGGAGAAAAGGATATAAAAGATACGATATTAGAGGTGATTCACCTGGAAGACGGTGATATCGCCCTTGAGGACAGTGCCCTGTCCACCGTGGCTTGCAAGAGTGCGATTAAAGTCAATCACAAGTTGATGGCGGAAGAGATGAAACAGATTGTGCGGGATCTCTTTTTATCCACCAACCCCTATTTTTGCCCCCACCAGCGCCCCATTATCGCCCGATTCCCCCTGGAAGATATCGAAAAACTAATGAAACGCAAATAAAAGGCCCAAAAAAGCCCGAAGCGGTTGACTTCCTGAGATGAGTTTGATAGATTGTAGGTTACATTTCACATTGTACCTGAAGAGGCGACCATGAACGAGAAGAGCAGGATTATCGGTATTCGCAGAGAAGACAAGAACAAGTGGGAACGCAGGACACCGCTGGTCCCCGGTGATGTGCGGGAACTGAAAGAAAAATTTGGCATTCACACCATTGTGCAGCCGTCTCCCATCCGGATTTTCAGCAATGCCGAATACCGGGATGCGGGAGCCGAAATTAACGAAGATTTGTGTCGGGCATCGGCGATTTTTGCCGTCAAAGAGATTCCTTCTCATCTGTTCGAGAGGGGTAAAACCTATGTTTTTTTCTCTCATACGGTCAAGGGACAATCTTACAATATGCCGATGCTGCGGCTAATGATGGATTTGAATGTCAATCTCCTGGATTACGAGAGATTTCTGGACGAAAAAAACCGGCGATTGATCTTTTTCGGGCGGTATGCCGGCCTGGCCGGCATGATCGAAACCCTGCATGCCTATGGTCAAAAAATGAAATTGTTGGGTTACGATACCCCGTTGGCAAGGATTAAACAGCCCTATCAATATGATTCCCTGGATGTTGCCAGAGACGAGATCTCAATGATCGGTGAAGAGATAAACGATCACGGCCTTCCCCTTGAATTGAGCCCGCTGGTAGTGGGATTTGCCGGCTATGGCAATGTGTCCCGGGGGGCCCAGGAGATTTTTAACCTGCTGCCCTTCAAGGTCGTCTCCCCCCAAATACTGGCGGCCAATTATGAGAATTTCTCGGCAGACACCTACAATCTCTATAAGGTGGTCTTCAAGGAGGAAGACCTGGTAAAGCCCAAACAGGGTGAGTTTGACCTTCAGGATTATTACGGCCATCCGGGAAAATATATTCCCGTATTTGAAAATTACATTCCCTATCTGCAAATTTTGGTCAACTGTATCTTCTGGAGCGAAGAGTATCCCCGGCTGGTGACCGGAGAGTATTTAAAAAACAACACCATCTTAAAGTCCAACTTGAATCTGAAGGTCATCGGCGATATAAGCTGCGATATTAACGGTGCCATCGAGATTACCCATAAAGTTACCGATCCCGATCAACCCACCTTCAGCTATTTTGCCGACAAGGATGCGTATGAAGATGGCACCAGCCGGTTGGGGGTAACGGTGATGGCGGTAGACAACCTGCCCTGTGAGTTTCCCCGGGAGTCGTCCCTCGAATTTTCGGCGGTACTCAAAAACTATGTCAACGATATCGTTTCCGCCGATTACAGCCGGGACTTCAAGCAACTGGATCTATCGGAAGTGGCCAGGAGAGCAGTGATTCTGTACAACGGCCGTTTGACCGAAGATTACGAATATATGCGGCAATTTTTAGAATAAATCCATACTAAAACTAAAAACAGGAGGTATGATGAAGCATAACATTTTAGTGCTGGGTGCCGGATTGGTGAGTAAACCGGGGGTTACCTATCTGTTGAAGCAGAACAATTTACAGGTAACGGTGGCCTCGAGAACGGTCAGCAAGGCCGAAAGATTGGTAGAGGGTTTTAAAAACGGTCTGGCCCGTCAACTATTGGTGGATAACCAGGAAGAACTGGAACGGTTGATCCGGGAAAACGATATCATTATTAGCCTGCTGCCCTGGATCCATCACCTGAAGGTAGCCAAACTGTGCCTGAAAAATGGGAAAGAGATGGCCACCACTTCCTACGTGAGTGAGGATATGAAAAAATTGGACGACGAAGCCAGAGCCAGAGGCCTGTTGTTCTTAAACGAGATGGGAGTGGACCCGGGCATCGACCACATGTCGGCCATGAAGATTATCGATGAAGTTCATGGAGAAGGGGGAAAAATCGTTCGCTTTTATTCCTACTGCGGCGGGCTGCCGGCTCCGGATGACAACGACAATCCCTTTGGCTACAAATTTTCCTGGAGTCCCCGGGGTGTTGTTTTGGCCTCCCGCAGTTCGGCCCGGTATCTGGAAAACGGTAAACTTGTAGATATCGTGGGCAAAGATCTGTTTTTGAATGTCAGAACCGAAGAGGTCGAGAACATCGGTAAATTGGAAGTGTACCCCAATCGCGATTCCATGCCCTATCAGGAACTCTACGGCCTAAAAGAGGCGGAAACAGTCATGCGGGGAACCTATAGAAATATCGGCTGGTGCGAGACCTTCAAAAAAATCGTGGATCTGGGCATGGTGGACGAAACCCCGGTTGAAGGCCTAAAGGGTCTCTCCTTTAAGCAGGAGATGGCCGGACTGGTGGGGGCAGTTGAAGGTGAAGATGTGAAGGCTAAGACCGCCGAAAGAGTCGGGCTGCCCGTGGATTCGCCGGTAATCGAGCGCCTGGAATGGTTGGGCCTCTTTGGTGACGATACCGTGCCGGATCAGAATAATTATCTGGATATCCTCAGCGACCGGTTGCAGGAGAAGTTGTTTTACAAAGCCGGTGAGAAGGATATGATCATTCTTCAACACAAATTCACGGTTGAAAATGCAGATAAAACCAGGGACTTGATGACCTCCACCTTGATCGATTTCGGCATTCCTGACGGCGACACATCCATGGCCCGGACCGTGAGTCTGCCCCTGGCCATCGGAGTCAAGCTGATGGCAGAGGAGAAGATCCGGTTAAAGGGTGTCCAGATCCCGGTGACCGAAGAGATATATGAACCGGTGCTAAAGGAACTCGAAAAGTTAAATATAAAGATGGTGGAGAAACGGACCAGGATTTCGTAAGGCAGCGGTGAAAGGCACGAATACCTCCCGTCTGGGCCGTCGAGGAGAGCAGGCGGCCCGGAAGTACCTGGAAGGACAGGGCTATCAAATCCTGGAACAGAATTTCCGCATCGTCGGCGTCGAATTCGACCTCATCGCCCGGGATGACGATACCATTGTATTTATCGAAGTCAAAGCCCGCGGCTCCGATGAGTTCGGTTTTCCCGAAGAATTCGTGGATGAACGGAAGATACGGCGATTAATCCGGGGGGCAAAGGTATATTATGAAAAGAAACATTTCGAGAATTACAAAGCCCGCTTTGATGTCATTTCCATGCTATGCGAGGACGGCCGCTTCAAGATCGATCACCTGGAGCATGCCTTTGAGGAGTAGCCTACCATGCCGGAGTTGAGACGGGACCCCATCAGCTTTACATGGGTGATCTTTGCGCCCGACAGGAAGAGTCGCCCCCAATATTTTGAGTATCCCGGTACGGAGAATTTCTCTGCGGCTCACTGTCCCTTCTGTGAGGGCAACGAGGCCATGACCCCCCCTGAAATTTTTGCTCTCAGGCCAAAGGGAGGTAATGCCAACGAGAGGGATTGGCGCCTGCGGGTGGTGCCCAACAAGTTTCCCGCCCTAAAGGTAGAAGGAAGTTTGAGCCGGAGAGCCGAAGGCCCCTATGATTGGCTGAGCGGCATCGGTGCCCATGAGGTGGTCATTGAGACCCCCGGCCACCGTGTCGGGATCGAGGATATGGATGTAGAAAGTATTCGGCAAATTTTTTTAACCTATAAAGTTAGGCTCCTGGATCTCAAAAAAGATATCCGCTTGAAATATATCCAGATTTTTAAAAACCACGGCCCCCGGGCCGGTGCCACCATCCCCCATGCCCACTCCCAGGTGATTGCCCTGCCCATAATACCCCCTCCGGTAGAGGCCAGACTAAAAACGGCCGGGGAACACTTCGACCGTAAGGAGCGGTGCCTCATCTGTGATGTCCTCTTCCATGAAAGGGGAAATCGACAGCGGCTCTTAACTGAAAATACCGATTTCATCGTCACCGCCCCCTATGCCTCCAGATTCCCCTTCGAGTTGAGACTCTTTCCCATTGAGCACGGTGCCCGGTTTGAGGAAGTTCCGGATACGGTCTTCACTCCCCTGGCGGAAACTCTCAAGGATACCGTCATACGCCTAAACCGGGTATTGGATCATCCCGACTATCATTGGCTCCTCGTCAATTCCCCCTTCCATCAAGACTGCCGCGAGTGGTTTCACTGGTACCTGGAAATCGTTCCCCTGGTCAGCGGAACAGGAGGTTTCGAACTGGGAACCGGCACTTATATCAACCCCATCCCCCCCGAAGAAGCCGTCGAGATCCTGAAAGATGAAAAGCACAATAAGTAATCAATTAAGCGCCTCCTCCTTTGACAAAATGCGGCGAATCGCTTATAATAAGCCCATCAACAGCCACAAAGGCCGATGTAGCTCAGTCGGTAGAGCGCTTGATTCGTAATCAAAAGGTCGGCGGTTCGAATCCGCCCATCGGCTTACTCATAATCAACGTTTCCAGACCCGCCATTTTCCCAACTCCCATTTTGGTGACCAAATAGTGACCACCTGGTTCCAACAAGCTTGATAACAGCGGTTTTCCAGACCTCCTTTTTTCTCCCGAATTCTTGCCGTCTCTCGTTTTCTTCGATTTTTGAACTTGTATTGACAAAAACAATTGTCTTCCGGTCTCCGGCGTTCTTTGATTGTGTGATAGATGGAATCCTGTTTGTTGACAAAGGGTTGAAGAGATCGAGAATCTACTTGATGAGCTTAAAGGGATGAAGGGAGAGGGCTGCCGGGAGGCCTTTGACAGGGCCATAGGCTTTTACCGGAAACTCAAGAGAAAGAGGGGGGCAGGACTGTTTAGCGGCAAAAACTTGCTGGATGTGGACGAGGTGGCCAGGGTCTTGTTTTCCGACTTTGCCATGATCTATATCGAGCGGGTGTCGGTGCCTGGCAAGAGGAGTTACCTGACCGACATCAGTTTGCTGAAGAACCTGATCGTCTATTTCGGCGATCTCTATTTGCACGAGATCTGCGATTACCACGAAGGGGTGAGATCCTGAATTTGCACTGGAACCAGGTCAATGTGGATCAGGGATTTATCACGGTTCAGAAGACCAAATCCCGGAAATTGCGGCGGATTCCCTTAAACCGGTCGATGAAACGGTTGTTTTCCCACCTTTACCTGAACCGGGGCGGCCGGGACTATGTGTTTGAGAATCCCGACACCGGCCAACCGCTCCAGGATATCAAGACGGCCTGGTACAGCCTGCTCAGGCGAACCGGTATCAAGGATTTCCGCTTCCACGACTTACGGCACTGTTTCGCCACCTACACCCTTTTGAACGGCGGCGACCTGATATCCCTCAAGGAGACCCTGGGTCACGATGACATCCGCCACCACCTCCCACTATACCAAGGCACTACTGGAGGGCCAGCAAAAGCTGGTCAACAGTTTTGAGGTGGACGAAGACGGCGGAGAGGTTATTGACTTTCCCGAAAGGAAGATAAAGACATCATGAAGTCACAAATAAAAAGGAATTTTTTGCACCCCCGGCCACCCAAAAAAACCTGGCACTCAATACCGTCTGTTTATTCCTGTACTGCCAGTTCGTCGATCTCTTCTCTGGGTAGACCGGTGGATTCGGCTATAATATTTAAATCAATACCCTTTTTTATCAACTTTTTAGCAATCTCGATTTTTTCAATCTTTTTCCCTTCTTTGATTCCGGTTTCCACGCCTTGTTCTACCCATCTTTGCGCTAATGTCGGCATAATGTCACCTCCATTCTCGACAAAAATCCGCTTAAGAAGTGGTCGTGCGCATTGTCGATCTTGTCCATGGCGATTTTAATAATAGGGCGATTTAACGGAATTGTCAACCGGACAACCGTATCCAGCCGGGCCGATTTTACACCCCTTTGCATAGGTTATAATAAAAGAGACAAAAAGTTGTTTAAATTCCCCGACAGTTT
>CBFDCR010000085.1:0-21661 GCA_965603365.1 uncultured bacterium
AGTGAAATTTCAATCAAATTCTGTTTATAAAAATAAATATTGGGGGAGGGCAAGCTATTTTGGTGGTTGACATTTTCGGTTATAATAATGTATTATATACAAAGATGAAGAAAACATTAATCATTACACTCGTAGGTGGATTTTTGGTTGTCGGTCTAAAGGTGAATTTATTTTCGATTATCCCGGGATTTTATGGGGCCCGTTCGCTGTCATTGGGGTATGCCTCGTCTGCCCTTAATTACGATGTGAATGCCGTGTTTTTGAATGCCGCCAATTTATCGACCGTGCCTTTTCCCATTTCCGGATACCAGTACCAGCACAGCTATATGGATTACAAAAATTTCGTGGACGATTTTAATGAAGTCCTGGGGTTTGATCTGAAGAATTTCTCCGGTTTCAACAGCACGGACAGGGCGGATGTATTCCGTAAATTGGACCGGCTGTTTCATGCCAGAAACGGCATGTATGGGGCCCGGGGCAACATACCGGGTTATGTGTCCAGGAATTTCGGTATTTCGGTCTCCCTGGTGGATACGGCAGTGGTAAATCCGGTGGTTAGCGACATTTTCAATAAGGATGTGGAGAGCGTAACCAATGAGGATATCGCCTCGCTGGAGTTGAATTTTATCGGCCTTCGCTATAAGCAATTTTCGATCGCCTATTCCCTGGACTTAACGAGACTCATCCGCTTCGGCATTAGTTTACACTATTTAAATGGAAAAGTGACGGAATTCAATTCCCCCATCGTGGATGGTACATTCGAGAAAGATTGGAGTACCCACTCTTACCTTGAATTCGGCTGGGAGTCGGCGGAAGAGAAATTCTCTAAGTTGATTGCCGATTTCTCGGTGATCACCGATATAGGTCGATATTTCCGGGTTGGCCTGGTGTATAAAAACGTGGGCAGCCCCACTATCAAGGTGGCCGAAAAGGAGATTGTACTAAACAAGCGCCTCATCGCCGCCATCGCTTACCGGCCCAATCCCCAGTGGGGGATTTATCTGGATGTGGACGTGGCTAAAAGTGAACTACTTTATAATGGCGAAGAGATGCAGCCCCTTTCCATCGGCGTTGAAAAAGGCTTTTTTAACAATACGTTTTTTTTGCGGGCCGGTCTGTTAAATGACCTGACGGAAAAGAAATTTTTTGGCAAAGAGTCCGCTGTACTGTACGGCCTTGGCCTGGGATTTAACATGAATCGTATCATCGTGGATATTGCCCTGGGCCTCGACAGCAGCGGTACCCTGAAAAATCTGGCAATTTCCGGATTCTTTATCATAAAATAATTTTGAATTAACGAATTGACATCTACGTTGTTTTTCTTTAGAATATAGGCGGAATTTGTATGAAAAGACGATGAAGCTTGGAGAATTACTGTTAAACGATAATAAAGTCACCCAGGAACAGTTGCAGCATGCCCTGGAGATGCAGAAAAAAGAACCGGGAAAGTTGGGTAGTGTTCTCATTCGTCTGGGTTACATTACCGAAGAGGACATCGCTCAGGCATTGAGCAAGCAATTCGGTTATCCTTCTATCAATTTATCAAAATTTGATATCGATGAGAAGGTGTTGGAATTGATTAAACCGGAGATTGCCCGCAAGAATGTGGTGATCCCGGTGCATCGAATCGGTTCGATTTTAACCCTGGCTATGGCCGACCCCTCCAATTTATTTGTCCAGGAAGAGATTCGTTTCTCCACCAACCTGCGTATTCAGGCCGTTATTGCTCCGGAAAGTTCCATCCTGGAAGCTATCGATAAATATTACGGTTCTTCAACAGGTATAGAGGCCCAGAAATTTCTGGATGAGATCGAAATGGGGGATGAGGAAGCCGCCCTTGAAGTACTGGAGGAAATGCAAGACGAGGATTTGGGGATCGGGGAGATGGATGAAGATGCACCGGCCATCAAACTGGTCAACCTCATTTTTCGGGATGCCATATCCAAAGGGGCCTCGGACATCCATTTTGAACCCTATGAAAAGGTGTTCAGGGTCAGATTACGCATTGACGGCGTGCTGCATGAGTATATGACCCCGCCGATGAACCTGAGGAATAAAGTAACCGCCAGGGTGAAATTAATCGCCGGTATTGATATTGCCGAGAGGAGACTCCCCCAGGACGGCAGGATTAAGACCAAACTGACGGTGAATGAGAGAAGAAAGCTGGTGGATATGAGGGTCTCTGCCTTGCCCACCATCCACGGGGAGAAGATTGTCGTCCGAATTCTGGACAAAGATAATTTAATGCTGGATATGACCAAACTGGGATTTGAATCCCTGTCGCTGCAGCGTTTTGAACGGAATATCAAGGAACCCTGGGGAATTGTGCTGGTAACCGGTCCCACCGGTTCCGGGAAAACCAACACCCTTTATTCGGCCATTTCCAATTTAAATAACGAGGAAGTCAATATTATTACCGCTGAGAACCCGGTGGAGTTTAATCTTTTTGGCATCAATCAGGTGAATATTAAGGAACAAATCGGTCTGACGTTTCCGGCTGCCTTGAGGTCTTTCTTGAGGCAGGATCCCAATATCATACTGGTGGGGGAGATCAGGGATTTTGAAACAGCGGATATTGCCATAAAAGCTTCATTAACCGGTCATATGGTGCTCTCCACCCTGCATACCAACGATGCCCCTTCCACCATTGCCAGGCTGATTAATATGGGCATCGAGCCGTTTCTGGTTTCCAGCGCCGTTCGCCTGGTGGTGGCCCAGAGATTGGTGAGAAGATTTTGCAATAATTGTAAGTCCCCGGCCAAGATTCCGGCCCAAACGCTGATCGATATCGGTTTTTCTCCGGAAGAGGCCAAATCCGTAAAGATTTTTGAGCCTAAAGGCTGTGAGAAATGCCACAACACCGGTTTCAAAGGAAGGGTCGGACTATATGAAGTGATGGAGATCGACGAAGAACTCAGGGAATTGGTCATGGTGGGGGCCTCCACCTCCGAACTCAGGCAAAAGGCAAAAGAGAAGGGTATGCTGACCCTGCGCATGAGTGGTATAGAGAAAATCAAGGCCGGTACTACCTCTATTGAAGAGGTATTAAGGGAATCGACCAGAATGTAAAATTTAAGGAGTCATCAGATGGCATTACCGCTTCCTCAATTATTAAAAATAATGGTAGATGAAGGTGGAACGGATCTTCACATCACCACCAATTCCGCGCCTATCATCAGGGTTCATGGTTACATCAAGAGGATTGATCACCCTGCTCTTACACCGGGCGAAACCAAGCAAATTATCTACAGTATTTTGAACGATAACCAAAAACATAAATTCGAAGAGGAGTGGGAACTCGATTTTTCCTTCGGTATTAAAGGACTGGCCCGGTTCCGGGCCAATGTGTTCATGCAGCGTGGTGCAGTGGCCGGAGCGTTTAGAAGAATTCCCTATGAGATCTGGAGTTTTGATAAACTGGGGCTGCCGCCGGTGGTGGCGACTATGGCTGATAAGCCCAGGGGCCTGGTGCTGGTGACCGGCCCCACCGGTTCCGGCAAGACCACAACGCTGGCAGCCATGATTGATAAGATCAACAAGGAGAGATCGGTCCACATTATCACCATCGAAGATCCCATCGAATATCTACACACCCATCGAAAGGCGGTGATTAACCAGAGGGAGTTGCACGCCGATACCAAGGGGTTTATGGCGGCATTGAAATCAGCCCTCAGGGAAGATCCGGATGTGGTGCTAATCGGCGAGATGAGAGATTTAGAGACCATTCAATCGGCCATTACCATTGCCGAGACCGGACATTTAACCTTTGCCACCCTGCACACCAATTCTGCTTCCCAGACCATAAACCGAATCATCGATGTGTTCCCGCCTCATCAGCAGGATCAAGTCAGGACCCAGTTATCCATGAATCTTGAAGGAATTGTGACCCAGGCCCTGCTTCCCAAAGGGGACGGCCGGGGTAGAGCTCTGGCGGTGGAAGTGTTAGTACCCAATGCAGCAGTGCGACACCTGATCAGGGATAACAAGATCCATCAGATTTATGCCACCATGCAAACCGGTCAGGATAAATACGGCATGATTACCTTTAACCAGTCACTGGCCAATCTCTATTTCAAGAAGGATATTAACCTGGAATTGGCAATGGGAGTATCTCACAATCCCGAGGAGCTGAGTGACCTGATCAAGCGGGGCCCCCAGGCACTATCCAGCCAATTCAGGCCGGTTTATTCCAGGCCCAACACTCCCAGCGATTTTAGATCTACAAATTTTTAAGGGGGATTAAATGGCGGTTTACAAATTTAAAGGAAAAAATAAAATTGGTAACATCGTGGATGGAGAGCGGGTTGCCCGGACTCCGCAGGATCTGATCGCGGCCCTGGAAAAGGAGCAGATCCAGGTTCTCAACATAGAAAAGAAAAAAGTGGCTGTCAGAATACCCTTTGTGACCGGAGCTCCCCGAAAGAAAGTGAAACTACGGGACATGTCGGTTTTTAACCGGCAATTTTCCGTTATGTTTAATGCCGGGCTGCCCATTACCCAGGCAATTAATATTCTCGCCGGACAGCAGAAAAACAAGTATTTCCAGGAAGTACTGAATACCGTCAGGAAAGACGTGGAGGCAGGCTCCAATTTGTCCAATGCTCTGAAAAAACATCCGAATGTATTCAATGACCTGTACGCCAGCATGATCCAGGCCGGTGAGGCCTCCGGTAACCTGGATACCATCCTGATGCGGCTCTCCGAATATATTGAAGGAATGGCCAAACTGGTCGGAAAAGTTAAGTCTGCTATGGCCTACCCCATTGCGGTGTTAATTATCGCCGTTGTTTTAACTGCTGTAATATTGTGGAAGGTGGTGCCGGTGTTTGAAGACATGTTTGATCAATTGGGAGCAGCGCTGCCGGTGCCCACCAAAATTGTGATTGATCTCTCTGATTTTATGCAAAGTAACTTCTTGTTTATCGTGGCGGCGATTGTGGGGCTGATTTTTGCTTATAGAGCTTATTATAAAACTTTTAAGGGCAGGCGGGTGGTGGATCGAGTTAAGTTGAAGATCCCCGTTTTTTCGGATTTGTTGTTAAAGGTGGGTGTCGCCCGGGTTACCCGCACACTGGCTACCCTGCTCAATTCCGGTGTGGAGATCATCGAGTCCATTACCATAACTGCCAAGACCGCCGGTAATGCCATCATTGAAGATGCGGTGTTAAAAAGCCGTTCCGCGGTGCAGGAAGGCAAACCATTGTATGAGGCCTGGGAGGAAGCCAGCATATTCCCCTTCATGGTCACCCAGATGGTTTCGGTGGGTGAGCAAACTGGATCCCTTTCCACCATGCTGGGGAAAATTGCCGACTTTTATGATGAAGAGGTCGATATGACGGTGTCGGCCCTGATTTCCCTGATGGAACCGATCATGATTCTATTTTTAGGCGGACTCGTGGGTTCCATCATTGTGGCCATGTATTTGCCGTTGTTCGATATCATCTCACAAATCTAATCGAAGAATGCCTTGATATTTTTAGAAGATCAAGAAATAAACAGAAGGTTCGTATTTCTGAATTCAATACGGATCTCTATACTATCCGCCCTGATTCTGATTTCCATATTTATCCTGATATTTGTGGAAACGTTAGAGACGATTCTGCCGATTATTGTATCCCTCTCTTTTGCCGTTATTTTCAGTATTCTTAATTTCTATTTGTTTAAAGTTCTAAACTATCGGGTTGCTATCTACATGCAATTATTTGTGGATATCATTGTGATTACTTTTCTGGTCTACTTCTCCGGTGGTATTGTCAGTCCCTTTTATTTTCTTTACATTTTACCGATTATTGTGTCCTCCATCTTTCTGAATAGACGGGATACCCTTTACATTGCCACTCTGTCGTTTATTATATTTGGGATTCTGTCGGATTTACTGTACCTGAAAGTTATTCCCTTTTATTTTGGCATTTATCCCCAGCAGCATATACCGTTGGGCAGTTTTATCTACAATTTGTTGATGAGTTTTATTGCCTTTTCCACAGTGGCCATTCTCTCTTCCTATTACTTTGAAAAAATCAGAACCACCGGTGAGGCCCTAAAAAATATTCAGGAAAATTTGAAGGACCTGGTTTTGCTCAACAACACAGTGATGGAAAAGATGGAAAATGGTTTTATGATCTGCGATTCAGGTGGAAAATTGATATCATACAATGAAAAATCGAAAAATTTACTGAATCTAAACAGCCGCAGCAATGTATTTGAATTGCTGCTGTCAAAGTCCGACAATCAGAAAATTAAATCATTATCCCATATCAATAACCGCTACTATTTCGAAAAAATAGAGAACGGGGTGTTTTTAGGGGTTTCGGTCTCTTTTATTGAAAATTTATATGGAATCGATAAAATATTTGTCTTTATTGTCACCGATTTGACGGAGAGGAAAGAGATCGAGGACGCTTTAAAAAGTAAGGAACATCTAGCCTTGATCGGGGAGATGGCTGCCGGAATTGCCCATGAGATCCGTAACCCCTTAGCATCCATTTCTGGATCGGTGCAATTTTTGCAAAAGGAACTCAAACTGGAACCGGAATATCAGAATTTAATGGAGATCATTATCCGGGAATCCAGTCGTTTATCCAAATCGATCGAGGATTTTTTAGAGTTTACCCGGGTCACCCCCCTAAACGTCAGCGATATTGACATTTCAGAGGTCATGGATGAGATTGTTGAGTTGATTCGTCTGAACCAGCAAAAGGTCAAGTTTCTAAAAAAGTACATTTCCGGCAATGTGATCAGGGCGGACCAAAAAAAGGTCAAACAACTGGTATGGAATTTATTGAATAATGCAGTAAAGGCGATGAATGAGAAAGGCTTTATTGAAATTCATATCTATGAAGAGGGAGATTGCGTTAATCTTTTCATAAAGGATGACGGCGTCGGCATCGAAAAAGGTGAATTAAAGAAGATATTTACTCCCTTTTATTCCAGGTTTACCTCAGGCATCGGCCTGGGCATGTCCATTGTCAAACGAATTATAGAGGAACACGGCGCAGATATCAAAATCAAATCAAAAAAAAATGTCGGTACGGAAGTGACCGTTTGTTTTAAAAAGGTAACTCCTTTAATCGAAATGAACCAAAATTAGGAGTGATGTAGATGTCTGAAGAGAGAGCTAAAATTTTGGTGGTGGATGATGACCCCAGCTTAAGGAACATGATGAGTATTGTATTAAAGAAGGAAGGCTATCATATCACCACTGTGGACAATGCCCAATCGGCCCTCAATATCTTAAAGAAGGGGGATGTTGGTTTACTCATTTCCGATATTAAGATGCCCGAAATCAGCGGCATCGAATTACTCCGCAAAGTAAAATCCATCCAGCCAGATATGCCGGTAGTTATGATTACTGCCTATGGTTCAACCAACGATGCAGTGGAGGCCATGAAACTGGGGGCAGAAGATTATATTCCCAAACCCTTTAACCTGGATGAATTAAAAATTATTATTCACAAAGCTCTGTATAAAAAAAGTATTGAACGGGAAAATGTCGAGTTAAAGTCTAAGTTGACGGAGAAGGAACAGTTTGAAAATATTATTGGTAAGACTCCCAGGATGCGTAAAATCTTTGATCTCATCGATACCGTGGCCAAAACCGATTCAACCATTCTCGTCAGCGGCAAGAGCGGGACCGGCAAAGAATTGATCGCCATAGCCATCCACAACAAGAGTCATCGGCGAAACAATAAATTTGTTTCTATTAATTGCAGCGCCCTGCCGGAGAATTTACTGGAAAGCGAGTTGTTTGGCCATACAAAGGGGTCGTTTACCGATGCGTTTAAAGACAAAAAGGGGCTATTCGAGGAGGCAGATAGAGGGACTCTTTTTTTGGATGAAATCGGTGAGATGTCGCAGAACATGCAAGTTAAACTGCTGCGGGCCATTCAGGAAAGAAAGATTCGCAGGGTAGGCAGCAATGAAGAGATCGCCATCGATGTCAGGATTATTTCGGCCACCAATAAAGATCTTTTGAAAAGCATGCAGGAAGGAGAATTCAGATCCGATCTCTTTTATCGTCTCAATGTGATCCATGTCCATGTACCTGAACTGAGAGATAGAAAAGAGGATATCCCGCTGCTGATGCAATTTTTCCTGAAGGTTTTTAATGAAAAAATTAATAAGAATATTGAGGGATTTGACAGAGATGTGGCTGATTTATTTCAGAATCATTCGTGGCCCGGCAATGTCAGGGAACTGGAAAATTATGTGGAACGGGCAGTCACTCTGGAGAGGGGTAAGTATATTACTATAAGCTCGCTGCCCGAGTCAATGGTTTACGATATAAATGATAGAAAATTACCGGCCCAGGATCTAAAATCCTTAATACATGATGAAAATTTTGATTTTATCGAGTATGTGGATAGTATTCAGAAAAAAATTATTATAAGTGCCTTAGATGCCAACAGTTCCAATATCAAAAAAACTGCGGAAATGTTGAAACTGAGTTATCGACAATTGAGATACCTCATTGATAAGTTTCATTTAAAATAGGTTAGATTCACGTTTTCGAGGATTCAAGGTTGATGAAAATGAAAGAGAGAGTAATATTGGCTTCCTCATCGCCGCGGCGAAAGGAGTTATTGAAGTTAGTCGGGATCGAGCCGGAGATCATTGCTCCCCGGGCCGATGAGAAACGTCGTCAGGACGAGTCGGTGGAGGCGTTTTTAAAAAGGGTTACCCTGGCCAAGGGAGACAGCGTCTATCGACACGATTTTTACGAGGCGGTGTTAATCAGTTCCGACACCATCGTCTTGTTGGCGGACCGGGTGATCGGCAAGCCGGAAACAAAGGCCGAGGCCCGTGCCATTATGGAGGCGCTGGCCGACAATGTACATGAAGTCTGGACCGGTGTCGGCCTGTTTTTTCAGGGAGAGAAATATTATGACTATGCCCGCACCAGGGTCTGTTTTGGCCCCATTGCCCGGCCGGAACTCGATTTTTATATGGAGAACGAAGACTACATGGACAAGGCCGGTGCCTATGCCATCCAGGGGAAAGCATCGGTCTTTATCGAAAGGATCGATGGCTGCTTTTTCAACGTCATGGGCTTCCCCCTGAACCTCTTCTTCAACATGCTCAAAAAAATCGGCCTCAACATATACAGCTAAAAGTAAAGCAGAATGAATAGAGTGAAGATTATACTAAAGACCGAAAGAGATGGTTAAAAGACAAAGGTGTCGAAGAGCTGGTAAAAGAGATCGAAATATTCGTAAGCGTCAAACAAACTGCATCCCGAACAAAGGGGCGGACAGGTTTGATGATTGGGCCTTATAAGGCCGCATGTCACCACCGGGAACCCATAAAACCAGAAGGTGTTTACTTCTTTCCCACCACTTTTCCATGATTTCCTCTGAAAGGTCTCTAATGTCTTCATCTGTCGCTGCGGATTTTTCAGCAATCTTTAAGAGGAGCCGTAAGAATCCTGGTTGGTGGGGCGCCAGAGGTGGTGGGTGAGGTCGATGCGGTCGTCGGTGTCGAAGGGGACGCCTTCGGCTTCTAGAAGGGCCCGCTGCTCTTCGTAGCCCTGGCCCGGTCTTAAGGATATCTGGCCGCGGCGGTTGACCACCCGGTGCCAGGGGAGCGCGGCCTTCCGGGAGGAGGCGTGGAGAATCCAGACCACCCCCCGCACGGCCCGGGGATTGCCGGCCAGCGCGGCAACCTGGCCGTAGGTGGCCACCTTGCCGGCAGGTATCGCCCTGATAATCCGCTTCACCAGCCCGGCAAACGAATCAACGCCTTCAGCCATATTTACATTGTATGCCCCCGCCCTTAAAATTTCAATATTTTTCACCCCCCATTCCCACTAAATGAAAAAAAAGATTAACAATTGAAATATTTCGCTATCTTTTATAAAATGGGGGCAAATGTTTAATACAAAGACTTATATATTTACCGGACTGGGCCAGGAGGTAGAGGTCTATGTGGAGCCCCGGAAGGTTTACACAAACGAGCCGGTACGCAGATCGTGGACAGGGTGCAGATCTACCTTCCCCCCAGCAAAGACATAAAAGGAGAATGTACATGAATTCACATAATCAATCTATTTCTCTTTTGGATCATCCGTTGGTGTCGGCCCGGTATTTTTTTCCCCGCCGGGTGAGTATTGAGAATCCCTTCTGGGTGGAGTGCGGCGATGTCCGGTTGAGCTGCTATTTTTTGCGGGGCCAGCCGGGCGCTAAAACGGTCATCTTCTTTCACGGCAACGGCGAGGTGGTGGCCGATTACATCGAACTGTTCGTGCCCCTCTTCAGCCAGGTGGGATACGACTGCCTGCTGGCCGAGTACCGGGGCTACGGCATGTCCGGCGGTTATCCGGCGCTGCAAACGATGCTGGGGGATGTGGCCCACATCGTCGAGGCGGCCGGGGCGCCGCCGGAACAATTGATCCTGTTTGGCCGCTCCATCGGCTCCATCTATGCCATCCACGGTGCCTATCTGTTTCCCCGGGCTGCCGGATTAATTATCGAGAGCGGCATTGCCCATCTCATGGAGAGATTGCTGATCAGGCTAAAGCCCCATGAACTGGGGATCGTCGAGAAGCAATTACAGGAAGAGGTGGATACCCATTTTAACCAGCCGGCCAAACTGGCCAAATATAGAGGCTCGACCCTTATCCTGCACGCCCGCGGCGACAGCCTGGTGCCCTGGTCCCAGGGCCAGCAGTTACACGACTGGGCACCGCCGCCCAAAACCCTGAAGATCTTCGACCAGGGTGACCACAACGACATCTTAGCCGCCAATGCCGAAGCCTACATCCGCCAACTCTACACCTTCTTAGCCCAGCTCAAATAATTTATTTCCCTCTCTTTTTTTGTCCCAAATGGGGGGGTGGGTTGTTTTTACAATATGATTGTGACAAAGGACAGTGATCAAGGATGAACGATTACGGCGATACTTTTCAGGAACTGTACGATGGGCATTATAACGATATCTACAAATTTACCTATCGGCTGCTGGGAAACGGTGCCGAAGCCGAAGAGATTACCCAGGAGACCTTTCTTTGTCTTCACCGGGCCTTGCAAGGCACACTGCGGCACGACAATCTCAAGGGCTGGCTCTTCCGCACCGCCGCCAATATGTGCTACAACCAACTAAAACGGAAGAAGCGGTACCACCGGGTCCTGGACCACTTGCCCACCGGCCAAAAAAATAGTACCGATTCCAACCCGGTGGAAGCGGAATTCATGAAAGACCAGGAGATGGCGTTGATGAGAGTGGCCCTGGATCAATTACCGGTGCGGGACCGGCTGGTATTGATGCTGTACCAGAACGGCCTCTCCTATGCCGATATGGCCCGGGCCATCCGGGTAAAAAAGTCATCCTTTCGCAAGATCCTTTACCGGGCCGTCGACAAACTGGCCAGAACAATCAACAGAGGAGGAGACCGATGACATGTATCAAGGATGAAATATTATTGCAATACATCGATAACGAATGCTCTCCGGCACAGGGCAGCAGGATTGCCGCCCATTTATCCGGCTGCGGCCGCTGCCGGGAAGCACTTCGGACAATAGAAGATAAAGTCAAACTAATAAAGGAAAAATCCAGTCTACTGGACCCGGAAAATATACCGGAAAAGCGGGTGATACCGCTGCCGACCCGAGGCAGGCGACAAAGATGGATCATCCCCACTGCAGCCGCGATACTGCTAATCGGGCTGCTGTTTTTTCCCCTATTCTTCCCAGAGTCTCCGCCAGCCAGAGAACCTCAGCAGGATCTCATTTTTTCCGCCAGCCTGGAGGGGCAGTCGGCCAACACCTATATTTTTAAAGAAACGGAGCCGGAAATGACGGTGATCTGGATTGCCAAATTTTAAACTGGAGGAAACACATGAAAAGGTTCATCAACATTGTATGGTTACTGTTTTTGCTGGCCGCCGCAGCCGGCTTTGTCCGGGCTACCGAATACAAGATCGACAGCCCCAATATCGTGGCCGTTGATTTCAGGCTATACGAGGGTTTCCGGCAAGACCGAAGCGGCGTGGGCGATGTGGTCAGTTCCTATTACTTGAAAAGTCAATTAACCACCCCGACTCCTAAAGATGTGGATATCGACAGGGAGAAGCAGGCGTTAAAAAAGATCTTCTACTTGAAGGATGTCAAGCTCATCCACCGCACCGGCATCGTGCTCAAACAGAATAAATGGGAAAACCGTTTCCAGGTCATGGTACTCAACGACCTGGAGTTTCAGGTGCAACTGAGTCGGGTCTCGGAAGAAGAGAGTGACCGTTTTAAAGTTGAGGTAAAGGAGATGAAGAAGGATGGAAAATCCAGCTCTTTGCTGGATACCGAAATCCTGATGCCCGGGGAAAAAATTACCTCCCTGGGCTTTGAGAGTTCCGCCGGGAAGATGTACTTCCTCTCCTTCAACCAGCTTAAAAACATACCGCCCCCACCGCCGCCGCCAAAAATACCCAAACATCCCCCCCAGCCCCAGACGCCAAGATTGATCCACAAGGTGCCGCCCCAATACCCCAGGGAGGCGCTGAAAGCCAGGGTATCCGGTAAGGTCGTCTTAGAAGTCAACACCGATACGAAAGGACGGGTGATAAAACTCAAGGTGCTCACGGGCCACCCGCTGCTGGCCACCGCAGCCATCGACGCGGTCAGGCAGTGGCAGTACGAAGTCCTGCATGTCAACGGCAAACCGACCCCGGCCACATTTCAGGCTACTGTCGATTTTCACCTGAAAAAGTAAAACCAAAAGAACCGAAGGGGCCGTGTCCAGGCACGGCCCCTACTCTTTGAGGCGGGTGGCGGTGAAATAGACCTCAGTGGCGTTGTGTTTGGACATCACCACAAATTTGTCATCCGTCAGGAAATAAAATATTGAAGTGGTAAAGCCATAGGCCCGGCCCTCTTTCCAGAGTCCCCGGCAGAAGTAATATCGCTTTTTCTTTTTCTTCTTCCTGGATCTGAGCACCGTGTAAATAAAGGTTTTACTCTTGGGCTGCCGGGAGGTGGCATAGCGATAAAACTTAAAACCCTCTACCCGGCACACATAATCAGCGGCCCAGGATCAATCTGGCCCTGACTTCATCGGGCTCGGCTTATTTGACAGCAAAGTTAACCGGGGCCCCCAGTACCTGCGTGGTCATCATTATGGAGCCGAAAGATTATTAATCCAATAATAAAACCCCTTTAAAAAATTATAACATGATGAAAAAAAAGAGCCTTCTAATACTTCTATTTAACCGGTCGAAATTGCCGTTGGTCTCTCTTTGCCCGCCTTTGCCCACGGTAATCAGGTGTCTCAATTTGCCATAATCCACCCGCACATTCCGGTCCACCAGATCGGCAGGCACGGAGCGAATTTTAAAATACTCCTTTAAAAAGTAGAGAACCATATCGGCATTGTAGAGCCGCTGAAAGGGATCGCTGTGGGGGGAAAACAGATAATTGCCGTACCACTCGTCTATGATCCCTTTCAGGTAATCAATATCATGCGAGACGATCCCCACGGATTTGTAATAATTCAACATCTCCCGGACATCGGTTTCGGTAAACCCCAGCATCTCGTTGAAGCCGGGGTCCAGGGAGATATTCTCGCCGATATTGTAGCCGCTGGTGACATCGTCTAAGGTGATGGGGGAGACCCCGGTTAAAAACAGGCGGTTGATGGGCGCGTCCATGCCGGAGGTTCCGGCCTTCAACACATTAAAGAACGACCGGAAAAAACCTTCGCCGTGGGTCAGGCTCCGGTAGGCATCAAAGTTGTCGTACTCGTCGATGGTCACGTACAACTGCCGATGGGAGTCCCGGCACAGTTCCCTGTCACTTTTACAAATGTCTAAAAAAACCCCTGATTTGTTGTGTTTTTTACAAAAAGGGGGGGATGTGATATAAATATACACTCGAGGTTTCGATGAATCAATCTATTTCTCTTTTGGATCATCCGTTGGTGTCGGCGCGGTATTTTTTTCCCCGCCGGGTGAGTATTGAGAATCCCTTCTGGGTGGAGTGCGGCGATGTCCGGTTGAGCTGCTATTTTTTGCGGGGCCAGCCGGGCGCTAAAACGGTCATCTTCTTTCACGGCAACGGCGAGGTGGTGGCCGATTACATCGAACTGTTCGTGCCCCTCTTCAGCCAGGTGGGATACGACTGCCTGCTGGCCGAGTACCGGGGCTACGGCATGTCCGGCGGTTATCCGGCGCTGCAAACGATGCTGGGGGATGTGGCCCACATCGTCGAGGCGGCCGGGGCGCCGCCGGAACAATTGATCCTGTTTGGCCGCTCCATCGGCTCCATCTATGCCATCCACGGTGCCTATCTGTTTCCCCGGGCTGCCGGATTAATTATCGAGAGCGGCATTGCCCATCTCATGGAGAGATTGCTGATCAGGCTAAAGCCCCATGAACTGGGGATCGTCGAGAAGCAATTACGAGAAGAGGTGGATACCCATTTTAACCAGCCGGCCAAACTGGCCGGCTATAAAGGCGCCAGCCTTATCCTGCACGCCCGCGGCGACAGCCTGGTGCCCTGTTCCCAGGGCCAGCAGTTGCACGACTGGGCGCCGCCGCCCAAAACCCTGAAAATCTTCGACCAGGGTGACCACAACGACATCTTAGCCGCCAATGCCGAGGCCTACATCCGCCAACTCTACACCTTCTTAGCCCAACTCACTTAAAACAAAATGAAAAGAGAGGATAAAAAGAATTATTTTTATACAAAACACAGGAGGTCGTTTAATGTCTAAAAAATTTACCTTAGAGGAAGCCGGACAAATCGGTGAGAAATTAGGAATTAAATGGGATCAATTTGATGTAGAACAATTCAGGGATGGCATGAATGTAGAATTAGAGCACGGTTCCCGTGATCCATTAACGAATGTCACCAATGACGACCCTTTGATGACCGGTAAAATTGCCCTGGCTCATCTCAATGAATTTCCCGATTATTACAAAAGATTGGAACAAATGGAAAAGGAGGCGGAAGCGTACTGGGAAAATAAAAATAAATAAAATCAGCATCCCTGGACCGTCACGGCCCCTACTCTTTGAGGCGGGTGGCGGTGAAATAGACCTCGGTGGCGTTGTGTTTGGACATCACCACAAATTTGTCATCCGTCAGGAAATAATATATTGAAGTGGTAAAGCCATAGGCCCGGCCCTCTTTCCAGAGTCCCCGGCAGAAGTAATATCGCTTTTTCTTTTTCTTCTTCCTGGATTTGAGCACCGTGTAAATAAAGGTTTTACCTCTGGGCTGCCTGGAGGTGGTATAGCGATAAAATTTAAAACCCTCCACCCGGCACACATAATCATCGGTATACTCAAAAACAGCCTCTCCATTGTTAATGGACCAGCGGCCCAGGATCAACCTGGCCCTGACGTCATCGGGCTCGGCCACCTCATGAAGCTCTCCGTCAACCCTGACCCAGAGTGTCAGCAGTATAACCGCCAACACGCCTATCTTCATATCGACCCTAATATGTTTCCTTAAGCGACTCATTTTTTCATACACATATTTATACGCAATCTTTCCCCAGAAGATCAGTCGTAAAAAAAAATACATATTTTTATCAATGTAGGGGCGTTTTACTAAAACGCCCCTACCGGAATATGCCCACAGGCAGTCCGACATCGATGGCTGCCCCTGAAAAGGAACAAATCGGTCTGTCCCCTTCCGGTTCCTTCCGGTTCCCCTGGGGGATGAACGAGGGGGGATGTAGAAAATAGATTGTGGTGGGGCCCACAGAAAGGTGCGGCAGATTTAGATGGTAGGGGACGCAGATCTGCGTCCCCTACATCCCGTCCCTTTACTATTGCCTATTTGCCTGGTGCCTGGAATAGCATTCCGGAAAGAGGGGGAACAAAAGATCCATTGATTGTCGGGGCGACACGTGGTATAGTATAGGCCGCAGCATGGAAAACTTGCATGGGTTCTTGAAACGGTTGGCGGAGGCCGGGGAATTTCGTCGTCAACACAATCGCCCCTTTATCACGGTGAGTTACGCCCAGGCCATGGACGGCAGCATTGCCATGAGGCTCAAAAAAAAGGTTCAACTCAGCAGCCCCGCGGCCCTAAAGCTGACCCACCGACTGCGGGCCGGCCACGATGCCATCCTGCTGGGTATCGGCACGGTCCTGGCGGACAATCCCTTCCTGACCGTGCGGCTGGTGGAGGGTCAAAATCCCCGGCCCATCATCTTAGATACCCGGCTGCGCCTGCATCCCCGCCTGAATTTGATGCAGAGGCAGGATTGCCAACCCCTGATCGTAACCGGCACCGGGGCTGCCGCCGGACGGATTACGGAGATGGAGCGTTTGGGGGCCAGGGTCCTGCCCTGTGCCGTCACCCCGGAGAAAACCATCGACCTTGTGGCAATGATGGAGCTTTTAACCGGCCTGGATACGGATATCAACAGCATCATGGTGGAGGGAGGTGCCCGGGTGATCTCCAGTTTTACCTCGGCAAAACTGGTGGATCAATTCGTGATCACCTTCACCCCCTACATGCTGGGGGGACTCAAGGCCCTGGAACTGAAAGATTCGGAAGGGGGAGGATATGTGGAATTGGCGGACATGAAGATCGACGATCTGGGAGAAGATTTCGTGATGTGGGCGCGGCCGGTCTATTGCAAATTGCAAAATAACCAACAGCCAATGGTTCTATGATTACCTGTTGCAATTGGCGATGGAGAGAATCCACTCCCTGATCAGGGCAATACCGCTGTCATCCAGTAAATTGCTGCCGATTGGGGGCATGCGGCTGAAATCGAGGGCCTGCATGCGCACCAGGATGATGGATCTCTGTGGCGCCTGAGGTGCCAGCAGCCGGGCACCGTTAATGCCCAGGTCGCCCAGTTCCGGGGGGACATCGCATATCTGCATTTCTTCTTCAGCCACCTGGTAACGCAAATCCATATTACCCCGGCCGCTGCCTCCGGGCCGGTGACAGTTGCTGCAATTTACATGCAGATAGGCCCGGGCCCGCAGATCCAGGGGTTGGCTGTCATCATCTAAGGCCGGCAGGGCCGGAAGATTGTCGGGCGATTCACTGAGGGGGGGCTGGAGCAGACCGATATGGTTCAGGGTGGACAATTGATTGGCCCTCCGGTTGGTAGAGGGATAGGTCAAGAGCCGATTCAACTGGGCAATTTCCAGTCCCAGTGTCCGTCCGGCAACTGCGGTGTGACACTGCAAGCACTGGGCCCGGCTGGGATAAATCCAGTCCTGGCCCTTAACACTCTTTACTTTTCCGGCAGCCAGCAGGGTGGCCTCGCCCTGGAATTCATCCCACTCATAACTGTAACCGGCCCAACCGCCATCCTGGTGGCGAACCAACAAACGGGTTTCCACCAGTTTTCCCTGGACCATGAACTGTTTCATCAGTACACTGCCGATGGGCAGTTCCAGGTGCCCATTCTCTTCCACCTTAATGGCCTCTCCATCGGGAATCGCCAAAAAGCGTCCTTTGATCGCCCCATCGGACCAGAAGGAGACATTGACATCATAGGGAATTATGCAGTCGCAGATCTGCCGCGGATTTTGGGGATTGACACAGCCGGTTTCGGATAGCTTTTGGGGAACCCCGTCCGACACGCCTTGACTCTTAGACACCAGTTTGTAAACGGCACCCTTGTCGTACCTCAACACGTAGAGTTCGCCGTCATTCCTTTCGGCAAACGAGGAGATGGAGAGGCCGCTGGCAATGAGTAACCGGGAATAGGGATTGCCCTCATCATCATAGAATATCCCCCGGATATTGCCGTTACAATAATCTCCGTATATATAAATGCCCGCCAGCAGGGGAATTGAATTACCCCGGTACACATAGCCCCCGGTAACGGAACAGCCTTCGCTGTGGGGGTACTCCACCACCGGGTCAATCAGTCCACCTGGTTCACAGGGATCGATCTTATAACAGTGAAATCCCTCTTTGATATTCCAGCCGTAATTTCCCCCTAACACAATCCTGTCGATCTCCTCCCAGCGATTTTGGCCCACATCCCCGGCCCACAACTCTCCGGTTGCCCCATCGAAACTCCAACGCCAGGGATTGCGCAATCCCAGAGCATAAATTTCCGGTCGCCCGCCCCCATTCACAAAGGGATTGGTGGGGGGAATTGCATAGGGAGTTCCCCCATCGATGTCGATGCGCAGCATTTTTCCCAGCAGCGATTGGGGGTTCTGGGCATTATCAAGGGGATCGCCCCCCGAACCGCCATCTCCCAGACCGATATACAGATACCCATCCCGGCCAAAAACGATTTGGCCGCCGTTGTGGTTACCATAGGGTTGGGGAACCGAAAGAATCACCTCTTCGGAAGAACCGTCAAGGGCAAGACCGTTGGCCGAAGCGGTGAATGCCGAGATAAAAGAGGTCAGTTGGCTGCCCTCTCCCCTGCCGGTATAGGAAAGAAAGACCCGCAAATCGTCAGGGAACCGGGGATGAAAGGCCATTCCCAGCAAGCCTCTCTCGCCGCCGTAAAACACCCGGTCGCCAATATCGATAAACGTTTTCAAGCTGGCGGCAGGATTGGCGGACTCAAACACCTTTACCGTCCCACTCTGTTCCACTACATAAAAAAGACCGTCCCGGTGGGGAGCCTCAATCATGACCACCGGTACCCTCAATTGGAGAGCCGCAAAGACTCTCGATAGGCCGATTTCAACACCGGTAGAGGGCCTATCGGCTGCCAGGCAGGTAGGGTTATTGGGACGGGAATCGAGGCCGGAACCGGCCGGTTCAGCGGAACCGTCGGTATCATCCTTGCCCTCAGAACATCCCCATACGACCAGCATCGCCAACAGCAACCCTAAAAAAAATAAAGAATTAGACTTCCCAACTTTATCTTCCTGGAATCGGTTTAACATCTCCATTTTAAACCTCCACTCACGGGGAAAATTTTCCCCAATTTTATACCACCTCAATTTTATCAGAAATTTCCCGTTTATTCTATAATTAATTTTATTTTTTTGGCCAGATCATACAAAGTAAAGGGCCTTTCAATATACCCACTGGCCCCCATTTCCATGGCTTTTTGAATTCGGGTATCATCTCTTAAACCTGAAGATATAAGAATCTTCACCTGTGGAGATATCTTTTGTATTTGCGTAAAAATCCCATTGCCGGTTACAGGGGACATCGATATATCTAAAATAACAACTCTAATTTTTTTATATTCATTTTTGAAAATTTCAATTGCCTCCTCCCCGCTGCCGGCCAAAACCACCTTATAGCCGCACTCCCTTAAAATCTCACTCGCCGTTTCCCTGACGATCTCTTCATCATCTACAATCAAAATCGATTCTGAACCCTTCGGTAATTCCTCCCTTTTTTCTATCGGAGTCTCTAATTCCCCTTCACCCTCAAGTACCGGAAAAAAAACGGTGAAGGTTGTACCGATACCCGGTTGGGAATATACATCAATAAAACCATCGTGCTGCTGGACAATGTTATAGACCATAGCCAAACCCAATCCTGTACCCACGGTCTTATCTTTGGTAGTGAAAAAAGGATCATAAATCTTGGACATGGTTTCAGCATCCATCCCCACCCCCGTATCCATAACCCTCACACACCAGTAGTCGGCACTTCTGACCTCCGGATGGGAGGAGCGAAAATACTCATTGTTGTAGACCTTTTCGATGGAAACGATTAATATTCCTCCCTGAGGTTCGTTCTTATTTTTCATGACGGTCATGGCATGAAAAGCGTTGACACAGAGATTTAGTAAAACCTGTTCGATCTGAGTGGGATCTGCCTTGACAATCGCCCTGCTGTCATTGAAAAAAGTCTTTAATTTAATGCTTTTATCAAATGTATTCTTGCATATCCCCATCACATGCCGCAGCGATTGATTCAAATCAATCGGCGCAAAGGCAAATTCCTGCTTCCTGGACAACGCCAATAACTGATGAACGAGATCCGTCGCCCGAGTAGCCGCCTTCTCAATAGTGTTCATATTTTTTTCGATTTTGACTAAATTGATATTCCCTTTTTTCTTAAAGGAGTATTTCATTAAAGAGACAGTACCCAGGATTCCCCCCAGGATATTGTTAAAATCATGGGCCAATCCCCCGGCAAGGGTGCCGATGGTTTCCATTCTCTGGGCCTGCCGCAGTTGTTCATTTTTTATTTCCAGTTCCGTAACATCATCGATCCGAATCACCACACCGTCGGTTCCATTAGAAACCAAAGGGGACATCGAAATGTTAAGAAATCTTTTATCATCGATCAGGATACTCTGTCGTAGTAGTTCAACTGGCTGCTGAGATTCAATCACTTTAAAAAAATGATGACGATACTCCTTAAAATAGGGGATCACATCCCAGACCTTTCTGGAGACTGCCTCTGAACCCATGATGGCGGTAAATCTCTCTGCAGACGCATTCCATCCGGATATAACTCCATCCACGTCCACTGTAATGACATTCGAAGGCAAAGAATTAAATACATTCTTCAGGTAATTCCTGGTATTTTTAAACTCCTCCTCCGCCCGCTTGCGATCGGTAACATCTTTCATGAAATCCAAATAGGCGGGCTCTCCTGACCATGATAACATCAATGAACTGGTTTCGAGCCAGCGAACATCTCCATCCTTTCGCATAATCCTGAAAACATGATGCCCCACTTTCCTCTTGCCTTTCATTCTCTTCTTATAATAGGCCAGAAGCTCATCTCGATCCTCTTCATGCACATAATCGATAAACGTACGTTCTTCAAATTCTTTATCGGAAACACCAAACAATGTAATTAACCTGGGGCTTATATACCTATATTTCCCATCTCGACCGGTTACTACGATGGCATCACCAATACTTTCCAACAGAATAAGAATTTCCTCTTTCGGCTCTGGGGGCACTCCCTCTGCCTGTCTTCGCTTCAGGTTGAATATCTTTTTATATCTTGGTGTCATACTTCGACTCACGCTTCTTGTTTCATCTTCGATGTCCAGATCTCTTCATTATCAACCTCATAATCGCTCCAGAATTCGATGTTACCGGGATCCATTCATGTTGAAGCAAATCTTTCTCGTTTTTTCGGCTTCACCTCACTTCGGCATTGAATCACCTCTCAATCATATATCAAAAAAAAGAAAAAAGCAAATATAATTTGCTCCCTTTCACGATAGCCAGAAAAATCCGGTCTTCCGGGGGAAAACTTAAAAGGAATTGGCGTATTGTGAATATTCCACGTAATTAAAATATTCAACCGGCGCGTCTATGATCTTGATGCCCATTCCACGGCTCACTTCTTTGGCCAATTGATCAGAAGAATCCGTAACCCACTTCACTACCCCTTTTATATTCAAAACATCCTCGGACACCGCTATCATCAGCGAAATTTCTTTATTTTGAGGAAACAATACATGGGACTCGAGAAACATTCCACCTCTGGATATGTTACCGGTTAAACCCAACAATTCGAAACCGCTCTCCCCGAAACTGACCACCAATTTTTTATGGATTCTATCTTCTATTCTTTGTTTCATGACAACTCCATAACTATTCCTGAGCAGTGGGACTCTTCTATGACTTTATCAATCTTTCCCGCATTACATTTCATTTAAGCCTCCACTTTGCCTTTCTATTTTAATCCAATTTTATCCAAAATGCAAGTCTAACTCATCAACTTTTTGTTAGGGTTGTTTTGCCTGTTTTTCGATAGTGTAATCTACAAGATTAAAACCTATTAAATTTGTGGTGGGAGTTAGAAAT
>CBFDCR010000086.1:0-20457 GCA_965603365.1 uncultured bacterium
CGATTTTGACCCTTTGAGCTCCGATATCACCCCTTTTGGCACCGATATCACCCCTTTGAGCACCGATATCACCCCTTTGGGCACCGATATCACCCCTAGGGGGCACCGATATCACCCCTTTGGGCTCCGATATCACCCCTTTGAGCTCCGATATCACCCCTTTGGGCACCGATATCACCCCTAGATGGCACCGATATCGGCCCTTTTGGCTCCGATACCGATGCATCGAGCTCCGGTATCACCCCCTATAGCTCCGACATCGATCCCTTCCCCTTCGAGATGGGATAGTGGGAAGGTGGAATAATGGAAAGATGGAATAGTGGAATAAGGGAAAGATGGCAAGATGTAAAAAATAGATGGGGGGTAGGGTGTAGGGGGCGAGAGAATCTGCGCCCCTGATAGGCCGTGGCAGCTATCGGCGCCGGGATGACAGGGGGCATATTCCGGTAGGGGCGTTTTAGTAAAACGCCCGAACGCCCGTACATTGATGGATATATATTATCGCCGTGGCAGGTTGCCGGCCTTTCTCCGCATCCGTCTTTATTATTCTGAAACCTCGCACAATTTATTCGGCGCATCGAGTCCCTGATGTCAATCTATTTTTACGTTTTTACGCACCGAGCACATTTTCTTTTCCTACCTTTGCATCAGGATTGACTGTTCCGGAATTTGGCCAGGATTTGTTATACTAATTGGTGCTGCACATTGTCTATAGTTTTTAACAGAACTTCCTTTGGTTCGTTATTGGCAATTTTTTCCTTTAAATTTTCTAACAACTCATTGAAAATTCTCTCTAACCTCGATTCATAATACGCTTTTGCAAACTCCGGGTCTTGCATTTGTTCTTGAAATAACTTTTCATAATTAGTCATTTTTTAACCTCTTATTATAAAGGTCTCTTAAGTCTTTTGCTTTTTTTATTTCATTTCTTGGTGTCTTTTGGGTCTTTTTAACGAAACCATGGGTTATTATGATTCTCGCTCCTCTCTGATAAAAATACAATGCCCTTGCTATTTTTTCAGAAAGATATGACCTTAATTCAAAAATCCCATCTTCTAAATGTTTTGACAACTTTTCTTTTATTGGTAAATTGCCCGTTTTTTTTGCTTGTCCCCTTTCGCCTCCCCCCAAAGGTAGGGAAGAAAGGGAGATTCCTGGGCACGATGTTGTCTTCTATATCCTTCTCGATACGGAAAAAAAGAGCAGGTGGGTTTTCACAAAAGCAGATGGTGGTAAGATAAACATATATTCACTGGATGAAAAATTCAAAAGGCAGTTAATAAGGCTGGAAATCAAGAATTCCTCTCTTCATACATGGAGGCATACTTTCTTAGTGAAAAGCATCTCCATCATATTGTACACCAGCTACCCGGTCCAAAAATGGGCACAATTTTGGACACAGTTAAGAATTCTGAGATTTTGAAATTGCGGGGATTGTTGGTAACAAGGGACTGGGCGATGCAGGATTTGAACCTGCGACTTCTACCGTGTGAAGGTAGCACTCTAGCCACTGAGTTAATCGCCCAGGCTGGTATTATAAATCGAAAATAATCCGCCGTCAAGTATCGGCGAAAAAATGATTCAATCGAGGTTGTAAAGGCCGTATTGTTCGGCCAGTTGGAGGGCTCGATTGAACTCCTCCACGGTGATGCGGCGTGATAGATCGGGGAATTGTTGGGCCCGGTGGGCAGGATGGTATTGGGCCATGATGTTGACATAGGTGCCGGGATCCAGTTCCCTTGCCACAAATTCGACGAACTCCTGGGTACCGGCCAGGTTGTTGGGCAGTACCAGGTGGCGAATGATGAGTCCCCGTTGGGCAATACCGTATTGATCGGTCTGCAGCACTCCCACCTGGCGGTGCATCTCCTTTAGCGCTTGCCGGGCCACTTCTGGATAGTCCTTGGCACCGGCAGAGTATCTGTCTGCCGGTTCTGGGCGCGAATATTTGTAATCGGGCATGTAAATATCGATCACCCCCTCCAATAACTTGATGATTTCCACCCGATCATAGCCGCCGGTGTTGTAGACGAGGGGCAGCCGTAAGCCCCTGTCCACCGCATAGGTCAAGGCCTGCACGATGTTGGGCAGATAGTGGGAGGGGGTGACGAAGTTAATGTTGTGGCAGCCCATATTCTGAAGCTTCAGCATGATTTCGGCCAGCCGTTCATCATCGGTTTCATGCCCCTCGCCCCCATGGGAGATATCCCAGTTCTGGCAGTAGAGACACAACAGGTTGCAGTGGCTCAAAAAAATGGTGCCGGAACCGTAGCGCCCTACCAGGGGGCGTTCTTCGCCGAAATGGGGGTGGCTGGAGGAGACTTTGGCCCTGATCCCGGCCGAGCAGACCCCGGTCTTGCCCTGCCGACGGTTGATCCCACATTGGCGGGCACACAGGGTGCAGTGGTCGTAAAGTTCATACAATTGGGCGGCGATTTCGGCCAGCTTTCCCGATTTCCACAATTTTAAGTAAGACGGCTCAAACATGCTGCCTCGTTCATTACATCGATATTAATCCCATTAATTATATATATATTATTTTCTTTTGACAATTGAAATATAAAAATTTTTTCTTTATAATATAGACAGATGGATACGATAAAAAGGATTTTTTATTACTGCCAATCTTTTAAAAGGAGGTCTTAAATGGCAAACAAAAAAGGTAGTGCCTTTTACATTGGTCTGGCATTAGTGGTAATCGGTATCATCTCCCTGCTGGAAGCCCTGGGGGTTTTCACCACTTTTCGAGTCTGGTGGCTGCCCATCATCTTGATCATCGTGGGCGTTCTGGTCATCCTTAACCGGAAAGGTGTGGTCAATATCCTGGGCTGGATTTGTTTGATTTACGGCGCGCTTCTTTTACTCATGACTCTCGGTGTGTTCAACCTGGCTTTCCTGTGGCAAATCTCTGCGATAGCCTGGATTCTCTTCGGCCTCATCCTGATACTCTAAGAAACACTCCTCTCTTAATCGAAATTCTTGCGGGCGATATCGGCAATGGCTTTGCCGATGGTGAGGGAAGCGGTGGCCGCCGGGGAGGGGGCATTGAGCACGTGAACCATGTTGTGTTCCTCCCGTATGCGGAAATCATCTACTAAAAAACCATTCGGCTCCAGGGCCTGAGCCCTCACGCCGGCGCCGCCGGGTTCCAGGTCTTCCTCGCGGATCTCCGGAATTAGGCGCTGCAAGGCACGGACAAATGCAGACTTAAAAAAGGAGCGGTAAAATTCCCCCATGCCCATCTGCCAGTGTTTGAGGGCCATTACCCAGAAGCCTCTATAAGTGAAGGTTGAAAAACTATCTTTAAGGGAAAAACTGGTCTTCTTGTACCCCTGCCGTTTAAAAGAGAGCACCGCATTGGGTCCGGCCTCGACACCGCCGCCGATCAGGCGGGTGAAGTGAACCCCTAAGAAGGGAAACTGGGGGTCCGGCACCGGGTAGATTAAATTCCGCACCAGCGATTGTCGATCTTTCTTGATGTGGTAATATTCGCCCCGGAAGGGCACGATTTTTAAGCCCGGCTTTACCCCGCTCAACCGGGCGACGCGGTCCGACTGCAAGCCGGCACAGTTGATTAAATTCCGGCAAACGACGTCGCCGGCGGTGGTGCGCAGTATGATTTCACCTCTACTCTTAACAATCTTTGTGACCTTCGCCTTCAACCGGATCTCACCGCCGTTTGTCCGGAAGATGTCGGCAAATTTTTCTGTTAGCTGGACGTAGTCGACGATACCGGTATCGGGCACAAAGAGTCCGCCCTTCCCGGAAACCGCGGGTTCATATTCTGTTATCCCTTCAGAGCTGAGTCTCTTGATACCCTTAAGGCCGTTGGCCCTGCCCCTCTCCTCCAATTCTGTTAGTGCGGGCAGTTCCTCCTGCCGGCTGGCCACCACCACCTTGCCGCAGCGCTGGTGGGGAATATCATACTTTTCACAGAAATCGTACAATTGCTCCCGGCCGTGGGTGCAATTTTTGGCCTTCAGGGAGCCCGGTTTGTAGTAGAGGCCGGAGTGAATGACGCCGCTGTTGTTGCCGGTCTGGTGCGCGGCCAGGCGGTCCTCGGCTTCCACCACCACGATAGAGTATTTCGCCGATCCGGCCAACTCCATGGCCGTGGCCAGGCCCACGATGCCGCCGCCGATAATGGCAATGTCCACGGTCTGGTGACTATTTTTCATGACTCTCTCCGGATTCGCACATCTCGAGCACCTGCCGGGCCGATTGCCCCAGCAGCATGATATCTATGCCCACGGCGATCAGGCGATACCCTTTCTCAATGAAACCCTTCACCTCCCGGGGGTTGGCGGTGAAGATGCCCAATGTCAGGCCGGCATCTACACAGGCCCGGCGCACCGTTTCGATTTGCTGCTGCACCTCCGGGTCGTTCACCCGGCCGATCTTATTCATGCTGCACGATAAATCGTAGGGCCCCACAAAGATGGCATCGATACCCGGCACTTTTACAATGGAGTCGATGTTCCGCACCCCGTCGATATGTTCGATCTGGAGGATGACGGCGATCTCCCGGTTGGCTGTATCCACATAGTCCTGAAATTTCAGGCCGTAGCCCTGGGCCCGGGAAATACCGACTCCCCGGCTGCCTTCCGGGGGATATTTGCAGCCGCGAATGATGTTGGCCGCTTCCCGGGCTGAATTGACCTGGGGGAAGATGAGGCCTCTGGCCCCGGCATCCAGCAGTTGTTTGGTCCACATCTCATCATGGGAAGGCACACGCACAATGCCGGTACATTTCCCGTCAATGGTCTGGAGGATGCGCTGTACCGACTGAACATTCAGGGCCGAATGTTCCATGTCCACAAACAGCCAATCAAAACCCGACATCGATAAAATCTCGGCAATCTCCGGGCAGTCCAATGTCTGGAGGATGCCGATCATCGGTTTACCCTGGTCCAATTTTTCCTTAAACGACGTAGTCACTGTTCCTTCCTTAAAATAGGCTTAAAATTTTGTAAGGTGCATTATAGCAAATTTTGTCGTATTTACAAAAACTCTACTCGGATCTTTCCTCCGGCTGCGACTCACGGCATGTCATCGACATCATGACCACGGATTAATTGTTCGACACCCAGGTTTACTTTTCGCAGGGCAATGCGCTGAATATTGAGCAAATGTTTGGCCGAGATATTGTCGGTGGTGATATTCTTGCCACCGGTTCCACAGCCTAAGGTCAGGGACGGTTGAAGAGTATTAAACATTCCCCCCAAGGCACCTTGAGAAGCCGGGGTATTCACCAGAATTCGCCCGGCATTCATCACCGAGGCAAAATAGCTGATCTTATCTTCCTCATTGGAAAAAATACTCACCGTATGCCCCAGCCCGCCGTGAATATTGATCTGGCGACACAACTCGATTCCATGCCCGAAATCTTCAGCTACGTAAAAAGCCAGGATCGGTGCCAGGATTTCCTGGGAGAGGGGCGAGTGAAGGCCGATTTCCTGCAAAGGCGCAATCAGCAGAGTGGCATCTGAGGGGACATCGATATGGGCCATCCGGGCAATAAGCGGTGCTGGCTGGCCAATGACTTCGGTTTTCATCACCCTTTGTGCCTTGTTGAAGGCAACGGCTTCCAGACGGGCCATCTCGTCTTTGGAGAGAAAATGGGCCTGGCGTACTTTAAACTCCCTGATGACCTCATCCACATGACACCGCCTGACCACCAGGGCCTGTTCACTGGCACAAACGGTCCCGTTATCAAAAGTCTTAGAAATGAGGATTTGTTCCACCGCAAAGGGTACATCGGCACTCTTGCCAATGTATACCGGAACATTTCCGGGGCCCACCCCTAAGGCAGGATTCCCGGAACTATAGGCTGCCCTCACCAGACTGACCGATCCGGTGGCGATGATCAAGGCGGTTTTTTTATGGCCCATGAAAGCAAGGGTCTGATCTCTTGAAGAGTTTTTGATCCACTGAATACAATCTGCCGGAGCGCCTGCTTTTAAGGCGGTTTCATAGCACATTCGGGCCGCCTCGGTCGAACATTTTTTGGCAGTCCCATGGGGCCGGATGATAAGGGGATTTCTCGTTTTTAGGGCGATGAGTATTTTGAACAGTACTGTCGAGGTGGGGTTGGTCACCGGAGTGACGGCAAAAATGGGTCCAATGGGTTGGGCAATCTCGACTATACCATTTTTTTCATTTTTTGCGATGATGCCCGCTGTCCTGAGATCTTTAATATCATCATAGACCAGTTGGGTGGCGATGATATTTTTGATCACTTTATCTTTCCATACTCCCAATTTTGTCTCTTGATGGGCCAGTTTTGCCAGATGTACCCGGTTGTTAAACCCGGTTTCGTACACCGCCTTTACAATTCTGTCGGTTTTCTCCTGGTCAAATTGTTTAAAAAGGGAAGCGGCCCGCTCGGCCTTCTCCATTATTGCCTCGATATCAAGCTGCAATGTCTTCTGTTTATTCATGATTGCCATATATTTTAATGAAAATAAAAAACTATTGCAAGAAAAAAATGTTTTCTCAGGCAGAATCTTGCTTTTTTCCCCTGCCTGTGATATAAATTTTTTTCGGAGTGGAAATCAGAGACAGATAACCCCCTGGGAAACAGAGCAGAGATTGGAACCAGCAGAAAGAGGCAAGAGGGTAGCGTAAGGTGTGAACCGCTGTCTAATTGGAGGTGGTACATGAGAAAAAAATGGCTGCTGCCTTTTATAGGAGGGAGTATATCGGCAGCCGTCATATTGGTACTCATATTTCTCTTCTCCCCGGATTTCCTGGATAAAGGCGGCAAGCGCCAAATCCATCCCCCGGATGCCGTGTTTCTGATTGTTGTCGATACCCTCAGGGCCGATCGGTTGTCGTGCTATGGATATACATCCCATAGCACCCCCAATATCGATCGTCTGGCTTCTCTTGGGGTGATGTTCCGTAAGGCGCAGTCTACAGCTAGTTGGACAAGGCCCGCTGTGGGGGCGATCATGACATCTCATTATCCCGGCCAACTGGGTCTGGTCGAGCGGCCGGCAAAGGCCCGGCAAACATTCAAGGTGCGGGAGAGACGCCCTCAGTTAAACCATGTGCTGCCTCCTTTTAAGCCCACATTGGCTGAGTTATTGTGCGATGACGGTTTCTATACCGCTGCTTTTGTCAACCAGCCGGCCCTTAACTGCGGCTGCGGTTTTGAACGCAGCTTTATTGATTTTTATTACCCGGCGGCGGCCGGTAAAATTCATCGCTACGACGGGAAGCACTCTTCTGTCCGCCAGGAGTGGAGCAGCACCAAAGACGCCCTTGAAAATGACCGGGCATTGGTGCAGAAATTTGAGCAGTGGCTCGGCACCGGAGCCAAAGAAAAGATATTTGTATGGATACACCTGTTGACTCCCCATCTGCCCTATCTGCCGCCCTATAAATATTGCCGTCTTAATTCAGGCGGGGACCGCCGATCATTGTCCGCCCGCTACAACGGTGAAATCCTGGCCACCGATGAGATGGTGGGCCGGATCGTCGACGCAATTGAGCGGCATGTGGGCTTAAAACGGTCACTACTCATTTTTACTTCAGATCATGGTGAGGAATTCTGGGAACACGGAAGTCATGAGCATGGACACAGTTTGTACAGCGAAGTGATCCATGTTCCACTGATCATGGTTTCCCCCCGGTTCTCTGCAGGTACTATTGTTACCCGCTATGTGGGCATAATAGATATCATGCCTACCATTATAGAGGCTGCTGGCTTGAAATCCCGGTTGAATGGCAAGTTTGAAGGCACCAGCCTGGTCCCTGCCATCTCCGGAAAATCAACCAGTCTGCCTATATATTCCGAAGGGATGCTGTATGGAAACACCAGACGCAGCCTGATTATGGATGATTTCAAACTCATTTATGACAAACAACTCAAGCAGTGGCGTCTCTACAATGTTAAAGTAGACCCGGGAGAAAGGATCGATCTGTCAAAAAAATTACCGGAGCGTACCCAATCGCTGCGCAACCACCTGAACAAGTTGTATTACCGGTTAAAACGGGAATTCAAATACTTGCGCCGGAAGCATTCGGGGCAGGGGGATGAAGCGGCCCGCCGGCGGGCCCGAAAGTCCCTTGAATCCCTCGGTTATATAAACATCAAGAAGGAATAGGATCTTGATGTGAGGCGTCACGAGATGGGGAAAAAATTTTATTATTTTTTTCTTTTTTTAATTTTAGTGGGTTTCTTGCTCACCGGCTACTGGTTTTTTGGAGGCTACCATGTAGCCATGTCCACCGATTCTACCCTCTACATCACCTATTCATTGGATATGAAATGTAATTTTAATTTCAACTGTGTCAGGACTGCCTGGCCGCCGCTGTACCCATTTTTTTTATTCCTCTTTGGCTGCATGACCCCGGTGCCCGTAAATGCCGCAGCCCTCGTTTCCTTCGTCTCCCTGATCTTAACCGGAGTGGTTACCGTTTATCTGATTGACAAATCCGAAGCCGATACCTCGCAAAAGTTGATTCTATCTTTAACCACTCTTTTTCTATATCCCTTCTGGCTGGTCTTTATTCATGCCTGGTCTGAGTCTATATTTTCCTTATTTTTAGCCATTCATATTCTATTTATATATAAATACCTGGCCAGTGAGCGGGAATACCTGCTGATTCTGGCAGGGGCGGCTTCATCATGTGCGGCTTTAACAAGGTATGCCGGTTATACCGTTTTGATAGCCTTTTCACTATTGGCGGCGGCTCTCGTCATCGGTAAATTCAAGAAACCGCGCCGATACTTAATTTACACCGTGATTTTCTGGTTACCCTCCGGTGTGTGGGCCGTTCGCAACTATTTTATAGACAGGACGCTGCACGGTCCGAGAGTACCTTCAAAGTATAATGTCTTTGGAAATATTTATCATTTAATAACCGTGATTAAAGAGGATTTAGGAATTATCCTGGCTATTTTAATTTTAGGTGGGCTGGTCATTTCGGCTATGTACATCAAAAAGAGAACCATAAATATTTTATCCTACCTGTTCTTGTTCATTCTGATCTATTTGACGTTTATCCTGGGGACATCGAGCCTGGTGACCATCGACAGACTCAACACACGATTCTTAGCCAGTATATATCCCCTGTTGATCATTTTGCTCGCATTCTCGATTCCCCATCTCGGTCAGGTGCTGCATTTTCCAGATACCCGCCTCAGAAATGGTTTAATTATCATATTGCTGGCAGTATCCATGGTGAATCACCTTCAATTTTTCTGTCTCCACATGTCTAAAGAAAAAATTTTAAGTTCATTTCATTATGGGACCGGTTTTGAAAGGACCACTAATGGAGGGAAAATAAGAAATTTTTTTGCCCAAAAACTTAAACCTCCAGCCGCCAATATCTCCGTTTCGGTAATCGTTCACTATTGTCCCAGTGTAAATTACAGCATGGTGTTTAGAGATATCCTGCCCCAGTTTTATCGAATTGTAGATTTAGACAGGCAGCCCAAAAAAGGCCGTTATACGTTTACCGTAAAAAATGTAAAAGATGGACGCCTAAAAAAAATAACGTTTGTGCAGCCCTGGTGGTTAAAATTAAGGCTCTCTTCCGAAGAAAGAAATAGAGATTATGTAAATTTCATTCTAAAGGATTTAAGCAAAGAAAATGTTCAATATGCCATTGTAAACGAAGTTCTTTATTCGGAACAGCCGGATTGGGATGTAATCGCCAAAGATAAATATGTTCTTGTTGAGAGAAATAAAAAAAGCGAGTGGCATTCCGGCCTGTCGCCTTAAACTCGTTTTCACTACCCCCCTAACCCCCGCCGACTTCGTGGAGCTTCTTCGGAAAGGCAGTAATCGGGAAATCCTCTAGTGGTATTTCTTAAACACGGGTAGATTTTCCACGCAGATTACCAATGAGTCCGAAGACTCCAAGCGCTATTGAAACCACCCCAATGGCAATGCGAGCAGCAGGGTTTGTGACAATGACAATTATACCATTAGGAGTCAATAACACTACACCGCCTATAAGGATTGCCCAAACAGCAAGTACGATTGTTTTGTTCATTTGTCTTCCTCCTTTTGTATAAATTCAATAAATTTTTCACCTTTTTTGGTCAAACACCGCTCTATCTATATCATAAATCAAAAAGTTATACAATGTTTTTTTTTAAAAAAAATTCAATAGCGGAAAAAGGGACATGCAAGAATGTCACTTTAACCGCCTGGGGCGGCGCCTGTCCGAGCAGTCGGTGCGCTTCATGATCAAAAAATATACCAAAATGGCCGGTCTTAACCAGACCATCACCCCCCACATGTTCCGCCACACCTTTGCCACCCTGCTCTTAGAAGAGGGCGTAGACATCCGCTACATCCAGCAGCTCTTGGGTCACTCCTCCATCACCACCACCCAGATCTACACCCACGTCAGCAAGCACAAACAAAAAGAGATCCTCTCCTCCAAACACCCCCGCAACACCCTCCACTTCACCCAAAATCAGTAGAGTCATCAAAAATTTTCGAGGATTTCGTATTGCACACCAATTTCTTTACCAATGCTCTCAAAGTGTTTATCCATGGTTAGTATTATTAAATTGTTCATGCGGGCATGAGCGGTAATCATGATATCTGACAGAGACATGTTGATCCCGGATTTCCGGATCTGGTTTCCCAGCACGCCGCATTCCATGAAGAATGCCTGGTCAGCCTCCAGGTAATCCAGCATCGAGAGTCTCTCTATCACAAAATTGATCTCTTTTTTTCCTCGTGCCCCCACCAACAACTCCGATAACACCGCGCCGTTAATCACGACCATATTTGCATCTAACAACTCAAGCATCCATTTACGAATGGCCGGGATTCTACCGCGAAAGAATTCAACCCAAATGGAAGTATCCACCAGATATCTATATTCAAGATTCATAGGCTTCTTGATGGCCTATATTCCACTTACTGTATCTGATACTCTTGAGGCTTCTGGCGTTCGCGGTCTCTCAGGGCCCGGACATCCAGGTCAAAATCGAGTTTACCCCAGGCCTCCTTAATGGCCTCCCGGTTGAGCTTAACCAGGTATTCTGAGAGGGCTTTGTGGATGACTTCGGTCTTACTGGTTATACCACTGCTCTTCATCACGGCTCTCACCAAATCATCATCTAGATTAAGCGTCGTCCTCATCTGCATCTCCTATGCATACAATACTATAATACCCCCGCCATGTCAACCTTATAGGGAAATAAGGAACAGGCAAAATTTTCTCCTCACTTCCAAACACCCCCGCAACACCCTCCACTTCACCCAAAAGTAGCCAGAAATGTTAATTTATTTCTATAATGCAGACTCCCGTGGCGATGTCTACAAAAACAAGTAACAGAATCTAACATAAACAATGGGAAAAGGGATACACCTTTCCTTAAAGGGGGGGCATCAAAATATCCAAAATGTGCAGGGTGGATGAGGTTGTGAGTTTAGTAGGGGGTCTTTAGCTTACTCTCATTATGATAAAAGTAAACAATTGTTAACTCTTCTGCAGCTTCTAAACATTTTTTCACATTGCCAACATTTCTTATATATTTTAAAAAAAGCCGGCGATTTTACTCTTAGAGTAAAATATTTCTTCTTCAATCATTGACATATGATCATTCTCCCTCTAAAATATCATCGTGGCGAAAAACGATTTTCCTATAGTGTTGATTAAGAAAATTAGAATTCTATTGATGGCTCTATGTATAGCAATTGCTCTCTCAAATAGTGTCCATGCTGTGGAGACAAATGAGGCAATTGATAAAGAGCTCTATGTTAAATCGGACGGGGCTGAATTGTATATTAAAGTACAAGGGCAGAATATAAGTAACCCGGTATTACTTTATCTTCACGGAGGTCCGGGTAATGCGACGGGTCCTTTGTATTTTCAGGCGTATGCAGGGCCGGAACTTGAAAAACACTTTGTAGTAGGGTATCTTCACCAACGCGGTGCATGTAAATCCCCATCGGTTCCTGCCGGTTCTCTCACTATCGAGCACTATATAAAAGATGTCGATAACGTGGTTACATTCCTAAAAGAGAAATTCAAAAAGGACAAAATATTTTTACTAGGGCATTCATTTGGAGGAATTCTCGGATATATGTACCTCTTAAGACATGAAGACAATATAAAGAAGTTTGTTTCTGCCGGAGGGGCTTTTAGTACGATTTCTATTGAAGACAATGGTTATAAAACTGTTTTACAAATGGCACAGAAAGCAAACAATCAGCAGGCTGTTGAGAGATTAAAATCTTTAGGACCTCCTCCTTATAAGACGTTCCTGGAAGGAATGGTATGGCGAATGCTCGGAATGAGTATGAATGCAGGAATTATAAAAAACCTTCAAATGTCGAAAGTACTGTCGCTTACCGGAATTGAGAGAATTGAGCCGGAATGGCAGCAAAAATTAATGGTAATTGGAAACTCCATGTGGAGTGAGATAAGTTCGATAAACATTGAAGATAAAGTGAAAAATATAAGTGTTCCATTTTTGTTAATAGTCGGAGCAAATGATCTATTTGTCCCATTCCGGATCTTGAAAAAAGGGTACGAAAACTATGGCGGGGAAAAAGAATACGTTATTCTTAAAGAAAGTAATCACCTGATGTTTATTGACGAGCCTGATTTTTTTGTTTCAAAGGTTATTACGTTTTTTCAAAAATAATTATAAGAAATCGGTTTTTTTTTGTGCTTACGAAGAGGGCAGCGGTATTTTGTCCTTTCATTTTTATCAATATGGCATGTTTTTTGCACAGAATTCTTCAGGCCTGGAGAGATATGACTCCAGGCCGTTTTTTAAGGAGAATTTAAAGCGATGCAAGTGCTCTTTTATGCCAGTGGGAACGACAGGGATAAAAATAGACTTGAGGCGGCGATCCATGATGCGGTCCCGGGGCGGGCCATCGAGCTTTTCACGCGGTTGGACGCCTTGCGGGAGAGGTTCCGTTTCATCGTCGAACCGGATTCTATCGCTGTCCTATTAGCCGCCGACGGTGAAGAGATCCGGGAGATTTATGTTATCCTGGTTATCCCGGATTGGCAGGAGAGCACCGTCAAACTCGCCCACCTCTTATGGCCGCGGTTCTTAAACCAAAAAGCAGATCGTTTTACAGACCTGATAATCAGGAGGTGTATAATGAATCGATTTTTTTATGTTTTAGCCTGGCTGTGGATGATTATTGTAGGTGGACTTCTTATTACCCCCGGGGGCATATTCTGCATCGTGTGTGGCGCCACCATAGATGCTTCCGGCTTCATTGAAAAACTCGCGGTTTTCGTCATCGGGATTGTGTCCATTGTTATCGGTATCATCGGATTGGTGACATTGAAAAAAAAATGGGTAGATGAGTCTTGGGCTCTGTAATACCGAGGTATAGGATGGAAAACGGGGACGGTTGGTCAAAACGTCAGCGTGTTCTGAAGATGGTTTCCTGAAAATTTATCTTGGAGGCTGTCCGAGAATCGCAAAAACCACCGAATGAGGAATACGGACGAATACTTTACCCGCCTGTCCACAACACCGAACGAGCCGGCATTTACAAAAATGAGACGATACTGTATAATGTAACCCCCTGCTAAAACATACAGTTTTGAAATGTTTCATTTCTGCAACCAGGTGAAAAAATGTCTGTGAATGTTAATATAAATAGAAGATCAATCCGGTTTCAGTCGGACCCCAAACGGGTTATTACCCGTTTCTTTCTCCATGGTGACCATGACCGGGAGTGTGTATTGCTGCAAAAGGTCCTGTCTTTTCCTGAAGAAGAGGTGGAACTGGTTTTCAACCAGGTTTTGGGAAATTTCTCCCGGCGCCACCGTAATATTACAAAAATTTTTGAAAAGCATTTCAACAATATAAAATATCTGTTCGAGAAACTGGGAGTAGAAGTGAACTCTCTCTCTACAAATCGAAAATTACTGATCGGTGCCTATTATACGATGGAATATGCCATCGAAGCGGCTGCTTTTTTTAATCCCTCCATTGTCGAAGACCTGGACCAGGGCCATTTAGAGGAAAAGGGGCAGAAACGGGTTATCGTCAGTTTCCGCGCCACCGGCGAAGGACATATCTCCTCTATTGTTTTCAGGAGGGGCATTATCGACAAAAATAACGATATTAAATTCATGCCCATGGGGGGGCTGGTGGAAGTACCGGAAATTGTGAAACGCCATGTCTATGACAAAAAACTGTTTATGAAAAAACTGGAAGAAATGAACGTTAAAAAAGATATCGTGGACAAGGTAATGGCCAGACTGGGCGATACATTTATTTACGACCAATTGCAAGCCAGCATCCATGAATGCTCCCAAAATACGAAACTCTCCTACAGCAAAAAAAATGTTCTCCAGGCCATCCATTGGCTGGCCAGTTCCCATTATGAAATAACATTTTCACTGGATACCGCAATTTCGCAGCGGGTGATTTTTCCTATTTCCTACACCGAAAAAAATGGCATCGAAGATGCAAGGTTCGTACGTTTTACGGATGATGACGGCAGTGTCACCTATTATGCGACCTATACGGCCTACAATGGTTTTGCCATATTGCCCAAATTGATGGAAACAAAAGATTTTTATGAATTCAAAGTGAGCCCGGTCAACGGGGAATATTCCCAGAATAAGGGAATGGCTCTCTTCCCCCGGAAAATAAAGGGTAAATATGTAATGGTCTCCCGTTACGATGGAGTAAACATCTATATTATGTATTCCGATGATGTCAAATTGTGGCGAAACGCCGTAAAAATAGAGGAACCGACATCTCCCTGGGAACTGGTGCAAATGGGTAACTGCGGGTCTCCCCTGGAAACGGAAAGGGGCTGGCTGCTGCTAACCCACGGCGTGGGGCCGATGAGACGCTACTGCCTGGGGGTTACGCTCCTCGACCTGGAGGACCCCACCAAAGTGATTGCCCATTTAAAAGAAGCCCTCATGGCTCCCACCGAAGAGGAACGGGAAGGCTATGTCCCTAATGTGCTCTATTCCTGCGGTTCCATGATTCATAATAACGAGTTGATTATTCCCTATGCCATGTCCGATACCTGCTCCAGCTATGCCACCGTATCCCTGGATGAACTGTTCGGCGCATTACTGAAATCCTCCTCCCCCACCCAAAAGCCGGCTGCAAAAACCAGGGGCTCTATCCTGGTGGTGGAAGATGAACACATTTTTCAAAAATTTATGGCGAAATGGCTGCGTGACGAGGGATATAAGGTGGAAATCGCGGCGGACGGCGCTGAAGCCTTGATGCGTATCGGCGCGATTCCCTTCGATGCGATCCTCCTGGATATCGCCATGCCCAACCTCAACGGCCTCCAATTAATGGATATCCTGGATAAAAAGAAAATCCATACACCCATCATTATCATAAGCGCTGAAGAGAGCAGCAAAATCAAAAACAAAACCCTGCGGCTCGGGGCAGTGGGTTACATTAGTAAATCACTTAAAGACGATGCGCTGCTGAAGGAATTAAAAAAATTATTGGAAAAAATCGATAAAAAAGAACCGGGGAACCGTAACGCAATAACGTGACCGGCCCTTAATCCACGGCACCGTCAAATTTTAAGCGGCCTGCTTTAGCGGTCTAATATCTTCTTATAGACGTCGAGGTAATCAGCGATCATTTTTTCACGGCTGAACCGGGCCGCGGCCCATTCCCGACAGTAGGCCCGCTCGATCTTTTTCATATCCGGCAAACGTTCCACCGCTTCCTCCACGGTTCGGACCAGGAAACCGGTTTTCCCATCATCTAATAATTCCGGCATGGACCCTTTGTTGAAAACCAGCACCGGTGTTCCGCACAGCATGGCTTCCGCCACACTCAAACCGAAAGGTTCGGCAAAATTAATGGGATGAAGCAGGGCCAATGCTTCGCCCAGTAACTTGTCCCTCGGCGCCGGTCCCGAATGCCCTACAAATACGATATCATCATCATTAATAAAGGGCTCCACTTTTTCTTTAAAGTAAGCTTGATCCTGGATAATGCCGGAAATGATAAGCTTCATACCTGCTTTTTTGGCGATTTGTATCGATTCCCAGGTGCCTTTGTCGTGGTGAATCCTGCCAAAATAAAGCAGGTATTGCCCGGGCTTTTCCCGGAAAGTAAAATCCTCGAGGTTAATGCCGTTGTAAACCGTGGCCGCATAGTCCAGTTCCGGGCTCCGGTCCGCATTGCTGATGGAGACATAATAAACGGTATCATTATACTCTTTGTATACCGGCAGGATTTTGGGTGAGGAAAACCCGTGGATGGTGGTGAGCATTGGGGTAGAAATCAACCGGGCGTAAGTAAGGGGTAAGAAATCATAATTATTGTGAATAATATCAAAATGTCCCGCTTGCTCCATCATATGAGCGATGTGCAGGCACTCCCATACTTTAGGGTCCAGGGTTTTATCCTCTTCATAGGGCCGCGGCACAATGGCTTCCAGTTTCCCGGCCGTGATGGAGTCGCGGGTGGCAAAAAGAGTCACGTCATGACCCCTGACGGCCAGTCCTTCGGCAATATTGGCCGCCACCTGTTCCCATGGACCGTAATGGCGCGGTGGGGTCCGCCAACAAACCGGCGCTAAAACCGCGATTCTCATTTTATCCTTCATCCGGGTTTCTTTATATTAATTTTACAGCGGGGGCCTGGGGGTTTCCAGGCAGAGCTTTACCAGGTCATGGATTTTGGCCGTTCCGACACACATCACCGTATCCGCACCGCCCCAGTAAATTTTTACGGTCCCATCCTCTTCCGGCACCGCCCCGCAAGTAAATACCACGTTGTGGACATAGCCACTGATTTCGTACGGCTCCTCCGGCTGTAAGATCCAGTGGTCGCTGACCCCGATGACCCGGGTGGGATCGGTTAAGTCGTGAAGTGCCGCGCCCAGCCGGTAGACACTGCCGCTCATGGTGGGAAATACCCCGTGATAAATATTCAACCAGCCCTGCCCCGTTTTAAAAGGCGGTGCACCAGGGCCGATTTTCATCTGGTCCCAGTGATACGCTGCCGGTTTCATAATCACTCTTGCGTCCCCCCAGTACCGCAAATCCGGCGAATAGGAAATCCAGATAGACCAGGGACTGATCTCTGAATGGGGACGGTCCAGCCGCGCATAAAGACCGTTGAATTTTCCCGGGAAAATAACCACATTCCGGTAATCCGCTTCGGTGATAAGGGCAAACCGTTCGATTTTTTCAAAGTCCCCGGTTTTGGCCAATCCTATCCGGACGCCGTGCCGGGAGTACGCGCTGTAGGTAATCACGTACTCGCCGTCTATAAACGTAACCCGCGGGTCTTCCACCCCATATTCCTCGTATTCCCGGAAAACACCGCTGCCGGCGGGTGTCATAAACGGAGTTTTGTCCGCTTTAAAATGATAGCCGTCATCGCTGCGGGCTAAACCGAGAATAGAACGGCCATTGGTTAAATGGGACCGGAAAATCATGATATATCGTCCCTGGTATTTGGTAACCCCGGCATTGTGTACTGTCGCCACCGGGTAGGGAATATCCTCTTTGGTCAAAATAGGATTCTTTTCATACCGTTTAATAACCGCCATGCTAAATCTCCTTATTCCTAAATCCTAAATCCTTAATTATCGAGCCCCCTACTGCCGTCACCCGTTCACACCTTTATTCATGGGCCAGGAGTACGGTCAAATGAGAAATCAAATAGGCTAAGGTACTTTCCGTGCCCTGGTTTTTATTGACACCGTGACGTTCCAGGCCGTCGAAACACCCGTCGGTTTCAAAATCGTAGAGGGGGATACCCAATTCGTTTTCACCCAGGAACCACATAAAAGATCTGGACATCGATTGTATATAACGCGGGTCCTTGGTGACCACCGCGGCCTGGTACGCCAATTGCACCATGGCCATGGCATCGATGGGCTGCTGTGCGAACCGGGACTGCTCACCGCCCTTCTGGTGCCAATGCTCGTTCCCCACCAGCGAAAGATAACCGTTCTTGAAACACAATTTTTCCAGGAATTCCGTGGATTCCTTTGCCACCCGCAGCGTATCCTCCTCACCGGTCATTTCTACCGAGTGAAAGAGCGCCAGCGGGATAATCGCATTATCATAGGAGACTTTCGGCTCAAACCAGTGCCAATCCCCTGATCGCCCCTGTTTATACCGGTTGACAATCTTTTCCGTCATTTGCAGCATCACTTTTTTCATACCTTCATCCGTGGGGTAACGGTGCAGGTAGTGACATATCCCGATAATCGTATTGGCGGAGTCCCTGAGCGCGGTTAGTTTTTCAAAATGCGGGTATGCTTTGGCAAATACCGCATTGGCCATTTGACAATAGGCATCTTTGGGGGGGAAACGCATCAAGTAGCCCAAAGCCCAGATCGCCCTGCCAAAGGAATCCCCCGAACCGACTTCCTCGGTAAACTGACGGTTGTAGGTCAAAAAATTTTTGAAGGTCCCGTCATTATTTTGCATATAATTAATATAACTCAGGTATATAGGAATCAAATCCAGCGCCTGTTCATTCTTTTTTTGGCGGTAGGCCATGACGGCCATCAAAAGTGCACGGGCATTATCATCCAGGCAATACCCCTCTTTAAAATCAGGGATACCGAAGGTGGCGTGCTGTAGTATCCCGGTTTTGTCGGTCAAGCGGAGAACATGGTCCAGCTTAAACAAGGGCAGAACCAGGGGATTAATAATGGCTTCATCTTTGGGCTCTTCCCTTACCTCTGCCGGAGTCGCGGCGGAGAGCAATTCCAGGTAACGGGTCCCGATTTCGGGCCAGAGGGTCCTGCAGCCGGAGAGATAGGCTTTTTCTCTTAATTCTTTCAACTGGGCCGGGTTGTCGAATAATTGGATTAAGATCTCCGCCAGGGCTTCGGAGTCGCCAAAGTTGTACAACCTTCCCCTGCCCTCCGCCAGCAGTTCCCGCGCATGCCAGTAAGGCGTGGAAACCACGGCCGCACCCGCACCGATCGCATAAGCCAGCGTTCCGCTGGTGATTTGCGCCTTGTTCAGGTAAGGGGTAATGTATACATCCGCGGCATTCAGGTAGCCAAATAGCTCTTCGTTGCCGACATAACGGTCATAGAAATAAACATGGTCCCTGATGCGGTATTTTTCCACCAGCCGTTTTAAGTAATTCCGGTATTCTTCACCCGAAACACGGAGCACTGCCGGGTGAGTTTTGCCCAGTACGATATAAAGGATATCCGGGTACTTCTCCAGCACCCGCGGCAGGGCATGGATAACCGTTTCAATCCCTTTATCCTTGCTCAGCAGCCCAAATGTCAATAGGGATTTCCGGTCCTCCAGTTTCATTAATTTTTTATATTCTTTTCGCTGCATATAACTAAAATCAGGCACCCCATGCTCGATCAGCCGGATTTTTTTTTTCGGCACCCGGTAGATACCGGTTAAAAAATCAATGGCCAGGTTACTCATTACCACTACTTTATCCGCTTTTTTAGCGATTTTTTGGACGATAACTTTTTGATTATAAGAGGGTTTTTCCAGGACCGTATGAAACGTCACCACCAGGGGTATTCTCAGCCGCTGGATCAAAGAAAGAATATATACGCCGTCATCCCCGCCGAAAATTCCGAATTCATGCTGCAGCAAACAGACATCCGCCTCGCTGTAATTAATATATTTCACTGCCTTTAAGTAGTCGCGCTGGTGTTCCTGCCGGATGGTAAAGGCGACCGCCTCCGGGTATTCGTAGGTTTGATTGAGATCGTTCATGGCCACAACGTAGGCTTCCGCCCGCAGGACTTTTTCACTTGTATTCTTCGCCATCGCCTCCACCAGGTCCCTGGTAAAAGTAGCGATACCGCATTGGCGCGGGACAAAATTGCCGATACAGGCTATTTTAAGGGTTTTCATTTTTCACCGTTCCTTACTCAATGATTAAAGCCATCGATTCAGCTCATTCTTTGAATGAAAAGTAAAGTATAGCAAATTTTCTATTTTTTTGCCAATTTTATTTAAACCTGGATTGAGCGATTTTTGCGGCGATTAGCACTTATCTGTTGTGGCATAGGGCAAAAAACGGTGCCAGGTGCCCTCCTCTTATTCCCATCGATGACAACGCAAGAAACTCACCCAGGAAATTGTCCTATAAAACGGTAAATTTCCCGCCGCGCGGTACTAACTTGATGGTTTCCGCCGAGTGCAGCGGTAAAACAAAAACCAGTTGGCACAAAATTTGCGTACTTATTTAATCTTAAATTCTGTAATACCGAGGTATAGGATGAATCGAAAAATAATGTTACAAACCTGTGGCAAATGCGAGGAAATAAAGCAATCCTGGGGCCAGCCATGCGAATATTATTGATCAAACCACCCCTCAACAAAAACCTGCTGGCCCCGAACAATGATGAGCCGCTGGAGCTGGAATACGTGGCCGCGGCGGCCGGGGGTCATGGGGTCGACATTTTGGACATGCGGATCGAGAAAAACCTCTGGAAGAAACTGGAAAATTTCCGGCCTGATCTCGTCGGCATCACCGCTTATACCTGTGATGTCAGGGTG
>CBFDCR010000087.1:0-20024 GCA_965603365.1 uncultured bacterium
AAAGGCTTATAAAGAAGAACGAAGAGGGGCGATCGGAGCCCGGGGCTCATCTCCCACAGGCCAGGGGATCGAGATCACCCCTTTTTGCCCCGATATCACCCCTGGAGGGCACCGATGTCACCCCTTTTTGCCCCGATATCACCCCCAGGGGGCACCGATATCGACCCTTTTTGCCCCGATATCACCCCTGGAGCTCCGATATCGATCCTTCAAGCTCCGGTATCGATCCTTTTTGGCCAGGTATAAGAGGGTTCAGGTTCAGGTTCAAGTTCAAGGGAGCTAAGAGGCTAAGAGCAGTACGGTATTTTCCCCGGTCTTGAACTTTTGCCTGACTGTCTGATGTTTTTTTTACATCATTCCATCATTCCACCATTCCAATATTCCAACTCTCTTAATCTAATTGTCCTGAAACACGATTTCGGTCGTCTGAAGGGATAAATGATTGTATCTTAGGATATAAATCATATCTTAATTTCAGGAGGTCAACATGTCTCAGAGACAAATGTTTGCAGATTGCATCGAGGAAAAAAAGGGTTTTGTCGGTTTCCTTAAGCAGCCGACGCTTTGGGTTGTCGTTCTGACATTGGTGGTGGCTGGTTCGGTTTATACCCTGCTCTCCCACAACTCCCCCGAGATGATGAGTCCCGGAGAGGTCGAAGAGTCCCTCCAGGTGGTCTGGCAGGATTCCAGGTGGGTGGACAAGGAGGTAACCTCCACCGAGGTGAAGATCGTACCCATCATCTCCTTCAAGATCAAAAATGTGGGCCCGAGGCCGTTGAGTCACATCAATGTGATCGGCGTGTTTAGCCTGGAGGAAGACGGTCAGCAACTGGGAGAGGAGAAGGTTTTGAGCCTTGCCGACACCCTGTCGCCGGGACAGGAAAGCGCAGAGGTGGTGTTTAAATCCTCCACCGGTTATGCCGCCAGTTCAAAGGAGGCCTTTGCCCGGAATGAAAAGGAATGGAAACCGGTGAAGGTAAAACTCATGGCCCGGGTAGGGGCAGTGATGGCCACCCTGGGCGAATACCCCATCAAACGCCAGATCAAAGACGTGTAAAACACCTTGCACGGTTGCGGCAAATGGGTGCAAACTTGCGTCAAATTGTATCAATTTTGTATCTCATTCACCCGATAACGGAGAAAATAGGTGCAATCTTGTTCAAAATCAGTGCAAAGTTGCACGGTCCCCAAACCGAAGGGGAAAAAGTACTAATCTTCTAAGTTGAGGCCGTAGCGGTCGCTGATGTCTAAGGGCGGCCGGGGGCCGTCTAATGGTTTGGCTTCCATCACGTACCAGTCGTACCACTGCAGCACCCGGTAGAGGACGTCGATCCGTCCCGGCTGTTTGCGGTTGCCGTGGCCTTCGCCGGGGTACTGCACCAGCCGCACCGCCGGGTGGTTGTTCATCTTCAAGCGGCGGTACAGTTCCAGGCTCTGGGAGGGATGGACACGGGGGTCTTCGGCGCCGCCGATGATCAGGGTGGCCGTCTTGCTCCGGTGGGCCCAGTAGATGGGGCTGCGCTTCAGGCTCAGATCCCACATCTGCTCCAGCAGGCTGCCGGAATGGACATACAACTCTTCGTAGGGAATATCGGTGCTGCCCCGCTTGCTGATGAGATCGCTGATGCCCACGAACATGCAAACCGCCCTGACATACTTCGTGTAATAGGTGGCAAACCAGGCAGCCGCATAACCACCGTAAGAACCACCGCCCAGACCGACCCGGCCGGGATCGGCCACTCCCTTCCGGACCAGGTAGTCGATGCCGTCGGCGATGTCGTCAAACTCCTTTCCCGCCGGGTCTTCGTAGCCTGCCAGGGCAAATTTTACGCCGTAGCCGGTGCTGGCCCGGTAGTTGGGGTAGAAGACCAGGTAACCCTTGCCCGCCAGCACCTGTCCCGGTGTGGCGTAGCGGGTGAGCCAGCCATTGGTGTAGTGACTCTCCGGGCCGCCGTGAACGGTTACGATCAGGGGGTAACGTTTGCCCTCCCGGAAGTCCAGCGGGTAGATCAAGAGTCCCTCTATCTCCTGCCCATCCCGGGCCGGGTAGTGAATGACCGCCTGTTTACCCAATTTTCGCTGCGGCAGCCAGGTATTCAGGCGGGTCAACCGCTTGACCTTCCGGCCGGGCCGCCAATAAAATACATCTCCCGGGATGTCGGCCGCACCGCCCACAAAGGCAAAGTGTTTGAAGTCCCCGGTAAAATCGGCCCGTCGGAAGGTGATACCGGTCTTTCGGGCGTCTAAGATGACCGTTCGCTTGCCGCCCCGGGCGTCCACCAGGCTGAGGCTGGACCATACCCCTTCACCGGCCTGGTAGACCACGGTGTTATCGTCTTTCCAGGCAGTCCAGTTGACGTGGCCGCGGAAACCGGGGATAGTCAGGTTTTTGATCTTTTTGGTCTTGATGTCGATGACATAGACCTGGCTCACCGCGTGGTCTTTGCGTTCTAAGGCCGCGGTATAGGCGATCCGACTGCTGTCGGGACTGAACTCGAAGTTTCCCAGTTTGCCGGGGTTGTCCGTCAACCGGCTCCATGTTTTGGTCTTGATATCCAGTAAATAGACCTTTTGAAACATGTAGCGGTGATCCACCAGGTTTTGCTTCGAGATGGCGGCAGCAATGGTGCTGCCGTCCGGGCTGAAGGTAAAACTCCAGACGGTTTTGTCGGTGGTTAACCGGATCGGTTGATCTTCATTGTTTAGCCCTTGCAGGTAGAGGGTGCGATGCTTGAGATTCTCTTCGTAAAAGATAAAGCCATAACCCTTCTTCTCCAATTCCTTTTCCCTTTTGCTTTCCGGCGGCAGGGCGAGGAAGGCGATGTGTTTGCCGTCGGGGTGCCATGCAAAATCGTTGACCGAGGTTTGCCAGTGGGTGACCTGGACGGCTTCGCCGCCGTCCACCGGGATGACCCATACCTGGTTTTTGGCCTGCTCGTCCCTCCTGGTGATAAACCCCAGCCTGGAGCCGTCAAGACTCCAGCGTATATGATTGATATTGACCTTGCCGGTGATAAAGGGTTTGATCAGGCCGGTGTGGGGGGAGACCAGGTACAACTCCCGGTAAGCGGAGCCAGGCTCTTCACCGGCCGACCGCGGTACATTCACGGTGTAGGCGATCCACTGCCCGTCCGGGCTGATCTGCACATCGGCGCAGGTGCGGGTGTTGAGCACATCCTGGGGGGAAAACGGCCCGGCGGCCTGGATACCCAACAGGAACAGGGAGAAGAAAACCGAAACGGACATACATACGACCATAAGGCGAATAACTTTTTTGTTCATCAAATCCTCCAGACAAAGATTTTACCAGTACAGCTATAAAAATTCAATAGAATGAATGACACAACCGTAGGGTGCAAGTGACATTTTTTGTGGGTCAGGTGAGATTGTTGAGGATGAGGCCGTAAAAACTCTTGCCGTTGGCCTGATAGAACCAGCCCAGATGACGGTAGCAATTGCCGCATAGGGAAAAATTCCAGCTAAAACCGGGAAACCAGGTGTGCTCGTCGGTGGGGATACCCTGGCTGACACACCCCCAGGCCGTAATAAAACAACCGATGGTGTAGACTATGCCGGCCGGATTTTTAAAGGTGTGCCGGTGTTGGCCGTTAATAGGGGCGGCCTGGTCAATGGAGGTGATTTTATGGTTGCAATTCTTGCAGAAAATGGGTTTCTCTTCTTCCTTTTCTTTTTTACCCGGCTTCTCCTTTGTTTTAAGTATGGCTTCGATCTGTTCGTCCGACAGGGTCTGGCGGAACCGGAGCGGGGGCTCTCTAAAGCCGACTGCTTCTTCATGGGCCTGGGCTGTCGATGGTACCATCCGCTTCTGCCTCCTAATAAATATTGTATGTGATTTTTAGCTTAAATCAAGTCCTTTCCCTTTTTTTCTTAAAAAGTGTCCCAAAACAGGTTCCCGGACGATTTATATATAAAGTCAAAACATTTTTATGGTGTATGTCATTTCATGGAGGCTATATATGTTTAAAAAGATTATTTTAATTTTATTACTCATTCTTATTTTTCTCCATTCGAGTTTTTGGGGGAGCTTAGAATGTTGGAAGTAAGAGGCATCACCAAAAAGTTCAACAATGTACCGGTGGTCAACGACGTCAGTTTCAGGGTGGAGGCCGGGGAGATACTGGGATACCTGGGACCCAACGGCGCCGGCAAGACCACCACGGTGAGGATGCTGGCCGGTCTGCTGGAACAGGGTCGAGGTCAAATACTCTTTAACGGCCAGGATATCCATGCAGATCCGCTTGACTACAAAAAACGGATTGGTTATGTTCCGGAACATGGCGAGTTATATTCCTTCTTGAGTGGACTCGAATATCTCCAACTGGTGGGCCGGCTGCGGCAGATACCGGAAATCCTTTTAAACCGGAAAATCGGCGGTATACTTGAACAGATGGGGCTGACCGTAGAGATGCACCTGGCCATCTCCGGCTATTCCAAGGGGATGAAACAAAAAATATTAATTGCCGCCGCCCTGCTTCACGATCCGGATATCCTATTGTTGGATGAACCGCTGTCCGGCCTGGATATTTCCACTACCCTTGTTTTGAAGGATCTGTTTCAACTGTTAGCGGAAAAGGGCAAGATCATTATCTATTCCTCCCACATCCTGGAGGTGGTAGAGAAAATATGCAGCCGGGTGATCATTCTAAACCGGGGGAAAATTGTGGCCGATGATTCGGTGAATCACCTGAGTGAACTCATGAAACTGCCCTCCTTAGAGTCGATCTTCCGGGAACTGGTGCGGCAAACCGATACCCACCTCTATTCCCGGCGGATGGCCGACATGATGGCCATGAATTGAGAGGGAACAATGTCACCCATGGCTAAACAATTTACATTGGCGCAGAACACAGCGGATAGGTGGCGCCGGTCTATGATCTTGATCCGGCATTTTGTATTAAGGTTTGCCGACAATGATCTGATGAGTTTTGAACATGAGCGGCGGGAGAGCCAGTTGGTACTATTGGCCGCCTTAACCATGGTGAGCGGGGCGGTGGCCCATCTGATCTTTTTTAAGTTTTTACTGCTCCATTCGTCGGTGAAAATCGCCAGCATCTGGCCGGAAAAAACGTATTTCCTGTCCTATGTCATGGCCCTTTCCGGTATGTTATGTATCATTGCCCGGGATAATTTGTTTATGGATCGCAGTGATTTCGCGAACTTAGCGGTTTTGCCCCTGAAACGGCAAACCTTGTTTGCAGCAAAATTTTGCGGCACCTTGTTCTATATTTTTCTGATTGCCGCGGCCATGAATCTGTTTTCTACGCTGGTGATTACCTTTTATCTGATGGAGAAGCTGCTGCAGCCTCCACTATATTTTGTCCTGATTCACCTCATCTCCAACTTCCTGGCCATCTTGTTTGTGTTTCTGGCCATCGCTGCCCTCCAGGGCATACTGATGGTATTTTTGAGAGGCAGGTGGTTCCGGCGGATTTCGGCCCTGATGCAGGGCGCCCTGTTGATCGGGTTTATTTCGGTCTTTGTCTGGTTCCCGAAATTATATCCGTCCCTCCCCCAATTAAAGGCCGGTCATTCACTATTTCTTTATCTCTATCCCCCCTCCTGGTTTGCCGGGCTCCATGAGCGGCTTTCAGGGAGTGTGGATCCTCTCTATGGCCGGCTGGCGTTGTTGGGGGTACTGGTGATATGCCTGGCGGTGTTAATCTATGGATTGACCCTGCCTTTCAGTTTGAAACGCTATCTGCAGCGGGCCGATTTCCGGGAATCGACCGTTTCCCTCTTTCGCCCCCTGCGGAGGCTCACCGGTCGATTGAAGGATGTCTTTTTAAAAGAACCGGTGGAGCGGGGCATCTTTCATTTTTTTATGCTGACCCTGAGGCGCAGTAAAAAGCACCGGTTCTACCTGACCCTCATGATGGCGCTGCCGGTGGGATTTGTGGTCAGTCAAGCGGTCTACTTGTTTTCCCGGAAGGGGCTTCACTATTTTGAGGCGGTAAATGTGCCCATGCTCTACTTCCCCTTTATACTGAGTTTTGCCTTGATCGGCGGGCTCCGCATCCTGGTGGAACTGCCGGTGAATGCCAATGCCCATTGGCTGTTCCAGGTCAGTGAAAATTTCAGGCGGCATCTATATGCCGCCGGTTTGAAAAAGGCGCTGTGTTGTGCCGCGGTTTTGCCGTTGTTTCTCATATTATCGGTGGTTTACCTCTACTTCTGGAAACCGGGAATCGCCCTGCAGCACTCCCTCTACTGCCTGGTGACGCTGCTGTTAATGGTGGAGGTTTTTTTCCTGGGCTACCGGAAAGTCCCCTTTGCCGCTGTGTACAACCCGGAGGCCACCAATCTCAAGGCCACCTGGCCCCTGTTTCTCCTCATCTTCCTCATCTATTCCTTCGTTTTTTTCAAATTGGGACTATTACTCCTTTTGAAGCCCCAGTACAACATCCTGTTTTACCCGGCGGCCTTCCTGCTCCACCTGGGCCTCAAATGGTATGAAAACAAAAATGGTAAATCCGGTCTGGTCTTCGTAGAAGAGAGTCCCCCCCTCATGCTCAGCCTCGACCTCGGTCGATAACATCCATTTAGATCAAGAGGTGAGATCTTTGAGAATGGTCTCCCGGTTCAGGGCAAATAACCAGCCGGGGATGAAGAATAGTTGCCGGTCGTCCTTTGTGGCGACATCTTCGGTATTTTTTGTGATGATGATACCTCTGTTGATTTTGTTTTTTTGCATAAACAGTTGGATTGGCTTTAAGGCTTTGGGCTTAATGGCATCGGAAAACTTTACTTCAATGGGTACCAGTTGAGACTGGAAATTTAGAATCACAGCCACCTCGTTTTTGTAGTTGTCCCGGTAAAAGAAATCGGACCCGCTCTCCAGCACCAGGCTGTTTTCAAAGACCTGGGACGGATTCGGCGGCCACTGGCCTGAATAAAAAGAGAATCCCGTGGCCGCGGGATAGATCTTTTTTAGTTTCTTTTCGCTGGTCAGCAGGCTAGAGGAGAAATTGTATATTTTTTTGATCAAAAATGCCTCCTCTAAATAGTGGAAGTAGTTGGAGATAGTGACCCGGTTTCTGCCCAGTTCCTGGGCCAGCGAGTTGTACTCCGCAATGAATCCAGGCTGGCTGCACACGATGGTCATCAGCCGCTTCAGCAATTCCGGCTCATCCACCGGGAAACGCTGGGGAATATCCTGGAAGATGATCTTTTCCAGCAGCGTGTGAATGATCTTTGAGATATTGTCATCGTTCAAGGTGAGAAGATCAATGTAGGGCTTCTTCAAAAATTGGAGGTATTCGGCACTCAGCTTTTCCCGGTAGAATGAAATATTTTCCACCATATCGTGGGCCTCTTTGAAGTAGAGGTATTCTCTAAATGTGAGGGGCGGCAGTTTGGATTCCAGTGTCCGGCCTGCCAGGCTCTCTATCTCACCCTGCTGGATGAACAATGAGGAGGAGCCGGTTAGAAACATTTTTAAGTGGTCGAAGTGATCATAGTAATATTTTATCTCTGAATCCCAGTTGGCCGCCTTCTGGATTTCATCAAAAAATATGAATTTTTTACCTGTATCGAAGGTGTCCCCACAGAGTTGTTGATACTGTTTGATGATGTCGCTCACGGTGCCGCCGGTTTTATCGAAGCTGAAATAGAGGATATGCCGCCGCGGCACACCGGCCCGGAGCAATTCATCGATCAACTGTTTGAGCAGGGTGGTCTTGCCGGTGCGTCTCTGTCCATATAGGATCGTGATAAACTTTGCCTCCAATTGTTCTTTCAGGCTGGCAAAGATGGAACGCTTCCTGGGGAAATCAAAAAAAAATCCCTCTCGCCACTGGAAATTATAGTCCTCTAAGTTCAGCATGACCTTAGACTAACATAAAATCATATAATATGTCAATCACGATGTGCATATTATACGGTTTTATGTCGATCCCAACAAACATATTCTCACATTAAGACTGACTGTTGTCTGTTTTCTTTGTCGGTTGGTTGTCAAATGGGGGGGAAGGTATTATAATAGGGGCATGAAAAAGCTGCCGGTTTAAAGATAGGATGGGGAGTCTGGCACAGAAGTTGGGACGAAGTGAAGACAGGCTGTATGAGAATATTAAATTGTGGTACAACGGCTATTCCTGGGATGGGGAAAACTTTTTGTATAATCCCCTCTCTATTCTATTGCTATTTTCCAAAAGCAGTTTCGGCAACTACTGGTTTGAGACCGCCACCCCCACGCTTTTAATGAAATTAATCCAGACATTTAAATCACCGTTGGGGGATCTGGAAAATTACGAAACCGATGACAGTATTTTCGAATCTTTCGATGTGGAGCGGATAAACCCGGTTTCCCTGTTTTTCCAGACCGGCTACCTGACCATAAAGGAGGTAAAAGACATCTCGATGACCAGGAAGATGTACTACCTTTCATATCCCAATATCGAGGCAAAAGAATCTTTTTTAAACTTAGCGGATTACGCACTGGAAACAGTGTAATATTACCAGATCACTTGATCATGGATCTATGTTTTGGGTGTTTGGATGTGGTATTTTACCAGTTTGGTTTCGCCCTCTTCGTCTTCGGCAAACACACAGAGGATATTGCCCCGGATGGTCAGGTTGGAGCGAAGGGTGTAGTTGTCGGTGAGCTTGATCTGGCCGTGGTAGAGGTACTTGCCCGCCGGCGAAAAGATATCGATCTCCCGTCCCTGTCGATTGGCCGGGTCTGAGACAAACACATAGATCAGGCCCGATTCGTCTACCCGGATGCGGTAAAAGTAGGTGGCCTGATCCGGGCTGGCCTTGACCATCTGATCCACCATCTCTTTGGGCATTTTGCCATTGTTAAAGGTAATACCCTCGAAGCGTTTCCGCAGGAAGGCTTCGGGGATTTTTTTCTGTTTCCGGCCCGCCAGCGAAAAGGCCAATAGCTCCTGGCCCTGGAGGTCTATTTTTTTAACCAGGTAACGGTCGCTTTTGCCGAAAAAGAGGCTCTCCCCATGGGGTTCCACCACTACGGTGGGATGGGTGAGGGGATCGATCACCTTTAAAACCAGCCGTTCGCTGGAATAGGTGGCTTGCTTTTCGGCGCTGATTTCGGTGATGGTGGTGCGTTTTTGGCTCTCCAGGTCGAATAGTTGCAACCGGTCGTTGGCCTGCTTCCGGTCTTCCGGCTGCTGCGGCACCATGATAAAGCGGTGGTCATCGAGAAAGGCCCGGGGCATGACCATCATACCGGGATTTTCGCTTTTGATGAATTGGCCGGTCCTGGAAAAATAGTGAAATCTGCCCAGGTCCACCACGATGATGTGGCCCCCCTCCAGGAAAAAACCGAGGGGAAACTTGATCTCCCCCGGGCCTTCGCCCCGCTTGCCAAAGGAGTAGAGAAGTTTCCCCCCCGGATCAAGAATATAAATTTTGAGTAGTTTGTTTTCCACCAGGTAGATATTCCCCTTTTCATCGATGCGGATGGCATTGACCTGGGTCAATATATCTTCACCAATGGCATCGATCTCCCAGGCCTTGTGTAAGGCAAACTCCCACTCCCCCTTCACAGGCTCGTCGGCATTTTTTACCACTGCACTCCCTAAACAGAAATTCGTAAAAAATAGGGCTGTCAGTATGGTGATAAGACCATTTTTCAACATGGGTACCTCCTAAAACTTTGTAGACGGCTGAAATAAAGAGAAAGTTTCATCACATTACCGGCTGGAGAATTTATAAGTGGTCTTACTGCGGTACGTTTCACCGGGTTTGAGTATAACGGAGGGGAAGTTAGGGTGGTGGGGCGAATCGGGGAAGTGCTGGGTCTCCAGGCAGAAGCCCTGGTGTTTGTTGTAGGGCTTAGCGGATTTTCCTTTTAAGGTGCCGTCCAGGAAGTTACCGGAGTAGAATTGCAGCCCCGGTTCGCCGGTGAATACCTCCATCAACCGGCCGCTGGTGGGTTCATAGGCGCTGGCAGCCGGTTGCATGGAGCCGTCCCAATTATTGAGCACATAGTTGTGATCGTATCCCCCCTTGACCGCCTCGATCCGGGCGCCGATGGCGGTGGGGGAGGTGAAGTCCATGGCTGTACCTTTGACACTCTCGATTTCGCCGGTGGGGATGAGTCCGTCATCCACCGGGGTAAAGCGGCCGGCCTTGATGGTCAGGAGGTGATCCAGGATGTCGCCTGAACCTTCGCCCTTGAGGTTAAAGTAACCGTGGTGGGTGAGGTTGACGGGGCAGGGTTTATCGGCTTCGGCCTCATAGGTAATCTTTAGTTCATTGCTGTCGGTCAAGCTGTAAATAACCGTTACCTGGAGATTGCCGGGATAACCCTCTTCCATATCTTTGCTGAAATAGGTTAATTTTACCCCCACTTCGTTGTTTTGCCGAATCTCCTCGGCCGGCCACACCCTTTTATCGAATCCCTGCAGTCCGCCGTGCAAGTGGTTGTCGCCGTTGTTGGCCGCCAGTTTGTACTCTTTACCCTCTAAGGTAAAGCTGGCTCCGGCTATGCGGTTGGCGCAGCGGCCGATCAAGGCGCCGAAATAGGGGTGGCCCTTCAAGTACTCTTCCAGGGTGTTGAATCCCAGCACCACGTCGGCTGCATTTCCCTTTTTGTCGGCAACCAGTATCGAGGTCACGATGCCGCCGTAGTTGGTGATTTTAACGGTCATGCCCCGGCGGTTGGTCAGGGTGTATAGGTCTACCTTTTCCCCGGCCGGGGTCTTGCCGAAATATTCTTTATGAACCGTCATCTTTTTGCTCTCCATGGAATTCCTCTTGCCGTTTTCATTGCAGCCGGTTAAGGCGGCTATAAATATGGTAAGTCCCAACAAAAAAACAATCGTTTTCCTGCTCATCCTGTCCTCCTGAAATTAACATATTAAATTATAGCAGCAAAATATCATTTGACAAAATATTATAATTCGTTGCAATTTTTCCCCGTATATGGTAATCATTTATGATAAGGCAGGTAAAATGGATGTAAAACCGGGAAACAAGAAGTTTCTAATACTGTTAATCATCCTGGCAACAGGACTTTTGCCTATCGGCATCTATTGGTTTACCCTCGGCGCTGTACCATCTGTGGATCCGGAAGAGGCATTGGCACGGCTTGAAAAATCCCACTCCTCCGCCCTGCTGGTGGACGTGAGAGACGGGGAGGATTTCAGGTCTTTGCATATCAATGGCGCCAGGAATTGGCCCTTTGCCCGCTTGATGGCCGTTCGCTTCAAGAAGCAAATTCCCCCTGTATTTAGAGACCGGCCTCTGCTCTTGATCTGTCGCAGCGGTATCATGAGCGCGCTTGCCGCCCGAAAACTCAGGGGGCTTTCTGTAGAAGATGTCTACAGTGTCCGGGGCGGTATCCAGGCCTGGATCGCCATCGGCTCCCAGACGACTCCCCGAATATTTCGCGGCTTCGCGGCTGGTTCGGGACAGGGCGTGCGGGCCATGCCTTTTCCCTTCCGGGAGCTGCCTGTATTGGTGCAGTGGGTGGCCGCGGCTTCGGCTTTTGTGGTCAAACCGTTGTATATGCTGCTGAGCCTTGTACTCATTATACTGTTAAGGCGCTTGAGAGCCGGCGATATCCTGGCCTTGAATAGGGCCTTGATCTTCTTTTTAGTCGGCGAAAGCTTCTGTGCCGCCAACTATCTGTTGTTTAACGAAAATTCCTATCTGTTTGAGTATTTCCACATTGCCGGCATGGTGTTGAGCTTCGGGTTTTTGACCTATGCCCTGATGGAGGGCCTGGACAAACGGATCATCAAATACGGTGAGATGGCAGAGAGATGTGCGGCCTTGAAACTGTGCGGCTCCTGTTATAAACATGGCGATTTTCCCTGTAAGCTCCGGCGGGTGTTTATCTTTTTGCTGCTCTGTTTGGTGATACTTTCGTTGATTCCCCTGTCGGCGTCGCCCTTTCCCATATCCTACAACACCACCATTCTGGGCACTCCTTACCACTATTCTCACCCGGTTATATACCAGTTATTTGAAATTCGCTATGCCCCCTGGGCGGCTGTCGTTTTCTTTGCCGCCGCCCTCTGGGTTATGTGGCGCAGCAAGGAGAGGGGCTTTCCCCTGGCCAAAATCTTCGTGTCTGTGGGTGTGGGATTTTTTGCCTTCAGTTTTTTCCGGCTGGTCCTGTTTGCGGTATACCGGGACAACCTCACCTGGTTTGTGGGCTGGGAGGAGTTTACCGAGTTGATGTATGTGACCGGTGTGGGAATATTTCTCTGGATTTTCCGCCAGCGGATATTTCGGCAGGATAAGCCATGACACCACCGTTTTACCGCCAGCGAATTTTCCTGGGCCTACTGGCGGTGGTCTTTTTCCTGATTAATCTCTGTTTCTGGATTGGGCGGGGTGTTCCCACCAATTTTTTATGGGCCTGCCATTTAGGGGCCCTGGCAGTCGGTGTTGGGTTGATATTTAAATTTCCTTTGCCGAATGCCGTCGGGGTGCTGTGGCTGGGATTGGGCAATGTGATGTGGCTGCTCTATATGCTGGGAGGTGGGGATGTCTTCCCCACTTCGGTGTTGACCCATGTGGGGGGGCTCATTATCGGTATCGTGGGGGTGCGTCGAATCGGTCTGCCCGGTTTTTCCTGGCCGTGGGCGGTGGTTTTGTTGGCCCTGCTGCAGCGACTCAGCCGCTGGCTCACCCCGGAACCGGAAAACATCAACCTATCTTTCCGGGTCCACCAGGGCTGGGAGACGATCTTCCCCTCCTTTTTCTGGTATTCCCTCATGCTGCTTTTCGTGTCGATGTTAAGTTTCATCATCATGGAACTGCTGCTGAAAAAATATGTGGTGGGAGGAGATTTTTTTTGTTGAAATTTTGGGCCGTTTATATTATATTTGGTATTTAAAATTTCACTGAAGCTTGAAATTAAAGATGGGAGGTAAATGATGAAAAAAAAGTTGTTTTTGCTCAAGAGGAGTTAAAGAAGAAAGGAGGATAAAAAATGAAGAAAATCATTCATTTGAGCGATTTGCATATCGGAGCCAGTATGGCCGGGAAGTATGCAAGGCGATTTGAGAATATTGTACAGAACATGGGGCGGAAAATAGCAGATCCGGAAAACTATATTATTGTGATTACGGGAGATCTGGTAGATGTCGCTTACATAGATACCTATGAAAAAGCAAAAATAAGCCTGGATACATTACATGGCTTTGGATTTAAAGAGGTTTTTATTGCTCCAGGAAATCATGATTTTTCAGAGCGATTTGGCGTTGCCGCTAATAAGACACGGGTTAAAATGTTTAATAGAATATTTTTTGGTGTCGATCAAATTGATTATCCTGATGTGAGGTTTAGTAAGGATAGAATGATTGCCTTTATCGGTGTGAATTCGCTGCAGGGCTATTTTGCCTCCCGTCAATATTCGGTGATGGCAAGGGGAAAAATCGGCGCTGAACAATTGAGAAAACTTGAAAATAGGTTGACAGAGGATCCTGATGTGAGGAATGCAGGGAGAGTTGTCGTTTATTTACATCATCATCCCTTTAATGGTTTGCGCAAGGGCCATAAATTGATGGATGCCTATGATTTCTTAAAAGTGATATTAAGGGCGGGAAACGTTGATGCCTTGCTTTTTGGCCATAATCATTTTGGCTATGATTGGAATGGGTTCCTGGAGAGTGTGCATAGATGCTATGATGCCGGTTCATCCACCAGGAGACAGAAAAAAAAGGATCAAATCAGTATGCATCGGGTGATGGATTTAGCCCAAAATCGAGATACCGATTACGATGGTAATTTTCATTGAGCCGATTGTGTGAGTGCGGATTCATCCCCTGGATATCCCATTAGATTAGAATTTAAAGATAAATAGGAGGTATTGGAAGATGGTTTACAATATTGGCGTGGGAAAGTGTGATGTTACCGGGCCGTGTGCTGAGGTGGGATTTATGGGTATGTCCAATCCGTGTCAGACCGGCAAGGGCATCCATATGCGGCTGTTCAGCCGCGCCTTTGTGGTGGGGAATCCCGGCGATGGGAAACATGTGGCCATTGTGTGTGCCGATGTGGGGATATGTTCTATCGCCGTCAAGAGGGCGGTGGTCAGGCGGCTGGCGGAGCAGGGCCCTTTTAAAGAAGCGGGGCAGCCGGTGTACGGAGAGGAGAATGTGATGATCTGTGCCACCCATACCCACAGCGGCCCCGGCGGTTATTCCCATTATCTGACTTATAATGCTTCGATACGGGGTTTTAATGAACAGAACTTCGATGTGGTGGTGACGGGCATCGTTAAATCGATCCAGCAGGCTCACCAGAATAAGGGACCGGGAAGAATCCTGACGGCCGAGGGCGATCTGGCAAACTGTGGGAAGATCCGTTCGCTCCCGGCTTATGCCAGGAACCCGGAAATCGATGAAAATGAAATCAATGACCCGGGAAGTGTGGAACCCATTTACAGGAAGATGACGCTGCTGAAGTTTGTGGCTGCCGATGGAAGGGAGAAGGGCACCATCAACTGGTTTGCCCTGCATCCCATCAACCTGGGGGAGAAGAACAAGCTCATTTCCGGCGATAACAAGGGTTATGCTGAATATCTGTTTGAGAAAGCAGGGGGCGTGGTGTCGGCCTTCGCCAATTCCTGCTGCGGCGATGTCTCTGCCAATGTGGGATATGGTGTGCCCGATGGCAAGCATGATCTCGGACGGGCAAAGGAATTTGCGGAAAGGCAATTTCGCTTTGCCCTGGACTTGTACGAGGCGGCTTCGGAGGAATTGGCGGGGGATGTCGATTATCGGTATAACTATGTGGACATGAGCCATTGTATCCTCGATGGCACGGCTAAAAGGACCTGGCCGGCGGCCATGGGTCTGGGTATGGTCAACGGCAGCCAGGAAGATTCCAGGGGCCTGGGTTTAAAATCCTGGGGAGAAGGAACCACAAAATATAATGTGGAATCCAATCCAAAACTGTTTAACAAACTGGTTAAAATCGGCACCGAAATATTTGGTATCGACTGGCCTCAGTCATACCCGCCGGAATATGAAGAAGGGCATGGAGCCAAAGCGATTTTTCTGCCCCTGGGATACATGACCTATAACGGCCTCCCCATCGCCCCCCCTATGCTGCCGCTGCAGATTATCAAGCTGGGAAGCGTGCTGCTGGTGGCCCATCCGGGTGAGATGACCACAGTGGCGGGTATGCGGCTGCGGGATACGGTTGGCAAAGTCCTGGGCATAGATCAGGGCATTCGGCATATAGTCGTCGCCACCTATGCCAATGGCTTTGCCAGCTATACCACCACAGCCGAGGAGTATGAGGCCCAGCATTATGAAGGGGCCTCCACCCTGTTTGGGCCCTGGACGCTGCCGGCCTTCCAGCAGGAAAATGAGAGGTTGGCCGCTGCCTTACGGGATAGGGCCGATGTCGTCAACGGAGGCCAGCCTGAAGAACTGCCTGTAGAAGAAATCAAGAAGGTTAAATCGGTGTGGGTCAGACCCGATTCCGCCTTATCCAACCTGGATTATGGCGAATTCGATGAGACCCCCAACTCTTCTTACCGGAAAGGGGAGACAGTCAGGTTTGGCTTTGTGGCGGGCCATCCCAATCGGGATTTGAGGAGCGGCGGCACCTACTTTGTGATCGAAAGAGAGGTAAATGGTAGCTGGGAAAGGGTATTTACGGATAATGACTTTAATACCCAACTCCATTGGCATATGCGCAGCCAGGCCTCGGTGATCAGAGTCGAGTGGGAAATTACCGACAGGGTAGTGCCCGGCACCTACCGCATCGTGTATAAGGGGCCGGTCAAATTTCGGGTCGGCGATGCCGTCCAAACCATACATGTGGAATCCAGACCGTTTACGGTGAGTTAGCGATTGATATTGGACATATAATGAAGCTGCGGAGGTTTTATGTTAAAGAGGCGGTTTGCCGGCTTGTTGAGGGATTCCGAAGTCATAGAAATCGACGATGATTCGAGAATTATTTTATTCAGCGATTGTCACCGGGGCGAAGGCGGCCGGGCCGACGACTTTGCCCATAACCAGTTGATCTATATCGCCGCTCTCAGGCATTATCTGGAGGAGGGATTTACCTACATTGAGTTGGGTGATGGAGACGAGTTGTGGGAGAACAAGAATTTTGAGCGGATTAAAATCACCTATCGCACCATTTTTGAACTTTTTGAGAAGTTCCATGGACAGGGCCGATTCCACTTCATCTGGGGCAACCACAACCGGGATTGGAAAAATGTCGATAGATTCCGGAAGCAGTTTACCTCCATCATAGATGGGGTCAGCCATGAGAGAGTTGCCATACTGCAGGGCCTGAAACCCCATGAGGCCCTGGTTCTGGAATACCGGAAGGATAAAAAGAGGAGGATTCTGCTGGTGCACGGTCATCAGGGAGAGCTGCTCAACGATACCTTCTGGTGGTTGGGCAGATTCTTTGTTAGAAAGGGGTGGCGATTGGTGCAGCTCTTTTTCGGCGTTTCCGACCTTACCAGGGCGGCTAAAAATTACCACCTGCAGCTCAGTTCGGATCGAAGGTTCCGGAAGTGGGTCCGGCAGAGCGGTGTCCCCGTTATCATCGGCCACACCCACAACCCGGTCTTCCCCGCCGCAGGTGAAGTCTCCTATTTTAACGACGGCTGCTGCGTCCATCCCCGCTGCATCACCGGTCTTGAAATCGAGAGCGGACAAATCCAGTTGGTTAAGTGGTTTGTCGATGTATCAAACAATAATACGCTCTCTATTCAACGGCAAGTACTGGCTGGCCCCAGGCCGCTGGAGAGCCTATTTGGGGGTTAACTCCAGCCGGTTGAGCGCAAATCTATTGACAGGAGGGACATGTGGCGTTATAATGGTGACAAATGTCGGCTTTTATGATATGGAGGTAAAAAATGGAGTTGTCGGGTGTTGCTGAAGTATTGGGAGGCAGCGAAATTCTGGAGAAAAAGATCGAGAGCCGGATGGATTTGATCGAATTGGGCGACCGGGGAGTCAGCAAGGATGTCCTGCTGAAGCTGGCCAAATACCTGAACCTTTCCATGAAAGAGATGGCCGACCTGCTGTCGATTACCGAACGTACTATCCAGAGATACGATCGCAACAGACACTTTAACCGGGTGGTGTCGGAGCAGATCTTGCAGATTGCGGAGGTGGCGGCTGTGGGTGTAAAGGTATCGGGGGATAAAGATAAGTTTCTCTCCTGGATGCGCCAACCCAACAAGGCCCTGGGCAATAAAACCCCCCTCGATTTATTGGGCTCGAGGTTTGGAACCGAGATGATCCTGGATGAACTGGGCCGGATGGAGTACGGGGTATTCTCGTAGTGGTCGTCTACCGCATTGCCAAAACAGAGTACATCGAGGATTTAGCCGGAACCGGTGCCAGGTTGTTCGGAGGTAGATGGAACCATAAAGGGGTCGGTATGATTTACACCTCCGAAACCCGGGCCCTGGCCATCCTGGAGTACCTGGTTCATGTGCCTTTAGCAATGGTCCCGGCGGATTTGAGCATCGCTTCGCTCGAAGTTCCCGATCAAATCGCTGTTAGAGACATTTCCACAGCGGACTTGCCTGCCAATTGGAGAACTTACCCGGCACCATTAGAATTGGCAGATCTGGGAACCCATTGGGTATTGACCAATGACTCCCTGCTCTTACGGGTGCCTTCGGCAGTAGTGGACCATGAGTATAATATCCTGATAAATCCCTTTTATCCGGATATGAAGCGGGTAACGATTGGCCGCATCGAAAACTTCCGCCTGGATGAACGGCTGCGGGGATAGAGAGTGTCGGCGGTTTGACAAAAATGGGCGGAGGATTTATGATGTATTTTAAATCTACTCCGGGAGTAAACATGAGAACAAGGACTTTTATGGCTCTTTTTTTGCTGGGGTTGTTTTTGGGGTCCCTCCATGCTGTGGAAAATATCAAATGTACTGCCTCGTCGCCGCTCTTTTCCTCCTACCTGGCCCCTTATGAGCGCAGCGACTACTTCGTGGACGAAGGTTACCACCTGGTATACTACCGGGACCATGAGCCGCTTAAGCTGGTCAACGACAGTTCCGGTGAGATGGTGTTGGCCTTTAAACTGGGGGAGGTACTGGTCTACGATGTGGGGGATTTCTATCGTAAACCGACCGTCACCGTCTCCTATCCCGATTCCTTTGTGCTGGAGGCCGAACCCTTTATGGGCCTAAAAATCACCTTAAGATTTGCCCTGTACCGCTCCGACACCGCCCTGCTGGAACTGGAATACAAAAACGAGACCAGACTAACACTGCTGCTGTATGTCGTTTACGGCAATGCCTATCAAAAGATCAGGGTGCCGGATATCGACCCCGAAGGCCGGTTGACCGTCGCCTACAGGGAACCCGGCGACCGGGTCTATTTCCAGCAAAAGGCCTTGAAGGGTTTTAAGGAAGAGCGGCTAGCCGCCTTCCGTTTTAATCAGCCCCTGTACTCCTGGGGCGGCTACCCGGCCTACAAAGAGTTAAAACAGGACAACCTGATTGGCAAGAACGCATTTCTCAACGGCTCGGTAGGAGGGGAACTGGCCGCGGTGGCCATCAATTTCAAGATGCCCCAGAAGTACGGCACCTTCAGACTTGCTAAAGCCGTGGTGCAGCCGGGAATGGAGGATAAGTTAGCCGAACTTTTAACCGGGGCCATGAAGCTCTCCTTTGCCGAGATTCTGAAATTTAACCGGCAGAGACTCAAACATATACCTGGCCTGACATTTAGAGATGAAGAGGAGCGATTGCTCTTTTACGCCGGCCTCTACCTGGCCCGGCAGCAGTTTTACCCGGCGGCCGGTCAATTTCCCCATGCCTACTATGTCTTTTCCCGGGAACCCACCTGGGGCTGGGGCCACGAGGGCCAGGTCTTTCACGAAAGCCTGGCCATGCACAGCCTGGCCCTGTTCGATCCCCAGTTGGCCATCGGCTCCCAGCGCAACTTCATGGCCGTGCAGGGCAAAGACGGCTACATGCCCTACCGGGTGGGGGCCTACTTTACCCGTACCTTCCCGGCCGGCGGCGAAAAGACCACCTCCGCACCCTTCTACTGCTGGACCAACCTGGAGGTCTACCGCCTGGCCAAAGGCTCCGGCCTGGTGGGTGCAAAGGAGCTCGACCGCTATCTAAGGGAGTCTTACGATTCCGGCAAAAAATTTGTCGATTACCTGTGGCGCACCCGGGACAAGAACGGCAACGGCCTGCTGGAGTGGGGCGGTCACACGCTGCTGGAGTGTGTCCGGGACTACCTCAATGCCGTGTTCGACCTGTTGGGCAAGGCCCCCGAAACCCTCAACCAACTGGAGGCATTGGATCTAAGCTCGATGGTGGTCAAAGAGATGCGTTCCCTGCAAGAGATGGCCCGACTGCTGGGTTTGGATCAGGAGGCGAAGCTCTGGGATGAAAAGATCGAGAAGTTATCGGCCCTGATCAATCAATATATGTGGGATGAGGAGACCGGTTTTTATTACCATGTCCACACCAAAACCATGAATTTCCGGACGCCGGCCGGCACCTCCTTAAAGCGCAAGGAGATCATCGGTTTCCTGCCCCTCTGGGCCGGGGTGGCGGACAGCAAGCAGGGGGAAAAACTCCTGGGGCACCTGCGCAACCCCGATGAATTCTGGCGTCCCTACGGCATCCCCACCCTGTCGGCTGCCGACCCCTATTACGATCCCCAGGTATTGGGCTGCTGCCGCTGGAACGGCCCGGTCTGGATCACCTGGGTTTATCCGGTCTTCCGGGGCCTGCTGGACTGCGGCCGCAAAGACGCGGCCGGGGCGGTGCTCGACAAAATGGAAGAGGCCATGCTCTTTCAACTGCGGCGCAACCACCGCCTCTGGGAAAGTTATTCCCCCGACTTCACCCAGCTCGACTCCCCCAAAAACTACATCTGGGACGCCCTCATCTCCCGCATGATCCACGACATCCGAAAGTAACGAAGCATGGTAACCCACGACATTTCACCGGTACAAAAGGTCCCCTTCCCCGCCTCAAAGCAGATTACCAAAAAACGAGTCAGCCGCTTTTGCTGCCCGGAACCGCAATTTAGCAGTTTTGAACTGCAATTGAGC
>CBFDCR010000088.1:0-19935 GCA_965603365.1 uncultured bacterium
TTTTAAAAAGAGACAGGAGTAATATTAAGTGGTATGCAAAATCGGTCAATGATGATTTTTTAGAGGGTTTATCTCTGGAAGACTTTTATTTTAGAAAGAGTCTACATCATTGTTGGGGAAATTCATTTAGTATAAATAGTCGAGGTGATATACGTCCATGCTTGTGGAGTGATACAATACTTGGCAAGTGGAATAACGGTTTTGTTATTGATTATTTTGATGATTTAGAAAATAAAGAGAAGTTCTGGTTAAGGAATCATCTCGGGGATATTCAAGGTTGCAGCGATTGTATTTATAGGTTTGGCTGCGAGGACTGCAGAGTCGTCGCCGAATTCGTTTCCAATAAAAAAAATACTAAAAATCCACTTTGCAATAAGTAAAACCTAACAGGCATGGATTTTTTCTTCTACAGACTATTCACCACTTCCACATTTGCCCCGACCTGACTTTTTTGTTTACCACTCCAGGTGATAATGATGAAGTTGACATTTGGGGGCATTCCCTCTATTTTTTTTCATTTTTTCTCTTGAAAAATTCTTTTTGAATTGGTATTCTTTAACCTAAACCAAATAAACTTTTAACGAGGTGGAAGCACTATGTTTATGGAAAATTGTACGAGGTTAATTAATTCAGGGAGGCATTAAAACAATGAGTTCAGCTAAAGACAAGAAACAATTACTGGCCGGTGAAATAGACTTTTTTGATTTTGTCGAAAAATCGCCTATCGGTATTTACCAGGCGGACCTGGACGGAGTCATAGTATACTGCAACGAAGAGTTTATGAAGATCCTCGACTATACAGAAAAAAATGAACTGATCGGCAAACCACTCAAGGATTTTTATCTCCATCCTAAAGAGAGAGAAAGGCTGTTAGAGAAGATGAGAGAGACAAAGGCCTTTCAAAATGAAACCCTTTACTGGAGAAGCAAGAGTGGTAGGGAACTTTGTCTAAGCGATTCCTGTCGATTTATTTACGATAAAGATGGAAATGAGGTCGGCGTAAAGGGTGTTATCCGGGACGTATGGCACAGGAAGCTCATTGATCGTATGACCACCGGTGTGTATAGGATCGGGTCAGATTTTCATACTATTGAAATAGTAAATCCCGCTGTGGCGAGGATGTTTGGTTATGATAGTCCCGAAGAGATGGAACGTATGGATGTAGCCAAACTGTACAAAGATAAAGAAGATCTGGCTGAATTAAAAGAAATCTTGAAAAAGAAAGAGAAAGTCGAAAATTATCCGATCCGGATGGTTAAAAAGAATGGAGAGGAGATTGTGATCTCTGTAAATACTACCCTGATAAAAGACGACAAAGGGAAGGAATTGGGAAGAGAAGGTACTTTTACCGACGTAACGGAAATTCAGTTGATCCGGGATATTCTGGAGGAGATGCCCACCGGGGCTTATCAAATTAAAATAAAGAATGACAGCAGAGAGATATCTTATTGCAATAGAGCCTTTGCCCAGTTGTTTGGGTTTGATACACCAGAAGATATAAAAGGAAAAGATGTACGTGGCTTTTATGCAAAAACCACTGATGTAGAAAAATTTGAGAAGGCTTTAGCCGATGCAGATAAGAAAGGGAAGCCCCTTTTAAACTACAGACTCCGTGTGAAAAAGAAGGACGAAGATTGGTTCTGGGTTGAAATAGACAGTCATTTGCTAAAAGATCACAAGGGGAGTATCATTGGCCGCCAGGGAACACTCAGAGATGCCACAAAGGATATTCAGCTTGAGGAATTAACAAAGCGAAGAGAAGATGTGCAGCGCTTTGCCCACCGCTTCATGGCCCCAACCATAAGTATGAAATCCTCTTCTGACGCCTTGATCGACGAAGTGGAAACCTTACTGGTTCGAGAATTATCAGGCGAACGCAAGGAGGTCTTCCAAGGAATAAGAGGCGATCCTGTAGCCATTTTTGGAAAGATTAATAGTTTAAGCAAAAAATTGTTGGTAGATATAGAGAATTTGGTCTCATTAGCAGAGGGAAGGAATCTGGATGTTTCATTTAAACAATGGTTGGAAGAGTTTATCAGGGAGATGAGTTTGGTTTTTGAGGATGACCAGATTGAAAGTATTATTGAACTTAGAGAGATACATCGCAGGATTAGAGATTTTTTAAAAACATTTCCCCATAATTTTTTAAAAGATAATAGTATGAATGGAGAAATCCGAAACGTTTTGTCCCAGCTATCTGATATCGATAAGTTCTACATCCTGTATCTCGCGCAGATAATCATCAATACTTCAAAGATTGCCTATGTGGATGTAGAAAAGTTGCGAAGTTACCTCCTGGGCTGGGACAGGGGAATTTCTGAAGAACCTTTTGAATATAAGCTCGAACATCTCGGGGAGTGTATTAAGGAAGTCATAGATATTTATCAAATGTATGCAATTCAAAAGGGAATTAAGATAAAACTTCATGAAGCCTTTATGCCAAGAGTAGAGATTTCTAAGGAGAATGTTCAGAAGATGCTGCATTATTTGATAGAGAATGCGGTAAAATACTCGTTCAAAAGGGAGGGGTATATTCATATTAAGACGCATACGAGAGGCCAGGTTTTTATCATAGAAATTGAAAACTATGGGGTGGGGATTTTAGAGGAGGAGATTGGGTCTGGTAAAATATATCACTATGGATATAGAGGAGAATTTTCGACAGACTGGAACCGGACCGGATCCGGCATCGGGCTTTCCGAAGCCCGAACCATTGCCATGCGACACGGCGGAAGTTTAACCATCGCCAGTCGACCTGTCGGGGAGTTGTCTAAAGAGATAGATGAAAATACCCCCCATGTAACAACAGTAAAAATAATATTACCCTTAACACACGAAAATAAGGAGGAACAAAAATGAAACGCATACTCTGGATTGATGAAGAGGCGAAAATAGAGTTAATACAATTTAAAGGGCCTTTCGTAAGCGCAGGCTACGTCGTGGATATTGCCTCCGATGCCACTGAAGCCATACAGTTACTCAGGGAAAAGGAATATGATGCCCTCATTTTTGATTTAATTATTCCCCAGGGCCCAAGCTTTAAGACGGATGAGTTCTATGTGGGATTGGGTTTACTAATAGAAGTGTTGAATGAAAAAATTGATGGAGTTATAAAGTATCAACCAACAAAAGTCATGGTTTTTAGCGTAGTAAATGACTCGAAAGTTCACCAACGAATCAGGGATTTAGGTGTAAAAACCATTTTAAAAAAAAGCCTAAATCGATTGACTGATCTAAAAGATCGTGTAGATAAATTACTAAAAACTAAATAGGAGGTATTCGAGATGGCCAGAGCTAATGGTGGGGACTATATTTCCATAGAGAAGAGAAAAATTAGAAGATATTTTATCTCCTGGGTATTATTATTTGTTTTCATGATATTAGTATTAAGCCTCACCATATATCTTCTTGTTTTATATCGTCCCTTTATGGATTTCCTTGAACTATATCTTAAGGGAGGCTCTGGAATTCAAAAAAATATACTTTTGCTGTTTCCCCCTATACTGGCGGCAATAACCGCGCTTATTTTTGCGATTCCCTGGCCCAGGGATGACAGAGATTATCCAATTAGCAAAAGAAAGATTGTACTCTGTTATCTTATCTGGATGATATTAAATATTTTATTTCTACTTTATCTTTTAGTAAAGTCAGAGTCCTTATCGCTTTGGGAATTCAATTTAGGCGTCTTGTTGTTTATGGTTTCTCTTATTGTATTGATTCCTTATGTTATGATGTTTAGCCATTCTAACCGGTATTCTATTTTAATGTTATGGTACAGATTTGCCTCTTTTCCGTTTGTTTTTGCCGTTAAAAAAATTACTGAAAAAGTAGTAGAAAAGACAAAGAGAAGCATTAATTCGATAAGACAATTAATTATTCAGGCAATTAAAGAGTATGATCGTAAAGTTTTTTCCGAAGGTCTTGAGAAATTAATGTTGCTTGGATCATTAATACTGGAATCAAAAGAGTCTGGAAAATTGGAACGGATCGGAAATTTTTTTTTGAAAATAACCGGGATTAGAAGGTTTTCAAATTCTGGAATATCTTCATCAAAATCAAATATAGGTAATAATGGTGAGAAAGCCAAGTTAAAAGATGATTTAATCAAGGTGGTGCTCCATAATCATTTATATATTGCGACAGAATGTGTGAGGTTGAGATGGGGAGAGAACATGAATAGGATTGTTTCAAATACGGTAGATTTGATAAAACAGTCCATGGGGTTAAAGGATAAGATTGTTTCGAAAGCCATTGATTACCCTATTTTTGTTAACGAAGTGAAGAGCCTGGGAATATTAAGCATAGAGAGTAATTTAATTTCTCCTACTATGGGAATTATTGATTCACTGGGGCAGATTAGTGAGTATTCTTTAAATCTAAGGAGAACCAGGGAGTTTGACAATCCCCCTGATATAAAAGTATTAGAGAGCTTGCAGGCAATAGGCATAGAATGCTCAACAAGGAAATACGAAAGCTCCTGCCATGAGGTACTGGTAAGGATCGAATCGATTGCGGATATGGCCTACCGATCTATCGCCAGAGAAAAAGAGGCAGGGAAAGAAGAAGGGGATATAAAAGAAATAATTATTCTGGAAGAGGCTCTTAAAGCCCATTGGATCATCTCGGCCTATATATTTAAATATATCCCGGAGGCAAAGGAGTGGTTGAAGCCTTCAGTAAAAAAGATGGAGGAGGAGTTTGGGAAGCGTTATGCTGAGGCTTACAGGCTGGCTCTGGAGGAAATGGGGTATACTTCGTCGATTGGGAAAAAAGTACTTTTGGATTATAAAAAGAAAGTTAAAGGAATTTTTTAGATCCTGGAAATTTTTGAGAAGTGTAGATAAGGAGGATGTGGGATGATATTGCCGGAGATTTCGGGGCGGTTGACCGAGGAACAGATGGGGAGACTGATGGGGCAGTTGAAGGAGATCGAGGGGTGTCTCGACTTTTCTGTTAATCTGAAGCCCATCGAAAGAAGAACGAAACGGAAACAGGGAACAGTCCGGCTCCGTAAGACCTCTGCCGACGTCCGTCCATCGACTATTTTTCACCGTTTGAGGCGAACCCTTCGCCTTATTTCTAAATAAATCGTTCATGACCCGGTGTAGGGGGCGCAGATCTGCGCCCCTTTTATTGGATGACGCCGCTGAGGTGACGGCGGATGTTGCCGACATGGTTGGCGTGGCCGAATTTTTGATGGCCGAAGGTGCCGCCGCCGATGCGAATGCCCACCACTTCACCCTGCCGGTTGAGCAGCGGTGAGCCGCTGGGATACCGGGCCTGCCCGGCCTCGTCCGGCTGTTCAAATTTGAAGACCAGGGAGCGGGGGGTGATGTCCACCACCACCGCCTTGAGCAGCCTCTGCCCCGGCTTTTCAGCCAATTTTACTACCCCCCAGACCGGTTCGCCCTTTTGGGGCACCCGAACGGCTAAGGGGGCGGGTTTGAGCTTTTGGGAGTCGGAGACCCGGAAGGCGGCGATGTCGCGGTGTGAATAGGGCTCCTCGTCGCCGGTGCGGGCCTCCGGCAGCACCAGCATGGGGCCGGCCGTGCCTAAGGGCGCGGTCATCCAGTTGGGGGCAAACACGTCGTAGAGGTTGACCTCGGTGATAATCGCCGGCAGCTCCTTGCCGGTATAGCCGGGGTTGGCGTCGGTGGTGTCGATGCCTTTTTTTTTGATGATTTCGTCCATCACGTGCAGGGCGGTGAGCAGCAGCGGCCCCGAACCACCTTCCACATTTACCGTCACCACGAAGGCATAGCTGCCCATGACCGAATCGAGGCCGCAGGAGAAGAGCGGTCTGACTACGAAGGAACCGGCAATGGAGGGGTCTGCGGCTTCGGGGTGGCCGACCCGGAGCCAGTCGTCGTATTGCCCGGCCGGTTTGCCTTCCAGGCAAACGAAGCGGTGCTCTTCGATGCCCAGGCCGATGGCCGGACTGTTTTCGAGGGGATGCGGGATTTCGCCCTTTTGATAGCGCTCATAACACGGTTCACACAGATCGTTGTCCGGGCCGTCGGGACAGGCTTCACAGTGATACCGCCGTCCCTTGATGGGACCCTGATTACAGTGGTGGCAGTGGTGCCAGAGGTGTACCGGTTCTTCATTCATTTTTCTAACTCCAGAGTAATATTATACAAGAAATAGGGGAATGATGGAATAATGGAATATTGGAATATTGGAATATTGGGGTGAATCACTTGACCACTCGGCCACTTTTATCTTAAAATATACTTTCACTCTCTGGAGGTCAATATGTGTAAAAAGAAATATTTCATGTTTTGGGGTATTCTTCTGTTTTTATCGGCAGCCATGATGCTGCCGGCAGTGGTGGGCAAGGCCCTAAAGGTTTATCCCACGCCGGGCCAGCATCCCACCGGCATGACCTTTGACGGCCGCTTGATCTGGCTGGCCGATACCATGACGGCCAAACTGTACGGCCTGAATCCCGGCAGCGGCAAGGTGGAGAAGACGCTGGACGCGCCCGGCTATGATCCCCGGGGCCTGGCCTGGGACGGCCAATGGTTGTGGTGCGTGGACGGCGGCGAGGCTGCGATTTACGGCCTTGATGTTAAAAGCGGGGTGGCCGAAAAAATCCTGGAGTCCTATACGCCCAAGCCCGGCGGCCTGGCCTTTGACGGCTCCTTCTTGTGGCTGCTGGATAACGGTGACCACAAGATTTTGAAGATCAATCGCAATGACGGCATGATGCATGAACATGTCCCCGCCCCCTCTAAGTCGGTGCACGGCCTGACCTTTGACGGCCGCCATTTGTGGACCGCCGATCAAGGCCCGGACATGCTCTACCGGGTGGACCCCAAAACCGGCGAAGTCACGGTGCGGATTCCCGCCAACGGCCCCTTCCCTTACGGCCTGGCCTGGGACGGCCGGACATTGTGGAATGCCGATTACCAGGAGACCGAACTCTACAAACTGGATCTGACGGATAAAGAGTTTATGCGCCGCAAGGATCCTGAGAAATACCGCTGGACCATCTGCCAGGAGTTCCGGAACTTCGGCCCCGGTGAGGCGCGGGAGGTAGATATCTTTATTGCCGTGCCCCGTGACCTGGACAACCAGGAGATCCTGGGGGACATCGTGTACGATCCCCAACCCGCCGGTTTTGTCACCGACAGGTGGGATCAAAAATTTGCCCGCTTCCATTTCGACCGGGTCGGAGCCGCCGGTTTTTTGAGAGTCACTTTAAAACTGGAGGCCCGGCAGTACCGGGCGGAATACTTCATCTTCCCCGAGCGGGTGGGCAGTCTACAGGATATTCCCAAAAGTTTGGGCAAATACCTGGCGGACGGCGAAAAGTTTGATATCAAAAACCCCCTCATCCAGGAGGCGGTCAAGAAGGTGGTGGGGGAGGAGACGCATCCCTACCGCATCATGCGCCGGATCTTCGACTTTATCCGGGGCAAGCTGGAGTACAACTTAAAGCCGGTGGGCGGCTGGAACCCGGCGCCCACGGTCCTGGAGCGGGGCACCGGTTCCTGCAGCGAGTATACCTTTTTGTTGATTGCCATGTGCCGGGCCTCAGGGCTGCCGGCCCGCTATAGCGGTTCCCTGGTGGTGCGCAGTAAGGACAAAGGCTTTGACCGGGTCTGGCACCGCTGGGCCCAGGTCTACCTGCCCAACTACGGCTGGCTGCCGGTGGATGTACAGGCAGGGGACAAAGAACTGCCGGCCGATCAAACCAGGTACATCGGCAGCCTGAGCAACCGGTTCCTGATCACCACCAACGGGGGCGGCGATTCCGAGTACTTAGATTTTTATTACAACTTCAACAGCCGCTGGAAGACCACAGGCAAATGCCGCATCGAGACCCGGCAGTACGGCGAATTCATCCCCCTGGATGAAGAAGAGTAGATGACCGGAACGCTGAAAGGGAGGCTGAGCTTCCGCCCCATCGGCGAGGAGGACCTGGAGTTTTTGTACCGGGTCTATGCCTCGACCCGGGCCCGGGAGATGGCCCTCACCGGTTGGAGTGCGGAGCAGGTGGAGGAGTTCCTGCGCATGCAGTTCCGGCTCCAGCATGTCCAGTACACCGAAAATTACCGGAATGCTGCGTTCGAGATTATCCTCTTTGACAGTGAACCCGCCGGCCGGCTCTACGTGGACCGGCGGCCAGGGGAGATCCGCATCATCGACATCGCCCTGCTGCCGGAATTCCGGCGCCGCGGCATCGGTTCACAGATCATGCAAGACCTGACAGCCGAGGCGGACCGAAACAGACTGCCCCTGAATCTCCATGTGGAAATAGATAACCCGGCCCTGGGCATGTATGAGGGGTTGGGCTTTAAAAAAGTGCGGGAAGCCTATCCCTACTATTTCATGGAGAGGCCGCCGTCTCCACCTGGTTAGACCCGGCAGCGCAGAAGATATTTTTTTTTAATTTTGCTTTACTTTTAATCACTTTTCTTCTAAACTATTTTTTGTGATGAAAAAAAGGATCACAATAAGAACGGAATCCAGGCAAAAAGGAGAGAAAGATGGCCGAGAATTTAAAAAAATCCAGTTTCGATCCCCATGTGAACGATAAGTTCGAAGTGAGCACCGATATCCACGGTGTGGTGGAGGTAAAACTGGTAGAAGTCTCGGAACATAACCGGGAAAACCTGGAGTGTTTTTCCCTCCTATTTAAGGGACCAAAGGACCAATTATTTGATCAAAAAATCTACAAAGTCAGGCATGATAAGATGGGGGAACTAGACCTGTTCCTGGTGCCTGTGGTTCATACAAAACAGGATGCCTTCTATTACGAGTCTGTCTTCAATCGCCTGATCGAGGAGAAATCGTAATAGATCAGGTAAGGAAGGAATAAAAAAATAGCAAAAGAGGAGGAAAAAAATGAGTGAACCCTTTATAGGGCAGATTCAACCGTTTGGATTCGATTTTGCCCCCCGGGGCTGGGCCAGGTGTGACGGGCAACTGCTGCCCGTCTCTTCAAACTCGGCTTTGTTCAGCCTGCTGGGAACGACGTACGGCGGCGATGGCCGCACCACCTTTGGTTTGCCCGATCTGCGGGGTCGTGCGCCCATGCATGCGGGATCCGGTCCAGGCCTCTCAACCCGGAAGATGGGGCAGAAGTCAGGAACCGAATATGTAAATTTAACCGAAGCCCAGATGCCGGCCCATCAGCACAGCGGCACGGTCGATGTAACCGGCACGCTCCAGTGCAACCCCGCTGACGGCAATGCCGACTCGCCGGCAGGCAATACCCTGGCCAAGGTGGCCAGGACCAACCAATTTAACACTGCCGGGCCCAACATTCCCATGCACGACAACACCGTCACCGCCAGCGGCAACTTCAATACCAGTAACGCCGGCGGCAGTCAGCCCCACAACAATATGCAGCCCTTCCTGGTGGTGAACTACTGTATTGCCCTGATAGGGCTGTTCCCCAGCCGGAGTTAGAATACTAAAATAGTCGCCCAAAACATCCGTCAAACATGCGGTTGAGGGGGCACCTCGCCTGTGGGCACCCCTCTCAACCGCACTGGGCGCAAAGAGGCATGATTTAGCGAGGAGGCAAAAATGTATAGGCACAGAGTGATTTTTTTGGGAGTATTTTTAACGATATTATTGTTGATGGTAACACCGGTCCAGGCCCTCATTACCGTCACCAATACCAGTGACAGCGGGGGCGGTTCGCTGCGTCAGGCCATTGCCGACGCCGCCAGCGCCGAGGAGATCCAATTCGGCGTCACCGGCACCATTACCTTGACCGGCGGCGAGCTCGCCATCGGCAAGAACCTGACCATCACCGGCCCGGGCAGCGGCAGCCTCAGCATCAACGGCAATAACGCCAGCCGGGTCTTCTACATAAACAGCAGTAGCGTTACCGTCAACATGTCGGGACTCACCGTTACCAATGGCAACTCCGCCAACTGGGGCGGGGGCATTGAAAACGAAGGCACCCTGAACCTCAGCGACTGCCTGATTAGCGGCTGCTCGGCCAACGGCGCCGGCAACGGCTACGGCGGCGGTCTCGACAACTACCAGGGCACGGTGACGGTGACGAATTGCACGATATCCGGCAACTCCTCCACCACCGACGGCGGCGGCCTGGCCACCTACGGCGGCAGCATCACCCTGACCGAATGCACAGTCTCCGGCAACAGCTCCGACAACGGCGGCGGCATAGCCAACTCCAGCAATGCCGGCGGCACCATCGATGTGATTCGCTGCACCGTTTACAACAACGCCACCGGCGGCAGCAACAATTACGGGGGCGGCATTTTTTGCAACGGCGGCACCCTGACCCTCACCAACAGCACCATTTCCGGCAACAGTGCGGTCAACGGCGGCGGCGGTATCATCGACGGCGCGGCAGCCACCATCACCATTACCCAGTGCACCATTGTCGACAACACCTCCACCAACGGCGGCGGCGGTATCGAACTGGGTAGCTCCCATGCCAACATCAAGAACACCATCCTGGCCAACAATACCGGCGGCGGCGCCAACAATTTTTATTCCGGCGGCGGCGCCATCAACTCCCAGGGGTATAACCTGGAGAATAATACCGAGGCCGGTTTTACCGTCGGCGGCGATATCCAGAACGGGACCATCGATCTCGACCCCATTGCCGGCAACGGCGGCCCCACCCAGACCCATGCCCTGCAGTACTCCAGCGATGCCGTCGACGCCATCCCCGAAGGCGGCACCGGTTACAACGGCGCCCCCGCCACCGACCAGCGGGGCACAGCCCGGCCCCAGAGTACCAATGTGGACATCGGCGCCTTCGAGTTGGAGCAGGCGCCCCAGCTTACCACCCAGGCGGCCACCGGCATCGGGCCGACATCGGCCACCGGCAACGGCACCATCACCTCGCTGGGTTCCCCCAACCCCACCGCCCACGGCCTGGTCTGGAATACCGGCGGCACGCCGACACTGGCAGACAGCAGCAGCAACGAAGGCGCGGCCTCTGCCACCGGCGCCTTTACCTCCAACATGACCGGCTTATCGCCGTATACCACCTACTATGTCCGGGCCTATGCCACCAATGCCAACGGCACCAGTTACGGCAACGAGGTGAACTTTGCTACTCCCGGTATCCTGCCCACCGTCACCACCCAGGCGGTCACCGGCATCGGCACGACGACGGCCACCGGCAGCGGCACCATTACCAGTCTGGGGGTGCCCAATCCCACTGCCCACGGCCTGGTCTGGAACACCACCGGTAGCCCTACGCTGGCAGACAGCAGCAGCAACGAGGGAGCAGCCTCTGCCACCGGTGCCTTTACTTCCAATATGGCCGGTTTATCCCCCAACACTACCTACTATGTCCGGGCCTATGCCACCAATGCCCAGGGTACTGCCTACGGCGGCGAGGTAAATTTTACCACCGCTCCCCAGGCCCCCACCGTGACCACCCAGGCGGTGAGCGGCATCGGTACGACGACGGCCACCGGCAGCGGCACCATTACCAGCCTGGGCGCGCCCGATCCCACCGCCCACGGTATGGTCTGGAACACCGGCGGTAGTCCCACATTGGCCGACAACAGCAGTAATGAAGGAGCGGCCTCGGCTACCGGGACCTTTACTTCCAGCATGACCGGTTTGTCCCCCAACACCACCTACTATGTCCGGGCCTATGCCACCAATACGGCGGGTACCGCCTACGGCGGCGAGGTGAATTTTACCACCTCTCCCCAGGCTCCCACCGTGACCACCCAGGCGGTGAGCGGCATCGGCACGACGACGGCCACCGGCAGCGGCACCATTACCAGTCTGGGGGTGCCTAATCCCACCGCCCACGGTGTATGCTGGAACACCGGCGGTAATCCCACATTGGCCGACAGCAGTACCAATGAGGGGGCCGCCTCCGCCGCCGGTGCCTTTACCAGTAACATGACCGGCCTGTCGGCAGGCACCACCTACTATGTCCGGGCCTACGCCACCAACACCGGGGGCACGGCTTACGGCAACCAGGTGAGCTTTACCACCAATACCCAGCTTCCTACGGTGACCACCGAGGCGATGACCGATATTACGGCTACCGCCGCCACCGGCAGCGGCACCATTACCAGCCTGGGCGCGCCCAATCCCACCGCCCACGGCGTGTGCTGGAACACCACCGGTACGCCCACCACTGCCGCCAGCAGTACCAATGAAGGGCCAGCCGCGGCCACCGGTGCCTTTACATCGAACATGACCGCTTTATCCCCCAACACCACCTACTATGTCCGGGCCTACGCCGCCAATGCGGCGGGCACCGCCTACGGCAGCCAGGTCTCCTTTACCACTCCCCGGCAGGGCGTGGTGATTTCCGGCCATGTCACCACCGACAGCGGTGAGCCGCTGGCCGATGTGCTGTTAACCTTTTCAAACAACGGCGGCACCGCGGTTTCCGATCACCGGGGCCATTACTCCCGCCGGCTGAGACAAAATTGGAGCGGCACGGTCACCCCCAGCAAAGAGGGGTATCGCTTCGTGCCGGAGAGCCGCTCGTACACCGACGTGACCACCGACCGGCGCAACCAGGATTACCAGGCGCTGCCCCTCACACCCTTAACGGTGACGATTACCAACCCCGCCGGCGGGGACACGGTCTACGGCACCGTACCCGTCGAGGCCCAGGTACCGGCCGCTGCCCTGGCTAATTCCGTAGAGTTCTTCGTGGACGGTCAACCGATCGGCAGCGGTCTGCCCCTGATGAATGTCGAGCCGGTGATCGAATTCGATTTTTCCGCCGCCCTGCTGCTGTTTATCACCCCCGATCGGCAGTTGGCAAAACTGGACCGCCTCGGCAATGTATCGCCGGTATGCCGCACCCCCGTCAACGTCAGGGAGATCCTGTGGGATACCGACCGTGATCTACTGGTGGTGCTCGATATGCCCCGGCTGTTAAATGACAACAACCGGTACCGGGTCTTGAGGGTCGATGCCCGGACCGGCCTCTACCGGGGGGTAACCGAACCCGAACCTCTACTCTCCCGGTTGAAGAGCGAAAACAGCCGGCGCCGCTTTAGTGTGCTCCAGGCCGAGCTTCTGCCCCGCCAGATTGCCCTGGATCAACTGGATGTGCGGCCCGACGGCCTCCTCGCCTGGGGCGGCTGCGATGAGAGAGAGGATAGTTATAAAGTCGGCCGGCTGGACCTGAACCGGCCCGCTGCGGTTGAGCCGCTGATGTTCCGCCTTCCCTACCCGGTGCACGGGCTGCGGGCGTTTCCTGCCCAATGGTGGAGCGGACCGCCCTTCACCGGTGAGACCGTCACCTACCGGCTCGATTGGGATACCGCCGCCTACGGCAATGGCAGCCATGAACTCAAGGCCGCGGCCTACGATGCCGCCGGCAGTACGGCTGAAGATCGCATCGATGTTATCGTGGCCAACATCAGCCTCTCCCTGTCGGCCCTGCGAAAGACCGAGCGGGCCTGGATCATCGCCCGCGACTACAGCCGGCTGGATATCCTGGTGGCTAACCCGGCCGGGGCCGCCGGCTTTGTGATCTACCGCAAAACCGGGAGTGGGAACTACCAGGTGATCAAGCAGTTTGGCCCCGCCGAACTGGTGGACGGCAGCTATACCTTCAATGACCAATTCCTGGATAAGCAGCAGTCCTATACCTACCGGGTAGAAGCGGTGGATGCAGTTGGAGTGGTGATGGGCCGCTCTAATGAGGTGACGATATAATAAGAAAAAAAATAGCCGCCAAGGACGCGAAGGTAAAGAAGGGGGTTCTTGGCGTCCTTCGCGTTCTTAGCGGCTTGTCTTGATTTAGTGTTTTATTTTAAGTGGCCGATGACCGCATCGGTCATTTCGGTGGTGGAGGCCGCACCCCGGTTGACGACATCGGGGGAACCGGCCAGTTTCATCATGTCGTAGGTCTTGACCCTGCCCTCTTCGATCACCGCCGCGATGGCCTTACGGATGGCCGTCGCCCTGTCGGTCTCGCCGATGTGATCCAGCATCATGCCGGCGGACAGGAACATGGCAATGGGATTGACAATGGGGGTTTTATATTCCGCATATTTGGGTGCTGAGCCGTGGGTGGGTTCAAATATGGCCACCTCTTCGCCGATGTTGGCCGAGCAGGCAAACCCCAATCCCCCCACCAGACCGGCAAAGCCGTCGGAGACAATGTCGCCAAACATGTTGCCGCTGACGATGACGCCGTAATCTTCGGGATTCTTGGTCAACCACATCATCTGGGCGTCGATGTTGGTGTTCCACAGGGCGATACCCGGATACTCTTTAGCCACCTCTTTGCCGATGGCCAGCATCAGTCCCGAGGTCTCCCGGATCACATTGGGCTTTTCACAGACCGTTACCGATTGGTAACCGAACTTTTTGGCATGCTCGAACGCGGCCCTGACAATGCGTTCGGTGGCCTTCCGGGTAAAGATCCGGGTGGATATCGCCAGCTCCTCCCTGGGGGTATCGATAAATTTCTTAAATTTGGGGTGGCTCTTCAACGCTTCATAGACCTGATCCGGGGGATTGGTCCACTCCACCCCGGCGTAGAGACCCTCGGTGTTTTGCCGGAAAATCACCACATCCACCGCCGGTTCTTCGACAGCACCGCCTTTACCCCGCCGGATGAAGTTGAGGGGATTACCCTTAAAGGCCTGGCAGGGGCGCATGCAGACATCCAGGTCAAAATGCTGCCGCAGCCCCACGATGGGGCTGTAGTAGGTAAAACCCTTGCCTTGCAGGTCCGCGGCCAGTTCTCCGGTCGCTTCGGCCTTGGGTTTGGAGGTGATGGCCCCAAACAGGCCGGTCTGGTGCTTCTCCAGTAGATCGAGGGTGCGCTGGGGTAGGGGATTGCCCTCGGAGCACCAGAATTCCCAGCCGATGTCGGCATGGATATAATCTGCTTTTAAGCCGGCGGCTTCCAGCAGCCGCACTGCTTCCGGCAGTACTATTTTGCCGATGCCGTCGCCCGGCATCGCTACGATCGTTCGTTTCGACATTGCTCCTCCTGATTTCATGAATGTATCTTATTCTTGATGAAGTTGATCAATCCGCCGCCCTCCAGGATCTCCATGACCGTCTGGGGGTAGGGGGGGAAGCTAAATGTCCCCTTAGGGGTGATGATTTCACCCTTCTCCATATCCACTGTGACTTCGTCGCCGTTTTCGAGGGCCGCCACCGCCTCGGGGGATTTGATGGCCGGCATGCCGGCATTGATGGCGTTGCGGAAGTAGAGCCGGGCAAAGGACCGGGCGATGATGACCCGGATGCCGGCGTATTTAATGGCCACCGCCGCCTGCTCCCGGGATGAACCCATGCCGAAGTTTTTGCCCGCCACCAGGATGTCGCCCTCCTTTACCTTAGCGGTAAATTCCGGGTCCAGGTCTTCGAGGGCATGTTTGGCCATCTCTTCAGGCTCCATCTTCTGGTAGGTGTACTTTCCCGGAAAGATCACGTCGGTATTGACGTTGTCGCCATATTTCCAGACTTTTCCCGTAAATTTCTGGATCATAGGAACCTCCCTGGATGGGTAATTTCGCCGTTAATCGCCGAGGCCGCCACCGATAGGGGGGAGCCCAGGTATATGTCGGCCTCCCGGCAGCCCATCCGGCCCCTGAAGTTGCGGTTGGCGGTGGAGAAGGTGACCTCCCCGGGCGCCATGACACCCTGGTGCGCGCCCAGGCAGGGGCCGCAGCCGGGGTTCAACACGATGGCACCGGCATCGATGAATATCTCCAGTACGCCTTTTTTTAGGGCTTCCCGGTAGACATTCCAGGAGGCCGGGATGATCAGGGTGCGCACCTTCACCCGCCGGCCCTTCAGGATGCTGGCCGCCGCCTCCAGGTCCTCCAACCGGCCGTTGGTGCAGGTGCCGATCAGGGCCTGGTCGATCTTTTGGCCGGCCACTTCGTCGATGGGCACGTAGTTGTCCACCGTGTGGGGTCTGGCCACCGCCGGGGAGATGGCGGAGACATCGAATTCGATGGTGTCGGCATATGAGGCATCGCTGTCGGAATAGAGGGCTTCATAGTCATCCCTGGCCCGGTATTTGAGGTAGTCAAAGGTAAGCTGGTCCGGCGGTACGTAGCCGTTCTTGGCCCCCATCTCGGCTGCCATGTTGCAAAATACCATGCGGTCGGCAATGTTCATCCGTTCCACCACTTGGCCGCCAAATTCCACCGCCTGGTAATCGGCACCGTCGGCCTTGATCCGGCCGATGATGGAGAGCACGACATCCTTGGCAGTCACGGCCGGCGGCATGTTGCCCTTGACAACGATCTTCATGGTCTCCGGCACCTGGAACCACAACTCGCCGGTGGCCCAGATGGCCGCCACCTCGGAGCGGCCGATACCGGCGGCAAACGCGCCTAAGGCGCCGTAGGTGGTGGTGTGGGAATCGGAGCCCACGATCAGCTTGCCGGGTGCGGCGAATCCCTGCTCCACCAGCACCTGGTGGCAGATGCCGTGGTTGATATCGAAAAAGTGGCCGATGCCCTGTTCCCTGACAAACTGGCGGATCTCCTGGTGATTCACCGCCGAGGACTCTTTGGGGGCCGGGATCTCGTGGTCCAGGATAATGACCACCCGGTCGGGGTATTTGATCTGCCGGATGCCGATCTTCTTAAAGGTGTGGGAGATGGCTGCCGCGTTGTCGTGACTCATCACATAGTCGGGCTCCACCGACACGATGGTCCCGGCCGTCACACTCTTACCGGCTTTGCGGCTAAACAGCTTCTCTACAAATGTTTGAGCCATTATTTTCTCCTAAATTGGAGTCTCATTTTATCGTATCCCCTTCAATAAGTAAAGAGCAAATCCCCAAATAAACCCCAAAACCCACACATTTCCCCCCCCTTCATTTTTTAGTATGAATTACCGCCCCGCAAGGGACGCAGATCCCCGATTTCCCCGATATCCTGGTTGTCTCCTCGAATGGGATGATTTTTACTCGACGAGGACGGATAAACGGTGTTCATTATCGGACAAAATTTGTCTGATCTCAGAGAAATTTTATCTAACATCAGAGAAACTTTATCTGACGCCAGAGAAATATTGTCTGACGTCAGACGAATTTTATCCGACATCAGAGAAATATTGTCTGGCATCACAGAAATTTTGTCTAACGTCAGAGAAATGTTATCTGACATCAGACAAAATTTGTCAGACGTCAGAAAGATTTTGTCTAACGTCAGAGAAATTCCGTCTGACCTCAGAGAAATGTTGTCTGGCATCAGAGAAACTTTATCCAACGTCAGAGAAATTTTATCTGGCATCAGACGAATTTTATCTAACGTCAGAGAAACTTTGTCTGACTTCAGAGAAACTTTGTCTGACGGTGGATAACTTTTGTCTGACGTCGGAGAAATGTTGTCCGTTAACGGACAGATTTTGTCCGATGATGGAGAAATGTTATCCTCCCTGGATTGATTCGGAACAAAAAATGGGGGACAGCAGCAAATTACGAAACCAGAAGTTACAGCTTTAAGCGTGCTTTTTTGGATTAAACGGTCAACGACGAGTTTTATTCGATGATGGCTATTTTCGCCGTTTCTCCCTTCGGGATAGAAGATATATCTTTGTATTCTCCGCTGTAATTTAATAGTTTTAAAAATATTTTATCCAGGAAATTAACCAGGAAGAAATACTCCTCCGCTTTAGAATTGTGAGGAGAGCGCTTTTGTCTCTTTCTTGGCGTAGCAACTTTGTAATAAAAATTTCCAGTATGAACTAACTTATTCCGGCTAGCTATAAATAGAGCTAAATCTTTAGAAGAAACATCTAGATCGATATCTTTTAACAATTTTTTTAAAACATATCTAAAAGACCTTCGATTGAATTGAAAGAATTTTTCTTCACTAAAACTTTCACTTTCCTTGGGTAGGTCCTTAGACTTCATAAATTCCATAAATATTGTTCGCATTTCTGGAACAATTTCTTTAAACTTCTTTTCATCTATAATATATTCATTTGCCGGTGAATCTTTCATAGAAGTAAAGGCATATTTCAGGGTTTCTAATGTAATAGCGAGCTTCAAACCTCTGGCTTCAATAAAATCATTTTCAGACTTGGCTTCTAAATAGGTGTTAATCAAACTCTTTTCTAAAATACCAGATTTATTCATCTGAAAAGTTTCAAAAGTACTTTCGATAAACCTCTTTGTTGTTGATGGGTTTTCAGGAGCAATGAGTGCCAAGGGATTGAAAGGCTTTGTTCTATTTGCATAATGAAAACGTTTTATGTTTTTGTTTTCTCCATTGTATAAATAGATATAAATCCACTGAACTTTGGTCCCCCGCGCTATTGAAAGGAGATGACAGAGGTCATCAATGATTTCTCGCAAGTTTTCCATCTCCTCTTCTGAGTCCAACTCTGCTTTTATTTTACAGGTAACAGCAACGTTTTTAAGTACTTTTAAGCGTCTTTTAATATTCTCATAGGAATCATTTCTAATAATAACAAGATCTGTTACTCTCTTATCCAGTCCCCTCAATTCTAAAGGAAGCTCGGTTAGATTATGAACTTTTACCCATTCTGTGGGTTTACTGGTGGGTAAAAAATTTTCCTTATTTTGACCCGTGAATAAAAAATTGGTAATACCAAACTCGGCATACTTAATTTCATTATTCGAGTTTGGCAAATCTACAACAAGCTCCTTTAAAAAAAATGCAAGGCGAACTATAGTACCGGCTTCTGGAAGATTCTCTCCAAGATCATTTATCTGAAAGCCCCCTTTATCAGAAAAGAGTTTTATACCTGTATCTGTTTTCCCCTCAAAATGCTTGAGATTAAATTTGAACTCCTCAGAAATAGGTGGTTGTTCAAGAAATTCACACTGTAAAACTACCGTTCCATCAACAAGCTGCCAAATTTGAAATTCACATTGGTAAGATTGGTCTCCTATATCCGTAAGTTTGCCTGTACCTCTATAAAATACAATCGACTCACCATAATTTGACTGTATCTCATTCGTTTCTGAATTCATTCTTCACTCATTGTCAACTCAATTTCTTTCACTAACAATTAAAATATTCGTCAGGATATATCCAGGAAGCCTTTTTTGTAATCGATTACAGTGCGGAAATGCTTTAAAAAGCTTAATCCCAACAGGCCCCTTAATCCAGTCAATTCAGGGATATCATGACAGATCACCTCAACATCTCCGGCTGAAATACTTCCCATTGAAATTTCTTGCAACCGCAGCTTGGGAACCTCGATGACACCATTTGCCGTAAGCATTTCCTGACGGTCCGGTACAACGGCGGGATCATAACCAATAATTTTAAGATCTGTCCAGGAAATCGATGTAAGTGCGGCTCCCGTATCAAGGATCATATCTATCCTGATGGAACCGGATGGCCCGGTAATCTTGACGTTTTTTACGATTAACGGTATTCCAATGGGGATACGCATGGATCACTTAATTCAAAAAGAGCGGCGTATCGTTCGGGGATGGAGGGACCGGCAAAGGTAATGTAGACATCCTTTATTCTCTTTTGCAGCAATTCCCTGTCGAATTCCCGACGGTTCTTTTTGTGCACCAATACTTCGCCTTCTGGATCGGACCTCTCATTATGAAGTCGAAAGGCGATCCATTCTCCCGGGAATTTATTTTTTGCCTCTTCAAGCCTCATATTTAACTCCTCATCTGTTCTATATTATAACACCAAAATTGAATTTTTTAAACAACAGGGACGAAAAATCGAGAACAGTCACAAAGTCCCCTTCCGGTTCCCTCTCTAGCATTCCTTGAATTATATGCTTAAACCCTTTATAATTATTTCTAGGAGATTTAAATGCATACATTCAATCCTTTTGATAAAGAATTTGAAGAAATAACAACGGATGATCTTAATGTTCTAAAAGAAAAGGAAGTTGCAGAGGGCTGGTATGTTGAGTATAAAAGAGAAGTCCCACAGAAAGTAGAAAAAATTGCAAAATCGATTTCTTCGTTCTCCAATCAATATGGGGGTTGGCTTTTCTATGGGATTGAAGAAAACAAAGAACCTAGAA
>CBFDCR010000089.1:0-19691 GCA_965603365.1 uncultured bacterium
TGAAGCAAATTAGCAATTCAGGGTACAAAGAAAACTTTGATGGGAAATCTAGGGTATTCGTTGTGTTGAAACCTATTCGTATTTGGTCTAAAATGGGGGGATGATTCAAAAGGATGATGTAAAACCGGCGGCTGTTGGCCTGAGAGACGCTATTGCGATTATATGTTTCTTCGTCTCCGGTTTTGTGGGACTGGTCTATGAGATCTGCTGGGTACGCAAGGCCTCGCTTTCGTTTGGCTCCACTACCCTGGCGGTGAGCACGGTGATTGCCGTTTTCTTTGGCGGCCTGGCCCTGGGCAGTTACATATTTGGCCGCCATTCCCAGAAGACGACGAGGCCATTAAAGGTTTATGCCGGCCTGGAAATCGGATTGGGGATTCTGATCCTTTTGAATCCAGCGATGTTTATCCTGGCCGAGGGATTCTATGGGGCACTTTACCCCTCCCTCAGCCACAGCTTCGTACTCCTGTCGTTGACTCGATTTATCCTGGTGACCATCCTTATTTTACCGCCCACCATCCTGATGGGGGGAACTCTGCCCCTTTTCAGTCGGCAGTATGTGGTTCGGCAGAAAACAATATCCCGGTCGGTGGGGTTACTGTACGGGATCAATACATTGGGGGCCGCTCTGGGTGGTATGGTTTGCGGCTTCTATTTAATACCCCACATCGGGATCGCTAAGACCATCTGGCTGGGGGGGCTGATAAACATCCTCATCGGCTTAATCGTAGGGGGCATGCAGATTTTCTCTAAATATCTGCGTCAAGTGACCCCCACTTCGGCCTCTTTATTAAAACCGGATCATCATACCGGCCCTGCCGACCGCGATGTCTGGATGATCTATGGCCTGTTTTTTCTGTCTGGATTTACCGCCTTAGGCAATGAAATCCTGTGGGCCCGCTACCTGTCGCTCATCATTCACAACACCGTCTATACGTATACTTTAACCTTGACGGTGACATTAACCGGGATCGTGCTGGGGAGTATATTGATATCCTTTATTTCGGACCGGACATCCAAACGTGCCCTTATTTTCGGGACGGTTCATGTTCTCATCGGCATCAGCGTCTTGACCGTGCTATTGCTGCCCCCCGACACCTGGAAGGGATTCATCGATACCCAGGATTTCTTCTCTCTGTTGATGATTTTTTTAACGGTATTGCTACTACCGGCGATTCTGTCGGGAATATCCTTTCCCCTGGCCATCCGTATGGTGGTGAGACAGCCCACGCTGGCCGGGATCGGTGTGGGTAAAATGGCGGCCATCAATACCGTCGGCGGCATTGCCGGTTCGCTGGCCATTGGCTTTATGTGGATACCTCTGTTGGGCTTGCACGACAGCCTGCTCGTTTCCACAGCCATAAGCCTCTCTATTGGCGCGGCGGCCTGGCTGCTGCTGGAACGGACTGTGAGGTTCTTTGTAAAAATCGCCATGGTGGTGACGGCGCTGTTAGTCTGGCTGGCAATTCCTTTTTTGCTGGATACCCGGCTGCCGCAGGATTTTCTGGGGCAGCAGACAAAACTGGTGGATTTCCGTGAGGGCCTGCGCTCTCACTTAGCCGTTGTCAAATCCGACGGCAACCTGGTTCTGGAGATCGACCGGCTGTGGCAGGGGCAAAAGAAAAAAACCCACCAGATCATGGCCGCCCATATCCCCATGCTGCTGCACCGGGACCCCAGAGATGTTCTCGTCGTCGGCATGGGAGTCGGACAGACCGCCAGCCGTTTTTTGATGTATAACGTGGAAACGGTGGATTGTGTGGATATCGAGAGAGAGTTGTTCGACCTGGTGCGCACCTATTTTGATACCGGTTGGCTGGCGGACCCTCGGGTAAACTTGATCGTCGAAGACGGCCGCAATTATATGGCCCATACCGAGAGGAAATACGACCTCATATCCATTGAGATCGGGCAGATCTTTCGCCCCGGGCTGGCCTCTTTTTATACATATGATTTTTACCGACAGGTCCGCCGCCGTCTGAAAAAGAACGGCCTGGCTGCCCAGTTTTTGCCCATAGGTTCTTTCGGCCCCCACGAATTCCGGGCCGTGATCCGCAGTTTTCTGGAAGTATTTCCCCGGAGTGTGTTGTGGTACAAGACGTCTGAATTCTTACTCATCGGCTCTGCCGACGCCCCTCTCCAGGTAACGCCCGGCCGCCTGCAGTTGCTCGACAACAACGGCGCCGTCCACCGGGATCTCGAATTTGCCTACTGGGGCGGGCCTGAGAACTGGCTCAATCGCCCGGAGGTTTTTCTGGCCGGCTTTCTATGTGGCCCCCAAAGTCTGGATCGGCTTACGGTCAAATCCTCCGTATACCGAGACGATTTACCTGTGTTGGAGTATGCTACCGCCGGTTATCAACGAAAATGGTTGTCCCATGTCGATATACTTCGACTGATCCAACCCTACCTCGATCCCCCCCAGTTTATCCTGAAAGAAAAATTAGATTCCTCCACTCTTGCCAAAATTAAATCCATCCGCTCCAAAAACCTCAAAATGGCCAAACATTTTTGAACCAATATCCTGGTACTCCACAATTAAGAATCATTTTTCTGGCCATCTTTTTTCTGTCAAAACTTACTAAAACGTAATAATTACGGCAATTGTATTGAAATGTAGGCCAAAACGTAGTAAAATAGAAAGCCGATTCGGTTCTAATGTTTACGATTGAGGAGAAGTAGAATGCCGGACAAGAAAGAAGAGAAAAGCACAGCCGAGGCTGAAGCCCAGGAGTCTGAAGAGAAAGTGCAGAAGGCGAAGGCAAAAACAGAAGAAGAAGAAGAAAAAGAAGCGAAGGCAAAGGAAAAGGCCGACGAGATAAAAGAGGAAGCCAAAGTAGAAGAGGCAGCAGAAAAAGAAGGCATCGGGGATCTGAACTTTTATGCCGGGGTCAGAGATGACCTGCCGGAAATCAGGTCCGGCGATGTATTGAGGGTATTTTACAGTGTTGTTGAAGGCGGCAAAACCAGGACCCAGGTTTTTGAAGGCGTTGTGATAGCGATCAAAAATAGAGGGATATCCAAAACCATCACTGTCAGAAAGACATCTTTTGGCATTTCGGTGGAGCGAATTTTCCCGTTGAATTCCAGACTGATTCAAAAGATTGAAGTCAAAAAACATTCAAAAGTGAGACGGGCGAAACTCTATTATCTCAGAAAGTTGAAGGGGAAGAAAGCCAGGCTAAAAGAACTGAGGTAATGTGCGACTATGAAATAGAGAAGGCCCTGCTGAAGAAGGGAATCGAAAACATTTGCGGTGTGGATGAAGTAGGCCGGGGCGCTCTGTTTGGGCCAGTTGTGGCCGGAGCTGTTATTCTGGACCCCAATCGGTTGAATGAGGAGATCAAGGATTCTAAGAAATTAAGCCATCAAAAGCGGCTGTTATTGGCCCGGGACATTTATCGAACGGCCCGGGCCTATTCGATCGGCTGGTGCTGGAATGATGAGATTGATCAAATGAATATTTTACAGGCCACCAGGGTGGCGATGAAAATGGCGGTCAGGAGATTGCAAATTAATCCTGATTATGCTTTAATAGACGGTATGGAGCCGGATTTTTTTGACGTTCCCGGGGAAGGAATCATCAACGGAGATAATCGGAGTATATCTATCGCGGCGGCTTCCATCATCGCCAAAGTGTTCAGGGATACGTTGGTGATCTCTTTTTCCAGATTTTTCCCCGCCTATGATTTTGAAAATAATAAAGGATATCCTACTCAAAAACACTTAAATGTGATATCATTAGAGGGTATAACGGAGTTCCATCGTAAAAGCTTTAAAGTTAAAGGTTGTTAGCCATGGCAGCAGATAATAGATTAGCATTGCTTAAACAAGCCAATAAATTCGTTCGCCAGGGAAAGAATGAGAATGCCATCAAAGCATTCAGGAAAATATTGGAAATAAAGCCCAACGATCTTGAAATTCGCAGGATTGTCGGAGACCTTGAGCTAAAAGAACACAACACCTCCGGCGCGGTGGAACAATTTGAGTGGATTGCCGACTATTATTTAAAAGAGGGCTTTTTTACCAAGGCCATTGCCATGTTTAAGCGAATTACCAGGATTGATCCCAATTATGAAGGGGTCTCTTTCAAACTGGCAGATTTGTATACCAAACAGGGATTGGTTATCGAAGCCAAACAGATTTACCTTGATCTGGCCGAAGAGTACAAGCGAAAACAGAATCATAAAAAAGCCCTCGACATGTACAAAAAGATATTGGAGTTTGACCGCAATAATATCAAGATGAGGCTGCTTTTGGCCGACAATTATTTAAGAGAAGGATTGGAAGATAATGCCGTAACGGAATATTTGACGGCCTCCGATATCCTGATTAATAAAAAGGACTTCAAAAGGGCGGAGGAATTGCTTACCAGGATTTTTGAGAAGTCCAAAAATTTCAAAATCATTGAAAAGCTGGCCAATTGTTATACGGTACAGCGAGATGACCAGAAGGCCATTGATTTACTCAAATCCCTGGGGCAAGGCCTTTATCAACATATTAATCTACTCAAGATCTTAGGGGAATTATATTTTAGAAATGATTTGCTGGAGGAAGCCGAACAGATTTATAAGAAGATTACCGAAATCGATTCGGAAGAGAAAGAGGTCATTTTAAAGCTTGGTAAAGTTTATTTGCAAAGAAAAGAATATGATAAAACGTATGAGCTGTTTTTACCGGTTATTGATAAATCTATTTCAGACAATAAGTTTGAAGAGGCCACCTCCTTATTGCGTTTTATTATCGCCTCCAATGCCACCCATCTGCCGGCGTTGACCAAATTGGCTGAAATATTTAAATCGAGCGGTAAGAGGAACAATTTAATCGCCCTCTATGAGTCTTTGATTCCCATTTATGAAGAAAAAAATATGCGCAAGGAGTTAGAGGGCATACTGGAAGAATTGATTGAGTTGTCCGATTCAGCCTTTACCTACCAGGAACAGTTATCGAAATTGAGGGGGCGGGAAATGGCTGAAGAGGCGGAAAAGGAGGCGGAGCAGGAAGATGATCGGCGGGCAGAGTTTATTCGGTTTAACCTTCGGGTGGTGGAGGATGCCCTGAAGGCCAGCGATTATGAAAAGGCAATCGATGTCTTAAAAAAGACCAGGAAATCGTTTCCCGCTAATATAGAGATCAGATTAAAGGCCCTGGAGATATATCAGAAGCTAAACAAGGTTGATTTGATGGTAGATGAAGGCGTGGGTTTGTTAGATCTCTACAAGGAGATGAATAACCAGGACGAGTATAATAAGTTGTTGGACAAGCTAATAACCATAAAACCCACTGATCCACGATTGGTGGAAATGACATTAAATGAGAAGACGAATATTGAAATTGATTTTGATCATGAAGAACTCGAGGAACAGATGAGTGAGATCAGCCCCTCAAATTTAAAGGAATTTGAATTTGCACCCGAAGAGGGGCCGGAGGATGATGTGTTTCTTCTCTCGGATGAACAGAGCATATCTCCGGCAATAAAGGAAGGAGAAGATGAATATTCGAAGAGCTTCACATCTTATTTGTCGGAACTCGATTTTTATATTAACGATGGCTATTTCGGGGACGCCGATAATTTGATCGATGAACTTAAGCAAAAATATCCCGGCAATGATCTGCTGCTTGCCAGAATAGAGAGGTTTGAAAAGGAGAGGATTCGTCGCTCCTCAAAAGAGGAAGACCTGGTGTTAATGGATGAGGAAAATAAAGCTATAGAGGTGGAAGACAGTACCGATGCCGGTCACACCAAGAGCTCTGAATTTGAGAGTAAGAGTTTTTTTGAGATCTCTGACGAAAGCGAAAGGGATTATGAAATGGATCCCGCTTCATTAACCGACCGGATTGAACGGAATCCTTCGCAGACAATTTTTAAAGATATCGATAGCGAGATGGTGTCAGAACCCGATTCTATTCAGTTGGAAGAGGAAGACGGCATACAAATGGTTTCAGCCGGTGATGAAGAAGACCATTTTGAAATCAAGTCTTCCATTTCAGAAGAGAGCCAGATGGTCCAGGAATATGAAGATTCCAGAGTAGGGATGGAAATCGATCATTTAGATCAGAGTGACGAGATTAAGGTGGCTAAAGAGGATGGGGGGGACCTGGATAATGTTGCTTTTGAAATTGAGATGGAGGGGCCAGAGAAGACCGATGATCTGCCGATTTATGAAATTGATAAAGAACAGTTGATCCAATCCCCATCGGCAGAATCGAAAGAAACAAGCGGCGACATTCAGTTCGCTTCCAGCAGCGAATTTCTGGACATTGACGGTATTATGGCCGAAGACGATTCCAGGGGAACTACGGACTCCCCCTTTCAAGAGGTGGAGAAACAGGATTTATCGGCATTTGAAAATGACGAGGAATTGTTGGGAGAGGATTCATTGCTGCTGGAGGTGGAAGATTATTTTGAGATCGAAAAGAATGTGAAAGAGGAGTTAGAATCTATTGGCTTCTGGGTCAAAGAACTGGAAAGACAACGGACCTCCACCATCGAGAAAAATATGAAAGAGATTTTCCAGGAGTTTAAAAAGGGAGTGGAGGAGAAAATCGGCCAGGAAGATTATGATACCAGATACAATCTGGGCATTGCTTATAAAGAGATGGGTTTATTGGAGGAAGCCATTCATGAGTTCTTAATTTCCGCCAAGCATCCGGCTAAATTTTTTGATTCGGCAGGCCTGCTGGGAATGTGTTTTCGGGAAAAGGGGATGTTTGACGACGCTATCAATTGGTTTGACAAGGCCCTTGAGACCCCGGAGAGGAAAGAGGAAGAATACCTGGCTATCCGATATGAATTGGCCTTAACGTTCAGATTGAAAGAAGACTACAATTCTGCTGTCAAAATGATAAAAGAAATAAAAAAAGTAAATCCTAATTTTCGGGATGTCGACAAATTACAAAAGGAGCTAACGGCTAAACTTCAGGATAGCAGGTGAAGTCTGAAAGATCTAAAAAACCAATCGAAGACAAGTACCATTCGCTGTTCAGGGAAATCGCCGATTCGGATTTAAGCCCGAGGGTAATTTCCTTTTCCGATGTCTATCTAAATCGTTTGAATGAAGTCTTTCGCTTCCGTTCCAATTTGGTCCAGAGCCTCGTCTTTTTTTATCACAATAATTTTGAAATTAGTATTCTGGCCGAGGCCGTCATCCCATCGGAAGCAAACGAATTATACCGCCTGTCCGCTGAAGATGCCGGGAGAATATTTGTTCAAACTATCGCCGCCTACGAAATGTCGAAATCCCTGGGACTGGATTTTATTGATTTTTCTAAGTTCCAGATCTCCCCCGATCTCAGCATCAAATTTTCTCTGGCACTGGATGGGCAAGAAGCGGCCTCGTTGACCGATATCGTCGGCCTATTTAAACAGCATCAGGCCTTTAACGACCTCGATGAGAGAAATTTTAAGGAAGTTTTTTTAAGATTAAAACGGCGGCACACCCTGGTTGAAGATTATTTTTATGCCTACCGGTATGACGATTTTGCCTCCAATATACTCAATCAATATCCGTTGACGGATTTGCGGCACGGTGCTAATGTTAAAATAAAGATCAAGACCGAAAATGAGATACAAAAAAAACTCGTCCGGATCAATCTGTATCAGCACCTCTTTAGCGGAGATATTCTGTTCGTGAATGTTGATAGAAAGAGACATGGCGTTCGGGAAGCCCTGTCGAGAATTGTGTCGGAGCAGTGGCATGCCCCTGACGATTTCGATGATTTTGTGGGTTTAGGGGAGCAGATAAAATTTTACCTCAACACATCTTCTTTCCAGTCCATTGTTCTGGTAGTTGATTGCCTGGAGACCCGAGAGGATACTCAGCTTGTCAAGTATCTCCTGGATTCATCGGGGATTTCCAATATAACTTTTATTCTGCTGGGGGAAAATGACGATGTCGATTTTGATTTAGAATTGAAAGATAAGCCGAAGAATTTGCTCAGAGAATATTTTCCAAACGACTTGAAAGGGGAGAAGGCGATAGCGACGACCATCAGGAATCGAACAGGTTCGTTGGATCTCAAAATAAAAGATCTGGTAAAAACCCGGCAAACAGATGAATTGAAGAGGCTCTTAAAAAAATTTATTAAAAGGGAGGAATTTGAAACAGAGTTGGGTACCGGTATAGCGACGATTCTGGATCACCAGAAAATGCTGTCGGCGGATCGGGAGCTGCTGGAATTGTTTACCGAAATTCTCATCAAAGAGGGACATTTTGACATGGCAAAGGAGGTCATAGCCAACCACCGGGAGAAAAATCCGGTTTATCTGGATCTAAAACAGGCCCACCTGTTGATGCTGGATAAAGATTATCCACAGATGAGTCAAAGACTAACGGGAATCGGAAAGAGTCTGCCCGATCGATTAAAAGATGAATTCCATTACCTCGAGTATGTCTATTTCGATAAGACGGGGAACCAGACCGAAGCAGGCCTTCATTTTAAAAAAATCGAGGGAGATTTTTTTGCTCACCGGGCCCGTCTGTACATGAGTGACCAACTGATCTATGGGGGAGAGTTTGATTCGGTAGAGGCAATCCTCAATCAGGTGATCCTGTTTTTCAGGAAATACGGTTATTTCCAGGAAGAAATCGAAGCCAGGAGCCAGGTGGCCAAGATGCTCCGGGAGAAGGGCGATTCTGACCGGGCCCGGAGATTATATCAGAACATCTTTATCAGGAGTGAGATTAAAAATCACCATCTTTTAGCCGGTAATTTGTGTGTGGATCTGGGAAATTTATACTTTTCCCAGGACGATTTTGTACCGGCTGAATACTGGTACCAAAAGGCATTGAGAAAATTTCGGCGCCTGAAAAATAAGAATGGCGAATTACTGGCCAGATCCAACCTGGCGGAGATTGATAAGATCCAGGGGAATTGGCCGGCGGTGGAGAAGTTTTTTAAGACAATCCTGAAATATGATCAGGAAAAGAATGCGATTGAACCGATGGCGGTGGATTTTTTCAATATCGCCCACCTGGAATTTATAAGACGCCATCTTTCCAGGGCGCTGGCGCTTGTCGATAAGGCGATCTCTATGTTTGAACAAAAGAAAAATTTCAACTACCTGATTGAATCGCATTTTTTGAAGTTGAAGATCGCGATGTTAATGCCCTCGAAAGATGTCGATCCGGGATTTTTTCAATTGCATGTGGGCATTTTAAGTCACGATCAGAAGATTACTCTGCGACTTCTGGAGTTTTTAAAGGGCAATATCTCTGAGGAAAAAAATGATCTCATCATGGGCGAGGTCGGGAAAATGAAGTCGAAAACCCGGCAATTTGAGCTATTGATTTTATTGATGGAACGATATAATATGCCGGCGTTTCTGGAACGACTCAGGGAGTTGTCAAAAAGATTAAGCGGTAAGGGCAGGAACTATTTTTACTACGAGTATTATTATATTTATTTTCAGCATTTAAGAAATCCCGAAGAAACCGATGAGGACCAGATCGATATCTTTTACGAGATGTTCTATTTTTTTCTTAGAAATAAAAGAAAGATATCCCCGGAGATATTAAACCTGAAAAAGTACTTTGACGAGCGTGATTCCGTCTTTGATATATTTAAGACCGCCGAACTGGTGGGGGATTCGATTCAGTGGCGGGTCCCGGAAGACTTCTTCAAGAGCTTTTTAGGTGAAATCAAGAAGAGCATCCGGCTGAATTTAGTCAGGCTGATTTTGTACGACGAGGGAGAGCTCTTATTTCAGTTTTCAAATATTCATGAATATTACGATCTGACTGACGAAATCATGGCCAGAGCCGTTTCTTCTGCCCAGCATTTGAACCTAAAGCTGGAGGATATAAAGGCAGCCTGCCGAAGTCAAGAACGGGCCTTTTATCCTTATAAGAATACCAAAGTGCTGTTGTGGAAAATTTCAAATTCTCTTTTTGGCGTTTTGTTATTGGGATTTAACCACGATCACTATCTCCATACCGACATGCTGGACAGCCAGGGGCGGTTGTTGAAACGATTTGCTTCCCTCATCGATCGCTTTTATGAGACCGATTATAAATTCAATAAGAAACTGGAATTTATTGTGGGGGAATCTGCGGCCATACGACAATTAAAGAAAACGATTCGCAAGGTCAGCAAGGTGGATTTTCCCATCCTGATTACCGGCGAAAGCGGCAGCGGTAAGGAACTGGTGGCCAAAGGGGTCCATTTGCTGAGTCAGCGGTCTGCCGGTCCCTTTGTGGCGGTGAACTCGGCTGCCATTCCTGAAAACTTACTGGAGGCAGAGTTATTTGGATTTAAAAAAGGCGCTTTTACCGGGGCAAATGAAAATCGAATGGGGCTGATCGAGGCGGCTCACGGCGGCACCCTATTTCTGGATGAGATCGCCGACTTGCCCTTGAGTCTGCAGGCCAAATCGCTGCGGGTTTTACAGGAGAGTGAGATCCGCCGACTGGGGGAAAACACCACCAGGCAGGTGGATATCCGCTTGATTTCCGCCACCAATAAGGATTTAAAGGCGCTCATCCGACAGGAGGGATTCCGGCAGGATTTGTATTTTCGGATTCAAGATTTACCTGTCCAGGTTCCACCATTGAGAGAACGTCGGGAAGATATCCCGCAGCTAACCCGTTATTTCCTGGAGAAAAACAACTTCCCTATCAAAGATGAGATGGAATTACGGCGCATCTGCGCCTATTTTCAAAGCCAGGAGTGGCCGGGCAATGTACGGGAGCTAGAGTCAAAGGTGAAGCGCCTGATCACCTTTTACCCCGATTTTGAGATGGAGGATCTCCAGGTTCAGCCGCTGGATTCCAGTTTAAAGACGCAGCGGGAACAATTCGAGCGTTCTCTGATCCTCCGCACCCTCAACGAAAGCAACTGGAACAAGGTCAAAACCGCCGGCCTGTTAAAGATCTCCCGCATGGCCCTCTTCAACCTGATCAAAAAACACAACCTCCAGCGAAGTGAAAGGTAATTCCAATTTTTTACCAGAAGATGGTGATCAGGAATTTTCTGACACAGTCGAAGGAAAGGATAAACAGTACAACAGCCATGACGATCATGAGAATGACAATCAGTTTTCCCTTAAGAGTGTCCCTAAGATTCTCGGAATTCTGGATCAGGATATACGCAATAAGGGCCATAGCCGCAATAATTGCGCATTCTCCCCAGATTAAGACTCTGAACATCTTTACCTCCTGGCATATTTATAAATGTAAAGGGGGAAAAATGCAAGCAAAAAATCAAACAAAATAAATAATATAAAATATTTTCAGTGAATAATTTTTTTAATTAATGTATAATACTATATTACTTCTGATTTAATAAGGAGTTAACGTTATGGGACTTAATGGTTGGGGTAAAAAGAGGGTGAACGGCACCTTTACGATTCAATACTGCTTTAAATTTGGCGATGATGTACGAGAAGTTTTTAATTTAGATTTTGATGTAGAAACACTGGAATTGATCGTCGATATCCCCAAAGAATTACCCCAATGGGCTCGCCTCGGCTTTCATCAATGCCCCCATTGTCCCTTGTCTGCACTGAGACATCGATACTGTCCGGTGGCCGAAAAACTGGTGAATATCGCCAGCCGATTTGATTCCCTGCTTTCTTACAATGAAATCCATCTGGATGTGATAACGGATGAGAGATTAATTTCACAACATACCACCGTACAGCGAGGTCTCGGCTCTCTTATGGGATTGATTATGGCCACCAGCGGCTGTCCCCATATCGTCTATTTTAAGCCCATGGCACGGTTTCACTTACCTCTGGCCAGCGAAGAAGAGACCATTTATCGGGCTGCCTCTATGTATCTGCTGGCCCAGTATTTTAGGAACCAGGCAGGAGAACAGGTGGATCTCGAGTTGGAGGGCTTAAGGAAGATCTATGATAATATCCAATTGGTGAATCGGGCTTTTGCTAAGCGTTTGAGAATTGCCAGTAAAACGGATTCCCTCTTAAACGCCATCGTAGAACTGGATGTTTTCGCCCAGACCATGTCAATCGTGATCGAAGAATCTCTGGAAGATTTAAAGTATTTATTTCAGTCCTACCTTGGGAAGTCATTCTGATCCATGGTGAGAAGAAAAGGAGGGAGCCCCCGGGCTTTACCGGGGGCCTTGTTTTTTTAAAGGAAACTATATAAAAAAAGGAGGTGAAACCAAGTCTTTTTTAGTGCTAAATAATTTTTCGTCATTTTAATGGGGATGGTTGTAGAAATATAAAATGCAAGCCAGCCACTCGGTATCCGGTTCGAAAAAGTGGCTCCATTGTGCCTTAACCTGACATTTCCATCTTTGGTGCCCGTACAGCCTGGAAAACGCAACTTTGGCCCCTCGTATGGTATTATACTGTTTGTCTGTCATTATAATTCCATTGTGTTTGACAACCAGTCGGCACCCATCTTCATTCTTCATGATAAAAACGTACTCGATAAGAAATTGAATTGAATTAATTAAGGCACAGGCCATTAGCTTCTTTTCCCTGATCTTTTTTAAATTGGGCTGTACCTGGGTTCCCAGATAATTCATTTTCCCTCCTTACAGGTCCTCGGCTCACCTTTTCCTGCATTCATTCTCTAATCTCCGAGAAACTTGCCTTATTGAAATGAAGCATCTCAAACCTGTCGAAGAAATCTTCCAGCTCTTTGTATCGAAAGTCATTATCACTGTCGAGAATTTCGAGAAAATGTCGCCGGACTTTCGGATGGCATCTCTCTAATACCGGGATGAAGATTTCTTTTTCATTCTTTGCTTCAATACTCCTGGTGATTGCCTCATGGTGTTCGTGGGCCCTTAAGTCACCCAATAACCAGAGTTTATAAAGGTCTAATATGGCTTTATCATCTTTCATGAATTCTTTTAATAAGAGATTAATATTATTATTTTGGCCGCCGTTGTTGTTCCGTCCGTCATCGTTGATCACTACGCTTAAATCAAGAGTAAATTTAAATTTTTTCTTCATTTTGTAACCTTAGGGTTAAAAATAATAACTTTTTCGATTTTTTCCGTTTTTTAAGTTGAAAATCTTGCCCGGATGATTTATATTATAAGTGAAGTGAAAAGAGCTATTATTGCTATCAACGTTTTTTATTTTGTTTTTTTTACGAGTCATTGTTTTAAGTGTCATATATATATAGTAGTTACAAAATTTAGAAATGTCAACAAAAAGTTGACAAAAAACAACATTTTTTGTTTTTTTTATCAAATGAGGATTTTAATGAGAAATGACAACAAAATTGAAGATAAAACCCGAGAAAAATGAGGAGAGGATTACATGAAAGAAAGAGTCGATTTAGATGAATTTATGGAGCTTTTGAATATACCCGAGTTTGAAAAGCTCATCTACCACAAGATTGAAGAATTAAAATGTTTATTACGGAATGAGATCAAGATTTACAGAACCATCAAAGACAATTTCAAAAAAACAGCCTGTTCAAATACATACATATTTGAAAACGATGCACCACAAAAGGTTCACACCTACCGATTTGAATTGAGTCGGGTTGAATCCAGGAAGTGGATTCCGGTGAAGATTGAACCACTACCTCCTCGAGGTTGTTCTGTAGATGACATCATCCCCACATCGTTGATTCAGCATATCGTTTCCTATCCCATTAATCCCGAAAAGATTCGAAGTTATAGGCTGGAGACCGCTGGTACGGGAAAGCGCCAATATCATGTTGCGGAATTTGTAAAATACTCTGACGATTACCTTTTTGGCGCTGTCCGGCAGGTCGAGATTTCAGAACAAAAGACGTCAACTCAAAATCAGGAGCCCAGGATCGTAAAAATAGATTGGGACTATGAGAAAAAGGGAGATGAGCAAAATTATCAGGATTTATTCTATTACATGCAGCGGTATCCGGAAATAAAAAAGTGCATTTTGGGGGATTTCTTCCACCGCCTAAAACCCCTCTTAGACAGCCGGCTAAAGAGAGTATCCTGGAGTTAACCGTTATAGAATTTCAACAGAGGGATATCCACAGCTATTCAGGCCGCCCGGCAGCGACTGTAGTGAGACACCTTTTCCTCGCCCCTTTTTCCAGGGTAACGGGTAACGATTGCCTAATCTCTTTTATATTCCAGTAAAAGGAAGACCTTGTCCTTGGCCGTCCGTTTGAAATAGGAATTTCTACTTAATTCCGGATCCGGCTTTTTATCCACATAGACCATGGGCTCGGTGGGATCGCAGAGAACCACTTGCCCCTTTTGGGGAACAAGCACAATTGAGCCGCTGGTATCCTCGATAACCAGGCCCAGACTTTCGCCCGTGGCGGTGTACTCGAAGGGCTTGTTTCCCACACCCCTCACATACCACTCGACGCCGGAATACTGGTAAACACTGCCCACCTCGGGCCATTCTTTTTCCTGTTCCTCTTTTTGTTCAGCCTTTTGCAGCGAAAATCCCTGCGCCAAAACGGTTAAGAAAAAACAAAGAATAAAAAAACAAAGAATTTTTTTCATCACAATTCCTCCCTTCATGATATTTTACACCGGTTTTTACCTGACCTACCTCCAGCGGAGCTCCACCCAGGGCAGCGTTTTTTCAATTCTTTTTTTGACCTCCTCAGAAAAGTTGTTGCCATAGAGGGTTAATTTCCTGAGGGAAGCGATAGAGCCGATATTGGAGGGCAAGGTGATGAGGCGATTGTAACCCAGGTTAAGTTCCTGCAGGTTGCGCATATGTACGATCTCTTTCGGCAAGGAGGTGATTTTATTGTTTACCACATCCAATTCAATCAGTTTTGGCAGAGAACACACCACCGGCGGGATGTCTACAAAATGGTTGTTGCCCAGTTGCAGCACCTGGAGATTTTCCAGTTTGGCCATTGATGGGGGCAAATCCACAAACCGGTTGTGATCGAGCATCAGTTTGCGCAGGTTGGCCAAGGCAAATAATTCATCGGGCAGACGGGTGAGTCTGTTGCCGATCAGGTCCAGCACAGTCAGGCTGGAAAGAGAGCCGATTTTGGGATTCACCTCTACCATGCCAATGCTTCTCAAGTGGAGTTCCCGTAAACCGCTCATTTTTTCAATATCATCCGCTATGGTGTTCAACGGATCGTGGTCAAGGCTCATTTTTTCCAGGCCTGAAAGGTTAAAAAGCGCAGCCGGCACTTCCTTGAGCTGGCAGGAGCCCAGGTACAACTCTTTTAGACCCGTCAGGCTACCTATCTCAACCGGCAGTGCCTGGATGGGCGAACTGTTGATATTCAGAACCTGCAGGCTGGCCAGTTTGCCGATACTAACAGGGAGTTTACGGAGACCGCTCACCCCCACAATCAATCTTTGCAGGCGGCCTAACCGGCCTATCTCCTCCGGAAGTTCGGTCAGGTTTTGGCTGACAAAGATCTTCAACTCTTCCAGATTGGTAAACTGGCCGATTCCCTTAAGGGCATCGTTGCCGCTGAGTTCTCTCAGCTCCAGCTTTTTCACCTTCTCAGGCTGTTTTAAAGCCGCTGCCATGCTTTTAAACAGGCCATACCTTTCCTGGTACTCTGTATTTTTATCCCCGGAACAGGATATGCAGAGCAAAAGACCCAGGACAGGCCAGATACTGAGGCAGGTCACGGTTTTGTATTGCTTCATAGGCTTCATGGGAAATTCGTTCTTCCTTCTCAAGTTTTCCTCCTCAAATATATTGTAGTGTAAAATATATTGATTGTCAATTTTCCCTCGATTGCCATCCTTTTCCCCTCGGTGTAAACACTCATTGACGCGGCGTAACCTTCCATTTACAGGGCGTGCACCTCCAATGACACGGCGCCCGCGCCCGACTACCCCATGTTTCGCCCTCATCCCCCGGTGCCGATGGCCAACGCTCCGGCCCCACTATCCCTCCACAGGCGGTGGGCCACCATTTACCACACTCAAAGCAAGATAAACAGCTTGACATGTCGGGTAGGGATGGCTGATTGCTCAGCCATCCCCCCCTCAGAACGGAGCGTGCGACTTTCACCGCACTCCGCTCAAGCAGTTCATTAACCAATTAGTATTGGCGGCAACTTCGATTTACCGTTTATATTATTGCCCTGGTAGTCCTGAATTTGGAGATTATTAACTCTAAAGAGTCCACAGTCGCCCACTTCTCAGGGAAGTTATTTGGCTTGCTGTGTACATAAAAGTCCTCTTCATTCTTACCATGAACCACCACCATAGGAAGTCAGCATCCTTTCGGATCGGAGCAAATTTTGAACTCCTATCTCACCCGTTACAGGTGAGCGTTCGCTTCTTCCAGGTTCCTGTACCCTCTAAGCCGTTGTCCGCCTTGCGGCTTTCTACTCCTTAACCGGAGAGCTTATAGGGTTTACCCTGTTCCCAGATCCAGCCAATTCACGTTACCTTAGGGCCAGTCTTTACCCCGGGGCTGTACGTCCGTTTGTTAGAAGGCAACTTTAAACCTTCCAACCGGAACCCATACCTTTTGGTTCAGGTGTTATACCCATTGGCATAGGTAAGCAGCCTTATTTCACCTGTCACTTTTGACGAGGCTTGCAACTGTTCACATTACGTTGCCCATAGTAACGTATTTACCCTAACGATTCACCCGGCTTAGGCTGCCAGGATATTCGTATTGTCTCCGCTGCTCGGATCATCCAGTTACCTGAGGTGCACCAGCGGATAGAGTTACCCCAAACGGATGGGGAAGCCCTAAAGTCCATTTATATTATGACCCGGACAGCCTGGACAAGGGCATCAGGTCGCACAAAGTAACAAAGTCACGCACCGTGCACTTTTTCTCTTAACGCCGGGGGGAACAAAAAACGGGACTGGCGCAGAAGACGTCATTTAATTGACAATTTATCAGATTTCAGGCATAATAAATGTAACCTGACTGAAGCCGTTAAAAGGAGGCTTTTAAAATGGCCAACGTAAAAGAACAGGTGATCAAATTGGTTCAGGGTCTGCCGGACGAGGTAACGGTGGATGACGTCATGGAAGAGCTTTATTTTAAAATGCAGGTGGATGCCGGTTTAAAGGAATTAGACAAGGGCAAAGGTATTCCCCACAGCGAGGTAGAACAAAAGTTATCTAAATGGCTCTCAAAATAATCTGGTCACCCCGAGCCGCGTCCAATCTGGAAGAAATCTGTGACTACATCAGTCGTGATTCCGAATACTATGCGGCCCTGTTTGCCAAACGGATGGTGAAAATTATTAAAGATATCCCTTTATTCCCCCATTCGGGTCGAATTGTGCCTGAATACGAGAATGAAAATATCCGAGAGAAGATTCACGGTAATTATCGAATCGTTTATCGCATTAAGGAAGATGCGATAGAAATCGTCACCATTTTTCACGACAGCCAGTTACTGCGATAAAGGCCTTTCCCCTCGACCACTTTACCCTTTACCACTCAAACAAAAACCGCCGGGCACAGTGGGCATGAACGCATAAACTTTAGCTGGAGGGTTTATTGCATTTTGGGGGCGGGTATGTTAAAAAGTGATCTAATAGGAAAGAAGGAGGCGGTATGGCGGTAGTGATGCGGGTTATTTTTAATTGTGAGCCAGGGGATGAGAAGCTCCGTCTGAGCCGGGTCATGCCCGACGGCAGGCGGGAAGAGGGGGTGCCGGTGGATATGGGGAGAATCGAGGAAATAGGGAAGGCGTGCCGGGATTTTAAGTGGAACCGTTCTGGCGATTTGTGCCGGCAACTGGGGGAAAGGTTGTTTAATATGATCAATGGAGAGGGGCAGGCACTGGCGCGGGCCTTAGAGGAGGCAAGGAAGCAGGGGGAACGGCTGCGGCTGGAGGTACAGCCCGAAGGCGCGGCCGTGCACCTGCCCTTTGAACTGCTGTATGATAACGGCTTCCTGGTTCACCGGGGGCTGCACCTGGTGCGGCGGGTGTCGGACTGGGGGGAGGCCCAAAGGCCTGAGGCTCTGGACCGGCCCCTGAAGATCCTGTTTATGGCCTGCTCCCCCCACGGGGTTTCGCCGGTGCTGGACTTCGAGAAGGAGGAGGATGCCATCTACCGGGTGACCGAAGATTTGCCGGTGGACATCGAGGTGGAGGATACCGGCTCGCTGGCGGGCCTGGCAGAGCGGCTCACCGCCAATGAATACGACGTCATCCACCTGTCGGGTCATGCGGATATAGACAAGAAGGGGGTGCCCTTCTTCTGGATGGAGGACGAGGTGGGGGCAAAGGTGCGGGTGCAGGCCGCGTCGCTGGTGGAGCGGCTCAATTTGAACCTGCCCCGGTTGGTGTTTCTCTCCGGCTGCCGCAGCGGTGAGGCGCCGGGCCATGAGGCGGCCCTCTCCTTTGCCCGGCGCCTGGTGCTGCACCGCTGCCCCGCGGTGCTGGGCTGGGGACTGCCGGTGACGGACAGCGGTGCCATTGTTGCGGCCAGGCAGCTCTACTTCGAGTTGAGCCGGGCCAAAGATATACTCTACGCCGTGCATTCGGCCAGGGAGCAACTGGCCAGGAGCGGCTCCCATGATTGGCCGCTGCTGCGCCTCTTTTCCGATGGCCGGGCCCTGGACTGCCCGCTGGTGAGACCGGGACAAAAAAAGGCGTTAACGGCCCGGGAAATCCGGCACACCCATCTCCACAACAGCCGGGTCAAGATCTTGCGCGCCGGCTTCGTGGGCCGGCGGCGCCACCTGCAGCGCAGCCTCTATGCCTTAAAAAAAGACAGGGACAAAACCGGCCTGCTGCTGCACGGCACCGGCGGCCTGGGCAAGAGCTGCCTGGCGGGCAAGATCTGCGAGCGCCTCGGCGACCGCCGCCTGATCGTCCTTCACGGCAGACTGGATGGTGTGACCTTCCTCGAAGCCTTAAAAGAGGGCTTTATCCGGGCCGGAGATGAAAAGGGCGCGGCATTCCTGGAAAAGAGACTCGAACTGCCGGAGAAGATCCAGTGGCTCTGCAGCGGCGTGTTCCGGGAGAACAACTATCTTATCCTGCTGGACGACTTTGAGCAGAACCTGCCAAAATCACACACAGGGGACTTACGGGTATCGGCCCAGGCTGCGCCCATCTTAGAGGCGCTGCTGCGCCACCTGCCGGACAGCGGCAAGATGAGCCAACTGATCGTCACCAGCCGCTTTCAATTTTCCTTCACCCATGGGTCTGGGGACCTGGTGGCAGACCGATTGAAAGACATCAACCTGACCAGTTTCCGGGCGGCAGACGAGCGCAAGAAGGTGGCGGAGTTAAAACGGATCGACGGTTGTACAGACCCCGAGCTGCGCTCCCGATTGATCGCGGCGGGCCGGGGCAATCCCCGGCTGCTGGAGGACCTGGACACCCTGCTGGGGGAGAAGGACGCAGCGGACACGGCGGCCCTGCTCTCCACCGTCGCCGACAAACAGGCGGAGTTTGTCCAGCAACTGGTATTAACCGAGATATTAACCAGCCAGTCCCAGGAATTTCAGACCCTCTTAAAACGGGCCTCGGTATTCCGCCAGCCGGTCTCAGACCGGGGCTTCTCCCTCCTCTGCAAAGACACCGCCCCCCCGGCCGCCCTCATCGATCAAGGCGTGCGCCTGGGCCTGATCGAAAAAGAGCTCCCCCCCAACCAGCCCCCCCTCTACTGCGTAACCCCCCTCCTCTCCCCGGAACTCTTCTCCTCCCTCCCCAAAGAAACCATCCACACCTGCCACCAGACCGCCCTCTCCTACTACAAAGACCTCCTCCCCAGCCAAAAACACTACTCCCCCGCCGCCGCCATCGAACTGATCCACCACGCCCTCTCCGCCAAAAAACAACCCGAAGCCGT
>CBFDCR010000090.1:0-19635 GCA_965603365.1 uncultured bacterium
CATTTTCATATTCCGTTACCCATTATAAACGCAATCCCCCAATTTTTCAACCAAAGCAATTCCCTTTCCCGATTTTTTAAGGCAACTTGCAAAATAACCAGCAGCCGACAACCAATGAAATCTTAAAGTATTCATTTTGCCTTTTGCAATGGCTGTTATGCAATTTGCATTGTATAGGAACGGAACAGGGGCCTTTAAAAAAGGGGGGGATGTGGTATAATGGGGGCATGAAAAGAATAATCATCTCTGGCACTTTGTTTCTGCTGACTGTTCTTTTTTTTCCTCTATCGGGACCGGAGGTTTCGCCCACCAATGATCCGGGCAGCCGGATGGCGGCCCAGGAGGTTTTGGACTTTTCCCAGGAGGACGAAACCCAGGAACCGAAGGAGGAGGACGATGTCTGGTATGAGCAGGAATTCTTCCAGCGCAAGCTGTACCAGAAGGCCTTGCCCAGCCTGACAAATAGACAGGCCGTCATCTGGTCTTTCAGGATGACCGAGCCCCATACATTCTTGTGATTATATGATCAAAAAGTACCCCTGGCACTTCGTTTATCTGATCTTCGTCATCATCTGCCTGGCCAATATTTTCCAGAAATTGAGGTGGAGTACCCCCACCGACAACATCCGCTGGCTGAAAAACGAAGCCGGGCTGCAATGCCTAAAAGCCCCGGGCAAGAGCCCCATCAAAAAGGGAGATATTCTTCTAACGGTAGACCAGTACATCATTAAAGACCAGCTCGATCTCAACCGGGTGCTGCGTACCCGGAAATACCACCGCTATGAGATTGAAAGGGACGGCATTATCCGCAACGTGGGCATCGATGTCGTAAATAAATATACACCGGTATCCTATTATATTCTGGTGCTTTCGGGTTTAATTTTTATTATATTGACCCTCAACATACTGAACGCCAACTTAAAACAGAAAAATGAAATCTCCTCCCCCACTATTTTTTTCTTAATGAGTCTTGCCCTCTCCGGTTTTTTAATATTCTCTCCCACCGGGAACTATGATATGACAGACTTTATTTTCCTATTTCTCGACCGGCTCTCATTTATCCTCTTCCCTGCCTTTCTGCTCAATTACGCCGTCTATTTTCCCATCAAGTCGGACATAATAAGGAAAATAAGGCCGAGATATTTGAATCTGCTCATCTACGTGGCCCCGGTCTCCATATTTACGTTCTATATTTATTTCATAACAGTGAATGTTCTCGATGCCCGGACAGAGATATTGACACTCACCATTAACCATTTCAGGAATATTTTTACGAAATACTTTGCCGTATATATACTGTTGGCCTTGACTTTCTTTATCATTTCAAATTTAATACTGATTATTAAGCGGCACCAGGGACGATTTCTCTTCCCCTTAATCGCCACTGCGCTGGGGATGATCCCGTTAATGATCGTAAACCTGGTACTGCCGTCACTCAAAAAACAACCTCTCACCCTGCTGAACATATCCCTCTTCCTGCTCCCCCTGTTGCCTTTAAGCCTGACCTATTATCTAAGCCAACGAAAATCTTCAGCCATTGAAAATATTATCAAGAGGACCATTGCCACTTCATCCATTTTTCTATTTATTTTCGGTATCTTCTTTTTCCTGGGCCTCAATATCGAGAAAAACAAACTCCTGGGAATCTTCTGGTCTGTGGCTGCCATTCTCACCGCCGGCTACCTGTATAAACCCATCGAATCGACAGTCCAGAAATTTTTTGAACAATTCTTTTTTAGAGGCAGCTTCAATTTTAAAAAGAAACTCAGGGAATTGATCCAGGCGCTGCGGGAGGAGCGAGACCTATCCGCCCTGTCCCGAAACTTCTTGGACACCATCATTCACGGATTTAACTTGCAAAACGCCTCTTTAATCATCCATCTGCGTAAAAACATATTTTACTCCTACCCGGAGAAAAACAAGACGCTTTTGTCCAGGAGCTTTCGGAGCGATCTATTTGAACACGACAACCTGGTCTTTTTCTCGACTGCCGAGTTCGAGAAAAAATACCCCAAAGACTACAAACTGATGAAAGAATTTCATTATTACCAGTTCCTGCCCCTCAAAACCCCGGAAAAATTGACCGGTCTGGTGGTCTTCGGCCTCAAGAAAGACAATCGATACCTCTCCTATGAGGATTGGGAACTGCTGTACAGTATCTCCGCCTCCCTGTCCCTGTCGGTAGAGAATGCCTCCCTGTACTCGGAATTGGAAAATCAATTGAACGAAATCAACCTATTGAAGGAATTCAATGAAAATGTCATTGAAAATCTGAATTTAGGGTTGGTGGTGCTGTCCACCTTGAACATCATCCGCACCTGGAATTACTTCATGGAACTGAAATTTGAAATCCTCCGGGAAAAGGCGTTAAACAAGAAGGCGTACACCATCTTCGGCCCCCATTTATGGAAAAAATTGCACCAAAAGAGCGGTGCCTATATTCACAATTTCCAGACCAAAATCAATGAAAAGGAATATATCTTCGACATTTATACCTCTCCCCTAAGAGACAATCAAGGCAAGGAGATGGGTACCATCATCGTATTTGAGGATGTTACCGAAAAGGTCTTGATCCAGAATCAATTGATCACCAGTGAAAAAATGGCCTCCCTGGGCCTGCTGTCGGCGGGAATCGCCCATGAAATCAACACCCCCTTAACGGGAATTTCCTCCTACTGCCAATTTTTACTGGATAGTTCAGGAAACGGCGAAAACAAAGAGCTGATCGTAAAAATGCAGGAACAGGTGGAGAGGGCCAACAAGATTATCAGAACCTTGCTCGATTTCTCCCGCCAGAAGGGCGAGCAGGTAATGAAACTGGACCTGAATAATATTCTCGACGAGAGTATATCCCTGGTGGAGCATCAGCTCAAAAAAAAGAAAATAGATCTCCGGAAAAAGTACGTCTTCCAGAACAGGCTGTATGGATACTCCACCCGCTTGCAGCAGTTGTTCATCAATTTGTTGATCAATGCCATCGATGCCATTACCAACGCCGATGGTGCCATCACTATTCAGGGAAAGGAAGACCGGGAGAATGTGACCATCGAAATCAGCGATAACGGCACAGGCATCGACTCGAAACACATGGACGAGATATTCGAGCCTTTCTTTACCACCAAGGAACCCGGCCGCGGCACCGGTCTGGGATTATCCATTGCCTACAATATCGTGAAGGAGCATTATGGAGATATCGAAGTGACCAACAGGAAGGAAGAGGGTTCCATGTTTACTATCACCTTTCCTTTAGAAAACCCGCTGAGGAGAATTAAAATATGAGCAAAAAGATCATTCACCTGGTCGATGATGAGCGCATTATTCACGATATATTTAGAAGAATTTTTAAAGAGGCTGAATACAGGCTTATCATTTCCGAAAACAAGAGTCAGGCAAAGGCCAACCATTTCCCAGACGTGGATGTTGTCATCATGGATCTGATGATTCCCGGAACCTCCGGAATAGAGATCTTTAAAGAACTGGTTAAACATGACCCCGACGTCAATGTCATTTTCTTAACGGCCTTCGGCACCATCGAATCGGCCATAGAGGCCATCAGACTGGGAGCAATGGACTACGTGCAAAAGCCCTTTAACAACATTGAATTGAAACATAAAATCGACCGGGTGATCAAAGAGAGGGGGATGAGCCGGGAAAATATTCAACTCAAGAAGGCCCTGAACCAGCGATTCTCCTTTGAAAACATCATCGGCAAGAGCCGGCTGCTGCGCAAGACCCTCTCTCTGGTGGAGAGCGTGGCCGCCACCACCTCCACTATCTTGATTACCGGGGAGAGCGGTACCGGCAAGGAGTTAATCGCCAAGGCGATTTATCAGAATTCCGACCGCCGCAACAACCCCTTCTTCACCTTTAACTCCAGCAATATACCGTCGTCACTGTTTGAAAGTATCCTATTCGGGCATAAAAAAGGCTCCTTTACCGGTGCCCATGCGGACAAAAAGGGAATCTTCGAGGAGGCCGATACCGGCACCATTTTTTTTGACGAGATTGCCAACCTCGATCATGAGACCCAGGCCAAAATATTGAGGGTGATCCAGGAAAAGGAGATCCAACCCTTAGGAAGCAACAAGGTATTCAAGGTAGATGTCAGAATCCTGGCCGCCACCAATGTCGATTTGAAAGAGAAAGTGGAAAACAACGAATTCCGGGAAGATCTGTATTACCGGCTCAACATCATCAATATCCATGCCCCCCCTTTGCGGGAAAGAAAAGAAGATATTCCCCTGCTGGCGGAACATTTTATCAAAAAATATGCGGCGGAGAACCAGAAAACCGTGAAGAGGGCCAATGAAAAATTCATCCGCTATTTAATGGAGTACAACTGGCCCGGCAACATCAGGGAACTGGAAAATGCCATTCATCGGGCCGTGATCCTATCGACTTCCGACACGTTAACGCCTCAAAACCTCCCGGCTGAAATAGTGAACGGCGGTTCCGTCAATCACAAGAAAGGCAGTTTCAACGAACAGGTAGATGACTTTAAGCGGCAGGTGCTCATCGAATCCCTGGAGAAACACAAGTGGATTCAGAAAAATGCCGCCAGGGCTCTCGAATTAAAGCCCACCACCCTGTCGGAATTGATGAAACGCCTCAATATCCAGAGGTAGACGTCAGATGAAACTACAAAAATACCTTCAGCAAGCCGGCTTTGATAGTCGAAGGACCATACGGACGCTCATCGGCGAAGGGCAATTCAAGGTCAACGGCACCGTGGTTCAGGACCCCAACTTTCACATCGACCCCCAAAACGACCGGATACATTTTAAAGGGAAGCCATTAAAACTGCGACTGGAGAAAAAATCGTACTTCGTGTTTAATAAACCGGCGGGCGTGGTTTCCACCTTAGAGGATCCCCAGAAGAGACCCTGCATCAAAAACTTTATTACCGGCATACGGGAGAGGGTGTATCCGGTGGGCCGCCTGGATTTCCATTCCGAAGGGCTGATCCTGCTAACCAATGACGGGGATTTAATGAATTTTGTCATCTCGCCGCGCCATAAAATCCCCAAAACCTACCTCGTTAAAATCAAAGGCATACTAAAGGAGGAAGAAAAAAATAGACTGCAAACCCGGGGAATGCATGTGGAGGGCATCCGGGTGAAACCCATTCACATCGACTTTGTGCGTAAAACCCAGCAGGACAATTCCTGGTGGCAGGTCGCCATCTTCGAAGGCAAAAAACACATCCTCCGCAACTTGTTTAAATACGCCGGTCATCCGGTCGAAAAATTAAAGCGGATCGCCATCGGCACCATAAAATTAAAAAAATTACCCTCCGGCCACTGGCGGGAACTCACGGAAGAGGAAGTCGAACAATTCAAGAAAATGTACCATTACCCGGAGTAAGGGTCACTCGATCCGGGTATTATCGGTAATGGTCTCATTTTTGGGAATCACCACGATGCCGTCTGCCACGCAGTAGGCCCCACACTCCTTATTACTTTCGCTTCCCTTGTAGTCGATATAGACATGTTCACCGATGCGTACATTTTTGTCGATAATGGTGTTGCGAATATGGCAGTTGCGGCCAATGCCCGCCTTAACCGGATCTTGAGAATGGGAAGCTTCATAAAAGTCGGCCCCCATCATCACCACCCGCTCCAGGGTTGTTCCCTGCCGCACAATGGAGCGGATGCCCAACACCGAATCGGATATCTTACTCCCCTCTAAGATCGAACCTTCCGCCAGCAGGGCCTGGTTCACCTGGCAGTCTTTAATCTTGGAACCCGGCAAAAACCGGGCATGGGTAAAGATGGGATTCAGTTCATCATAAAAATTAAACCGGGGCACCGGCCTGGCAAAATCGAGGTTGGCCTCAAAAAAGGAGCCGATGGTGCCGATATCTTCCCAGTAGCCGTCGAAAATATAGGAAAAAACCCGGCGGGAGCCAATGGAATCCGGGATGATCTGTTTGCCGAAATCATGGTCGTCATTGCCGGCCAATAGATCGATCAATACCTGCCTGCTAAAAATATATATTCCCATGGAGGCAATAAAATTTTCCCGGACACCGGCCCCCAGGTATTCGGCCGGGTTGAACAACCGGTCCAGGACCGCGGGATCTTTAGGCTTCTCGGCAAAATCAAAAATCCGGCGGTCCGAATCGACCTTGAGAATGCCCAGATCCCTGGCATCTTCCCCGGTGATGGGTTTGGAGGCAATGGAAATATCGGCATTTTTTTGCCGATGAAACGCCAGGAAATCGTAGAGATTGATTCGGTACAATTGATCCCCCGACAGGATAATCACACACTCCACATCCTGGTTCCGGATAAAATTGAGATTTTTCCGTACCGCATCGGCAGTCCCCTGGTACCAGTTCTTATTGTCGATGGTCTGCTGGGCGGCCAGGATCTGCACAAAGCCACTGGAGAAACCGTCAAACTTGTAGGTGGTGTAAATATGCCGGTGCAGGGAGGCGGTGTTAAACTGGGTCAGGACAAAAATCTTCTTCAATCCCCAATGGAGGCAATTGGAAATGGGAATATCGATCAAGCGAAATTTACCGCCGATGGGAACCGCCGGCTTGGCCCTGTACTTGGTCAGCGGGTAGAGCCGGGTTCCCCGGCCACCGCCCAAAATCACCGCCAGCACATTTTTCATCGTTTCACACTCCTTATCCCCCTAAAGACGGAATACTATTTACTCATCCTCTCCACATAGGCGCCGTCCCGGGTATCTACCTTGACGATATTTCCCGCTTCGATAAAGGGGGGAACCTGAATTTCCAGGCCGTTGTCAAGCTTAGCCGGTTTATAAGAGGCCTGAACCGTGGCCCCCTTAATGGACTGCTCGGTTTCCTTCACCTCGAATTCCATGGTCAGAGGGGGCGTGATGTTCATGGGTTGATTCTTGTAAAATTCCAACTGGTAATCGGTACCTTCCTTCAGATAGGAGACCACATCCCCCAGAAAATCCTGATTCAGGCTGATTTGATCATAAGTCTCATTGTCCATAAAAATGTACTGATCGCCATCCTGGTAGGAAAAGGAGACCTGCCGGGTCTCCAGAACCACCCGCTCCACCTTCTCGCTGGAGCGAAACCGGTAATCCCGGATGGTCATATCGTTTAGATCCCTGATCTTGGTCTGCACCATCGCCTGGCCTTTACCCGGGGTAACGTGTTTCATCTCCTCCACCCGGTAAAGCTTATCGTTTAACAGAATGATCATTCCTTTTCTGATCTGGGTAGCATTAATCATAAAGACCTCCGCTTATAAATTTGTTCATCTGGATTCTATCGTTGGACCGGGCATAAAAAATTTCGTTTCCCCGGCGCCAGAGGAAAAAATAGCCGAACCGGGAACGACCCGCCAGAAAGGCAAATCCCTTTACTTCACCTTCACGAAAATTCACCTTGAACTGACGTTCCAGGAATTTTTTGAATACATAGAAAAAATGAGAACCGTATTTCTCCAGATCCCAGCTCGATTCCCAGAGCAGAAAATAGTTGTCGCCATCCCGGTATAGGGCGAAGCCATCCCCTCCCCAACCGGCGGCAAAATCGACATACTGGTCGTCCTGTTTCAGGAGAATATTTAAATAATACTCCCCCAGCACACCGGCATGGACCAACCGATACCCCTCCGGTTTATAGATAATCGTTACCTTTATGGGCCTTTCGTTTTTGAAGTACTTCTCCGGATGGAGTACCTGTTCGGACGACAGCGGCGGTGCCGTTAATACACGGTTGACCCCCTTCCACTTCTTCCGGTCGTAAACAGCGGCCGTAAATTTTAAGCCCTCGATATAGGGCATCATCAATTGAAATTTAATTATATCCGGAGACCGGCGCAGCAGGCCAGTAGCGGCTAAGGGGGAAAAGGACATCAGGGCATCGCTGTGGTAGGAGGTGAGAAGATCCGGGTCCAAGGGGATGCCGGAAAATTCCCGGCTAAATTTGGCCATGACAAAGGAGGCGTCTCCCTCCACCGCGGCCAGAACCGCCAGTTTGCGATCATCAAAATCGGAAAAGTTACCCAGCACTCGGTCGAGCCCCACCTGCTGATCCTGGATGGCATGCCGCAGTTCATGGACCACAATCAGGGCATTGATCATATTCATATCCAAAAAAGCCTCCAGAACCAGGAGTTCCCCGGTCTTCTCATTGTACAGGCCGCCGGCATTTTCCGTCAGAATCTCCGTCCGCAGCCTCTTTAAATCGATTTGCCGCTTTGTAAACCCCATCAAATGGAGAAACCAGCTCTCTTTTTGGGCCTGCTCACCCGGGTATTCCCGGTTCACGATCGACTCTATATATCGTTTCAACTGCCTTTGGTTCAAATACTTTACCGGTAGATCCGCCTTGAAAGGCAATTTGCCGGTAACCACCACCTGCTTTTTCAGTTCATCGATGGAAATAGTCCGGGCATCCCCCAAAAACCGGAAGGCAAAGGCCGTACAGATCAATATAAGAAATATTTTTCTCATGAAGAAAAAAATGGAGCTGAAGGGGATCGAACCCTCGACCTTCTGAATGCCATTCAGACGCGCTCCCAGCTGCGCTACAGCCCCATTCAAGAGACCTTTATACCACATTCTCCGCCAAAATGCAACAACGGCACCGAAAAATAACCAATTACGGTTACAGCCCGTATTACATATTATGATTTTACAGGAGGAAATCAATGATATATATCCAAAAAATCCTGTTGTTTTTAGTGGTTCTATTACTGGTGGGTGTCAATACCCAGGCCCAAAAGCAAACCGCCGATCCATACGAAATCCTGCAAAAACATTACGCCGCCGTAGGCGGGCTGGATAAACTAAAAGCGGAGAAGACCAGTTATTTTGAAGGCGATATCACCATAGAAGGCGCCGGGTTGAAAGGCAAAGTCAAGCAGTGGACCCGGACACCGGACCTGAACCGCCAGGAATTGGACCTGACCATATTCAAGCAGACCAGCGGCTCCAACGGAAAAACCAACTGGAGCATGGACGCCAACGGCAAGGTGTCCATCCAGAAAGACGAGGCCGCTATCAAGCGGCAAAAGATCGAGACACTGCTGGCCCAATACGAACACCTCGATTCCCAATCCCCCCATTTCGACCTCTTTTATGAGGGTATCCGGCAGGTGGATGACAAAAACTGTCATGTCGTTAAGATCACCAACACCATCAACGACGATATCCGGCTGGAGTATTACGACACCGCCGGCTATTACCTGGTGAAGCTGAGCCTTCAGCAGCCCGACAATACCATCCACACCCTGTTTTCGGACTACCGCGACATCGACGGCATCCTGCGCCCCTTTCACCATCGCCTCGAGGTCCAACCCATTGGCCAGAAAATGACCATCCGGGTCAGCCAATACCAGCCCAATATCGACATCGACCCCGCCCTGTTTGATCCCCCCCAAGAGGAAGTCCGGGATTTCCGGTTTGCTAAAGGAGAGAGTGCAGAGAATATCCCCTTCCGATTTATCGAAACTCACCTCTTCATCCCGGTTACCATCCAGGGCAAAGAGAGTCTCTGGTGCATCGACAGCGGCGCCAGTATGTCGGTCATCGACTCCGACTACGCCCTGAAACTGGGGCTGACCCCCAAAGGCGAGATGAAGGGGCGGGGGGCCGGAAAGACCATCAAGGTTTCATTTGTCACCATCCCCGCCTACAGTATTTCGGGCATCCGCTTCGACCGGCAGAAGATCGCCGCCATCAACATCTCCGGGCTGTTCCGCAAACACTTCGGCATGGAGGTGGCGGGCCTACTGGGATACGATTTTCTCTCCCGGTTTGTGACCAGGATCGACTACGCCAACGAACGGCTCTCCTTCTACTCCCCCGACCGGTTTAAATATACGGACCAGGGCCAGGGAAAGATCGTGGAGGCCCCATTAAAAGGCAACCTCTTTACCGTACCTATGGGGGTAGACGGCAAATATTCGGGCCGATGGACCCTGGATCTGGGCGCCGGCGGCACCTCCTTTCATTACCCGGCTGCCGAGAAATACGGCTTTCTAAACCTCAAGGGCATCGAACAAATCGGTGAAGGGGCCGGGGGGGAATTCAAAGCCCGGACCGTGCAATTTCAGTCCCTCGAATTTACCGGCTTTTCGATTCCCCAGCCCTTAATCGATTTCCCCCTGGAAAAGGGAGTCGGGGCATTCGCCAGCCAGGAGATCCTGGGTAACATCGGCAATGCACTGCTGCGCCGCTTCGTCCTCTACCTGGATTACCGGAACCAACGGGTGATTGTCGAAAAAGGGGAACATTTCAGCCGGCGGTTTCCCCGGGATAAAAGCGGGTTCCAGGTGATTTTGTCCGAAGACAACCGCCTCCAGGTCAACTTTGTCCCCCCCCATACCCCGGCCGCCGGAGCGGGTTTCCTGAAAGGGGACATCATCCGGGCCATCAACCACAAAGATGTCCGGCACTACGGCGGTATCCTGAAGATCCGGCAACTCCTGCGCAGGGACGCCGGTACCGTCTACACCTTCAAAATCCTCCGGGACAACAAACCCCGCACCCTAAAACTAAAATTGCAAAACCTCTTCTAAATCCAGGATATTCTTTTCGTTTTTTTCTTCAATGCCCCAAAATAGAGTTTGTACCTGGTGGGGAGAGGGGGTGTCAACCCCAATTTTTTATCAAATTTTTATAAAAATCGACTTCCATTCAAGTACAAAGAAGAGAAAAAAATTAGAAGTCGAATACCCAATCAGGGTAAGCTTTTTGATAGTGATGGTGCTGGCGAGGCAGGTCGAGTTGAGAAAGTGTCTCGTACAGTTTTTATATATTTGCATGGCATAGGTTTTTTTGAAAAGTTGCGGGAAAAAATCAAACGCATTTCCGATACTGTTCGTCGATAAATGAAGGAAATTAGCAATTCAGGGTATACAGAAGACTTTGATGGGAAAGGTTATTGACATTCCTCGCTATTGGGCGTATTATACACTTTTATAACGAAACCGAGGTTTTTTACCTGTTGTTCATCGGTGACAAAGGCTTCAACATATAGATCAAAAATAAAATGGAGGACACATGAAACCTAAAAAAATCACCGAAAAATTGACCTTAAACAAAAACACCATCGCCAATCTTAATTCCCGGGCCATGGGCGATGTAAAGGGTGCAAAACACCCGACTTACACTGCTGGGATTACCTGCGGCATCTTTTGCGATACCGTAAACTACAGTTGCGAGCCAACCCAATGCTACACCGATGCCAACACCTGCCCAGCCACCTGGTGCGACAGCGAATGCGGCTGCTAACGTATAACGCAGTATTGAAGTCCCCACGAAGTAACCTGTAGAAAGCCTGAGGACGCAAAAACGTAAAAACTTTAGGGCGGAAGGGGACAGGCCAATTTTTTCGGTCGGCCTTTGGAGTAACTCCAGTCAAAAAGGAAGTTGACAAAAGGGGGGATTTGATTCATAATGCTCATTCACTGTTGGGAATCATTATCAAGAGGTCATGAGATGTACGATATAAGGAAGAAAAGCGATGGGCCAAAGAGAGGCAAAAATTGATATTGACGACATCTTGAAAAGGCACGGTTACCGGGTGACATTTCCTCGCCGGGCGATTTTGGAATCGATTGCCGGTCTGCCGGGGCACCCGGGTGCCAAGGAGATCTATTTGCAGATCAACCGGCAGTACCCGGATATCGGCCTGACCACCGTCTACCGAACCGTGGACCTTCTGGTCAAACTGGGCCTCCTCAACAAATTCGATTTCGGCGACGGTATGGCCAGATACGAGCTGGTCGCCAGTTTCAAAGAGCACCATCATCACCTGGTTTGCCTGAAATGCGGTAATATTATCAACTACAACGACTTTCTGGCCGAAGAGAAAGAATTCCTGAAGAAACTGGAAAAGATCCTTTCAAAAAAATTCAATTTCGACATCACGGGTCATGAGATTCAGTTTCTCGGAACCTGCGCTAAATGTAGATAGACTTATGTTTTGAATATCACCCCCAACGACTTGCGGCCGTCCAACTTTACCAGCAGCGGCTTTTGGGTGCGAATATGCCTGATATATTTACCCTTAAAAAGGGGCTCCTGCGGCCTGATCCACTCCCACAGAATATACTCCTCCTCGGTTGTTTTCCTGATGTGCAAATAGCCCATTTTCAGGGAGACCAGGTTGTGGAAAAAATGGCTGCCCTGGGAGGGATCTACCACAAAACCATCGAGGTTAGACTCGACAATGACCCTGGCCCGGGAGATTTGATACCACTCCACCGGAATACCCAGCCAGGGGTCGTTGGTCCCCCACCGTCCGAAACCGATGAGGATGTACTTTTTATTCTCCTCGATAAATCGTTGATTCAGCCGTCCCACCTCATCGGCAATGGCCCGGGTCCTGGAAAGTTCAAAGGTATCGGGGTCCACATAAACTAAATCACAGACATCATCGATGACGCCATTGCCCATGGCATGCCTGGAGACACAAAGCCAATCCTCACTGTTATTATTTTCTTCAAAGGACACCTCAATATCTTCCTGCCCCCCCACCAACGGCCGGATTTGCAGCAGATAAAACTCCGGCTTCCTTGCCTTGTCTTTATAGAGGTTCACGGCAAACTCAAGTTCGATATGGGAACCGAAGGCATCGCAGCCGATCTTAAAAATTTCATTCAGGATGTCTGCTAAGGGGAAGAGATTGTATTTCAAGACATTGGCGAAGGTCACCACCCTGGGGCCCTTGATGGCGATGGTATCCCGGATGGCATTGTCTTCTGCCGAAAACGTGCCGGCGACAAAAAATAGAGTGCCATCCCGTTCGGCCACTTCAAGATCGAGGCGTTTTAATGTATGCTTCTCATCCCTCTTGACGGTGATATCCGGTCTGGAGAGGGAGAGAGCATAAAAGTAGTTTTGCGACCTCTTGAGGAAATCGTCGGGTGAGGCATAGGGGGGATTCATCTCCGGGAACCGGGGCGAAAAGCGAAAGGAAGGCCCGCCGTCGGCTATAATGGCACCCAGCCCCAGGGCCAATTCTACAATTCCGTGTGCCGGTTCCATATAGGAAATGGGGTAAAAATTGAAGGACTGGGCCACCCCGGAGATTACCGGATAAAAATGGTGCTGATGCTGCTGGCCCACCACCTGTTGAATGATCACCGCCATTTTCTCCTCTTCGATGCGAAAACTGCTGTTCTTGACGTACTCCTTGGGGGACTTATAAAAAACCGAGGCAAACACCAGTTTTACGGCATTACACAATTGTTTCAGCCGCACCCGGATGTTGGGGTGGTTGTTGGGCAGCATATAGGTCGTATAGAGCCCGGCAAAGGGCAGCACCTGGGAGTCTTCCAGCAGGCTGGAGGAGCGGACGGCTAAGGGGTAACGAATCTCGGTCAGCAGCGTGTGCAGATCCTTTTTGATCGCCTGGGGAATTTTAGCCTTTACAAACCTGGCGGCGATCCGATCATTGTCGGTTTCCAGAATGGCAAACTCCTGGAGCCCATTTTCCTCAATAAAGGTTTCAAATACCTCACTGCAAATGACAAACGAATGGGGGGTGCGAATCTCCACATACTTAAAAATCTCATTCAATCGGGTCTTGACCAGCAGCGTATTTAAAAAGGCAATACCCCGGGCTTTCCCCCCCCAAAGAACCGTTCCCCAGGCGGGCAAAGGCATTCTGGGAATCGAACAGGGCCTTCTCAAAATCGGTAATCACCCCGTACTGTCTCTGAGTAATTAACTCCCGGATGGCCTGTACAATATATGACCGCAGTTCATCGCTGCTCCGGAAATCCGACGCCCTCTTGGGCCGCAATCGCTCGGCCATCTCGAATTCCGTCCGGGCCCGCAGCCAGATGGAGATGTGATTTCTCTGGGCATGAAAGAGCAGGCTCTCTTCGGGTATGATCTGCATCATCTTCTCAAATTCCACCAGGCTGCCGGCCCGGCCGACCTCCCGGCCATCGGGATACCTGAATACAAAGTCGCCGAAACCGAAATTGCTCAAGATAAAGTGACTCAACTCCTGCAATAAGTTGTCGGAATTTTTGTAAAGGAAATCAAGTCCCCTCTTACTGGCCACCTGGCGGTTGTCCAGATTCGACGACTGGATGAGAAAGGGCAGATCGGGGATCTCTTTTTTTACCAGATCGGCAAATCTGAAACCGCAGTCGGCATCGATCTCCCCCTGCCGGGGAAAGCGTACATCAGATATAACGCCCAGGAGACTGTTCTTATATTTTTCATAGAGTGCCACACCCTCTTCATAATTCTCCGCCTGCAATATTTTGGGCCTGGCCCGCATGCGCAGCAGCCGGTGGAGATCATTCACCCCCTCGGAAATCAGCAGCCTGGTCTGGGTCATGATCTCCGTATAGATTATCGGTAAAAACCTGGAATAAAACTTCGGCGAATCCTCGATCACCAATATGACCCGCACCCCCAGTTGGCTGTCGTTGTCCACATTCCTTAAATCCTCCGCATACTTGATGATGGCCAGCAGGATCCTGGTATCCCCCGACCAATAAAAGATCTTATCCAACCAGCGGGTCTTCCTTATTTTGATTAAAAAGTCCGCCTCCACCCATTCATAGGTCAGCAGCATAACCGGCAGGCGGGGGTTATACTCCTTGACTTTTCTACCGAAATCCAGGGGATTGATATCGGCGATCCGGGTCATGGTAATGACCAGATCGTAGGCGCCCTGTTTCAGGGCAGCCAGCGCCTCCTCGGCGGTAGATACCTGGTGAATACGGGGAATAAACCGCAAATTCAAATCGATATATTCCCCAAAAATTTTCTCCGACAGACGCCCATCCTCTTCCAGCACAAAGGCGTCGTAGAAGCTGGAGACCAACAAGATCTCTCTCACCCTGAACTTGATCAGGTCGTGAAATATGCCGAACCGGGGTTCGTAGTCTTTGGCCATCCTCAGCTTTTGTTCTTCTTCAATACTCATTTTAGCCCTACCTAGAAATAATAGAATAGAAATGGCAAAAATTCAAGTGAAGGTTTAACTCAGGAGATGACATCCCTCTTTCGTATTTGTTTTTAAAATACCACATGAAATGTTGGATAAAATTATAAAAATTGGCGGGTTAGCAGATTCAGATTCCTATTGACCTCACTGGACAATTTTGGTAATATTTAACAACAAAGCAATGAGGTTGTGATTAAATGACATCCAGAAGAATCTATAGATCAATTCTTTTGATATTGCTCTTTGCCGCGGTATTTATGGAGAGCTGCAAGGTCCAACCGGGTCTGAGCGAAGGCGAAACGGAGCAAAAGGTGTTTCGCCTGGTCAATGATCACCGGCTCGGAAGCGGCCTGAGTACCCTGGAATGGAACGACGCCATTGCCGGGCAGTGTCGCAGCCACAGCCGGGACATGGCTTCCGGTACCGTTCCCTTCGGCCACGGGGGGTTTGACCAACGGATAGCCAATATCCTCGCCCTGGTTTCATTTTCCCTGGCAGGAGAAAACTTGGCCCTCATATCAGAGTATCCCAACCCTGCGGAAAAGGCTTTGCAGAATTGGTTAAACAGCCAGGATCATCTCGAAAACATCGAGGGTAATTTTGACCTGACCGGTGTGGGGGTGGCCAAAAAAGGCGACAATACGTATTACATCACCCAGATATTTGTCCTTTCCTCAAACTAAAATTAAAACGGGTCTTTGCCCTCTTCTACTTCCTCCTCCTGCCCCGATGACTCTTTATCGCTTGCCGGTGGTTCCTCTTCGTCCGGCTGCCCCAGCAACTGGGAAAATTCTACTTCCAGTTTCTTAAATTCTCCCTTCTGCTGTTTCAATATATCCATGCAGGTGCGGGCGGCCGCCAGTGCCTCTTTGGTCTTTTCCACCAGGTCATCGATACCCACCTCATCTTTATTTAACGATTCCGTAATACGTTCCAATACCTCATAATTTTCTTCATACTTTTTGGATTTGCTGCTCATCATACCTCCTTTCCGGTAATTTTTGTAGTTCCGTCGTAAAATTTCAGATTGGCCTCTTTAAATTGGCGAAAGGCTGCCAATGTCTTTATCACCCGATTGTGTTCATCCAGGGTCATGGCAAAACCCTTCTTTAATATCAAATCCGGGTGATTGGCCCGGACCAGATCGGTCCGCGCCGTCAGGGTCCTCTCGGTATCCCGGTGAACCTTCGATGCCAGTGAAAAAAACATGCCGGCGGCTTGCCGAACCGCCAGTCGATTTTTTTTATTTTCCCGCTGCCGCTTGGCAAAATCCATTTTTAAAATCGTTTTCCGGACCTGCTGCTGCTCCCGTCGGGACAAAATCCCGGCCCGGGAGAAGACCGACTGCATCAATCCCTGCAACTGCGTCCGGGCATTCATCATGACATGGAGACTATTTTTTATGATCTGCACCGTCTTTTCATCAACCTGCCGCTCCTGATCCCGAACGGTAAAAAACACCGACTGTTCAAACTGACGGGTTAGAGACAGGAACCCTCTCTGCTTGAAACGAACCAGTTGCCTGCCCTGGGCCGGGATACTCTTGAGAAATCCCCTGAGGCGCGCCATCTCACCCCTATGTACCTGGGAAAAATGATGAATCAAACGGGATACCGAATCGGAAAGCTGGTCTTGCAGTTTCACATACCGCTCCTGCAAAAATTTACCCATTCCCGAGGGAGTCGAGGGCGTCGGAGTAAAATGGGAGCACAACTCGGCGGCAGACAGGTCTTTTTCGTGACCGATGGCAGTCAGGATCGGAATCTTCGCCCGGCAGATGCGCCGGCACAAACGGTAGTCATTAAACACCGACAGCGACTGCTCGCTGCCGCCGCCCCGGGCAATAACAATGGCATCCAGGGGCACAATACCGCCCTTCTCCAGGTAGTCCAGGGACTGGATGATACTGTCTACCGCGTTTGCCCCCTCCATCCGGGCATCCACAAAAAAGATGTTGTACTTTTGCCCATAAGGATGAAGTCCGGCCATGACATCTTTTATCGACGTGCCCTGGGCAGAGGTAACCAGTCCGATACTGGTCAGCAACCGGGGCAGGGGCAACTGTTTCTGGTACTCCAGGATTCCCTCTTCTTTCAATTTCTCAAGGGTTACCTCCAACTGGCTTCTGAGTTTCGACTGGGTATACTCCGGCAGGATATCGATCAAGGATAAACGTACATTGATGGTGTATTTTAGAGATAAACCCACCGAAACCAGGAAAAAAACCGGCAGCTCCTTTTCCAGAAAATCGGCCGCACCGGATCGCTGCAGTTTGGCCTGGATCTCCTCAAGGGTCCTCTTTCTAACCTCCACGCTGAAATGCATATTAAGGGTCTCATCCTCGTCCCGTAAATCGAAATAGGAACCCCAGGGATAATGTTTGATTTCCGAGGCGATCACCCCCCGGACCCATATCTGCCCCGGCAATCCGTTCCGGATCAGTTGATCGATATAACTGCGCAGTTCCACCACCGAGTAGGAGGACGGAAACCGGTCTAACAGCGAATCCCCCACTTCCTTTGCAGGTGACGCCTCCGGCGGGGGGGACGAAACCGGCCGAAGATTATTCTTTAACACCGCCATCTCGCCCACCACATCGGAGGGTTCGATGTACCAGCACTTGTCCCCGGGATTCCAGCGATATCCCCGCAGCTTCAAATCGTCTTTGATGGGAAAAGCATTGTACACATGAATACTGTTCTCATCAAAGGCCACGCTCACTTCCCGGCCGTTAACGGTCAAGGTGATCCAATTCATCCCTGCAATATAAACCAATTTAATCTAAAAATCAAATCCTTAAACTCCGGCAGCGGTTAAAAATCGTCGGTCATTAAAAAAAAGGGCATGCCGCTGAATTTCTTGTAGATGGGCCGCAGCCGTTCGGTGTTGTAATATTTATTCACATCCACTATCTTTTTTCTGCTGATCACCACCTCCACCGGCACGTTGTCATAACGGCCGCTGCGGATACACACCAGGCGGCCATATCTGGCCTCCAGAATCAAGTCCAGGGCGATATTGCCAAAAACCATGGGAGCAATGGAATCCACCGCATCGGGATTTCCACACCGTACCAGGTACCCCAGCCTTTGACTGATGGAGTTGATCCGCCGGCCATCGTTGAATTTCGGCGATAGTTCACTCAGCACATTACTCACCAGATCGCCGATACCTCCCAATTTTTTATGACCGTACATGTCCCTTCCATGGTTTTGAAAAATCATCTCCTGGTCCTCCATCGCGGCCCCTTCGGACACCAGTGCAATGGAGTAACGACTGGGATTTAACCGCCGATCCATCGACAGGAGTTCGGTTAACTTTTCCGGGTCGAATCGATACTCCGGGATCACACAGCGGTCCGCCGCCCCGGCCAAGGCCGGCATCAAGACAGTAAATCCCGCATAGCGGCCGAATACCTCAATCACCAGAAATCGTTCATGGGAACCGGCGGTGGTGCGCAGGCTGTTGGTCATCTCTATAGTCCGGCTGATGCAGGTACTGAAACCGATGCAGTAATCTGTACCCGGCACATCATTGTCCATGGTCTTGGGAATGGCCACCAGCTTTACCCCCAATTTATGGAGATGAACCGCATAACTCAGGGTATCATCACCGCCGATGGGGATCAAATAATCGATCCCCAAATAGTCAAGATTTCTCAAGACCTCCGGGGTTAAATCATTCAATTCCCCATTATATTGATCTTTCAGGTGCAGCGGCACCCTTTCGGCCGGTAAGTGGCTGGGACGGATCCGGGAGGAATGGAGAAAGGTGCCGCCGGTACGCCCCACCCGTCTCACCGCATCCTCGGTCAACAGTTCGTAGCAGGTATGCAGATCTTGTTCCCGGTCCCGCACCATATTGACCAGGCCCAGCCAACCTCTGCGAATGCCGATCACCCGGTATCCTTCACGATTGGCGCGAATGGTGACCGCCCGGATGGCCGGGTTCAAACCCGGCACATCGCCGCCGCCGGTCAGGATACCGATGGTTCCTTTTGTCTTTTTCACCTGGGTCATATCTACTTTACTCCTATCAACTGTATTTACTATATTATAAACCGAAAAACATATTTTTCAACCGAAAATAAGCTCTTTATCCCAACCCATTATTCTCGGGTGAAACGGGGACAGGCAAAAAATCTAAATATTTTAGGTTGGGTTTATAGAAGTTGACTTTTTTGGGGTTTTAAACTATTATTGGTGCAAAAAGGGACAGGCAAAAAAACGGGCATGGCCGACAAACAGGTCATTGAATTTGCCGGATGAAGTTTCTTTTAAATATGCCCGTTTCCCTAAATCTTTTATATGTGCTCCGTTCCTATGGGCATGAAGGAGTTCATGCCAGTCAAATCGGTAAATCGTGCGCCCCAGATGAAGAGTTGTTAAAGTTAGCGAGTCAAGAAAATAGAATCATTATCACAGCGGATCTGGACTATCCACGCCTATTGGCGTTAAGTCTGGCTAGAGGACCGGGTATCATTCTCTTTAGAGGAGGGAATTATTCATATGATGAGGATGAGAGAGTTGCCTGAATCAAATCATTCTTGATTCAATTTCTAAGTTTTCAGGATTGTTCAAATAAGCTCCTAATCGCCCGTTTTGTTCCGATCAAGCTTGATCGATGATTTAATCTGTTCACAATGATTCTTTTACAATTATAATAATAAGAAATAAGCTTAATCCAAATAACAACATTATGATAAAAAATATCAGAATACT
>CBFDCR010000091.1:0-19455 GCA_965603365.1 uncultured bacterium
CGATATCCCCTATCTTCTCGAATATCTCCTTTGCCTTTTGGTAATGCTCCAGCGCAGCGTCTGTGTCGCCTTTGTATTGATAGATCACGCCGATCTGGTGCAGGGCGGCGGCAGTGCTTCTGATATCCCCGATCCGCTCAAAGGTCTCCTTTGCCTGTTCGTAATGCTCCAGCGCGGCCTCATAGTTGCCTTTGTCTTGATAGATCATGCCGATCTGGTGCAGACTGGTGGCCGCGCCCTTGATATCCCCGATCTTCTCCCTGATCTCCAGCGACCGGCGGTACTGCTCCAGCGCGGCGTCGTAGTCGCCTCTCTTTTGATAGATCATGCCGATCTGACCCAGACTGGTGGCCGCGCCCTTGATATCCCCGATCTTCTCGGCAATCTCCAGTGACCGGCGATAATGCTCCAGCGCGGCCTCATAGTCGCCTCTCTCTTCATAGATCACGCCGATCTGGTGCAGGGCGACGGCAGTGTTTTTGGTATCCCCGATCCGCTCAAAGGTCTCCTTTGCCTTTTCGTAATGCTCCAGCGCAGCCTCATAGTCGCCTCTCTCTTGATAGATCATGCCGATCTGGTGAAGACTCTCGGCCACGCCCTTGATATCCCCGATCTTCTCCCTGGTCTCTAGCGACTGGCGATACTGCTCCAGCGCGGCGTCATAGTCGCCTTTGTCTTGATAGATAGCTCCAATGTTATGCAGACTGGTGGCCCCGTCCTTGATATCCCCGATCCGCTCAAAGATCTCATTTGCCTTTTCGTAATGCTCTAGCGCGGCGTCGTAGTCACCTTTGTACTGATAGATCGTGCCGATCTGACCCAGGCTGGCGGCCACGCCTTTGTCGTCTCCTCTCTTTTCGTCGATTTTCATCGACTGGTTGTAGTGGGCCAGGGCCAGGTCGTAGTGGCCGAAGTGTTGGTGGAGTATGCCTATCCGGTGGTGGGTGATGGCCCGGTTCTTTTGGTTGAGGGGTGTTTCCATGATCTCGGTGAGGAGGTGCAGGGAGAGTTGGGGGTGGCCGTGCAGGGTCAGGTGGTCTTCCAGGGAGAAGGTGAGGGATGCCGCCTCGTCCCAGGCCCCGGCCTGGAGGTAGTGCCAGCGGGCCTCCAGGTTGTTTTCCACATACTTTTCCCCTTCTTCGTCCCGGATGTTGGCGAAGTAGGCGGCGGCGCGGAGGTGGGATTGTTTTTTGGGTTCCGGGGGGAGTTGGGAGAGGATGTGGTGGGCTGTCAGGCGGTGGACGTAAAGGAGGGCCGGGGTGGGCTGGTATTCGATCAGGGAGAGGGATTGGAGTCTCTGGCGGTCCGGTCGGGTGAGGGGGCAGTCGTGGGCTTCTATGGCCTCTCTGGGCACCGGGTCGCGGTAGAGGGAGAGCAGTTGGAGCAAATGGTATTGGGACGGGGTGATGAACTCCAGCAGTTTGTCCAGGTAGAGGGGGGTAAAGTCGTCGGCGTCGCTTGCCTTGTGGATGATGCGCCCGGTCAGTTCCGGGATCAGGGTTTTTAGCTCCTGCCAGTCAAAGGCCCGGCTGCCAAACTCCTCTTTGGCGATGCGATCCAGCAGTTCCAACGCCCGGGGATTGCCCCCCACCTCCCGGCGCAAAGACTCCATGGAGTCACCGTCCAGTTGCTTTAAGGCGGCGGTGTTGAGCAGGGACTTGCGAAACTCCACCGGGGAGAATTCGCCTACCTCTAAGGTCTCGAAACCCGCCAGCCGGCAGCGGGTGGAGAAGAGTAACAGGGACTCTCTGTGCTGCAAACAGGTGCGGAAGTAGAGCAGGAACTCTTTTAGTTCTGTCTTCTCTTCGGGGAAACTGCCGTCCATCTGCTGGTTCTCCTCGAAGTTGTCGAAGATCACGACCACCCGGCGGCCTTTAATATAGTGCTCCAGGAACCAGTTGAGTTTCTGCTGGGGGGAGGCGTCTGCGGCATAGACCTCGTCGGCCTCTTCGAGATCCGCTTCTTTGGCCTTGTTGGAGAGGGACTGGAGGATCAGGCCCGGCTCGGTATCACCCCGGATCACGATGAATTCGTAGTTCTGGCGCCGCAGGTTGGCCGCGGCCCGGGTGGTGATGGTGGATTTGCCGATGCCCCCCGGCCCTTTGAGCACCAGTGCCCCGGCCCCGTCGTTGACGCCCCTGTAGAGACACCTCAAGATATCCCGGCGGCCGATGAAGCCCCGGTCCATATATTTCGCCCCCTCGAAGTGGTGGCTCTGGGGACGGTCCGGCGCCTCGATGATGAAGTCTGAAAAGTCGTCCACGGTGAGGTTTTCGTTTTTCAGCAGCAGTTGGGGGATCTCCGCCTCGCCGACCAGGTCCCAGGAGGGATTGTCCCGCAGCCTTTGCGCCTCGCCCCTTGCTACGGCCCGGCAGCCCTCGTCAAAGGCCCGGCGAATATCTTTTTTGTCCAGGAGGGCCTGGAAAAAACCCACGTTGAAGTCGATGGCCGCCAGGTGGCTGATAGACTCCTTCATGCCCACCACCGCCCCGATGCCGGCCTGGTGCAGCAGTCGGGCCGTGGGCATGAGGTGAAGCTCCCGGCGGGCCGAGTGGCAGGCCGACAGGATGACCACCTTGACGTCGATTTCCTGCTCCTCTTTAAGAGAAATCAACAGCTCGGCCAACTCCTGGCCCTTCACCTTTTGGAGGTTGCCCTCCTCGTCCTCGAAAGACAGCAGCCCATGGCCCTCTTTGTCCAGGCCGCCGTGGGCGGTGATCTGCAAGATGTCGTGCTTGCCCTCCGGCAAATGCTCCCGGATCTCCTCCAGGGTACTCTTGACCGGGTCGGGCATATCTAAAAAGACCCGCCGCCGCTCGAAGCGGCCAAAAACCTCAAGCAGGGTATCCTGCTCCAGTTCGTAGAGCAGCGGGTCGCTCTCTTTGGGGCTGGCGGTCATGGCCAGCACCTTGATCTGCTTCCCTTTTATCTCGGCCTTTGCCTCTTTTTTGGCCGCCTTCTCCGCCTTCTCCATCTGTTCCAGCTTCTTGAATAGGGCTTGAATCAGCTCTTTGATCTCCCTTACCTCTTGTTTGCTGGCGATCTTGGACCGGATGTCGGACTCGATCTTTTTGACGATATCCAGGACCTCGTCCAGCTTGAGGGTCTGGCGGAGGATGGTTTGCAGGGCCTCCCGGTCGCTCATGGTCTTGAGAAAGGATATCTGGTAGTAGTCCAGGCAGTCCTGTACCAGTAGTTCCAGCAATTGGGGGTACTCGCTCTTGTGGGGCGGCGGTAAAAATTCGTCTATGATCAGTTGGGCGGTCTTTTTTCTAAAATCTCCGCTGGTGGTGTCGGCCAGGAAGTCGTGGAGTTTGCCGGTATTGGACTCGAATATCTCCACCAGCCTGTCGGGATTTCTTTTAACCGCTGCCGTCAACTCTTCCAGCAAGCCGCCGCTCTGCTTATCGTGATAATCCAGGCTCTTTTCAAAGGCCCGGATAAACAGTTTTTTTAAGGGTTCTCTCTCTAAGCCCTGGGCCACTCTCTTGATTTTATCGTGGGTAAAGCTTGACAGCAGGCCCTGGAAAAAGCCCAGCATGGTCAGCCCCACACTGACTGTCTCTACCGCCATCGTCGATGCCTCCTATTAGCCGTTTCCCCCCTAAAGGGGGTGTGTATCTAAAAAATGAATCCAGGGGTAATAGATAACACAAATCCCGGAAAATAACAAGGAGAAATGTTGGAAAACACCGCCCCCGTCCCCTTGTATGATGTTTTTATGGCTTTGCAAAGGCCCTTATCATTCTTCAAACGCTCGATATCCTCCGGGCAATCTCCTCCGGCAAGGTTCAGCAGGATCAAGCTCAATAGAATCTGACCATCCAACCAGCCCTGCTCACCTGGATGAACCTGCACGTGTCGCTTCACTAAATTGAAAAAATCCATCTGGTAGAGCAACTCTACATAGGGCAGCAAACCCGAAAAACTCGTCAGGCTTCGTGATTTTTTTGACTCTTCATACTTGAAAGGTAATACGCCTTGTGTCATAATTTATGCACCTCGTTTGGGTTTTATTGTGGTGTTTGGGAAAACTAATTATACACTATTATAGGCACAAACGGGGCTTTTTTATTTTTTTGATGGGAAATATAGGGACTCTGTCTGCCTTCTGAATTTTATTTCCTGTTGACCGATCTAACTTTTTGGGCCTGGTGGTGTTTTTTCTTATCCGGTTTCTTTGATTTTTCTTTCATTTTAGATAAAAATTCCATGTCCCGGTTAAGGTACTCTTTCTGGATGTCGTCGCTTGAGTTTTCTAAGGCGATATTCAGGTCTTTTTCGGCACCTTCTAAATATTTTCGGCACTGTTCCCATGCTTTTTTTCTGATCGCCGGAGTAAATTTATTGCTTTTACCGGTATGAATACAGTTTTTGGCCAGGTCCATCCTGGCTCTTGCCCGCTGCTGATGAAGGGTTGAATTCCCGGATAGATTCGGGTTTTGATCCAGGATTTTATCGATGAATTCGACGGTTTTTTCGTTTTCCCCCAGTCTCTTCAGGTTGATGGCCAGCTTAATGATCTGATTCTCTTCGAGTTTTCCTGCGGTGGCGATGGATAGCAGCTTGTGTGCCGTTTTCACGACTTCGGCATTATCCTGGGCTGTCGAGAGGGTCTCGGCGATATTGATCAGGGTCCCGGAATTGATGTTATTGAAGTTCAAATTTTTTTCCTTTATAAATTCAAACAGTAATAGAGGGGTTTTTAGTAAGTTGTTGACTTCACAGAATAGATCCAATGCCCGGAAATTGTAGGGGTCGTCATCCAGGATCGATTTTAGTTTCTGGAAGGCATCGTCATAATTACCGATGACTATTTTTCTCTCCGCCTCGCTGAGTTCTCGTATGACCCGATGCCTCGGATGGGCGGGGAGGATGCAGACCAGGTTTTCCTGACCGATATCGAAAATAGGTTTGGGACACCCCTCTTCCCTCATTACCCTCAAAATAGTCGGAATTCCCTGCCCTTCTGCCTGGGCCAATTGTAATTTATTGAAAAAATAGGCCAATGTCTGGTTCTTCCAGTAGGGGGAGGCTTTACCTTCAACAAACTTTTCCCTGTCCACCGCCCGGGGGAGGGAGCCGGGAGAGTTTATCTCTATTCTGTCGATAAAAACGGTTACCCGTGTCGGCTGTAGGGATTCATAATCCCGGTGCACCAGGGCATTCACAATCGCTTCCTGGAGCGCCCGGATGGGATACTTGACCTGGTTGGGAATATCGGATGTTTTGTCGAAGGCCGTATAGGATTCGGTATTTAGACGTTCGATTAGTTTCCGGGCTTGCTGCACTACCGTCCCGGTGATTTCAAACCGTTCCGCTGTGGGTTCGCTCCTATCCTTTCCCCGGTAGATGGAAAAAATAGCATAGGCGCCGGGAAAATATTTGAGGGGATTCTTGCCGAACATCAAGAGGGCAAAATTCCGCAGCCGCAATTGATCGGTGAAGGAGCGTTGGACGGCAAAGGGAGGAATAAAACTGGAGAGGGAATCCTTATCGGATAAATAGTCTTCAATCGCTTTCTGCGGAGACCACAGACCCATCTCCTGGAGGTGTTCACGCAGGACAATCAGATCGATCTCTTCGATACCGGCATCTTCGTTCACTCGCCGGTCCCAGGGGGCCAACTGCCGTTTTTTTACCAGCAATTCGGTGAGCAGACTATTTCGCGCCTCCCTGGTTTCGCGGCCGATTCGGATGTAATAGGCAGACGCATCTTTTCCCCCGGCCCGATAGGTGTGGGCATGATCGGTGGCGGCAATGATGAACACCAATATTCTCTTTTCATCGGTTACCCTGATCTCCTCGGTGAGCGGGATGATCGGGGGGGTGACTTTCTCACGGCAGGCCGCCATTACGGTGCCTTCAATCTCTTTAAATTTGCCGGCTGTTAGGCCGGTGTATATGACTTTCTGGAAACCGCTCTCATCTTTTCCTTCTTTAGCTCCGCAGACAACATAACCGCCGCCCAGATTGGAGAAATCGTTGGCAAAAGCCACAATGGTTTTGATCACGTTATCTATGTTGGCTACGCTCTCTTTCCATTCGACGCGCTCACTTTCGCGGGCCGACAGCTCTTTTAAATCGATGTTAGCCATTTTATTCCTTTTTTAATCTTAGGACGTTTCCTTTTATTCTATACCATAAAATAGGTAAAAATGTAACTCTTCCCCTTAGAAATCTAAAATTTTATCGTCCCCCTGGAGTGGTAGCTTTGTTTTGCATTTTGCCTTGATAATGTATTGACCGGAGGGTGGTTTTTTGATAAAAAGAGGGATGATTGTAGAGCAATTTTTACCGGCTTTTCATTATGGCGACGCCATCGGCAATTCCACCCTGCGGCTGCACCGGTTCCTGCTGGCCCAGGGGGTGGAGAGCCGGATCGTGTCGCTCACTATAGATGAAAACATGACCGACAAGGCCACCTTTTTCCGGGACTATCGGGAGAACCCCGATTCCATCAAAATCCTCCATTTCGCCATTCCCTCGGAGTTGACCGATTATTTTTTGCAGATCAGAGGCAAGAAAGTGATGGTCTACCACAATATCACGCCGGAACACTTTTTCATCGATTTTTCCCAGGCCATGGTGCGATTTACCCGGGAGGGGCGCCTTCATCTGCAGCGGTTGAGCCGCGCCTTTGACCTCTCTGTTGCCGATTCCACCTTCAATGCCCGGGAGTTACAGGCCCTCAATTATCCCCAGGTCTCGGTCTTTCCCATCATGATCGATCTGGAGGAGTATGCCGGGCCCCACAGCCGGCCCTATTATAATCTCCTGAGGGATGAGCGCAAGAACATCATCTTCGTGGGCCGGATTACCCCCAATAAGAGGCTGGAGGATCTGGTGAAGGTGCTCTTTTTCTACAAAAAATATATCTCCCCCTCTGTCCGCTTGATCGTGGCCGGCAAGACCGAGACCCTGCCCAAATATTTTTTGTCTGTCCGGGATCTGGCCGGCCGCTTTTATCTGACCGCCGACGACATCGTATTCACCGGCCATATTCCCTTTCCCGAGCTGCTCGCCGTCTACCGGTTGGGAGACGTGTTTCTCTCCATGAGTGAACATGAGGGCTTCTGCCTGCCCCTGATCGAGAGCTGCTTTTTCCGGGTGCCGGTCATTGCCTACGATACCGGCGCCGTGGCCGAGACCCTGGGGGGGGCGGGCTTGCTGGTCAAAGAGAAACAGTATGAGTACGTGGCCGGTCTGGTGGAAAGGCTGGTTGCCGACGAGGCTTTAAGGCTAAAGCTCCAGGAGCTCCAGGAAAGGAGGATCGAGACATACAGGGCGGAGTCTCGTCCCGAGGGGTTTTTTCGGCTCCTGAAAGAGTTATAGAAGATGATTAAAATCGGCGTTGTGGTGCAGCGATACGGCCAGGAAGTGGTGGGGGGTGCCGAAACATTGGCCCGGGAGGTGGCGGAGCGGTTGAATGCCGGCGGCTTCGATGTCACTGTCTTTACCACCACGGCCATAGATTATATCACCTGGAAGAACCACTATCCTGCCGGTGAATCCATATTAAAAGGGGTGATGATCAAACGCTTCCCGGTGGAGAGGGAGCGGGACATCGCTGCCTTTAATGCCCATTCGGACGTCTTTTTTAACACCGATCCCGAAGACCGTGATGAAATGGCCTGGATCGTCGAACAGGGTCCTTACTCCCCTGAATTGATACAGGGGCTGCGGGCAGAGCAGGAACAGGTTGACATCTTTCTCTTCTTTACTTATCTCTATTATCCCACCGTCGAAGGGGTGAAGGTGATTGAGAAGCCGGTGGTGCTGTTCCCCACCGCCCACGACGAACCCCCCATCCATTTAGAACTGATGAAGACCGTGTTTGGCCGGCCCCAGGCCCTGTTTTTCCTGACCGGTGCGGAGATGGAGATGGTGAAGAAACTGTTTCAGCCTCGAAACAAGCCGGTTTTGGTGCGCACCGGCATGGATATAGAAGAGCATGTGGATGACACCCTGTTCAGGAGAAAGTATCTACAATTCTTGCCCTACATGTTGTATGCCGGCCGGATCGAGCGGGGTAAGGGCCTTGAGACCGTGTTTGCCGCCTACCGGTCTCTGCGGCGGCAGCGGTTGGTGGATCTGGTTTTAATCGGCAAGAAGTTGATGGACATTCCCGAAGTGGATGGCTTGAAATATATAGGCTATGTGTCGGAAGAGGAGAAGTTGTCGGCCTTTAAGGGTGCGGTGCTGTCGGTCCAGCCCTCTCCGTTGGAGAGCCTCTCCATCACCACCCTGGAATCCTTTTCCCAACAGACACCGGTATTGGTGAATCGACAGTCTGCCGTACTGATGGAGCATATCGAACTCTCGGGAGGCGGTCTGGCCTATGACAGCGAAGGGGATTTCCTGGAGAAGGCCAAAAAACTGTACGATGGCCGCAGCCTGAAACGGAAGATGGGGCAGGATGGGTACCGTTACGTGAAGCAGAACTTTTCCTGGCAGGTGGTGATGGAAAACATCAAAACCCAGCTCCGGGAACTGGTTCCGAAGAGTTGAGATCATATGGCCGCCGATATCGACCTCGCCGGGATTGCTAAAACCTGTGCCGACTGCGGCAACTGCCTGTTTGCCTGCCCGGTATACAATGCCACCCTGATCGAACCCAACTCCCCCCGGGGCAAGGTCAATTTAATCAAGGCCCTCATGGAGGGCCGACTCAAGTCCGGCAAATTAAACCGGCAATTCATCTCCCGCTGCCTGCTGTGCGGCAGTTGTGAATATATCTGCACCAATGGGGTGGAGTTTGTCTCCATGATGATCGACTACCGGAATCGGCTCTCCGGGGGCCGGAAGATCCCCCTGTTGAAAAAATTCGTTTTATTTTCCTACCAATCGCTGCTGTTTAAGAAGATGGGCTGGCTGTTGGGGCTGCTGGCCCGGACACCTTTAAAGAGGTATGTCACCATTCCCCGGCCAAACAATATCAAATTGAAGCATTGGCTCACGGAGGAGGGGGAGAAGGAGTACGATATCCTGCTCTTTCCCGGCTGCGTGTTGACCTATTTTTACTCCCTGCTGATTGCCAAAATCAAGGTCTTCCTGGAGGGGCAGGGCTTTTCCGTGGCCCTGCCGAGAGACCTGAAGTGCTGCGGTTTCCCCTATCTGTCCCAGGGCTGGCGCCAGAAGTTCGACTCCCTGCGGGAAGAGAACCGCCGGATCTTTTCCCGCTTTAAATTCAAGTACCTGGTGGTGCCTTGCGGCAACGGCACCATGATGTTCCGGGACCACTACGATATCGCCGCCGACCGGGTCTTTGAGTTGACCGAGTTCATCCACCGCTTTTGCCCGGAGGCAGAGGTTCAGATGGCCGGACACGCCGATGCCGCCTCTAAAGTTACCTACCACGATCCCTGTCACAATTTGAAGACTCTGGGCATCGAGGCGGAACCGAGATTTTTCCTTAGTCAATTGGGGCAGCAATTTGTGGATGATCCGTCGGCCTCCTGCTGCGGCTTCGGCGGTTTCTTCAGTATCGGCTTCCCCAAAGTCTCCCGCCGGATCCTGGAACGAAGGCAGAAGGCCTTAGCCGAAACCGGCGCCCACACCGTCATCACCTCCTGCCCCGGCTGCTACCTCCACCTGCGGGAAAACCTCCACCAGCATGTCAAATTCTTCATCGAACTTTTTTAATTTCCAAATCATAGAGAAAAAATGTGTGAAAATATTGAAATGGAGAAACTATTCATATAGAATTAGCTGTGATATCAAGAGAGTTTGACGAGATTGAGATGTTTATTCTGGATGGTAGGCACGAAGGCCACACCTGTAAGAGCGCTAAAGTACAATGAGTGATGAACAAATAGATCTGGGACGAAGGAACTTTTTAAGGCTCTTCATTTCAAAAGAATCAGACCCAAAACAACGGGGTCAAAATAAGGGATACAGCCCAATTGAAGTCAAACAGGATGAAGACTTGAATGACCAGAAAATTGCTGAAATTAAACAAGAGACATATCAAGAGCGGATGCTGAGACTAAATGAAGAGATGCTAAAATGTCAAAAGGAGGCCTCAAAAGATGCCAAAACAATGAAATTATTAGCTGGCCTCGGAATCGCAGCGCCTTTTGCCATCACGGCTTTTCAGTTGATAACAACATCAGGTCAAGACGGTAAAACTGAACGAAACCATGAGGAACCCAAAAATGAGGCTGAAATCGATGAAAAGGTTGTGGCCACAATTGCGGCTTTAACCGGTTTAGATAAACAGAAAGAGACCATTTTGGTCCAAGGTACTTTGAAATACAGAGTTCTGGGATTTAAGGAAAGAAAGAGATGTCTAAAATTGGTTTGCACAAATAAAGATTTAACACTCACGATATCTATCTTTATTTATTATCCTATTAAAGTAAAAATTTCTAAAGCGTTTCTCTATACCAGGACCCCCACATTCATTTTAATGACCGATACCGCTGAAAAAGATATTTCCGAACACATTAAACAGGATAATAAGTTTGTAAAATTGAATGTGAATATGAGTTTATGTGAAGAAGAAAAATTCTGGCTAGTCCTTTATGGGTATGATTATTTGGGTAATTTGATCCGCTTTCGCTCGAAAAAAATTCCCGGTTCTAAAATTAGGGGATAGTATAATATAAGTAGGGCTAATTGATTTTGAGCCAGGCGGCGAGCTCGTATTCGAGGCCTTCGAGGGTCTTGACGCCGATGAGGCGGTGCACCTCTTTTCCATTTTCAAAGAGGATCATGGTGGGGATGGAAAAAATCTGGAATTTGGAGGGAATGAGGGGATTTTGCTCGGTGTTGATCTTGGCCACCGTAATGGAGCTCTGGGACCGGGCAAATTTTTCCAGCACCGGTTCCATCATGCGGCAAGGAGCGCACCAACTGGCCCAAAAGTCTACCAGCACCGGCTTGGCTGAATTCATGATAAAGGAATCAAAATCGTTATCATTCAACTTGATGGGGCTGACATTCTTCTGGATCATCAGGGGCGATTTGCATTTTCCGCAGATGGGATTTCCCTCTATATTTTCTTTATTTTCTTTGATTCTATTCTGGGTACCGCACGATGGACACTTTACCACTATACTCATCGCAAATCCTCCTCGAGTTATACTACTATTTTAACATGTTGCGCCTTATTTTTCCACCCCTTGTTTTTTATTCTTCCCTTTCACTCCGGCACCACCCAGATATTGTCTTTGATCGCCAGTTTGGTGTCGTCCAGATAAACTTCCCGGCCTGCGCCGCCCGGCCGGAAGTCCACTACGATATCGACATGCTGGGAAGAGCGGTTGAGGCTGCCCTGTCTAAAATACTCTTCAGCCTGTTGCTGTCCCTCTTTCGATGCCTGTTCTTCGACAAAACATTCGGGATAGCTGGCGCCAATGGCAATGTGCAGGGTACCGCCCACCTTTTCCACGAACAGGGGGTGCTTGAGGGCCTTCTTTAATCCGCTGTTCATGCCCAGGGCCACTTCGCCGATGCGGTGAGAACCGTCGTCCGTTTCGATGATCTTCTTCAAGGTATCGTGCTCCTGTTCCGCCTTATAATCGGTAATGATCCCCTTGTCGATTTTTAGGTAGATACCCTGCAGGGTAACGCCGTTATAGTAGACCGGTAGATCCACGAAAATCTCACCCTCCACTGTTCGGGCATCGGGGCTGGTAAAGACCTCGCCGTCGGGGAAGTTGCGGATGCCGGTGCATTTCACCGCAGAACGATCCTCGATATTCATGCTGAGAATCAGGTCTTTGCCGGTTTGGGGGTGTCGGCTGCGAATGGAGATGAGGCGGCTGTTTTGCATCAGTCGGTAGATGGGTTCTTCCACCTCTTCCAATAAACGGGGGTCGGTGGTGGAGGCGCTTACCACGATGTCGGTGTACTCTTCCAGGCTCAGGTTTTCGATATCGGCAAATCCCCTGGTGGGAAAGAGGGTGAGCACCCAGGGTTTGAGGAGCCGGATGTTCTTGTAGGGCTCGTCTGCCTTTACCAATGCCGCCGAGGTCTCCTCCGGCAGGTTGGCAAACAGCGTCGGCTCTTCGGCCCCTAAGATCTCGATGTATTTGGTCATGACCTCGTAGCGCCGTCGGTGCCATTCGGGCACCCGCTTGATCTGTTCGACGGTGCCGTGGCGGGCAATGGATGATCCCCAGGCCATGCCCCGGTTGTTGTCCGGTGCTACCAGGCAGATGTCGGCAATCCCCCCGGCGCTGAAAATCTTATCCTGGAGGATAGACATCAGCGGCCAGGTGATGTGTTCGCCCTTGATCATCACCACATCCTCCGGCCCGATCTTGCCGAGTGAGTGGCCCAACAAATAGTCGGCCCACGTTTCCAGGTCTCTTCTCTCAATACGTGCCGTCATGATTCCTCCTGCAAGCCTCCATTATATACAAATCCCCACCAAAAAGCCAACATTTTTTTGCCCGATATCTTATCTGCCAATTCCTTCGCCTTCCAACCGCTAAAAAATCATTGCCAACGCCTAAAAAATTGTTCCCAACCCCTTTTAAACGGTTGCCAACGACTGATCCCTCTAAAAATTAAACTCACCCCTTAATCCCCTCTCTTAAAAAGAGAGGGGGCTATACTTCCAATCTCTTTTTAGAGAAGGGGTTGGGGGATGAGTTGGAGAAGTTCAGTTGAGGACCGTCCTGGGTTTCTCTTTTTACTGCTGCTTGAAAGGATTATTTACCTTGGCCGTTATGATAGTATCTATCTTATTTTGGATCATTAAGGCCACCAGGTTTAGATCGAATATTGACTGACTTTTAATTTTATATTTACCCGCCAAATCGAGAGTTTTTAAAACAACAAATGGGGACGAATAAATAATTTTAATGTTTGAATCCATCAGGAAATCGAGTATTTCAATGGCCTCATCGGTCGTGACTGGATTTCCCACCCTCCTCTTATCTGTAATGATAGCAAAAAATTCAAATAGATTTTTATCGGCAATAACCGCGTTTACTTTTTTGTTAAGTGCATCTTCAAGGATTCCCAGGGCTTACCGGTGAAATTCGACATCTTCATTATATGCATATACCAGGATATTAGTGTCGATCAGACAGGTAGTCTCCATACAGAGCCTCTCGTTCTATATTTTTAATCTCCCCTAATTTTTTTGTGGGAAATCTAATTTTCCCCTTTACATCTTCCTTGATCTCTCGAATAAATGTAATTAATACCCTGGCCTTTTTGACATCAGGTAGCTCTTCTAAGAAAAACTCACCGTTATCATATACGGCCTCTATCGTAGTATGCATTTCGTTTGCCTCCAATCATATATTATGCATTCCGGATTTCTTTTTGTCATCCGAGAGAGAGCAACCGGGGCAGTTCGTTAATCACAAATGGATTCAGGCAAAATTTTCGCCTGACCCTAATTTTTTATCTCTCAGCCTCGTAATCACGGTTATAGGAAAACTTCTCATTTTGCGAATTGAGAAGTTTTCTCATGGAATTTTTTTCATTTTGATACCAATGTTAATCCTGGAAGGCAAACCATGACGATTTATGTGGTTGAAATGATTGGTAAAGAAATGTTCAGCGAAGGCAAAGTGTATTTGTTGATACATTTATCCACCCCACCGGCACATTTGCCCTCTTCATCGGAATTTAGTTGCAGTGGATCTTGTTTAACATCAAAAGAATTGAGGAGTATTAAATAATGAATAAAATATAAGGAGAAAAAAAAATGAAAAAGACATTAAACAAAAAATTAAGTTTGAACAAAGAGACCATTGCTTCTCTTAACGATTTGGGTAAGATTATTGGTGGACTGCCACCCGATTATACAGACGGATGCGGTCCGGGTTTTTCAATTATTGGGACTTATTGTTGTGGTGGGGACCCCACGGGGTCAGATACTTGCCCCACAGGTCTTATTAGATGTGCTTAATGGTAGAGGCATAGAAAGTTTTAAGGCGGGTGGGGGCGTCACACCTGCCCGCCATAAAACGCGCTGCTCCAGCCAAACGGCTTTTTTAAAAAAAACCTCTAAAAGCGCACTCGGTGTGTTCACATGTTCAAATGTTACGGCTCTCAGCGTGAGCAGCAGGTCCTGACAGCCTTTATTATAGAATCGGGATTCCGTTTTTCCTGGATTTTGTGCCTTTTATCGCCAAACAGGTATGGGCATGGTTTCCCGCAACATTATTTCTGAACTCAGGAGAGGAGCATCTAGGGGCGTAATCCGCTCATTTCCCAGATTTTTTAATACTTTGGTTGGATCGATTTGATCATTAATACCAGTTCGCCCCGGTTGTTGACCGTCAATTTTTTGTAAATATTGTAGATGTGATTTTTAACCGTATGAGGGGAAATATAAAGTTTGTCCTCGATATCCCTGTTACTCCTGCCCTGAATAATTAAGTCGATGATCTCCTTTTCCCGGTTGGAAATTTTATATTTTGCATAGAGCCGGTTCAACTCGTTTTCCCTTCTTAGACGAAATTCCAGGTTTCTCATCCTTCTTCGGTGCAGTAAAAAAATAGAGCCCAGGAAAACAAATACCAGCAGGGATCGAAACCACCAGGTCTGCCAGAAGGGCGGCGTGATGATAATTTTAATGGCCACCCCCTCTTCGTTCCACACACCGTCATTGTTCGAGCCCTTTACCCGGAACACATAGTGTCCCGGCGGCAGTGTCGTAAAAGAGGCAACGCGGTTTTTGGCATCCGTGAAGAGCCACTCTTCATTTAAACCCTCCATCTTGTAGGCGTACCTGTTTTTTTGGGGGTTGGTGAAATCGAGCGCGGCAAATTGAAAAGAAAAGAAATAATCTTTATATGAGAGTTCCAGTTCTGTTATTTCCGAGAGGGCTTTAGCCAATTTTACCTCTTTGTTGAACTTTAGAAAAGAGGTCACCACCATCGGCGGGATGTGCGGATTCTCCTTTATCCGTTCAGGGTAAAAAGCATTAAAGCCGTCACTGCCGCCAAAAAACATCTCGCCGCTCTTACTCTTAAAACCGGCTCCAAGGTTAAATTCATACCCCTGGAGCCCGTCATCCACATCATAGTTTTTGAAGGTGAGTTTTTGGGGATTAAATTTTGATAATCCCCGGTTGGTGCTGAGCCAGAGGTTGCCCTGACTATCCTCCAGGATGGCAAAAATCACATTATTGGGTAATCCATCTTCCTTGGTGTAATGGCTAAATACTCCTGTCTCCCTGTCAAATCTATTAAGACCACCGTTATTGGTACCGATCCACAATACGCCCGATTGGTCTTCATGAATCGCATAGATTAAATTGCCACTCAAGCTGTGTGGGTCGCCCGGGACGTGCATGTACCGGGTAAATTGATTCTTTTTGCGGTCAAATTTATGGAGTCCGCCTCCATAAGTCCCGATCCAGAGGTCCCCCGATCGATCTTCATAGATTGAATAGACGGTATCGTGGCTCAAGCTGTTGGGATTGCCGGGTTCACTCTTATAAACTGTAAAATCCTCTTTTTCCCTATCAAATTTATTCAACCCCTCTTCGGTTCCGATCCAGAGTTCACCCCGCCTATCTTCAACAACCGAAACAACAGATCTATGACTCAAGCTGTGGGGATCGTTCGGGTCCGGCAGGTAACGGCTGAATGTCTCTTTTTGGGGATCAAATTTATTAAACCCGTTGTATGTCCCGATCCAGAAGAGGCCGGTGCTGTCTTCGAGAATGGAGAAGACGAGGCTGCTGCTGATACTATCCGGATTATCGGGATTAGTCGTATAAGTCGAGGTTTTTCCGCTCTGTCGGTCAAATTTATAGAGGCCGCTATCATAACCAATCCAGAGTATGCCGGACCGATCTTCATAAATGGAAGAGACCATATTATTGACACTATCTTGTCGGCCGCCGGTCAGTCGGTAATGATAAAACTTCTTTTTCTTGTTGTCGAATTTGTTTAGCCCCCTAAACGTGCCAATCCACATGATATTCGTCCTGTCTTCAGTAATCGAAAATATAATATTGCTGCACAAACTATTGGCATTATTCAATTCAGATCGATATGTTTCAAACTTATTTCGTTCCCGATTTAATTTAAATAGCCCCCCGACAGTGCCGATCCACAGGCAACCTGAATGGTCTTCATAGATCGTCTCCACCCTATCGTGGAATACACTCCTGGGGGTTGGAGGCATGTTTTTATTCAGCATATCTTCTCTCGTTCTGTGGACAAGTTTTTTTAAGCCGCCGTAAGTGCCCACCCAGAGCATCCCGGTGCTGTCTTCGATTACCGAGGTGACCAGGTTGTTATTGATATAATTGGGATCATCCGGGCCGGTTTGATAACGCCTGAATGTTCCCGTGTGCCTGTCAAACCGGTTTAATCCGCCGCCGTAAGTGCCGACCCAGAGCGCCCCCGATCTGTCCTCAAAAATTGATGTGACTTCATTGTTACTCAAGCTGTTGGGATCATCGGGGTCGGTCTGGTAATGGGTAAATGTTCCTTCGTTGCGGTCAAACTTATTTAATCCTTGATAGGTGCCAAGCCAGAGCATGCCGGTGCTGTCTTCAAAAATTGACTGGACAGTTCTGCCCCTTAAGCTGTTGGGATCATCGGGGTCTGGTTTGTAGTGAATGAATTTCTCCTCTTCCCGGATAAATTTATTAAGACCTCCCCCCATTGTCCCAATCCAGAGTATACCGGACCGATCCTCATAAACGGTATAGACCCTATTATGGCTTAAGCTGTGGGGCTGGCGCGGGTCGTGGCTGTACACTTTAAAATCGTACCCGTCATATCTATTTAATCCATCATCGGTGCCAATCCACAAAAATCCCTGTCTGTCCTGCGTAATGCACATGACGATGTTTTGAGAGAGCCCCTGCTCCACGGTGAAACGTTCAAATTTTATGTTATTATTGTCGGCATAGAGTAATGAGAGGGAAGTCAGCCACCCAAAGATGACAAAAATTTTTGATCGAAAACTTACCTTCAAGGCCACCACTCAAATATACAATAAAATAACCCAATATTCAACATCTGGGGAATTCCAAAGAGTTTCAAAGAGTTTCACGGTGCAAGACATTAATTGATATCCCTCAGCCTCGTTATTTCAGTTATAGGAAAACTTCTCATTTTGCGAATTGAGAAGTTTTCTCATGGAATTTTTTTCATTTTGATACCAATGTTAATCCTGGAAGGCAAACCATGAAGATTTATATGGTTAATCGGAATCAAGCTGTAAGGAGGAAAGAATGATGCAAAAAAATTTAAAGTCAAATGTGTTGGAAAGACGTTCTCATGAACCAGGCATAAAAATATTTTGGGTCATTTTGTTCTTGATACTGGCATTCACCCACTTCCCAGCCCATGCCCAAAACAATGATTTTACCATTATCGTACTCCCCGACACCCAGTTTTATACGTGTGGACGTGCGAAGATGTTAGAGGATCAAATAACATGGATAGTTAAAAATCGAGAGGCGTTGAATATTGTCTATGTGTCTCATGTCGGCGATATAGTCTTATGTGGCCACGAAATCACTGAAGACGGCCATGGCTGTTCCAGTAGCGGCTGGTGTCTGGCAGCCAATGAGACAGAGGAGTATTATCAACAATACACGGAAGCAACTCGAGAATGGGATATCGCCTCAGATTTATTTAAATTGCTTGAAGGAACAAATAATGATGCGCGATTTCAAGGATTACCGCCAGTCCCGGTCCCCGATGGTATCCCCTATGGCCTGGCTGTTGGCAACCATGATCAGTTTCAAAGTGGTGTACTCATTGGGCCAGGGGACGACTCATCATATAACTCATATTTCGGCGTAGGTCGTTTTCAGGGCAGAGCATATTATCAAGGGAGTTATATGCCAGGCAACAATGCCAATCACTGCGATTTTTTTAGTGCCTCAGGTATTGATTTCATGGTAATTTATCTTGAATTTAATCCAGATCTCACTGAGAACGATAACCTTCTTACTTGGGCTAATGGATTACTTGGACAAAATCCAACAAGACATGCTATAATTGTGTATCATAATATCCTGGAAGAGAATAAATATGATAAATGTGAGGAGGGAGAAAGAGCTGCGAATGGAAGTGGTCAGAGGATTTATGATGCACTTAGCCACAATCCCAACCTGTTCATGATGCTTTGTGGTCATCAAGATGATGGACAATCTTATAAAATAGACGAACGACCGGATGGGAGTAAGGTTTATACAATTCAAGCCTGTTTTCATAAGCGTAATAAAACAGACCCGAACAATCCGGATTTTCAAGGTGGTGGGTATTTGAGGATAATGAAATTTTCTCCATCCAATAACAGGCTTTATGTTCAAACCTTTTCCCCATACAAGGAATCAGAAGGAATAGAACCTGCATGGTTGCATGAGGCGTGTGATAGTGAAAATGAGATTAGTGCCAATGAGTTTGATTTTCCCATAATCATAATGCCGGATGTTACTATTACATCGCCGAACGGTGGAGAGAATTGGGGAGTAGGGTCTTTACATAACATAAGCTGGACCAGTACCGGTCCTGTTGGAAATGTAAAAATCGACTATTCTGTCGATAACGGCCTAAATTGGACAAACATAGTGACATCCACGGCCAATGGCGGCAGTTACAACTGGACTGTGCCGAATAATCCCTCAAACAATTGCCTGGTGCAGGTAAGTGAGACCGATGGGAATCCATCAGACATAAGTAACGCGGTGTTTTCAATTTCAGTTTTGCAGGATATCACTCCCCCTTTTGGCACATTCGAAACACCTGTCAATAATGCAACTGTCTATAGCAGTGTGGCGGTTACCGGCTGGGCATTGGATGATGTGGAAGTGGAGAGTGTAAAAATATATAGAGAAGAAGGAAGTAACCTGGTTTTTATTGGTGATGCCGTATTTGTGGAAGGGGCAAGACCCGATGTTGAAGCTGCTTATCCAGGTTACCCAAACAATAGCAGGGCCGGTTGGGGTTACATGTTGCTGACCAATTTCCTGCCAAATGGCGGCAACGGCACCTTTACACTTCATGCCGTAGCTAAAGATACTTCAGGTAAAACCACTACTCTGGGTACGAAAACCATCACCTGCGACAATGCCAATGCAGTTAAACCCTTTGGTGCCATCGATACCCCGGCTCAAGGGGGTGAGGCATCCGGCAGTAATTATATAGTCTGGGGCTGGGCTTTAACCCCGCCGCCCAATTTGATTCCAACCGATGGTTCGACAATCAGTGTATGGGTGGATGGAATTAATGTCGGACATCCCACATATAATATTTTTAAAGAGAATATTGCCGCTTTATTTCCCGGTTATGCCAACAGCAATGGGGCTGGGGGATACTTTTACCTGGATACTACAACATATGCAGATGGGGTTCATACTATTTGCTGGACAGCCACAGATAATGCCGGTAATGCCGACGGCATCGGCAGTCGTTACTTCACTATTAATAATAGCCAGCTTCGGAAACCCGCTTCACTGACCGGTCCCATGCCGGGTACAAAGTTGAGTGACTCTGCCGAGACCTTTGGCTG
>CBFDCR010000092.1:0-18889 GCA_965603365.1 uncultured bacterium
TGATAGTTATACCAGATTTAAAACAATATTTCCATACTTCAATGCACCGTCCCCATTTCTCTCGTTTTGGTTGGGGTTGGGGGGAACCTTATGTAGGGTGGATTCGTATTATGTTTTTTGGAGGTTTTTATGAAGAGGAAGGTTTATGTGGTTGTTTGTCTCTTTTGTCTGGGCCTTTTATGTTTGCCCCGGTGGGGGGCGGCCCAGGGGGAAGGGATCGACAAGGTAAAGTATGAGATCTGGGTGGAGCTGGATCATGGGCAGCGGATGCTCCAGGGCCGGGAGACGATCGAGTGGTTCAACGATTCGGCCGACGTGATCGGGGATGTCTGGTTTCACCTCTACTGGAATGCCTTTAAGAACGAACAGAGCACCATGGCCGAGGAGTTCAGGGAGTCGCATGATCTGGGGGTACGTTTCAGCAAGGGTTTTAAGAAGGGCAAGTGGGGCTGGCTTGATGTGAAACACATCGAGACCGCCGACGGCACAGACCTGACCTCTACCATGGCCTTTATGCAGGTGGATGAACCCAAACGTCCCCATGACCGGACGGTGATGCGGGTACAACTGCCCCAACCGTTAAATCCCGGCGAAACATTGATCCTGAAACTGGATTTCGAGGCCCAAATCCCCCGCACCATTGCCCGGGCCGGTTATTACCACAATTCTTACTTCCTGGGCCAGTGGTTTCCCAAGCCCGGCGTGTATGAAGAGGGCAAGGGCTGGAATTGCCACCACTACCACAAGAACAGCGAATTCTACGCCGATTTTGCCGAATTCACGGTTCACATGACGGTACCGCAGGATTTCGTGATCGGCGCTTCCGGCAAGGAGATTGCCAAAAAAGCGAACCAGGCAGACGGCACCGTGACCTATACCCACCGGCAGAACCACATCCACGACTTTGCCTGGACCGCCGACCCCGATTACATTAAGGTGGAACGGGACTTTATCGCCGATCGGGAAGTCGGTGCCGCCGAGTACCGCGAATTGTCTGAAAAGCTGCAGTTGCCGGTGGAAGAGATCAAACTAAAGGATGTCAGGATGATCCTGCTCATCAACCCCGAACACAGGAGCCAGATAGACCGCCATTTCCGGGCCTTGAAAAATGCCATCAAGTACTACGGACTGTGGTACGGGGCCTATCCTTATGAGACCGCCACCCTGCTGGACCCGCCTTTCAGAAACGACTGCGGCGGCATGGAGTATCCCACCCTGAGTACGGCCGACACCGGTATTTTTGTAAGCGACAGCCCCCTCAGCCCGGAGCCTGTCATTGTCCACGAGTTCGGTCACAATTTCTGGTACGGCCTGAGCGGCAACAACGAGTTCGAGGAGGCCTGGCTGGATGAGGGGCTCAACAGCTATTCCGACGGTAAGGTGCTGACTAAGGCTTACGGCCCTTTTGCCATTCCTTTTTTCATTAACAGTATCCCGGTGGAACGGTATACGAGATCTCTTCGGTTCTACAAGTACCACCTGGACCGGGTCGGCGGCATCCTGGTGTCGAAATTGGACCCCATTACCACCGTTTCCTGGGAATTCTTCAGTCACATGAGCTACGGCGGTAATGTCTATTCCCGGGCCGCCGCCAACCTCTACACCCTGGAGCGGCTCCTGGGCGAGGCGGTGATGCTGCGGATCATGCGTACCTTCCAGATGCGCTACCGGTTCAAACACCCCAAAACTCTGGATTTCATCACTGTGGTCAACGAAGTCTCCGGCCGGGATATGACCTGGTTCTTTGATGAACTGTTCTTCGCCGCCAATGCCTTTGACTACGGGGTCTCTGCGGTGGAGTCGCGGAGGGTCAGCACCCCCATCGGCATATTCGATCGGGAAGGGCGGAAGGTGGAGGTCAGCGAAACACAGGCCAGAAGCAGGGATCGAAAGAATACCGACCGGCAGTATCTCTCCATCGTGAAGGTACGGCGTTTCGGCGAGGTCCGACTGGGCGGTGATGTCCGACTGGAGGTGGAGGTGGTATTCGAGGACGGCAGCCGGGAGCGGCGCAGTTGGGACGGCCGGGCCCGCTGGACAGAGTTCAGGTTTTTAAAGAATTCAAAGGTCAACTATGCCCGGGTAGACCCGGAAGAGAGGTTTCTCATCGATGTCAACATGACCAACAACAGCTTGAAGCGGAAGCCGGATGGCCGCGGTGTGAGGCGGTTGGGCAATAAGATTCTGTTCTATATCCAGAATCTGCTGCAGTCGCTGACCATTGTGAGTTAACACCCCAAAGGAGGCACAACATGGGAATATGGAAATCCTTTTTTAAAGGTTTTGGACATACGGTTGCGAATTTTAAAGTCATTATATATTTGTGGGTCATCAATCTTCTGTTTTCGCTGCTGGTGGCCGCGCCGATCTATGCCTTTGTCACCCGGGGGCTCTCCAAATCCCTGATGGGCGACCGGTTGCTGGAAAAGATGGACTTCTTCTGGCTGGGGGACCTGATTTACCGGCTGCAGGAGCCCGGTTACCTGCTGCCTTTCTGGCTGGTTGTCCCCGCCATTGCCTTCCTGCTGCTCTACGTATTTTTGAACGGCGGGATACTGGGCAGTTTGAAGGACAGCGAAGAAAAGGTCACCTTACAGGGTTTTTTCGGCCACTGCGGCTATTATTTCTGGCGTTTCTTCAAACTCTTCCTGGTCTCCATCCTGTTTTATGCGGTGTTTGTGGGCGTGATATACGGCCTCATCGGTGCCCTCTTAAAACTGTTTACCGACAGTGCCGTGACCCAGTGGCCCCTGATTATTGTGGGCTTTGTCAAGATGGCCCTATTTGTCCTCCTCTTCTCCCTGGTCAACATGCTCTTCGATTATGTTAAGATCCGGTTGGTGATGACCGATGGCCCCCGGGTCATTAACGCGCTGCTGGAGGCCATCCGCTTCCTGCGGCGAAAGTTGTGGCCGGCCTGGGGTCTCTACCTGCTAATCGGCGTGGTCTTCGTGATCGTGTCGCTGGTGTACCTGGAGGTGGCACAGCTCATCCCGGATCACGGCACTTTATTGATTCTCCTCCTCTTCCTCTGGCAGCAGCTCTACATCCTGGCCAAATTGGGCATCAAACTCCACTTCTTTGCCTCCCAACTGACCTTCTACCACACCAATTATTGATATAGATTTTGCGCCTGTCCCCTTCTTTATCCCCTATATCGGAGCCCAAAGGGTCGTGATCGGTGCCCATAGGGGTTGATATCGGAGCCCAAAGGGTCGCGATCGGTGCCATCTAGGGGTGATATCGGAGCTCAAAGGGGTGATACCGGTGCCCTCTAGGGGTAATATCGGAGCTCAAAGGGGTGATATCGGTGCCCTCTAGGGGTAATACCGGGGCTCGAAGGGGTGATATCGGTGCCCTCCAGGGGTGATACCGGGGCTCGAAGGGGTGATACCGGTGCCCTCTAGGGGTGATACCGGAGCTCGAAGGGGTGATTGAGGAGCAAAAAGGGTCAATTTCCATCCCCCTGGGGAAGGTAGGAGAGCCCCGGGCCCCGAAGCTAGAGCCCGGGGAAAAAACGATTCAGGCCGCGGGTTCGATGTCGGCCTCGTCACTGCCGGTTTTGCCGGACAGGTTCTTCCTGTAGTAGTAGGCCAGGTCTTTGACGATGATTTCCGCATCCCCTGCGCCCTCATGTGATCCTCCCCAGGTAATATACATAAAAAAACATATGCAATATATATAAATTTCAGCATTTGTTAACAAAAGGCGGGAAAAAATTATAAAAGAGTAGAGGCGTAACTCACCCCTTGATCCCCTCTCTTAAGAAGAGAGGGGGGATGCCGGATAATCAAGCGATATGTCGATGCTTTGAGGCAGAGAAATATCAAAGTAGCCGGCAGTTATCTTTTTGGGTCATATGCAAAAGATAAGGCTTCGGAATGGAGTGACATCTTTACGAGAACCTGGTCGGGTTTAGAGCAGGGGGGCGAGCAGTGTTTCGAGGCGGTGCAGGAGGTAGAAAGGCAGGGAAATGAGTTTATAGGTAGAGCCATGGGGTCTATCAACCTGCCGAATATTTAAATTTCCCGAATAGATCCTCAGGGCAATATCATGAGTGGCGGCGTTCATGAACTGGTGCAGGGATTTCAGCGTACCGGCTTTGCCCGATTTTACCTCCAGGGGGATGACTTTATTCTTGATTTGTATTAAAAAATCCACCTCTGCCGTGGCCCCCCGCTTATCCCGGTACCAATAGGCAAAATCAAATTGTCTCCCACAGGTCAGGGCCGACAATGTCTGCCCCACCATCTGTTCTGCCATCTGCCCACTGTAAGCATCGTTGATATCATTCGCAGTGAGAATAACATCCCGAACCCCCAGATCGTAATGAACCAGGCCGGAATCCAGGAAAATCAGCTTGGGAGATTTTCTCAAATTTTCGGTCAAGGGTATCCGGGTGGACGAGGATGGATGAATGCGTTTCAAAATCATGGCCTTTTCCACTGTATCGAAGGCCTCTTTCATTTCCCGGCTGCGAAAGGCCGATTCGGCAAAATTGTCATATTTAATCATCTTTCCCGCATAGCCGGGGCTGTGTTCGATCACATGCTGCAAATACCGGGCCTTTGCCTCAGAAGCATATTTGTACACATCATCTTTATAGCCGGTCAGGATAGACTCATAAATCGTATCCAGGGCAATAAAGGACGATTGTTCCATATACTCCGCCACCACCTCGGGCATGCCGCCCACCACCATATACTCTCGATATTTCTTCATGAGTACCCGGTGAATCTCCTCCGGGACCCCTGAATGAACGGCCAGGCCGTTTAAATAATCGAGGGCTTCCCCATCCCCTTTAGCCCCCAGGAACTCATCAAACTTTAAAGGGAACATATAACAATACTCGACTCTGCCCACCGGGAAGGAGAAGCCCTCTTTTTTCATCTTCACTTCCAGGAGGGATCCGGCTGCCATCACGTGAAGCTGCGGCATCTCTTCAAAGAAATATCGCAGTTGGGTCATGGCTGTGGGTGAATTCTGGATTTCATCCAGGAACAGTAGGGTGACACCGGGAATGATTTTCGTGCCGGTGCGCAATTCAATGAGCTGAACCAATTCGGGTATGGCCAACACCCTCTGGAACATGGCGAGGTTCTCCTCCTTCTCCAGGTTCAGGGAAATGACGTTCTTAAAATGGCGTCTGGCAAACAAATTGACGGCAAAGGTCTTGCCCACCTGCCGGGCCCCCCGGATCACCAGGGGTTTTCGGCGCTCCTTCTGCATCCACTGACGAAAAAATCTCAATATATTGCGATCCAGCATGGCAAAATTGTAACATTTCATAGGTTGTTTTTCAAATTTTTTGTATAATTTCATAGGTAATTTTTTACATTTCTTGTATCATTTCATAGGCTGTTGGCTATATAACCCACTATTGTTCATGTACAGAGAGTCCGGTTAATTTTTTTTCTTGATTTTTCAATTGTTTCTTGTTAGAATAGCCGTGTATGATAAGGTTCATAAAATTATTGAGGAGGTAATATTATGTCACTTAAAAGCGCAGAGGATTTTATGACCAGGTTCAGGGACGATGCGAACTTTCGCGGCAAACTTGAAAAAGCAAAAAATGATGACGAAAGACGGGAATTCGTAAAAAAAGAGGGTTATGATTTTGAGAAAGAGGAGCTGGAAAAGAGCAGGAGTATCCTTCATAAAGCCAAAGATGGTACCGACCTGCCCAGGAGTTCCGGTACATGGACAGCAGTTGCCGTAGGGGCTGCCGGAGCAGCCGCGGCTGCTGCCTGAGTTAAGCCTGTCAATCGGTTTAATTCCTTAAGGGCTCTGATCTATTCCCCCTTGCAGATCAGAATATATGATACCACCCATTTTTTTTAGAGGAAAATCATTCCGCTGTTTAAAGTACAGTCGGCTAAATCCGCATTCTCGCCCTGTTGATGAGGCCTTAAAAAAAATAGAGGGCTGCCTGGAAGAAATCGGTGTCAGCCGCTTTGCCAATATTAGCGGTTTAGATCGCATCGGCATTCCGGCATACAACGCGATACGTCCAGATCTTGAAGGCTCTTCGGTGCAGCACGGGAAAGGACTGACCCCAGAAGCGGCAAAAATTTCGGCGGCAATGGAGGCCATTGAACGCCATCATGGGGCCAATATCAATTTACCTTCATTCCGGCTTTCTTATAGGGAATTATCTAAAAAATACCATACGATTCCCATTGACAGGCTGCCGTTGGCGAAACATTCGTTGTTTAATGTGAGTCGGCCCGAACGCTGGCTGACCGGCTGGGATATGGTGAATCAGGAAGAGGTGGCCCTGCCCTTAGCCGTGGTTCAACTCACCAAAATAGCCGAACCCGGTGAATTGGATTCCTTCCAGGTCAGCTCAAACGGGCTGGCAGCCGGTACCGACTTTGTCGAGGCCGTGTCTCAGGCTCTCTTTGAAGTCATTGAACGGGATGCCGTAACCTGTCATATAATGGCGATTCAGGCGGCCGGTACTGTTTTTCCCTTAAAACGGGTACGGTTAGAGACCATAGACGATCCCGAGGTTAAGGCAGTGTTGGCCAAAATAGAGGCTGCCCGGATTACGCCCTATCTTTACGATTGTGAAGTGGATACCATGGTTCCCACCTACAAGTGTTATTTAATCGATAGAGTTCTGCCTTACAAGGGCGTTTGTTATGGGATGGGGGCCAGTCTCGATCCGGTTGTGGCCATGATGAGGGCCATTACCGAAGCCGCCCAGGCACGGGCCGTGTTTAGTGCCGGTTGCCGGGATGTTTTTTTTCACGATCAGTTTCTTCTTAATAATATATATGATAATCGACATGTGTTTGAACTGATGGAGAGGCAAAAACCGGTTGAGGTGGCTGCCCGTAAGAAGTCGGAGGCGACATCTTCGTTTGAAGGGGATATCCAGGTATGTATGGAAAAATTGGGAAAAGTCGGTCTCAACCGGGTCATCGTGGTGGACTTAACCAGGCCCCAATGGGGCATACCGGTGGTTAAAGTCATTGTACCGGGCCTGGAAGGGTATATGTTCTGGCACTATTCACCCGGTGTTAGGGCCAGGGCGTATTTAGGGGGAAAAAAAGTATGAAAGTAATTATTTTTGTCGGTCCCACCATTTCTCCGGAAGAAGCCGGAAGTATCCTGGAGGCCATCTACTTACCCCCGGCTAAACAGGCAGACGTTATCGGTGTTGTTTGCCAAAAAAAACCCGATGTCATCGGGATTATCGATGGGGTGATCGAAACGGATCTTTCGGTCTGGCATAAGGAAATTTTGTTTGCGCTGAATAATGGCGTCGCCGTGTACGGGGCCGCGGCAATGGGGGCCTTGAGGGCAGTGGAATTGGCCGATTTCGGCATGATCGGTGTCGGCGATGTTTACCAGACGTTTAAAACCAACAAACTGGAAGACGATGATGAGGTGATGGTAGCGTACAGAGTGGAAAACGAAGGGTATTTGAGGCTTTCGGAATCGATGGTCAACCTCAGGGCCACTTTCAATAAAGCGGCGAACGCGGGAATCATCACCGATGATGTTTGTAATAAGCTCATTTCTTATGCAAAATCGCTGTATTACCCCGACCGCTCGTTTCCCGCAATCATTGATAAAGCAGTGCATGAAGGCGTCTCCAAAAATATTATTAATAAAGTGAAGGCCTTTGTATCTGAAAATCACGTGGATATCCAGAAACAGGACGCCGGAGAACTTCTCAAGATGATATCAAATTTGACGGAAAAAGACATCGAGAAGAAGGGGAAAACCGCCAGGCCCCATGGGGGTCTCTTTAGTGCGCTGGTTAACCGTGATCGAAAGGTCTGGCATGAGGGAGTTGAAATGCCCCTGTATTATATAGCCAATTATCTGGGAATCAATCATCCTGGGATAGAAGATCTGAACTTTAAGGCCCTCAACCGGCAACTGGTCCTGTTCCTGGCCGATATTTTAGAGGTTAAGGTTTCGGAAGATGATGTGGATCACGAAAGCCGGCGCTTCCGCAGCAAACATTCGTTAACGGCTGATGATGTTTTTTCCCTTTGGCTGTCGGACAATGACATCGGCTTAGCCGAATTTCGTGAGTTGATGCACAACACGGCCCGGATCCGCCGCCTTCAGAAGTGGTTGTTGATCAGCCGGGGTCTGGAAAAGAATACGTCGTTGATACTCGGGGAACTGAGATTGAACAATCAGTATACGGAGTGGAAGGCAAAGACCGCCAACATCGAAAAAATTGTGAAAGATAAGAGAGAGGATGTATGGCAGGCTTTTAATAATGAAGAGCTTGAAGAGTTGTTGAATGATCATGTACGTCACACCGGTTTCCGCTGGCATACGGATGTTCCGGAGCTATCGGGGGAAACGGGTTTCAGCCGGGATGCCTTGAAGCTGGAACTGGCCAGGGAAAAGGTGGCCCGCCAGACTTTGGATTCCTTAATCGGCAAACTTTTCTTTTCCGATAAGTCATGATATCCAGGGAGTCAGGAAAGCTTAAGATACTGCGGCCGGCCAGGAAAGCAGAGTTGATCAGCGCGGCCGTATTCGACAGCTTATTTAAAAACCACCTGGGGAATATCTTTGATATTCATATAAAGCCCCTGGTCCCCTGGTGTACGGGAGTATTGGGGCCGGTCGATTCGCCCTATTCTTACGAAGAGGCCGCGGCCTCTTTTTTTAATGAGACAAAAGATTTTGATTTCTTCTGTCCCGGTTACGAATGTATACCCTTAACCCCCCTTTTTATGGCCTTTAGAAACAGTTCAAAGGCCAACATTCGCCTGCTTTTTATAGCCCATGCTCCCGGCGTGTACGGCCTGGAGTGGGCGCTGCTGCGGCCCTTGCTTCTGCCCGGTGATGTGATCGTTGCCCCCAGTTGGAGCGGTAAAGAGACCATTGAATTTTTATGCCCCGAATTATCGCCCTTTATCGAAGTCATTCACCACCCCATGCCGTTGTTACCGTCAATGCCGCGGTCAAATGCCGCGGCTGCCGATGGCAGCCGTATCGTTTCAATCGGCAATATCCATGAAAAAAAACTGATTCATCGTCAGATTGAGGCTGTGGCTATTTTACGTAAACAGGGGTATAATAGGCTGACAATGGATATTGCCGGTCCCACCACCCAGCCTCGATCCACAGAACCGTTACCGTATGTCCGCGCTCTCCAGGCCAAAATCAAGCGCCTAAAACTGGCGGGCCAGGTGAAGTTGGTGGGTCCCGTTTACGGCGAACAGGCCAAGGCCAGGTTTCTGGCCGGGGCCAAAATGCTGGTATACCTCTCCGTATCGACCGAAGAGGCCTATCCGAAATCTTCGATCGAGGCCCTGGGTTTAGGAATACCGGTTGTGGGCAGCCGCTGGAACGGCTTCAGGGAAACCGTGGGCAAAGCCGGTATATTGGTACCGGTTCATTCTATCGGCAGCGGCCATGTAGACGTGGATGCCAGGGATGTGGCCGAGGCCATTAAGAGTATCCTGGCTGGGCCGCCGTCAGTTGGAACCTGCCTTGCTCAGGCCCGAAAGTTTACTCCCGGGCCAATAAAAAAGAGATATGCCCGGATATTGCAGGCCGCCCTCAAAGATCATCCTTCACGGGAAATAACGGTGGATACATATCGTGAAGCTCAACACAGGGCCGCACCCTCGAGGGGCTTATTGGCAAAGATAGCGGCCTTAAAACCCTTTTTATGGAGAGAAATACTCACATCTTACCTGGAATATGCCGCCATAATGAGGAAGAGATGGCAGGGAGATAAAGTCGGTAAGAAATGTCGGGCAGAGAGGCTGCATGAAATGGTACTATTGTCCAGCCAGAAGGCGGTGCAAAATTTCCTGGCAAAGTTGCCCTTCGCTGAATGGCTTAAAACCACCGGCCCGGTCGCAAATAAGAGGACAAAAAAGAACCCCGGCGATTTCCTGGCCCGTATCGGTGAGGCGGTATGGGCCGAAGCCACCCAGGCATCAAAGGAGATATGCCTGGCCATCCTGCAGGAGGAAAACCGGCCGGATCTGTTTGAACAGGGGGTGAGTGACCTGGAAAGGAGTGGGGATCGTTCCCCCTCCCTGTGTTACTTACAAATCAACCGGGAATTAATGAAGGGCAACCCTTCAAAAGCTTTTGAACTCTTTAATGAAGTACATGATTTAGATGAAATGAGAGAGCATCAGGGTGTACATCTCAGGCAGCTAGCCCGGATATGCCGGGAGTGGCAAAAACCGGTACTCGCCTTACCGTGGCTGCGAAAATGGTTGGAACAATTTCCCGATTCCCCGGATTCCGGCCCGGTGTGGGTGGACCGGTCGTTAAATGCCTCTCTCTCCGGCACAGAGTGGTTGCCTGAGGCAAAGGATTCATTTGTCCAGGCCAGGAACCTGTTGGGTCCTATTCCGCTCATAATGGAGTTGGAAAATAACATCAATGTGACTGCTGTCGATGGGCTGCTCTTTAAGGACACGGCTTCGTAATCCATGAAAATAGCTCTCATATATCCGCCCTTTGCCATGCCCAACAGGCCCCATATTGCCCTGCCCTGCCTGGCCGCCTATCTAAAGTCGAAAGGCGTCGGCGTGTCTGCCTTTGATGCCAATATCGAGTTTTACCACTCCCTGCTGGAACCGGAATCTATGTCCCGAAGCGCGACTTACGCCAGGGATCGATTCCGGCAACTGGAAAAAAAACCGGCATTGTCCCCCCCCCAGGAAACCGAGTACAGGAGACTGGCAGCGATCCGGCAAGATGCCGCCGATACCGCGGACATGACCCAGGCCCTATTTGGCGCCGGTCATCTCACCAATGAAGAGCGGATGAGATGGTTTCACCGGGCCGTTCAACTGGCCACCGTGCCGTGGTTCCCGGAGTACCTGGATTTTACCGAATCGACGAACTATATCAGGTATAAATCGCCCTTTCGCAAGTTCTCCACCGGGGATATCCTGGACAGCCTGGAACAGCCTTCCCTGGTATCGCCCTTTATAGAAGAGAAGTTGATGCCGCTGGTGAGAGAACAGAATCCCGATATCGTCGGCATTTCGGTGGCCTTCCCGGATCAAATCATTCCCGCTTTTTTTTGCGCCCAACTGATCAGGAGACATCTACCGGCCGTTTACATCACCCTGGGGGGATCGTTTATCTCCACCCATATGCGCTCGGTGAAAGAACCCCGTTTGTTTCATATCATCGACAGCCTGGTGCTGGATAACGGCGAACTTCCCCTCGAAAGGTTGGTCGAGGCCTTAGCCGGTTCCAGGCCGGCCTGGGAGAGCATTCCCGGCCTGGTATACTACTGCCGCTCCAGGCGGAAAATTGTCGCCAATCCCCCCCAGCCCCCCCTGGAACTGGCAGCCTTGCCGCCGCCCGATTACGGCATCTGTCCCCTGGACCGTTACCTGGCCAACAGGGAGGCGCTGGTTTTACTCTTTCAGCTATCCAGGGGGTGTTATTGGGGGAGGTGTACATTTTGTAATTCCCATCTGCCCATGATACGCGGCCATGATCAACCGTCGGCGGAGAATCTCTATCAAAAACTAAAGACAGTGATCGGGCAGACCGGCGCAAAGCAGATCCACTTTACCGATGAGGCCGCCTCTCCCCAGGTTCTCGAGGGCCTCTCCAGGTATATAAAGAGAGATAAAATGAAGATCGGTTGGGGAGCCAACGTAAGGTTTGATAAGGCGTTGACCCTTGAGCGTTTGTTCCTGTACCGGGAGGCCGGCTGCTACAGTTTGTGCCTTGGGCTGGAATCGTATAACAACCGGGTACTCCGCCTGATGGGCAAGGGTATATCTACGGCCCTGGTCGATAAGATCCTGTCCAATATATCCTGGGCCGGTATCGAGTCCGTCGTATACATGATTGTCGGCTTTCCCGGCGAGACCGAAGAGGAGGCGCTTTTTTCATTTAGCAAAATAAAAGAGTTTATCGAGAAGGGGCTGATCTGTGACTGCGTGTACAATATTTTCGAGATATCGCCCCATTCACCCATCTCTGCCAGTCCCGCCACATTTGGGATAGAAAAAATATCCTGTGACGATGACCTGGACTTGATGCCCCCCATCGTCAATTTTGAATCTACCGGCATGTCCAGGTCAACCGCCTCCCGCCTCTGTCTGTCTTTTATCCATGAATTAAGATTAAGGGGACAGGCAAAAAAATCAAAAAAATTAAGGGAGTAATGCTGTCATGTCGTTTACATTATGGTTTACCGGTCTTCCCGCCTCAGGCAAGACAACCCTGGCCCAGCGTATTTATGAAAAAATCAATGAGAAGGGAGCCGGTGTCGAATTACTGGATTCGGATTTTGTACGGCCGTACTTTGCCGAATACCTGGGACATTTGAGAGAAGACCGGCAGGCCCTGGCAGCCTGTCTGGGCTTTGTCTCCTCTGTCTTGAACAAACATCATATCATCAGCATTGTCTCAACCACATCTCCCCGGGCTGAAGTCAGGGAGAGGATTCGTAAGATGATCGAAAATTTTGTAGAAATATATTGTAAATGTCCCCTTGAGGTTGCCGAAAGGCGGGATACAAAAAAACTTTATAAAATGGCGCGGGGCGGACTGGTACGTGGTTTTACCGGGATTGACGAAGCCTACGAAGAACCGGCGTCCCCGGAAATTACTGTACACACCGATATTGAAACCGTAGAAGAGAGTGTCTCGCATATTAGCGAATATTTGCGAAAAAGATTCAAATTCACCATCGTTGACCGGGGTATACAATAAGATGGAGAAAATAGATATTCTCTTAATCAATCCGCCCTTCGGCAACATCGGTAATCCCTATATCAGTATCCCTGTGCTGGCCGCGTATTTACGGTCTAAAGGCTTAAGTGTTTCGGCATTTGACCTGAATAGGGAGTTTTTTGTCCGTCTCCTGACACCGGAAAACATCAGGCAGGGAAAAGAGTTTGCAGTCCGGAGATTTAAAGAGCTTAACGATAAACCGGAGCTGACGTTTTCCGAGATTTACCAGTATTGTGTACTTCTTCAAACCCTGGTGCAGGCCGAAGGGCAGCAGGCGGAATACGGCGGGCTTTTTTTGCCATTCACAGATTTCAGTTATATTCAGCGGAGCCGGGCAAAGGATCTATTCATCCAGATGGCCACCTTCCCGTTTTTTCCCGAGACCATCGGGCAAATGCCTAAATATTATGTAACATCTAAATTCGATAGATTTTCCAGCCGGGACATTATTAAAAGCACCCGGCACCGGAGTTTTTATACGGAATTATTCGGGGAAATAATAAAAGAACTGTTAACCAAAACCAGGCCCAGAATCATCGGCTTTTCCGTGGTGTTTCAATACCAGGCTGTGCCCGCGTTTCAGTGTGCCGCCATCGTCAAAAAGTGTGCCCCCCATATTCATATTACGATGGGAGGGGGGTATATATCGATTTTTATGCGGGAGTTAAAAGAGAAAAAGATATTTTCCATCGTCGACAGCCTCATAATGGATGAAGGTGAAATACCCCTTGAACGTTTATGTAAAGAACTTTCCGGGAAACAGCCCGATCTGAGTAAGGTCCCCGGCTTGAGATACCTAACCGGTGAGTCTATTCGGGGCCATGAGTCGGCTCCGCCGCTGGACATGGAAAAATCGCCTCCTCCCGATTATTCGCTGTTTCAACTGGATCGGTATCTGGCCAGCCCTGGAGAACTGCGGGTGCCCTTTCGCCTGTCCAAAGGCTGCTTCTGGAAGAAGTGTTCCTTTTGCCGAACCTATTTACCGATGATTAAATATAATCAGCAGCCGGCCTATGCCAATGTATATGACAAGTTGGTACAGGTCATAGAGGACACGGGGATACGGGAGTTTATTTTTTCGGACGAAGCGGCTCATCCCCGTCTTTTGGAATATATTTCCCGGCGACTGATCAAAGACAGTATAAAAATCAAGTGGATGGCCCATACCAGGATCGATAAGACTCTCACCAAAGAGCGCTGCCAATTGTATGCCGAATCGGGCTGTGAACGTATCGCCCTGGGAATTGAAACATTAAATAATCGCCTACTGAAGCTTATGAAAAAAGGCATTACTGCCGAATTGGTGGAAGAGGTTCTCAACGGCATCGATGGGGCCGTACCGATGGTCGCCTATATGATCATAGGGTTTCCCACCGAAACCGAAGAAGAGGCCTACGGGACCCATGCAAAGGTCCAGCAATTTATCAAGAAGGGTGTGCTGAGCTATTGCATATTTAATCTGTTTAGCATTACATACGGCTCCGATATGTGGGAACACCCCGGCCAGTACGGTATTACCGATATCGTTGTCCCTGCCGGCCAGGATCTTGTCCCGGATATCTATGACTTCAAGAGCAGCGGCATGAGCCGGGCAAAGGCGTATCAACTGATGTTTGAGTTTTCTAAGGGCAGTTATAAGGTAAATATCGGCCTGGATATGAATAAATTAAAAATAAATAACGAAACCATATACTTTCGTTACCCTTTAAAAGATCTGTTCTCGAGAATAAACGCAAAATGGGATTTTGTCTTGCTGCCCTTTGCCAGGTGGTTGGCGAAGTGGAACCGGCATGATCCTCCCCTCAAGGCTTCGCCGTCTTCATTCGGGTAAAAAATGGCAGAACGGTCAAAAGAAAAATCGGGTATCCTGCTGCTGAACCCGCCCTTCAGTGAGATGGGCAGCCCCTATATCGGCATTCCTGTGCTGGCCGCGTACCTGCGTTCCAGGAACATACCGGTGTCTGCCTTCGATATAAACAGGGCGTTTTATGTTCGGCTGCTGACCGCTGAGAATATCATAAAGGGCAAGAAGCATGGGGACAGGCGATTCAAGGAGCTCAACAACAAACCGGAGCTCACATTTTCCCAAATGTTCGAGTATCGCCTGCTGGCCGCCGCATTGACGGAAGTAGACGCACTCCAGGAGGAGTACGCCCGGTTGTTTCTGCCCTTTGCCGATTTCTCGTTCATCCAGGAGTCGAAGGCAAAGGAGATGTTCATTCAACTGGCCCTGCTGCCCCACTATCCCGAGATGTTGCTGCTTAAGCCCCGGTTTAAAATTACCTCTTCCTGCGATACCTTTTCCAGCGCCGACATCCTGCGATGTGCCCTTCGTAAAAACTTTTATACGGCACTATTCGAGACCATCATCAAAGAGTTACTGGCAAAGGCGAATCCCCGGATCATCGGCTTATCGGTAGTCTTTGAAAACCAGGTGTTGGCTGCCTTTCAGTGTGCCTGTATCATCAAATCGCTGGCCCCCCATATTCATGTGACCATGGGTGGGCCCTTTATTTCGATCCATATGCGGCGGGTCAAGGAGATAAAGCTGTTTGATATAGTAGACAGCCTGGTAAAGGATGAGGGCGAAATTCCTTTAGAAAGACTCCACATTGAACTGTCCGGGAAGAATCCCGATCTGGCAGCGGTACCGGGCTTGATATATCCAGACGGTGAAGATATCCGCAGTAACGACCCGGCCCCTGCGCCCCACCTCGAAAAGGCCCCCCCGCCCGATTACACGGTGTTTCAATTGGCCGGCTATCTTAATGAAAAAGAGAAGCTCTGCGTTCCCTTTCGGCTCTCTAAAGGCTGCAGTTGGAGAAAATGTACCTTTTGTCGGACCCATTTACCGGTGGTGAGCGCCTTTCAACAACCTGCATACGATATAATCTATAAGCAATTGCTGACAGTCATCGAGCATACCGGCATCCATCTATTTCATTTTTCGGATGAATCTGCCCATCCCCCTCTCCTGGAATACATCTCCCGCCGTTTAATCCAGGAAAATATCAAGATCAAATGGTATGCCCACACCAGGATCAGCAGGGGACTCACCGGCGAACGGTGCCGCCTGTTTCGTGAGGCCGGCTGTGTGCATCTTGCCCTGGGCCTGGAATCGCTACATCCCCGGATTTTAAAGGGCATGAAAAAGGGGATCACCGTAAACCTGATCGAAGAGGTCTTGAGGGAAATGAAATGTATCGTGCCGATAACAGCCTATATGATTATCGGCTTCCCGGGTGAATCGGGAGATGAGGCACTGGCCGGTTACGACAGGATTCGACTCTTTAAAGAAAAGGGGTTGATCACAGATTATGTGTACAACCTGTTAACGATTCCCTACGGTTCGGATATATGGGCCCATCCTAAAAAATACGGTATTGCCGAGATGTTACCCGCGCCCAACCAGGATCTCATGCCCGACATCTGTCATTTTAAGGGCAGCGGCATGTCCAGGGGCACGGCATTCAGACTTTTTTTACGTTTTAACAAAGGCCCGCATCCCCCTGCCCACACGGTTACGTATGACGGTAAACCTTTGAATTATTCGCTGGCAGAGATAGAGGGAAAAATTGAGGCCAGATGGGACATTGTATATTTGCCCTTTGTACGGTGGCTTAGTAAAGGGGATGAAAAAGTCACACCCACGGCTGCCGGTAAATCTCCCTAAGTCTTGAATAGAGGGCTGTTGAAGAACTTTTCGTTTCCGATCAAGCGGGGCATCTGGTTTTCACGATAGGTCATGATTTTCGAGTAAATATGATTGATAAGGTTTACAGGCGTTACCTTAGCCCCAAATTCTCTCAATCCTTCACATATGTGGTAGGTGAATATGCCGTGCGAACCATCGTCAAAGCGCTTCTCCCAGGCATATTCATGGTCCTGGGCTGCCGCAAGCAGTACAAAGTTTTCCCCTGATTTTTCGATTAAATTTCGTTCCTTATGCTGCTTCAATTTTTGAAATGCCTGGGGGGAGTATTCCGCCCGTGAGATTTTGCCGATACTGCGGCTTCTCCAGTTTTCTTCCGCATACTCTTCAGAATATGTCATGGCTCTGCGCATTCCGCCGGAGTGACAACTGTCGAGTGCTATAATTAACCTGGCGCCCTCCGGCACCAGGCTTAAATAGCTGGAAAAAATGTCGTCTAAAAGCGGTTCCGTCAGTGAAAAATCATGGGGAACCAGGGTCTCATCATATTCTTCGGCATCTTCTTCACTGACCGAGGTATTGGGCACCTGTCCGCCGTGACCGGCATAGTAGACAAATCCCTCTTCACCGGGTTTGAGATTTTCTGAAATGGATTTCAGCCTGGCCATGATGTGTCGGGTTGTGGCCTCTTGATTCTCTAAAATTACGGTATCATCGGGCAGCAGTCCCAACACATCCGTTATGGTCTTTTTCATGAGATGCATGTCGTTCACACACCCGTTTAAGTCCGTTATGCGACTGCTTTCGGTATTGTATTTATCGATGCCGATCAGAAGTGCTTTTGTAATCATTTTTTTCCTCCTGCCATAATCATTTAATATCATGATCGAAACGATTTGTCAAATATCAACAAGAAAGGTCAAGCAAAAAAACGGTACATTTTTTCAATTAAGGGGTCATCATATTTAAAAGTGAGGCTCAACTGACCTGCAGTGCTTATATTGATTTTTTTTCAATTTAGGGGCAATAAAATTTTCCGATTCTGAAAATGTTTACGTATAAAATATATAATTAAGAGGTTCTGAGGAGGCAGCCTTGAAGAAAATAATCATATGTGTGATATTATTTTTTTTGACTTTTATTTTTATCCGGGCCCAGACGGGGTATGGGAAAGGTAGATTGCAGGGCGTTGTGCAGGATGAGAAGGGGAATCCCCTGGCTAAAGTTAAGGTGGAGATCCAGTTCCTGGGACAATTTGTGACCCTGACCGTGGGGGGTGTGCCCACAACGGAATTCGAAGCCGCCAGCGGCGACAATGCCAAAATCAAATTTGAGATCAAAACCGACAAGAAAGGCAGGTGGGGATTTTATCGGTTGGGTCAGGGCCTATGGATGTTGACCGCCACCCACGACGACTTTTCCCCGGCTTTACAAAAGGTGCAGGTCAAGACAATGGAGCGAAACCCCTCCGTGACCCTGGTGATGAAAACGGCGGAAGCGTTCCCGGCGGTGTCGTTTGAGAAATCGAAGAAAGATTTAACCGCCTCCATCCCCATGGCGGTGTTGAATAAGAATGCCCGGCTGGTGGAGGACGGCGAGCAGTTGGCTCAGGACAAAAACTACGGAGAACTTTGCTATAAATTAGCTGACTTCTGCCTGGAGAACCAGGAGACCGAAGAGGCCATCCAGTATTTTCACATGGCGGCCCGGTTAAAATCCAGATGGGCAAAGCCCCATTTGCGGTTGGGTTATATCTATATGGAGGCCGGGGATGCCAAACGAGCCAAAGCCCATTTCCAGAAATTTCTGAAACTGGCACCCCAGGCCGAAGAAGCGGAAATGATCCGATTTTTACTGGAAACCCTGTAATTAGTAATAATGTTATCTTCTCTTTAAATGGCGATTGCGTCGATTCAGTTTTCGCAGTTCAGCATTTAAGTGATGCAGTTGCCGCTGGATTCTTCGATATTCATGTCTTCTGGGGTGATGATAGTGCAGGGATCGCTCCAGCCGCCGGATTTTTCGCAATAAATAGCGGATGCGCCGTTCATTGCGATTGATTTCCCGCCTGATACGGCGGTGGTATTTTTTGTCATAGCGGTTCTCGTATCTGTCGTTACCCCGGTAGTCGTCGTACTGGCGGTACGATCTTTTAGATCGGTATCGTTGATCATCATCGCCGCCGCCGGCATTATCTTTTGTATACAACATCGAGGCTCCACCGAGCATCAATAAGCTTAAACATATCGTTAACATCATCTTTTTCATGACATCCTCCTGCCCCTATTTAGCAATTTCATTTCCAGGCCACCGGCAGACAACCTGTCCCATTTCCAGGACAACGACCTGGAATAATGGAATATTGGAATGATGTTAAAAATACTACATTCACTGCGATTTTGACCCTTTGGGCTTCGATATCACACCTTTGCCGGCTGGGTTGAAAAAAGAGGGGGGGTCTGGTAAAATCTTAATGTGAAGAGGAGAAACATGGGGAAATATGATTGTGAAGCGGCGCTTCGGATC
>CBFDCR010000093.1:0-18868 GCA_965603365.1 uncultured bacterium
GGTCATGATATGTTTGAGATTTTGAGGAGATACAATTATTGGGACGGGCAGGAGATAAAGAGTGGGTATTTTCGGGGGGGGTATGTTGAGCGGTTTTGCCGGTATCTGGGTAATAAATTGGTGAAGGTCCTTATTTTTTCAAGTCCTTCAATTTGAACCTATGCAATTTTAAGGGGACGACGTTTTCGTTTTTGTCAAATTTTGAATCTTCGATCACATAGACAAAATCGTCTTTAGTGTATCTTATTATGCCATCGAAAGGAACTTCAACTCCCACTGCATATGTCTTGCCGTCCAGGTCATGGACATTGATGTAACTCTTTGCACTTAAATTGGTGTATTTAAACAAAACATTTAAAAATATCCCCCTTTTCAGATAAAAAATAAAAGCAGTATGGAGATCTCTACTCCACCATTTTAAATGCGCGGGGCTTAAACCATAAGGGGAGAGATTTCCGGGGAAATCGTCTGTAAAAGGAAAATATGTCGAGGGTTTATCTGCCCTCAGTACTCTTCTTAAATTAAAATTATAATCAAAATGATATACCTTATACTCTTTTGGGTATATAAATAGAAATCCTTTTCTTTCCACATCGGTTATTCTTCCAAGTTGGAATCTGGCCAAAAACATGCGAAACCTGGAATCTTTAGGAGTGAAAGTTTTTTTTATGATCTCACCGGCAATATTTAATTTGAACAAAATCGTATTTTCCGGGGCGTTTAATGTATAACCTATTAGGTCGCCATCGGGGTCAATGATTATATCCTGGTAATGTTGGCTCAACTTTATTTGATCTTCATAACTAAAATCTTTAGATCGGTATTTATTGATACGCTTTTTTCCTATATCAAATAAATAGAGATTTTCGTTCTCATCCAGGAGGGGGCAAGCCGCGATAAAAAATTCTCCCGGGCCTTCTCCTTGCCTGCCAATGTATCGAACAAAATGGCCTCTGGAATCAAAGTGCAGGACCTTTTTAGCCCTTCCATCCAGGATAATATAATCACCCTTTGAATTAATAACCATATCTCCTATTGAAAAAATCTCCCTGCCAGGTTCGTCGAAGTAAAAATCAATAATCTCATGTTCGTGAAAAATGTTATCCCATTTTTTTAGAACAGGTTCGGCATTTTTAAAAATAAATTCATTTTTAGCCTCTTTACCTGGCCGACAATAAAAATGCACCAACAAACAGAGGGCCATAAAAAACGAAAATAAAATTGTAAATGTTTTATTGATCTTCTTTTTGTCCAATTCTATCAACTTCGATCTAAAACGATAAAATTTTTTCTAGTCAACCAATTGTTCTAAAATGTCGTATCATAGAATGGAATCATTGTCAATTGTTTTGTGTGATAAATTTTCCCCTTTGTCTTGATCATAGAGTATAATTATGAATAAACCAGATAAAAAACAGGGGATTGATTGTTTGGGGGGTTTCGGGTATACTTGAAATGGTGAATAGAGTGAGGTCATGATAATATGTTTGAGATTTTGAGGAGATATAATTATTGGGACGGGCAGGAGATAAAGAGTGGGTATTTTCGGGGGGGGTATATTGAGCGGTTTTGCCGATCTCACCGGCGCAGCCAAATCGGCCCACCGGATGGCTCCCCGCTTGATTACCATTCTTCCTTTTCCAATATATTTAACTGGGCGCGATAGAGGCCATCATCTAATTTGGAATCATGTTCTCTGTAGACGGCATCCAATTTCCGCGTGATATCTTCCGATTCCAGTTCTTCGATGTATTCTTTCACCGCCCTGGAAAACAATTCATTTCTGGATATTTTTAGTCTTCTGGCCACTTTTTGGGCCGATTGAAACAGGTCGTCGGGGATGTGGATGATTGCTTTCATGGGAAAAGTATAAAAGATGTTCCGGCCCCTGTCAAATTATTGGGGGGAGAAAATGTTTGTGTTTTGAAACTTTTTGGGGGGGGAGGGAGTACAAAAAGTGTTAAGTGTTAAGTTTGGAGTTTGGAGTTTGGAGTTTTGAGTGTTGATAGGAGGTAAAATGAAGAAGGTTGTTGTGGTGTTTGGGATTTTGTTGGTGGTGGGGGTGAATGTGGGATTGGGGGAGAGGTTGGCTGTGTTGGGGGAGGTGGAGAGGCCGGATGGGCTGGTGGTGGATGAGGAGTGGGTCTATGTGACCGAGGGTACCGGTATATTGGTCTATTCCAGGCAGGATTACCGGTTGAAGAAGAGATTTGGCCAGGCCGGGGAGGGTACGGAAGAGTTTTTGGGCTTTGCTGCAGTTTTGCCCTGGGAGGGTCAACTGCTGGTCAACAGCCCGGGAAAAATATCCTATTACACCAGGGATGGGAACTTTTTGAAGGAGTTGAAGGCCGGGGACGAGGCCGGTGGGGTGGTGTTTTTTTCCTTAAAGAAGGGCTTCGTGGGGCTGGGGCTCAGCCAGGAAGAGGATAGCCAATACGTCACCATCGACTCTTACGACGAAAAACTGGACAAGGGCCAGACACTGTACCGCCTGAAATCACCGGCCCAACAATCGGGCACAATCGAGTTACTCAAGAGGGCCTTTGCCTATCAGGTCCATGACAATAAAATCTATATAATCGGCCAGGAGGGGTTTGCCATCGACGTGCTGGACCATACCGGCAAGCTGCTGCTTACAATCGGGCAGAAGGATTACCAGAGGCGGAGGTTTACCCCCAGGGATGATAAGGCGTTCCAGGATTTCCTCAAACTCCGTCTCCAGTCTGGCTATGAGTACTACCAGGAACGTTTCGTCTTTCCCGAATACTTCCCGGAAATATCCGCTTTTTTCGTGGGGGACGGCAAGCTCTATGTGCTCACCTGGAGAGTGGAGGGTGAAAAGATAGAATTCTATATCTTTGATACAGATGGCAAACCGTTGGCGCACCTGTTCGTGCCCTTTAAATTTCAAAATGCCCTGGAGCCATATCCCTGGGCCATTAAGGGCGGCACACTCTATCAACTGATTGCAAACAAAGATGGGGAGTGGGAGCTCCAGGCCACGCCTATTGAATAAAATCTACTTATCTAAGTGTCGCCGCGGCTGAGGTCGAGGCCGATTTTGACGGTGCCGTCGTAGCGGTCGTCTACCTTTAGCTTGAGGGTGGTGGGGACCAGTTTGCCCTTTGAGAAGGCCTCTCCAGGGGAGCCGGGGGTGGCAGAGGGGGTAAAGAGGAGGCCGGTATGATCGTTACCGGAAAATCGCCAGCCCTTTTTTGTCAGGCTGTCGATAAAGAACCATTCGACTTCTTTTACGCTGGCTGCGGCTTTGTACTTCACCAGGTGATCGATACCGGCTTTCAGGGTGTAGAAACGGACACTGCCGGGAAAGCGGGGCACGCCCTCGATATCGTCACCGGCAATGTCCCGGCGGGGTATGGGGAAGACCACCGTCACCTCCATGGGTATGGGCACCCGGGGCGCCTTCTGGCCTGCCGACAACCGGCCCACGGCCTTGATAATAATCCGCAGCTGCACCGCCCCTTTTTGAAAGTTGAATTTCCGGCCGAAGCCGTGCCACTGCTCATCCAGCAACTGCCAGCCCCTCTCCTTCAGGTGCCGGGAGTAGAAGGAGGCCATGTCCAGGCTCTCGGTCAGGGGGCTATCCGGTTTTTCGTAAAACTGTTTAATGATCTCTTCACCGGCGGTGGTGACCGGCAACTGGCTCTGCCTCACCATGGTCAATCCTGGGTAAAGGGGTAATTCTTCCCTGATATCGATATGGGTGAGGGGTTTTTCAACCGAGGGGGGTAATTGTTTGGGCGGGGTGAAGACCGGTTTTTCTGCCTTCAACTGCCGGGTCAGGGGGCCCGACATGCCGACCCCGATCTCCACCATCCCCTCTTTCTGTTTAATATGGAGGCTGAGGCTGGCATTGGGCCTGGTGTAGTGGAGGGCGGCGGCGCCTTTAGCCGGCTGCCAACCGCGGCGGGGCAGCTCCTTTTGAAAATAATCCGTCACCTGCCGGACAGAACCGACGGTCAGGTACTTCAGGGAAAAATCCCCCAACAGGTGCATCCACTTTAGCCGCGCACTGCCGGGAAAGCGGGGTACATGGGGGGGATCGATGCCGACGATATCGGCGAAGGGAATCAGGCGCTTGAGATGAAATTTAAGGAAAACGTAGGGCACCATCTTGCCGCCGATAGCACTGGCGCCAGGGCCGATGGAGAGTTTTACCTCCTTGATAATATCTTTGCCAAAGGTAAACTCCCCTCCCCGGGAAGTCCGGTTCTCCTGCCGCAGTTGCCAGCCGGCCTGCTCCATGATGGCGACACACTTATCGGCGCTGTATACGCCGTGATCGGCGATCTGGCGCAGGCTGGCCTTATGGGAGAGGAAAATCCGGAACTCCGCCAGGAGATTTTCCGGGTCCTGGAAATAGGAATCCTGCAAATGGCTGTCCGGCATGGCGGGAATATCGTCGAGGCTGAGTTGGGCGATTGAATGACCGCTCATGACAAAAGCCAGGCAAAAAAAGAGTGATAAAACTTTCATCCTGGCCTCCTCAAATTAATCTATGAATAATCGATCTCATGGTAGCGGAAACAGTCCACGGTGTGGTCGTTGACCATACCGGCGGCCTGCATAAAGGCGTAGCAGATGGTGGTGCCTACGAAACGAAATCCCCGCTGCTTCAAGTCTTTGCTCATAGCATCGGACTCTTTCGTACTGACCGGGATCTCCTGCATGGCTTGCCAGCGGTTGACCAGGGGTTGGCCATACACAAATTGCCAGATGTAACGGTCAAAGGTGTCGAACTCCTCCTTGAGCCGGTGAAAGGCAGCGGCATTGGTGACCGCAGCCCGAACCTTCAACTTATTACGGATGATCCCCTCATCCTGGAGCAACTGTTGGATCCTGGCCTCGTCGTAACGGGCGATCTTGCCGGGGTCGAAAAGGTCGAAGGCGCGGCGGAAGTTTTCCCTTTTTTTGAGGATGGTGAGCCAGCTTAATCCGGCCTGAAACGCGTCCAGCACCAGGAACTCAAACAGCTTTTGGTCGTGGTGCAGCGGTACTCCCCACTCGGTATCGTGGTAGGCGATCATCAACGGGTGCCCCAGGCACCATTCACATCGTTTTTTATCGTTACACATCGATCTCGCCCTTCATGTAGAGCACGGCCCGGCCTTTCATCTGCACCCACTCGCCTAAATATTCGCAAAACAACTCTCCCCGCCGGTTCGACAATTGCACGGCGTGAAGAGTGGCTTTGTCCAGCTTGCAGGCCCAGTAAGGCACCAGGGTGGTGTGGGCCGAACCGGTGACCGGGTCCTCATTGATCCCGGCAGCCGGGGCAAAGCAGCGGGAGACAAAGTCACAGCTTTCCCCCTTGGCGGTCACGATCACACACAGGCACTCCAGGTTTTTGAGAATATCGAAATTGGGCGTGAGGGCCAGGATGTCCTCTTCATGGGGAAAGGTGACCAGGAAATCCCTTTTGGATTTCAACACCCGTTCGGGTTCTTTGCCCAGCCCCTCCACCAACCGGGGCGGTGTCTCCACCGGCCTGGCCGGGTTGGCGGGAAAATCCAGGCGCAGCAGATCGTCTTCCCGGGCCACGATGAGCTGTCCGCTCTGGGTGGAAAACTTGATCTCTTTGTCTTTATAACCCAGAACATGAAAGATCACATGCCCGGCGGCCATGGTGGCATGGCCGCACAGGTCGACCTCGATGAGGGGAGTAAACCAGCGCAGTCCGAAGCCGTTCTTTTCTTTGACAAAGAAGGCGGTCTCCGACAGGTTATTCTCGGCGGCGATTTTTTGCATCAGATCGGCAGCCAGCCACCCGTCGAGGGGACACACCGCGGCCGGGTTGCCACCAAAGAGTCTATCGGTAAAGGCATCGACTTGATAAATCGGTATTTTCATTTTACTACTCCTTTTTCATTTAAGCCGCCAAGGAACGCGAAGAGACACGAAGGCGCTTCGTAACCCTCAGCGTCCTTGACGACTAATTTTCTTTTATATATTCCCATTAAACTAAATCCTAAATTTCAACACCCAGGGCCAGGCGAATCACATAACCGATGGTTGTGGGTCGTTGACTGCCGTAACGTTATATTATAAAGATTTCCTGCCTGACTGTCAAAATAAATATTTCCGTCTAACCGCTTTTGTGATATGATGGCTCTTTATAGATTTTGGGAATTTTCATTACCTGCCTGCGGCCAACTCTACATCCCCAGCGCCGACGACAAGACTTCCAGCCCCGCCTCCCCCTTTCCCAAAAAAGGGACGCAGATTCTCCCGTTTCCTACACCCATCCCCCCTTTAGCGCCCTTCGCGGCTGTTTCTTTGATGATCCTAATTTTTGACTGTCCCTTTTTATAGTTCTCGCCAGGTAGAGGGTATTTTTTTCTCTGTTTTGTACTGCTTCGGTTGACAAAAGGTTAATAAAAACCTATATTATAATTACGAATTATTGAGGAGTCCAAAAGATGACCGTGTTGCTTAAAGAAGCCTTTGATAAGGCATTGAAGTTGCCAGAAACGCTTCAGGACGAAATCGCCAGGGAGTTATTGGCGGATATCGAGGCCGAGAGTCGCTGGGATCAAACGTTTAAAGAGACGGAAGATCAACTGGCAAAATTGGCTGATAAAGCGCTGGCTGATTTTGAGGCCGGAAGAGTAAAGAAAATGGGCTTTGACGAACAACACGATACTGTGGTTTTGGATCGGCTCCCACGAGAGCTACAATAAAATCATTTCTCAACTATAATTCCCATCCCCGACAGCCCATTCTCACGGACGCAGATCTGCGTCCCCTACACCCATTCCGTCTTGACGTTCTTCGCGGCTGTCTTTTACAGTCCTATTTGGGAATTTCCTTTTCCAGGATTTGAAATTTTAATACATGTATTCCTTAAAGTCTTCGAGGGGTTCGTCGAAGTCGGGGGCCATCTCGAACATGCCTTTGCGACTGCCAAACCTGGGGGTTTTCGATTTTTTGTTTTTGTTGTTTTTCTGGTTTTTCTTTAAGAGAAAGTCGATAAAATCAATTACCTCTCTTTTTAAGCTCTCCGGCAAGGCATTAAATTTAGAATAAATTGATATGCTGCCCATGATTGTATATTTAACACAGAATCCATCTCTTTTCAACTCAATTTTTGGGGAAAAATAAGCGCCCCCTCCCGGTTTCTTCCTTAGCGGCCCTTCGCGCCCTTCGCGGCGGTTTTTTTGATGATCCTATTTTTGACTGTCCCTTTTTATGATCCTTTATTCCCGACATCAGTTCCTCCCGGGGTAGGCCTTATCAATTTTTTTCATCTCACGGTATCGGTTGTGCGTATCACGCAAAGGGATGCGCATCCTGCGTTAACGGTGCTGCCAGCCCCGTCCGGGCCACAGCCGGCTACTGGCTGACGCCGATGCCAAACTCCTTCCAGCGGGCCTGGGGGATCTTTTTGGGGGAGGGGTTTGCATTTTGGCTGGGATATTCTTATAATGGTAAATCTTAATAAAAATGGATGATTGTGATGATTGAAGCGGCCAGGAAGATTTTGACGGAGGTGTTTGGTTTCGGGGCCTTCCGGCCCCTGCAACCGGAGATTATCGAGAATATCCTGGGGGGAAAGGATACCTTAGCCATCTTGCCCACCGGCGGCGGCAAATCCCTCTGCTACCAGATTCCCGGGCTCATATTCGAGGGCTTGACCATCGTGGTGTCGCCGCTGTTGTCGCTGATGAAGGACCAGGTGGAGCAGTTGACAGAGGTGGGGGCAGCAGTCACCGTGTTGAACAGCACCCTGTCGCCAGCCGCCTACCACACCAATGTCGGGCTGGTCCAATCCGGGCGGATCAAATTGCTCTACCTGGCCCCCGAAACACTATTAAAAGAGCGAACCCTGTCGCTGCTTTCCAGCGTGCCGGTGGCCTGCCTGGCCATTGACGAGGCCCACTGCATTTCCGAATGGGGCCACGATTTCCGGCCCGAATACCGCCAACTGGCGGAAATCCGCAAACGCTTCCCCAAAGCCGTGTGCGCCGCCTTTACCGCCACCGCCACCCCCCGGGTGCGGCAGGATATTCAAGACAGCCTGGGCTTTGCCGCCGGCAGCCAATTTATCGGCAGTTTTGACCGGGAAAACCTGGTCATCCGGGTGGAAGCCAAGAGCGAGCCTACCGGCCAGGTCATCGATTTCTTAAAGGCCCACGCCTCCGAGTCGGGGATTATCTACTGCTTCTCCAGGAAGCAGGTGGACCAACTGGCGGAGACGCTTTCGGACCGGGGATTTTCGGTAAAACCTTACCACGCCGGTCTGGCCGAAGAGGAGCGGAAAGCACACCAGGAGTTATTTATCCGGGACGACATCCCGATCATGGTGGCCACCATCGCCTTTGGCATGGGCATAGACAAGCCCAATGTCCGCTTCGTGATCCACTTTGACCTGCCCAAAAATATCGAGACCTACTACCAGGAGATCGGCCGGGCCGGACGGGACGGCCTGCCCGCCCACTGCCTGCTGCTGTTCAGCTATGCCGACATCCAGAAGATCAAGTACTTTATCGGCCAGATGGAAGAGGAGCGGCAGCGGGTGGCCCACGTCCACCTCAGCGCCCTGCTGCGCTTTGCCGAAACCGATGTCTGCCGCCGCCGCCCCCTGCTGTCGTACTTCGGCGAAACGTATGAGGCGGAGAACTGCGGCGCCTGCGACAACTGTCTGTCCGATCCAAAGGAGCGGCAGGATATTACCGGGCTGGCCCAGATTTTTCTCTCCTGCGTGAAACGCACCGGCCAGATATTCGGCACCAACCACATCATCGACGTGCTGCGGGGTTCAAAGTCCCAAAAAATACTGAGAGCCGGGCATGACCGGCTGGAGGTGTACGGCGGCGGGCAAGAGTACTCCCGCAAACAGTGGTTTCACCTCTCCCGGCAGTTGATCCAGCAGGGGTTAATTGCCCAGGAGATGCAGTACGGCAGTCTGAAGATTACGCCTGAGGCCTATGACCTGTTCCGGCGCAAGGATACGGTATGGGGCATCATTCCCCAGGAGGAAGCCCCACCCCTAAAAGAGAGGGCCCCGAAAGTCGACAAAGGGCTGCCGGAGTACGACGGCGAGCTGTTCCAGGTACTGAGGCAAAAACGCAAGGCACTGGCCGATGCCGCCGGTATCCCTCCCTATGTGGTGTTCCCGGACAAAACCCTGATCGAGATGGCCGCGTATTTGCCCCGATCGCTCGAAGAGCTGCTGAACATACACGGGGTGGGCCGGAAAAAACTGGAGAAGTACGGCGCCATCTTCCTGGATTTGATTGAGAAATACGGCGGTTTATCTTAGCCGGATTTACTGATGCTGGACATCCACATTGACCCGGAAAAATAGATAGTCTTTGAAAGAGAACACGGTTCTGGCAGACTCCAGTATAAGCCGCGGTTGACCGGCCTCGGCCGGTTTGGCCAGATAGACCCGGCTCATCTCGGTACAACTGGGGAAGCGGATGCCTTTCCTCTTTGCCTCATACCAATGGATATCGGTCAACTCCAGGTCCGCGTTTTTCTCTTTGGCCTTTTTTAACAATTCATCGAGGCCTTCGATAGAGCGGGGATTTAACTCTATTTTGACCACCGAACCGTCGCTGGCATCCACCCAGACCAGGCCGTGAGTGATCGTTCTGTCGTAGCTTGCTTTAGGCTCTATCTCAATTTTGACGGTCAGGCAATCGTTAATCTTTTCCTCCGCTACAATACCATAGCGGTATTTGGGTCGGTTCTCCTTGCCCAGCAGGGCCACCGGCATCAGGTAGGAGTAATTGGAAAAAAAGTTGGTGAATGTCCACTCCGGCCTCAAGGGATTGCCCTGCCGGTCGGTGGTGTTGGCGATACGCCGCTCCGTCATCTTGCCCTTCTTATCCCGGACAATCTGGTAGTCGTACATATAGACATTCTCGTAACTTTTTTTCTTGCCGAGAAAGGCGCTGTCTCTCACCTCTTCGACACAGGTAAAGAAAAAGGTGGCCCTCTTTAACCGCTCACAATAACGGGCCGCGCGGGCCAGGATCTGCGGCAGCCCCTCTCCCCTTTCCACCGCAACCGGCTCCGCTGCAGTCGGCTTTGATACCTCCCGGGGAACGGTGACCTTGCGGCTGGCTATGGTCGATTTCCCGCTCTGCCGGTCAACCGCCTCCACGATCACGGTATATGGGCCGCCGGTGGGAAAATTCATCTTCATGGCTACGCTGAGGGACTCCTGATCCGGCTCAAAGGTCTGTGTGTAGTTATTCAGTTTTCCCGTTTCGGCAACGGCCGTGACCTTCACCTCGATATCCCCAAACAGCCGGCTGCCGTCATACAACTGCCGGTACCGGTTGAGGGCAAACGTCACCTCAGGGGGGGAAACGGAGAGTCCGTCGATGCGGATGCCGTCGTCCCCGGCCAAAAGCAGCCGCCGGTTATAACGCAGTTTTACCTCCCTGTCCCGGCACTCGATTGTCAGTTTCCGGCTCTCCTCTTTGTCTTTGGCCGGGGCATAGGTCAGCCGGTAGTAGATGTCCTCCCTGTCCACCGCCTGGACCAGCAGGTCATCGAATTTTCTACCCGTCCTGACATCGCCGCCGCTGGCCCGGCTGATGCTGTCAAAAGCCCCCTGCCAATCGGAGTGTACGTATTCCATCTTCAGATAGGTGGTCTCGTACTGCTGCGGTGCGTCCGACTCCGACAGCATGAGGTGAAAGGTGGCGTTGGCCCGGATAAAGGCCTGCTCCACCTCCTTGAGACCGGCAACGGCCGTGGGGGGTCGTCTCATCTGGCGGGTAAAGGCCCCCACCACCTCCTTAACTCTATTTAAATCCTTAAGGGAACTCTCCTTGTCTACCATCAGGCTTTCGGGATCGAACAGGGGAAAGGCATCGGGCTGGTAAAAGACCAACCCCCACTTTTCCAGTTCCACGGTCGTCAAAGAACCGGCCAGCTTGACCAGGTGGTCCACATTGGAGGTGAGCCGCCTGGATTTATACTCTTCCCAAATCAGTCGGTAACGCATGTCAAAATCATTGATTAACCTCGCCTGCTCCAGCCCCCTTCGCTCGTTCTGCTTAAATGCCAGGGCAAAGACCTTGAACAGTTCCCCCGCTTCCCGGATGGCCCGCTCCCGCTCCACGGTCGTCCACTTCAGTACTTCCGCCAGTTTCTCTTTTAATACCGGCATGACCCGGGCAATGTGCTCCTTTCGGATAATCTTGAACACCCGGTCACCAATCACCAGCAGCACGTAATCCCCCGGCCGGTACACCTGCCCGAAGAAATAATCCAGTGCCTCCTGATAGGGAAATTTGGGGCCCGACACCCAGAAGTAGAGGAGAAACAGCCGTCTTTTGCCCGGCTTTTTCGCTCCCCCTGTGGTCTCGACCGCTTTTTCGGCGGCGCCGATCTTGCGCCGGACTTCCACGAAACTGGTAATCTCCTGCTGCCGGTCGTCTTCAAACAGGCTAAAATCCGTCTGCTGCAGGCCCCCCACCGGCTCACCTTTTTTCAAGGCCCGGACAATGACCTCCGCATTCACCACTTCGGCATATTCCTTGACCGTCGCCGCCTCCTCAGCCTTCTGCTGCTGACCAACCAGCGGGCCCATCAAAACAATCAATACAAACAATCCCCCCATCCAGCGGAGAACCGTTTTAATTCTTTTCATTTGCACCATTTCATTTCTCTTCACAAAATATTTTTTCCTACAACTACAATATATATACTACGTCCCCCCCCCTCCTTTTCGGAACCAAAAATTTCCTCCTTCAAATTATAGGGTTTGGGGATATTGTTTTTTAATAGTGGGTGGTGGTGAATTTTTGGTGGTGGTGTTGGCAGATGATCTGGGTGACGTTGCGGCCGGAGAGGAGGGCTGGGGGCAGGCCGCCGCCGGGTTCTACCCATTGGCCGATCATGTAGAAATTGCGAAGTCCCGGCAGGGTCTTCTTCATCTGCCGCAGGCCCATCTTAGGGGTCAGCAGCCAACCTTCGAAACTGCCCTTCCAGTTGTTGGTGTAGCGAATCACCGTGGCCGGGGTAGCCACATCGATCATCTCCACATTCTGCTTGACATCCCCGAATTTCTTTTCCAGGGCATCGATCACCGCCTGGGCAATCCGCTGTTTTTCCTTCTTATATTGCTTCAACTCCTGTTCCCGCAGCGACTGCCAGTATAGATAGTTCTCCGTACCGAACAGGCAGGTGATCGCGGTCTTGCCCGGGGGGGCCAGGCTGGGGTCGAAGTTGAACACCCGGATGCCCAGATAATCCTCGCTGGCGCTCTCATCGATGACCAGCGGTTCCTCCAGGGGAAAATAGAGCAGTTGCGGGGCCCCGGGAAAGGTGCGGCCAATCCCCAGCGACACCTGCACATAGGAGGGGAAGGTCTCATAATGGTCGTAATAATCCTTGATCCGCTCGTCGATGTACCGGCCCTCCAGCATCTCAAAAATAGTAAAGTGGCCGTCGGCAGCGGAGATGACGATGTCCGCCCGGTGCATGTCGCCGTTCTCCAACCGGATACCGTGGGCAGCACCGTCTGTCGTTAAAACCTTCGTCACCTTCGAGTTGTAATGGATCTTCCCCCCCAATTCCCGGTATTTTTTCTCGATCAAGCGGGCAAATTCCAGGGAGCCGCCGATGGGATAACCGGCACTTCTCTCGTGCATCCATGCCATGGTAAAAATGAGAAACGACATGGACATTTCCGGCATAAACATCATCTCAAAGGTCTTTTTCAACAAAGGATTCCGGCAGCGGTCGGCATAGTCCTGGGCCGAGATACGGGTCCAGCGGCGCATCGCCCCCATGAAGGGCAGAAACTTCACCATCAACTTGAGGCCGTCCAGCGGCCCGTAGGTTTCCGGCGCCTTGTCGACGGGCAGGCGAAACTTAATAAATTTCCTCACCGCCTTTGTAAAGGCACGGATCAACTTCTTATCTTCCGGGGCTTTGGCCAGCATCTCCTGCTCCAGGCGGTCCAAATCGGTAAACACCCGCATACAATTACCCTGTGCATCTTCCACCCGGATGTACTCTTCATGGTCGACAAACGTCATCTTCTTCATATCGATCAATTCGTTCCACAACCGGTAGAAAGGGTCGCTGGGGCTGGAGCCCACCAGCCAGTGGATACAGCCCTCGACGGTATACCCCTGGCGCGGCCAGGCGCAGCACAGCCCACCCGGCACGCTGTGCAGCTCAAAAATCTCGGTATCGTAGCCGTTCATCTGCAAGTAGCAGCCGGCAGACAGCCCGGCAATGCCGGCCCCGATAATGTTCACTTTTTTTTCCATATGCCTTTCTCCTTAATGCCTGATTATATCACAGCAGACAGGTTCAGCAAAAGTATTTTAGCCTGCCCGTCGGCAGACGACCACGAATTCACTGGAACCTGCATTGAGTTTACCTTCGTGGAAGTCGCCGTAGATGTTTTCCAGCGTTAAAGGGGAGCGGTGGATCAGGTGTTCCAGTTCAAAGCGGAAGTAGTAACGCATGGGAAAGCGCCACTCTTTGCTGATCTCCTTGCCCCCCTCCTGCCAGACAAAGGTCATGGACACGTAGCTGATCTGGTTGATCAGGTCGGCCTGCATGGAGGTGATGCGTTTCAGCTTCTTGCCCGGCTCATACTCCCCTTCGAAGTCCACGTTGTCGCGGATGCCCGACAGCAGCATCTCTAGATTGGGCACATAGAGATCGAAAATCAACCGACCGCCGGGATTGAGGTGGTCATAGATACGATTCAAGGCCTGCAGTTGGTCGTCCACCTCAATAATATGGGAAAACACCCGGAACGGGGCAACGATGAGATTAAACTTCTTTTCAAGATGCAAACGGACGGCATCCTGAACCTGCAGCCGGTGGCGATGCTCAGGCGCTATTTTTTCCTTCAACTTCCGGATCATAGCGCTGCTGACATCGATGCCGTGGATGTCCGCCCCCCGATTGAGGGCTTCGCTAAAAATCCGGCCGGTGCCGGTGCCCAGTTCCAGCCCCGGCCCATCTGTTTCGACAATCTTCTTCACATAATACTTTCTGTCTACACCGGTGATAACCTTTTCATAAATCACATCGTAAAACCGGGCCACAAAGTCCGGGTAGTTATTTTCTTGAGTCATCAACGTATCTCCTCCTATCACGGTAACAAAGACAAAAAACGTAGCTTATACGGATACCGGGCCGCCATGGTTCACTTCCCGGCGGTCAAAGCGACATCCGCTTTGTCCCCCGTTATTTCGTTACCAAACATCTCACTCCCCACTCTACTCTAAAAAACGATCCGGGTGAACGGCGGTCTCGGGGAAATTCTCTAATATTTTAGTATCCGTGGTCAATAGAGGAACTCGAAGATCACGAGCCAGGGCAACAAATTCGCAATCATAAGCGGAACAACCGCTTTGCCTGACCAGACGAAGTATATGGGCCGAAGTGACAGAATATTCATTGCCTTCCATCAACAGCTCCACTTCCTGCATAATCTGGAGGGTATCTTCTAATGTTAGAATTTTTTTACGGATATACAGTGCCAGAACATTCCGGAATTCACTTCGCCAGAGAAAGGGAGCCACCCAATAGGAATCTTTCCTAAAGGCATTTTCAGCCAGATCCGTATATTCGCCGGGCAAATAGAAATAGGCGATAATATTGGTATCTACTACAATCATGGCCGGCCTTCATATTTTGCGCGACGAATGATCTCCTCGGTTAAGGTAAAGCCTTTTGTTTTTTCCCTCAATTTTTGGGCAGAAACGAGGAAATTGTCGGGATTGATTCTTTGACTCAAGAAAGTATTTTCAAACAGAGCAATAATTTCGTTGTTAATACTGCGGTGGTTGTAAGCCGCTCTCTTCTTGAGTAGATCATATAACTCCAAAGGAATATTTTTTACCGTAATCGTAGTCGGCATGTCATACCTCCAAAACGGTTCTATTTTGGTTCCATTATAATAAGCCACCTTGAAAATGTCAAGGCCCCTGATCAGAATCCTTTAAACCCAATTATCCACTACTCCTTTTGCCAATCGAGACGGCGGCGCTGCGCTTCCGGCAGGTAGGCCAATGCCTTGCGAACCATTAATGTCCGGGGTTGCCGCTTCTGCTCGGCCAACTGATGAACCAGGAAGTCCGCCACCGGCTGCGGATAGTACTGTCCCAATGTCTTCAATCCCCAGCCGATCCCCTTGACCGCATCCATATTCCTCTCTTCAAACAGGGGTTCCAGAAAAGACAGCAGGCTCTGCACCTTCGGCAGGTAACTGTCGGCACCGTGAAATCTCTTGGCACAAAAATGGACCGCCACCCCCAGCGCCCGCCGCAGCCAACGGTTCTCATCCCCTCGCCATGGGAACAGCAGCGTCAAGGTGGGCTGAAAATCAGACAGGAGGGATACCCCAGGCACCCGTTCGGCCATAATATCGGCGGCATACCAGACATCCGCCCGGATGATGCAGCCGCGGCAGCGATCCAGCACGCCGCTGCGGTCCCGAGCCAACTGCTCCCCTAAGGCACTGCCGATGACCACCCACCCCCCTTCGGCTTTTCCGGCAGCAATCCGCCCCAACAATCCATTCACCGCCGGTATTGCCCCTGCACCCAGCTTCCGGCCAATCACATCCAGCAAGCGGAAAGGCGTACGCTGACCCAGCACCGGCTCCAGCCCCTGCAACGCCTCCCCTACCTTCCCCACCTCAACCAACGCCAGGACCCCCTCTCCCAACTCCCCAGCTTCCCTAAGATTCACCCTCCCCTCCTACCACCCCCAGCACCGATTACCATTATCCCACACTTACATACGTCAAAAAAATCATTTTCCGATTCGGATCCCCTGTTGGATTGCATCCACATAGAGCGGATGTTTTCCTTTGATCGTGGTATGGAGTTCCCCGGTGGAAATCACCTTGGTATCGATGAATATGTCGTATTTCAATTCCAAATCATACAAAATAGTTGTGATTTTATTCTGGTATTCCCAATCATATTCTTTGCCAAGAATAATTAGAACATCATAATCGGAATGTTCATGCGCCCTGTCGTCTGCCTGTGAACCAAACAGAATGACATCGTGGATATCACCACCAAAATTAGACACCAATAGATCTTTTATCTCCTGCAATAGGTCTCTTTTATCTATCATCAGTCATATTATAATGGTATTGCCGTTATTTATCAACTAGCGATGGTGGTGGGCAGAAAAAAACTCTTGTTTGGGGGTGTGGACGGTGATGCGGCCCTTGTCTATGACCGAGACGTAGTCGGCCAGGAAGCGGACCCGGTCGAGGTGGTGGGAGATGTAGAGGACGCCCACCTTTAGCTGCCGGAAGACCGCTTTGAAATGTCTCATCAGGCGGGCGGCCATGATTTCGTCCAGGGAGGAGAACGGTTCATCCAGGATGAGAAATTCCGGCTCACCGATCAGGGCCCGGGCCAGCACCACCCGCTGCAGTTGACCGCCGGACAACTGGTGGGGGTAGCGGATAAGCAGTGAGGAGTCGATGCCGAGAATCTTTAACAACGCCGCCAGCCGTTTTTCGATCTCCGGGCGGGGAACCTTTTCGATTCGCAGCGGTTCGGCAATAATTTTGCGGATCTTGAAGTAAGGATTGACCGACAGGTAGGGATTTTGAAACATGATGCGGTTGCGGCGGCGAAAGGCCCTGACCGGGACCTGGGGCAGGGACCGGCCCTTGTAAAGAATTTCCCCGGCATCAAAATCCTCCAGGCCCATCAAAATACGGGCCAGCGTGGATTTACCCGAGCCGGATTTACCCACCAGGGCATTGATTTTTCCTTCATATATCTTCAGGTGGACGTCCTCTAAAGCGCGAATGATGGCCCGTTTGCGCAGTCCCAGCCTCTTATGGTAATATCTTTTGACGCCACGCAATTGAAATCTGACTTTCTGCTGTTCCATTGCCATACTTTACCAGAAAATAAAAAATATTTCTATTTATTTGAACGCCGTGAGTTTTTTTCATTATAATTAGCGGTTGCAGTTAACCGGAGGTAACATTGAAAAAGATACCCAATGTATTTGTGATTGTATTTTCGTTGATCGTGCTGGCAGCGGATGTTCAGTATGGAATCCAACTGCTGGTGAATTTCTTTATCCCCTCCGGCTCCACCAAAGCGGCCCTGACAATGCCCATCATGGCCCCGCTGGCAGATCTATCGGGAATCACCCGTCAGACCGCAGTACTGGCCTACCAGTTCGGCGACGGATTTACCAACATGATTATCCCCACCTCGGGGGTGACGGTGGGAACCTTAGCCATGGCCAGGATTCCCTATGAACGTTGGTTTAAATGGAATTTTCCCCTGCAGATCGCCTTTGTCCTGTTGTCGCTTTTGCTGCTGATCTGGCCGGTGTTAACCAGTTGGAGTTAGTTGTTAACTTAAATAGTAGAACTTTCGCAGCTTTTTATCCGCCAGTTTGATGGTATCGCTGAGTTCATCCTTCTTCTTGACGGCAATCTCGGTGGCGACGGCATTAATGAGTACGGAAAAGGCGGATAAAGAAGTCGTAAACAGGACATTCTCCGAAGGGATGGCCAGCACCAAAGAGGCATATTGAGATATGGGGGAATATTCATTGTCCGAAATTCCGACCACCCTCAGCCCCTCTTGATGGGCCAATTGGGCAAATTCAACGGTACACCGGGAGTAGGGATAAAAGGAGGAAAATATCACCAGATCGTCTTTCTGAATAGACAGTATCCTCTCCTCCACTGTCATGCAGCCTTCATCCAGGCAGTGGGTCTCTTTGCGGATCTGGTTGAAAATATAGGTAATCATTCGAGCAAAGATGGACGAAATACTCACGCCAAAGGTAAAGATTCGCCGGGACTGTTCAATCATATCCACCAGCTTTCGAAAGGCCTCCTCTTTCACCATACTCAAGAGCTTGTTAATATTCTTTACGTCCTGTTTAGCCAACTTCACCAGCGATTGTTTACCGCTGAAATCGGGCTTCAGCAGCCGAAAACGTTCCACCGGATTGATGTTGTTTTTGATGTCCGCTTTGATTTTCTCTTTAAATTCGTAAAAGCCCTTGAAGTTAAACTTACGCACGAAGCGGATAATGGTGGCCATACTCACACCGGTCTCCTGGGAAATATATTCAATGGACATCAGGGGAATCTCATTCCAGTACTCCACCAGGAACACCGCCAGCTTCTTCTGAATCCTGGAATATTCATCAAGATTCTGTCGAATCTCGTTTCTCAATTCTTGATTCATGAGTGTATTATACCAGATTTTAATAAAATAAAAAAAGGCAGCTCCTTCCGGGAGCTGCCTTCCTCTCTTTAGTTTACGTTTCGAGCGAAATTACTTGACCTTAATGGGGATCGCCTTTGCCCTGGCTTCCTCGACTTTGGGCACCCGCAGTTCTAAGATACCGTCCTGCATAGTAGCATTGATCTTATTGGCATCGACATTCTTGGGGATGCTGAAGGAACGGACGAATGATCCGCAGCAGCGTTCGACCCGGTGGTATTCTTCCTGTTTAACCTCTTTCTCTTCTTTTCTTTCGCCTTTGATAGTCAGGGTATCGTTGGCAAATTCGATGTTTATTTCATCTTTCGAGATGCCCGGTAATTCCAGTTTGAACACATACTCATCTTTCGTCTCGTAAATATCCGCAGGCGGCGTCCAGGCGCCAGTTGCCAGGCTGTCCTTCTCGGAATCCCGACGGAACTCGCTCTCAAACAATTGATTGATCCGACCGTGTAAATTTAACAAATCGGAAAAGGGTCTCCATCTTACTATAGTCATTTTAAACCTCCTTTTGAGTTATTTTTAAATTTTTTTAATTTAACTATCGTCTTCATTTTAACCTTCCGAGAATAATATACTATCATTTTCGACATTTGTCAACTATTTTATTATATAATTATTAAATATAT